>JBMTVF010000009.1:0-33280 GCA_049451055.1 Candidatus Nanopelagicaceae bacterium | reverse complement strand
GGGTTTAGCGCAACTATGTACGCCATGGTGAAGAATGTAACTACGCCACCGCGAACCTCTTGAGCTACCGAGGATCCGCGCTGAGAGATTTTGAAGAAGGTATCCAGCATTTTCTACCTTTCACCTCATCAAAAGATGAGAGATTGCTAATTTTTTAACGGTGGTGGTTGCGACACCGTGTGGAGGCGGTCCACAAGCCGAGGGAAGCGATAAATCTAGAGGCTACTAAGCGGTAAGCCGGGCAACGACACCGAAAGAGATTGCGACGGCCTGGCCAATCAAGAGCGCAAAGAGCGCTGTCCCAAGTCCGATTACGCCGCCCAAGGCCCATCCGCTTAACAGAACGACGACTTCAATTGAAAGCCTAACTCGCCCCACGGGGATACCCGTTCGGCGATGGAGCGCTGTCATCCAGCCATCTCGTGGTCCAGATCCCAATCCACAAGTTATGTAAAGCGCAGACCCCAAACCTACAAGGGTGATTCCAAGGAGAACATAGAGAATTTCAAAGAAGAAAATCTCTTGATCAGGTATGAATCGAACTCCCACATCAATTGCTGCCGCGATAATCAATATATTTGCAAGGGTTCCAAATCCAGGTTTTTCACGTAAAGGTATCCATAGAGATAGCACAAATAAACTTACTAGAAGCGTTGCACTTCCAATAGAAATTTCCAATTGTTTTGATACTCCCTGCGATAAAACAGTCCAAGGCGAATTGCCAATATTTGAAACTATTAAGAGCGAATCGCCGATTCCGAAAAGAAACAAACCCAGCACGAGGATGGCAAATCTTCTTGTTGTTAGCGACCAGGGAGAGTGCGCAGTCCAGGGAGTTTTCGGCACAGTCTTGCTAGGCCGTAAGAATGCTCTTAAAGATTGAAAGAATCGGTGCATATTCGCCGAGGGTACTTCATAAATTCTCAATTGGTGACCGCAAGGGCATACACTTTCCAAATGTTTCCTGGTATCGGCACTGTAATAAACGTCATAGCAATCGTGATGGGATCAATCTTTGGACGACTAGGTGGGAATCGCGTACCAGAGCGAACCCGCAGTTTAATAACAGACGTTCTAGGATTTATAACTCTTATCAGTGCGGCTGCGGCGATTAAGGAGCTGTGGAACGAAGATTTTGTAGGCGCCACAGCGCAAGGCGGACCGATACTCGTCGTTCTAACCTCGCTTATTTTGGGCGCTGCTGTTGGTTCTTGGATAAACGTTGATTATCGTCTTACTCAAATTGGTGAGACCTTGAAAAAGAGATTTGCCAAAGATGATAACTTGTTTGTGGAAGGGTTTGTAACCGCATCTTTACTTTTTGTAATCGGACCTTTAGCGATTTTGGGAAGTATTAGCGATGGTATGAGTAAAGGTATCGAGCAATTGCTACTTAAGAGTTCCCTTGATTTCTTCGCTGCGATCGCGTTTAGCGCTGCTTTCGGTATCGGAGTGTTACTCTCCTTCATTCCGGTTGGTATTTATCAAGGAGCTTGGACCATCATCGGCATATTCCTTGGAAACATTCTCAGTCAAGCCCAGGTCGCATCTATGACTGCGGTTGGAGGGGTTCTTCTAATCGGAATAGGTTTGAAACTATTGAATGTACGAAACATTTCAGTGGGCAATTTGCTTCCAGCGTTAGCGTTTGCCCCGTTGATACTCCAGCTCTTTCAAAAGTAGTTTAGAAAGCTGAAGCATCGATAACGAATCGATACTTTACATCGCTTTTAATGGTTCTCTCATACGCCGTATTTATCTGATCCGGTGAAACAATTTCGATTTCACTGAATATCTGCTTCTCAGCACAAAAATCCATCATCTCTTGGAGCTCTGGCATTCCGCCAATCATTGAGCCAGCAATTCTGCGTCGTCCTTCCAGCATGGTTCCTGCATTAATTGCATAGGGCTTTCCGGGTAAGCCGATGATTACAAGCGTGCCATCTGTGTCCAAAGACTGCAGATACGGATCTAAATCTAATTCAGCCGAAACGGTATTAAGAATTAAATCAAAACCTTTCCGATAAGTTTTCTGCCAATCAGTTGAGATATCGACAAAATTAGTTGCGCCTAATTTCTTGGCATCGGCCGCTTTTGAGGCACTGTGAGAAAAAACAGTCACTTCCGCCCCAAGAGCTGCAGCGAATTTAACTCCCATATGACCAAGACCGCCCAGACCCATTACAGCAACTCGCGATCCTTTCGTTACCTGCCAATGGCGAATGGGGGAGTAAAGAGTTATTCCGGCACAGAGCAACGGAGCAGCTCCAGCGAGATCTAATTCTTCCGAAACTTTTACGCCATATTTTTCATCAACTACAAAATAATTTGAATATCCGCCAAAAGCTATTGTTTTCCCATCGCGCTCGACCGCATTGTATGTAGCAGTCATACCTTCGGAGCAAAAATGTTCCATGCCTCGGATGCAGTTTCGACATTTCCTGCACGAATCGATGAATACGCCTACTCCGATGCGATCTCCGACTCTAAATTTGGAAACTTTGGATCCAACTTCTGAGACGATTCCAACTATTTCATGTCCTGGAACCATGGGAAAAATCGCGGGTCCCCACTCTTCACGCGCTTGGTGAATATCGGAGTGACAGATTCCAGAAAACTTGATGTTAAAACCAACATCGAATTCGCCGAGGTTTCTGCGTTCAAATTCGAAATTTGTTAATGGTGCTTTACTTTCCAGCGCTGCATAGCCTCGAGTTTTCATGAGAAAATACTAGTTGCCTTGATAAATAAACGTAGCCTGCATTCAAATTTATGAAAATGGCAGCGGATCAATAGATGGGTGGGCCTGCCCTGAGACCCTTGCTGTGACTTTGCGCATATGGTGTCTCCGACACAGAACCTCATACGCAACACTTTCTCCGCTACTCGTATCTCCTACGACAACTTGTTCGCCTTCAGTGACCATGGAGCCATCAATGGTTCGAGCATTATGCGTTGCTCGTTCGCCGCACCAACAGAGAGCCTCAACTTGAAGAGTTTGAACTCGGTCCGCTAATTCCACTAACCGTGCAGAACCGGGAAAAAGTCGAGTGCGGAAATCGGTAAGAATTCCGAATGCGTACACATCGATACCTAGCCCGTCTGCTATCCGCGCCAGTTGTTCTATTTGGATAGGTGAGTAAAATTGAGCTTCATCGCAAATTACATAATCAATCTTTGCACCTTGCGAGAGTTGCTCCACAACGAATTGATGGATATCTAAATCTTCACCTACCTCTAAAGCCTCTGAGGTAAGACCTAGCCTCGAGGAGATTTTTCCGGAACCGGCTCGATCACGATTAGTGAAGAGCAAGCCAGATCTTCCGCGACTTTGGTGGTTATGCGCCGTTTGGAGAGCGAGAGTGGATTTACCGCTATCCATAGTGCCACAGTAATAAACAAGCTCTGCCATTTTAAGTTCTCAACAGAGATACAACTTCTATGCCGGGCTTGGCACGTTGTATCGCATCGCGTCCGCTGAGCTGAGAAATTTCGAGAAGGAACAAGTGGGCCGCAGTTTTCGCGCCAGACATGTCAACAAGTTCTTGGCACGCAAGAACAGTTCCTCCTGTTGCCAAGACATCATCCACAATGACGACATTTTTATCTTCGGCAAGTAGACCTCTATGCATTTCTAGAGCATCAAAGCCATATTCAAGTTGATAATCTTTTCGATGGACATCGCGGGGCAATTTTCCAGGTTTTCTCACCGTCACAAATCCAATATTAAGCGCCCTACAGAGTGCGCCTCCTAAAATAAAGCCGCGACTTTCTATTGCTACCAAAGCATCCACCTTTTGGGAGAGATTCATTACTGAATCGGCGAGAGCATCAACAACCACACGGAACGCGGGGCCATCTGCGAGTAATGGGGTGATATCTTTAAAGAGGATTCCGGGCTTTGGATAATCTGGAACATCTGCAATTAGAGATAGGGCATTAACTAAATCGCGCTCTGCCATGGTTGGAGCATATCCTCGACAAGTTATTTCCGTGTCCGAAAGGGGACTTGAACCCCTAATCTCTTTCGAGAACTAGCACCTCAAGCTAGCGCGTCTGCCAATTCCGCCACCCGGACTTATGAAGGCATACTTTAGCCCATGGAATTGACTGCGGCGTTGCGTGCGGAGTTAGAAGCGGATGTAATTGAAATCTGCCGGGATCTGATAAAGATTCCAAGCGTTAATTTCGGTGACGGAAATGGCGATGAGGCGGCTATCGCACAATATGTCTCTAAGAAATTGCAAGAAGTCGGAATAGATTCAGAAATTTACGAAAGTGCACCGAAGCGTTGCAATGTTGTCGCCAGAATTCTAGGAAGTGATGATTCTTTACCTGGATTAGTGATGAATGGGCATCTTGATGTAGTTCCTGCAAATGCCAATGATTGGAGCGTAAATCCTTTCTCAGCGGATCTGCTTGATGGGTGCATCTGGGGTCGCGGGGCAGTCGATATGAAAGATATGGATGCGATGATGCTAGGTATCTTTCGACTTTGGGCTAGACATAACTATCAACCGAAACGCACTATTGTCCTGGCCTTCTTTGCTGACGAGGAAGCTGGTGGAATCTACGGCTCACGTTGGATGGTTGAAAATCATCCTGAGTTATTTAAAGGTTGCTCGGAAGCGGTATCTGAGGTGGGCGGCTTCTCCGTAACTTTAAGTAATTCGAAACGCATTTATCTAATTGAAACATCTCAAAAGGGTATTGAATGGTTGAAATTGTCAGCTTTCGGAGTGGCGGGCCACGGCTCTCTTTTAAATGAAAAGAATGCAGTGACACGTATATCGGAGGCGGTAGCAAAGATTGGTGCCTTTGCCTGGCCACAAAGATTGACCGAGACGAACAAAAAACTGTTACATAAGATTTCAGAGATCACTGGCATCGCATACGATGAAACAAATTTCCAGCCTCTGCTTGACCAATTTGGACCAGCAAAGAAAATGATCGGCGCAACTCTTAGGAATACGGCGAATCCAACGATGCTAAACGCTGGATATAAGGCCAATGTAATTCCTCAAATAGCAACTGCGGTTGTTGATTGTCGAACTGTTCCGGGCTATGAGGCCGAATTACTGTCGACAGTTCGAGAAATTATTGGTGAAGATATAGAGATTGAATCTATAGTTTCCGATATCCCGTTAGAGACCCAATTTGAGGGTGAATTAATTGAGAAGATGAAATCGGCTCTTACAATAGAAGATCCTGATGGGATACCCGTTCCGTATGTACTTAGTGGTGGTACAGACAATAAAGCGCTGGCAAGGTTGGGTATTAAAGGTTACGGATTTAGTCCATTGAAACTTCCTAGCGAGATTGATTTTATGTCGCTCTTCCATGGCGTCGATGAGCGAATCCCCATTGAATCACTCAAATTTGGTGCAAGGACGCTATATAAATTTCTAGTTCAGGTATAGCTTTTCTGGAGCAGTAACATCATCTAAGGCTTCTCTAACAGGAGCAGGTAACACAATCGCTTCGCTCGTCAGTATCCCTTTAATTTGAGCGCCGGTTCTCGCTCCAATAAGGGCGGCGCTTACTCCTGGTAGATCGCGAACCCATGCAATTGAAATCTCTATCGGTGACAATCCAAGTCCATCTGCAGCAACTAAGACGGCTTCAACAATTTGGGCTGATCTCTCCGATAAGTAAGGCTCAATAAAACTTGAGAAATGTGGACTTGCTCCGCGGGAGTCAGATGGCAATCCACGTCGATATTTCCCAGTTAATACGCCTCTTCCTAGCGGCGACCAAGCGAAGAATCCCAATCCCAGAGCTTTTGCTGCTCCGAGGACTTCGCGCTCGCAGCTTCTATTTAAAAGTGATAATTCATTTTGAGTTGAACTAATTGGTGCTTTTCCGAAAATGGGATTCTGCAAAGTTGCTGCTCTGGCGGTCTGCCAGCCAGAAAAATTTGTGACTCCTACATATCTCGCTTTTCCGCTGGAGACTGCGCTATCTAGGGCGCCCAAAGTCTCTTCTAGAGGAACTTCCTCGTCCCAAGTGCTTATCTGCCATATATCGAGATACTCGGTACCTAACCTGGTGAGACTACGGTCTAATTCAGCAAGGAGCGCTTTTCTCGAGTTATCAACCTTTCTTTCACCTCCTCGAATAGAGATTCCGGCCTTTGAGGCGATAACGAGATCTTCTCGTTTTGCCATTGCGTCAATTAATCCACCAAGAACACGCTCGCTATCTCCATCTCCATAGATGGCAGCGGTATCAATGAAATTTCCACCAGCATCGAGAAAAAGTCGAAGTTGATCGGCTGCCTCCTGTTCATCGGTATCTCGACCCCATGTCATAGTTCCAAGGCCGAGTCGGGAAACATGTAATCCGCTTGCGCCAACTGGTCGCTTCTCCATATCTAAGACCTTAGCAATAAGAACACTCAATGGGTGGGACGGTCGCTACCCTTCTGCCGTGACTCTCATCTATTTGCTTCGACATGCTGAATCAATAGCAAATGAGAAAGGCATTTTGGCTGGAAGAAGCGATGTTGGGTTGTCTAAACGGGGGAAAAACCAGGCTCTAGAACTTTCTAAGGCTCTCAAAGAATTGGAAATAGATCGAATTTTAGTAAGTCCCATTCCGCGGTGTCGGGAAACGGTTCTTCCTTTTATCGCTTCACTTGCCGGGAAGGAGATACCGATAGAAGTAAACGAAAACTTCCAGGAGATGGATTATGGAAACTGGAGTGGACGTAAATTGAAGCTTCTCTCGCTAAAGCGTGACTGGCGGATAATTCAAAAGTCACCTGAAAAATTCTCGTTCCCCGGTGGTGAAAGTTTCCAAGATGCTTGGGATCGGGTTCTTCGAGGACTTAATGACTTGACTCGACGTTACCCCAAATCGAAGGTTTTGCTGATTTCCCATGGCGACATTATAAAAATGGCTCTTGCGCAGACTCTTGGTACAGAACTTAAAAACTTTCAGAAGATTCATATAAATCCAGCCAGTCTTAGCGCTATTGAACTTGGAAAGAATGATTTTGTCGCATTTACAAATAAAACACTTGTGAATAGCGAATCTGGTAAGCGTCGCAAAAATCCACCAAAGATAGGCAAATTCGTTCTCGGGGGAGGAAGGTCATGAATCGCTCCTTAGGCGAGATCGAAGGGCTTATCTTGGGAACAGTTGGTTTGCCAGGAGAGCGCGAATTTTATCTCCAGATTAAAAAGGGGGTGATTGTCTCGCTGGCTCTTGAAAAGAATCAAGCAGCCTCACTTGCCGAGAAAATAATTCAAATTGCACGTGAAATCGGAATGAGTGTAAAAAAGCAGAACGCCGCCTTTTCCAACCTTGAAATGCCGATAGAGCCCGAGTTCAGCGTTGGAATGATCTCTCTTACTTGGTTACCTGATGGAGCTCGGCTACGCGTAGAGATAAACGCGGTTGAAGAGGAGAGTGAAAATCCAAAATCCATAAGTTTCGAATACGAAATGAGCAAAGCTATCGAATTTGCACTTTGCGCCTTAGATGTCGTTGCAGCTGGTCGACAACCGTGTTTGTTCTGTGGAGGACCAATCAATGTGGAGGGCCATCTCTGTCCAAGAGCAAATGGTTACCGTCGGAAAATATGAGCGAGAAGCTTGCGCACGCTCTTGAAACTGGAGCGATTGAAATTGAAGGACGGTTGATTGACGCTTCAAACGCAACGCTCTTTGGCAAAATCACAACATTAGAAGGACCTATATCTGTCGTTTATAAGCCGATTGCCGGCGAGCGTCCACTCTGGGATTTTCCAGATGGAAATCTAGCCTCCCGTGAAGTTGCGGCGTATCGGGTTAGCCGAAACAGATTTGATGTAGTTCCATTGACGGTACTTCGGGAAGGTCCGTTCGGAATCGGCGCCGTCCAGCAATGGATTGAGACAGCTGAAAATTTTGATCCGATTACATTTGGGAGTTCGCAAAATGCACAATTGCGAAGATTGGCATTATTTGATGTTGTAATAAATAATACCGATCGTAAATTTGGACATATTCTTCTCGATAGCGAGGGCAGGCTCTTCGGTTGTGATCATGGAGTTTCATTCCATGAGGAGTGGAAGTTGCGAACCGTACTCTGGCAATTTGCCGGTATGGTTTTGACTGAGGAAGAAATTGATATTTTGAGGAAAACTAAAGATTCAATAATGAGCGGTAAGCTAGTTTTAAATGATTTGATTAACAACTCTGAAGTAGCGGCAACGCTCGACCGAATAGATTTCCTTTTGAGAGAGCAGATTTTTCCGCAACCGGGTCAAGATTGGCCGGCGGTTCCTTGGCCACCGGTCTAACTGTTATCAAAGTATTCTTGAACCATGGAAAGTTGGGCTAAACCGTATTTACCTCCACTAGGGGTCGAGCTTCCACCATTAATGTTGCGAGATAGCTATTCTCGCCAATTGCTAGAGGTTGGATGCGGTGGTTTATATGTTTGTGGCATTACCCCTTACGACGCGACACATCTTGGACATGCCGCTACCTATTTAACCTTTGATTTAATTACAAGGTATCTAATTATTTCTGGAATAAATAGCGAACGATCCCAGAACATTACAGACATTGACGAACCGCTCTTGGAGCGGGCGAATCGAGATGGTCTGCAGTGGAACCAACTAGCGGAGAGGCAAATTCAACTTTATCGGGATGATATGTCGGCACTTCGAGTTCTTCCTCCAGACAATTTTCTGGGCGTGATCGAAAATATGGAGTTGATCGTTTCTTACATCAAGAAATTGGTCGAAACCGGAAAAACCTACCTGATTGACGGAGACATTTATCTAGATGTCTCGCTTGTAGAAGGCGCAATTGAAAATCTACCAGTAACTCAGGATGAAGCGGTTCGTATTTTTAAGGAGAGAGGCGGCGATCCAGAACGCGCTGGAAAGCACCATCCACTCGATACATTGATTTGGATGCAACAAAGAGAAAATGAACCAGGCTGGGAGAGTGAATTTGGTAAAGGTAGACCGGGATGGCATATCGAGTGTGTCGCGCTTGCACTCTCATCATTGGATCTTGGTTCGAAATTTTCGATCGGAATCCAGGGCGGAGGTAGCGATTTAAGATTTCCGCATCACTATATGACCGCAGTCCAAGCCCGCTCGATAACTGGAAGGCCTTTCAGTTCAATCTATGTGCATACCGGAATGATTGGTTTATCGGGTGAGAAGATGAGCAAAAGTCTTGGTAACTTGATTCTCGTATCTAATTTACTAGATGAAGGTGTGGATGCCGCTGCTATCAGATTGGCTCTAATTCAACGTCATTATTCGGAAGACTTGATGTGGACTAGTGAATCGCTAGAACATGCTCAATCCGTTTTGAATAGATTGCGACAAAATTTAGCTAGAGAGGAAGTAGCTGATACAGATCAATTAATACTGGATATCGCTCAAGCTTTATCAAACGATCTCGATACACCAAGGGTATTTTCGCTTCTGAAATTATGGTGCGATAGAACTGAAAATGGGGAAGTTGGTGGCAATGCTGGCACCATATCTAGAGCCCTAGATTCTTTATTGGGGTTAGCAGTTTAGATATTATCTCTAAGATAACGCTCGACTTCACGAGCGATAGAATCCCCAGTAGCAAGCGGTAGCTCAGCCTCATCTTTAGATTTTTCCAATTCTTTTACGTAGTCACCAACTTCCGCATCTTCTAACGCGAGTTTATTTACCTGGGCCTCCCAAGTCGCAGATCGTTCTGAGAGATCTCCGTGCGGAATTTGAATCGATAAGAAATCTTCTAGGGAGTTGATCAGAGCGAGTGTGGCTTTTGGACAAGGAGGGGTTGAGACGTAATGAGGAACTGATGCCCAGAGCGAAACCGCATCGATATCTCTTCGGAAAGCCGAATCTTGCAAAACTCCAATAATTCCCGTCGGGCCCTCATAACGAGAAACCTCTACACCTAACTTATTTGCAACATCTGGATGGGCGCCACTTCCTGTTACAACGATAGGTCTGGTATGCGGCACATCCGCTAGAAGCGAACCGAGCGCTACAGACATCCCAACCTCGTAATCATCGGCTAAGTCCAACAACTCTCTTGTGAAACTGCGCCACTTCATAGATGGTTCGATGCCTTTTACAATCAAAAAATCATGGGCCAGCTGCGGAGTAGAAACTTCGAAAATTAACGTGTTCGGCCAGATAATTTCTCGAACCACCTTTGCATCAAGAGAAATTGAAGGTCGATTTACTTGAAAGTCGTAGTATTCCTCCGGATCCATGGTTGCCAATTTGTGATGCGACCACGAAGCGAGGAGATGATCTAAAGCTGATGTTGCAGCTTCTCCAGCATCATTCCAACCTGAAAAAGCCGAAATCATGATTGGTTTACGGAGGGTATAGCGGCTCTCGAAAAGATGCACAACGTAACCTTACGATAAACTTCACGCAATGGCCGAATCAAAAAACTCATTTCGTGAGGCCCTAAAGACTCGCACCCTAATCGCAGACGGCGCAATGGGTACCATGATTCAAGCCGCAGCGCCATCGCTCGAGGATTTTCAAGGACATGAAGGCTGCAATGAAATTCTAAATATCACTCGACCTGACATCATCGCATCGATCCATCGGTCCTATCTTGACGCAGGGGTTGACGCAATCGAAACCAATACATTTGGTACCAATATCGGCAATCTTGGGGAATACGGAATTATCGATCGAACCTATGAACTGGCACGGGCTGGGGCTGAGATTGCAAGAAAAGTTGCTGACGAATATTCAGTTCCGAAATGGGTTCTCGGTTCATTAGGCCCTGGTACCAAGCTACCGACTCTCGGTCATATCTCTTTTAAGGAGTTAACAGATTCATATCGAACTGCAGCTACTGCGCTGATTGATGGCGGAGTTGATGCATTACTCATCGAAACAACACAAGATCTGTTACAAGCTAAAGCGGCTGCAATTGGAGCCCGTGAGGCTATTCAGGATCGCGACATCGTATTGATTGTCCAAGTAACAATCGAAACCAATGGAACTATGCTGGTGGGTTCAGAAATTGGCGCAGCTCTTAATTCATTGGAGAATCTCGGGGTTGATCTAATCGGATTGAACTGTGCGACTGGACCTACTGAGATGAGTGAGCATCTTCGTTACCTTTCGCAAAACTCAAAAATTCCTATTTCTTGTATGCCAAACGCTGGATTACCTATTCTTAAAGATGGTGGTGCTCACTATCCGCTAACGCCAGATGAACTCGCATCCGCTCTAGATAAATTTGTAGAACAATATGGAGTTCAACTTGTTGGTGGATGCTGCGGAACGACACCTGAGCACTTAAAGGCGGTTGTTAGAACCTTCAACGAGAAGAGGAATATCAAACTCGCGAAAAAGAGCTTACCTGTTGCAGGCGTTTCTTCGCTTTACCAGTTCGTACCGTTTAAGCAAGATCAAACATATTTAGCGATTGGCGAACGCGCTAATGCCAACGGCAGCAAAGCATTCCGAGAGGCTCTTTTGCGCGAAGATTGGGATGGCTGTATTGAAATTGCCAAGGAACAGATCCGAGACGGTGCGCACGTTTTGGACCTCTCCGTTGATTACGTAGGACGTGATGGCGTTAGAGATATTTCAATTCTCGCGTCTCGGTTAGCAACTGCATCTACATTGCCAATAATGATCGACTCGACTGAACCAGCAACACTTCAAGCTGCCCTTGAACATCTAGGTGGTCGCTGTGTCATCAATTCAGTTAATTACGAAGATGGCGTAGGCCCAGATTCTCGATTCGCGAAAATCATGCCCTTAGTGAGATCTCATGGCACAGCAGTCGTAGCGCTCACGATTGATGAAGAGGGTCAAGCGCGATCTAGCGAATGGAAACTTCGAGTAGCCCGAAGATTGATTAATGACCTGACTGAAAATTGGGGAATGTATATCGGCGACATAATTGTTGATTGCTTAACTTTCCCAATCACAACTGGCCAGGAAGAGACTCGTCGAGATGCCTTAGAAACACTAGAAGCAATTCGATTATTGAAGTCAGAATTCCCAGACGTATTAACAACGCTTGGTGTAAGCAATATTTCCTTTGGGTTGAAACCTGCCGCGCGAAAAGTTCTAAATTCCGTGTTCTTATCGGAAGCCGTTAAAGCCGGTCTCGATTCGGCGATAATCCATCCATCCAAGATTGTGCCTCTCAACCGAATTCCTGAGGAACAGATTGAGGGTGCGTTGGCATTGATATATGACAAACGGGAATATCAAGGCGGAATAGCAACGGTTGATCCGCTCAGCAATTTTCTCAACCTATTCTCCGATATTGACTCCGAAACCGCGACGATATCGCGCGCCGAGGAATTAGCAGCTCTTCCAATCAGCGAGCGATTACGCCGGCGAATTATTGATGGAGAGAAAAATGGATTAGAGCGAGATCTTCAAGAAGCTTTGGATGGAGGCAAATCTGCTCTCTCTATTATCAATGAAGATCTTTTAGATGGCATGCGTGAAGTGGGAGAGCTCTTCGGAAGAGGAGAAATGCAGCTTCCGTTTGTTCTGCAGTCAGCTGAAACTATGAAGGCATCAGTTGCATTTCTTGAGCAATTTATGGAGAAGACTGAAATGACAAACCGAGGCTCGATTCTTTTAGCGACCGTGAAGGGAGATGTTCACGACATCGGTAAAAATCTTGTCGATATAATTCTCTCAAATAATGGTTATCGCACTGTAAATATAGGAATCAAACAGACCATCAATCAAATCATCGAATCCGCCTCTGAAAATAACGTTGATGTAATTGGGATGAGTGGCTTACTGGTTAAGTCAACTGTAATCATGCGAGAAAATTTGGAAGAGTTAAGCTCCCGCGGTCTTGCGCAAAAATGGCCAGTCTTACTAGGTGGAGCTGCGTTAACTAGAACTTACGTTGAAGACGATCTTGCCAAGATTTTCCCGGGAACAGTTCGATATGCGCGAGATGCCTTTGAAGGTTTGAACTTAGTTGAAAAACTAATCTCAGCCAAGCGAGCTGGAGTGAACCCAGATTTACCTCCCTTAAAGCAGAGGGTCACGAAGAGAAATAACGCCCAGAATTTGGAAATTGATTTTAAGCGAAGTGATGTTGCTGCTGATGTCATCGTTCCTAAGCCGCCGTTTTGGGGGAGTAAAGTCATCAAAGGAATTCCGCTTATTGATTATTCGAAAATGCTAGACGAACGAGCCCTTTTCATAGGCCAGTGGGGTTTGAAGGGAGGCAAATCGGATTACGAAGAGATGGTTGTTAATGAAGCAAGGCCAAGGTTGCGAGCACTCTTGGATAGCGCCCAAAGCGGTAGCTGGTTAAAACCGAGTGTTGTATATGGCTACTTTCCATGTCAGAGTAATCGAAATAGCTTAATTATTTATGATCATACGAAACTTCCAGAGAAGGTAGAGATAGCATCATTTGATTTTCCTCGACAACGACGAGATCGCCGTTTATGTATCTCCGACTTTTTCAAAGATGTGAATTCGCCGGAGATAGACATAATTGCTATGCAGGTTGTGACTATGGGGGATCGAATCAGTGAAGTAGCTCAAGAATTCTTCTCCAAGAATAACTACCGAGAGTATTTGGAAATTCATGGGCTATCAGTTCAGTTAACCGAGGCGCTTGCAGAATATTGGCACGCGAGAATACGAGAAGAGCTTGCCATTGGGCTTGAGGATCGAGTGGATATAAAAGGAATTCTTGACCAGGGCTATCGAGGATCTAGATATAGTTTTGGTTATCCCGCATGTCCGGATCTTGAGCAACAAGTCTTACTCTGCAACTTGCTTAACGTTGAACGTATCGGCGTCACGCTTTCGGAGGAGTTTCAATTACATCCAGAACAGTCAACATCGGCAATTATCGTCCATCATCCAGAAGCGAAGTATTTCAATGCCGTTTAGTCCAATGATCAAAGTTCAAGAACCTTTTAAAACTGTTCTATGGGATATGGATGGCACCTTGATAGATAGTGAACCGGTTTGGCAGGAAGAAGAACTTGAACTAGCGCGTTTAAATTCAATTCCGTGGAGCGAGTCGGATTCTCAAAATTGTCTTGGCGGGCCAATCAGCCGGGTTGATTCTTATATGAGAGAGCGTGCCCCAGGAAAGTTTGCCGAAGGTGAATTATCAAATTTGTTAATTGCCCGGATTGCAAATCGGTTATCTGCGGGTGTGGAGTTTGCACCGGGTGCGCAAAAATTAATTTCGGAGATGATCTCTCTTAATCTTAAATTGGGCCTGGTGACGGCGAGCGCTCAAGTAATTGTTGAAGCAGCGCTTCCCAGTATCGGAAATATTTTTCACACCGTAATTAGCGCTGATGATGTGCCAAAACCAAAGCCTGACCCAAGCGGATACCAAAAAGCTGCCAGAAATCTGCAGACGCCTATTGAGGAGTGCTTGATTATTGAGGACTCACCAAATGGCATGAGGGCAGCGATTTCATCAGGTGCCTGGATTTTGGGATTAAAACATGGCAAGAATCTTCCCGATTCTCCGCGAGCGAGATATTTGGAGACTTTAGAAGGGGCAACCTTCAATAGTATTTGCGAACTTTTTACAGGCAGGCAGGTTTGAAATTATGAAGGCTACCCCAGAACTACAAGCTGGCGACCGAGTTCAGCTCACCGATGAAAAAGGAAAACTTTATTCTTTTTATCTTGTAGCGGGCGCTCAATGGCATTCCCATAAAGGTTGGATCAATCACGATTCAATTATTGGTTTACTAGAGGGCAGCGTCGTTCTCTCAAGTAATGGGAGTAAATATCAGGTAATGAGACCGCTTCTCAATGATTACATTTTGTCTATGCCAAGAGGCGCAACAATCGTCTATCCAAAAGATAGTGCGCTGATAGTTGGATATGCCGACGTTTTCCCAGGAGCAAAAGTGCTTGAGGCTGGTGCAGGCAGTGGCGCGCTCTCAATTTCGCTTTTAAGAGCAATCGGTGTTGATGGGGAGTTGGTGTCAGTTGAAGCTCGCAGTGAATTTCTTGATGTAGCACGCGAAAACGTTTCGAAATATTTCGGATATGTACCAAAGAATTGGAAGACTCACTTAGGCCGAGTGCAGGATATCGAGCTTGAACAGAATTTTGATCGAGTTATTTATGACATGTTAGCGCCATGGGATGCTCTAGATGTCGCAGCAAGAGCGCTTAAGCCAGGAGGCGTAATCTGTTGCTATGTGGCCACAACAACCCAATTATCAAGAATCGCAGAAGCGATTAAGGAGTCTGGTCTATTCTCAGAACCAGAAAGTTTTGAATCCTTGATCAGATATTGGCACCATGAAGGCCTTGCAGTAAGGCCGCAACACAGCATGAATGCGCACACTGGTTTCTTGTTGATTTCCCGGAAGATGGCGCAACCACCCATCAAGCGAAGGCGACGCCCCGCTAAGGGCGCTTACTCCTTATTGGATGGCGATGAGGTCAACCGCGAAAATTAGGGTTTCATTTGGGCCAGAACCTATATCTTGCGCACCGTAACCTTTATCTGGCGGAATGATCAATAAACGACGTCCACCCTCTTGCATACCGGGAATGCCTTCCTGCCATCCTTGAATCAGCCCGCTTAATTCAGAAGTAAAAGGACTTGATCCCCAAGAACTTTGGAGAACTTCCCCGCTTGACCAGGCCATTAATGTGTAATGAACGGTGACAATTGAATCAGCCGCTGCGACTTTTCCGTTGCCAAAAATGACGTCTTGAATAATCAATTCTGTTGGAGGGCTACCGACAGGTTTTGATATGGCAGGTGCATCGCCGGCATTGCTACTCACAGTGGGATAGCCAGAGCTCTCAGCTTCAGGGGTTTGTGCCGGAGCCCCGCCATCAGTGGTGCAACCGGTAAGAATTAGCGCTATAAGAAGAAGGCTTAGCAACTTAATAGATTTCATATGGGCACCTTACACACCTTGCAACGACTAATCTCGCCTTGTGTCGAGCGCAAAAACCGAACGATTGATAAACCTCACAATGGCCCTCTTAGCCTCGCGCCGATTTATGCCGAAATCTGAGATTTTCCGGCGGGTAGCAGGTTACGAAGGTTCTTCCGAAGCCATGGAGAGGATGTTTGAGCGTGACAAAGATGAACTTCGTAACCTGGGAATAGTTATTGAAGTAGCGAGTCACGACCCACTCTTTGAAGACGAAGTCGGATATCGCATTTCAGCCGATCGATACCGCATGAAACCGAATTTCACCGCTAAGGAATTAGGGCTGCTTTCAGTTGCCCTTGCTGTTGTGGGCGGGGATTTGGATGGACCAAAATCCAACATCGCCCAAAGATTGAATTCTCTGAATATAACTCCAATAAATCCCGAAGAGATATATCTCTTCTCTCCTCGCACTATAGAATCTAATTTAATCGAATTAACAAACGCAATCGCTCAACACTCACAAATTATTTTTGAATATCAAAAGAGTGGGAATTCGAAATCTGAGACTCGTAAGGTCAATCCTTTTGGCTTGGGCGGCTGGCGCGGTGATTGGTATCTGGTCGGTGAAGATTTATCGCGAAATGATATTAGAGTCTTCAAGATTTCACGAATTTGTAGTTCGATTAGTGTAGATAAGAAACGTAATTCGTTTGAGATTCCTGAGGATTTTCGAGTTAAAGATTATCTAATTATGATTAGGAATCCCGAATTTAAAGTAGAGTTTAAGCTTCGAAATGGTTTTGGAGATTCGCTTCTTGCCAAGCATGTAAAACATGTCACTGAATCACATCTAAGCGATGAATGGCGTTCCATAACAATATATTTCGAAGATATAGAGGAGGCGTGTGAAGCGCTCTCGCCCTATGGCCCAAATATTGAGGTAATTCAACCAGTTCAATTGAGAGAGAAGATGGTCCTAAATTTCACGGAGATTGCGAGGTCTCATGTCTGAGGCAAATGCTCGCGTGATTCGACTTCTTGATCTCGTGCCGTTTTTACGTGCAAATCCGGGCCTTAGTTTGAAAGAAATAGCTAATCAATTCCATATGACCGTACCGGAACTGGTATCAGATCTTGATTTGCTGATGGTTTGCGGGCTGCCTGGCTATACCCCTCTGGAGTTAATAGATTTATCAACTGATGGAGGTTACGTAACATTACGAGAGCCTCAAAATTTGGAGAACCCGCGTAATTTTACCGAAAGCGAATCTCTCATTCTAAGAATTGCTCTACTGGCGCTACTCGACGAGTCTCCTGAGAGTTTGCAATCGGAGATACAAGAATTGATTGCCAAACTAGAGGATCAGGTTTCGTTTCATACATCATCCGAAAACATGGCTTTCGTTCCCGATTCAATTCGAAACTGGCGCCGCATTGGCGAAGAGGCCGTAATCAAGAATCATAAGGTTGAGATTTCTTATAGAAATGACACGAAGGACGAAGTGAGTAGTCGAAAAATAAGTTTAATCAGACAATACGAGCATGAAGGCGAGTTTCATTGGGATGCCTGGTGCCATTTAGTCAATGCTCGTCGCACATTCAATCTGGGTAAAATTGTTTCCGCCAAAATTCTTGATGAGCCATCTGAGATTGGTGAGTTATCGGGAGGCTCAATACCAATCACCGTGAAAATAAAGATGAGCACTGACTCTCAGTTTTATAGGAAACATCACAATCTCTTGAAAAAAACCAATGATCCTGAGGTCTTCGAAGTCCAGGTATATCAGCAAGAATGGTTGATACGCGAGATCTTGGCAGCCGGAGGGGACGCGACGGTTGCGACTCCAGTAGACCTTAGAAGCCTGGTTCAATTGCGGGCTAAAGAAGCTTTGGCTCTTTACCAATGAACTCTGAAGGTCCGCGTGATAGCGTATGTCGGAAATCCTAGAAGGGGGTTTTGATGTTCGGCTTACGTGAACCATCCCACTGGCTCCTCCTAATTTTGGTTGTAATCCTCCTATTTGGCGCAAAGCGCCTTCCCGACTCAGCTCGCGCTCTTGGCCGATCGCTTCGTATATTCAAGAGCGAAGTTAAGGAATTAAATAAGGATGAAAAGAAGAATGATGAAGAGGGCAAGTCAGGGAGCTAACTCTCGCCACACCAGGTAGGGGTAAAACATGTCAAGCCGTGGAACGATGCCGCTTCTTGACCATCTTAGAGAGTTGCGCTCAAGAGTAATAAAAGCAACTTTTTTCGTCCTAATTTTCTCAGCCTTCGGCTGGATAAACTACAACGAAATTATTACCCGATTATCTGAACCTGTTTGCGATCTCAAACTAGCCCAGGATTCTGGGCTTAGCCAATGCGGCGCCCTATTTATCTCGGGAGTTCTTGGGCCGTTAAATCTACAGTTGAAGGTTTCTTTTCTTTCTGGATTAATTTTCTCGGCACCTTTTTGGCTCTACCAAATATGGGCTTTTGTTGCACCCGCACTTTCCAGGAGAGAGAAACGTAATTCAATATTTTTCATCATCGCTGCCACTCCGTTTTTCGCAGCTGGCGCTTTCCTAGCTTTCTATATTCTTCCGATGGCTATTCGCGTGTTATTCGGGTTTACGCCGGAAGCGCTAGGCAATCTTGTGCGTTTTGATGATTATCTGGATTTTGTACTTCGATTAATTATTGTCTTCGGATTAGCTTTCGAGTTGCCAGTATTTTTAGTTTCCTTAAATTTAGTTGGAGTCCTCTCAGGCAAATCCATACTAAAGCCTTGGCGTTTCGCAATCTTTGGAATTACTTTCTTCGTTGCTGCTTTTTCTCCAACCGCCGATCCACTCTCAATGGCCGCATTAGCGCTCCCGCTCATCGCATTGTATTTCGGCGCTGGCGGTTTAGCCCTTCTTGTCGATAAAAGGAGAGATCGCCGTAGAGCCAACCTCTCGGTTGATGAAACTGCACCGATAGACCGACCTGAATCGATTTAGTGGTGCTTCTACTTCTTGTAAATCCAACTGCTGGTGGAGGTAGGGGAGCCAAAGTTGGTGAAATGGTTCGACAATGGCTTCGTTCCACGAAAAGAAATTTTAACGAGATCTCAGCCTCTAGCGCCGAGAGCGCCCAATCTCTCTTGCGAGCTTCTATTTCCGATCATATTGAGGCGGTAATAGTTGTGGGTGGAGATGGAGTTATGAATCTGGCGATGCAGGTGTTGGCTAAAACAGAAGTACCGTTACTCCCAATTAGCGCGGGAACGGGAAATGATTTTGTTCGAACACTTGGTATTCCACATGGAGTGCAAGCCCTAAATCTTTTAAATGAACCTCCCAAGCACATTGATTTAGGGAGGGTTAACAATAGATATTTTGGAAATATTTTAAGTACCGGATTTGATTCCTTGGTTAATGAACGTGCTAATCGGATGAGAATGCGACATCCTATTAAATACAATTTAGCCATGATTTTGGAATTACCATTTTTTCAACCAAAAAACTATTCATTCGTGGTAGATGGTAAACGATTCGATGGCGAAGCGATGCTCATCGCTATTGGTAATGGCCGTTCATATGGTGGCGGAATGTTAGTAACTCCAGATGCTAATATTCAGGATAACTTGCTTGATTTAATGGTTTTATCTCCAGTTTCGAAACCAGAATTCCTTCGAGTTTTTCCTAAAGTTTATAAAGGCACTCACAAATTTCACCCGAAAGTATCGATAATTCGCGGTGCAAATATTGAAGTCGATGCAGTTGCAGTTGCCTATGCCGATGGGGAAAGAGTTGGGGATTTGCCCATAACAGCTCATTCCGTTCCGGGAGCGCTTCTTACCTGGACGGCTTAATGGCAAAATCTCCGGCCGAACAATACGCAGAATCCAAACTTCGCGGAAAATATGCAAATTTGAGATCGTTTTCAGAGGGTTACAGTTTTCCTCTCGATGACTTTCAAAAGTTAGGTTGCCGTCACCTAGAAGATGGAAAGTCAGTCTTGGTTGCGGCCCCAACCGGAGCCGGTAAGACAATTGTTGGTGAATTTGCAACTTATCTTGCGATTAATCAAGGAGTTCGCTGTTACTACACAACTCCAATAAAGGCACTTTCAAATCAAAAGTATCAGGAATTTGTTGCTAAGTATGGTGAATCTCGGGTGGGCCTTCTCACCGGCGACTCTTCGATAAATTCGACTGCTGAAATTCTAGTCATGACAACAGAAGTTCTTCGTAACATGATCTATGCAAAATCATCAGATATTGAAACTTTAGGTTATGTGGTACTTGACGAAGTTCATTACTTAGCAGATAGATTCCGAGGCGCGGTTTGGGAGGAGATTCTGATTCATCTACCCGAACGAATCCAGGTAGTAGCGCTCTCGGCTACAGTTTCAAATGCTGAAGAATTTGGCGAGTGGCTAGGTAAGGTGCGCGGAGATACAGAAGTGGTTCTAAGTGAGATTCGGCCGGTCCCGCTGTATCAACATATTCTTATAGGTAATCGCCTCTTAGACCTCTTCGTCGATGAAGGGCGAGTAAATCCAGAAATCATCAGGCTTGAAAAAAGATCACGACTCTTGGTTGGTCATAGAGGTAATTGGAGAGAGCGAAATTCCCAGATAAAACAGTTAACACGTCCAGAAGTTATTGAAGTGCTAGACGATCGCAGATACCTACCAGCTATCTACTTTATATTTTCAAGAGTTGGCTGTGATGCTGCCGTTGAGCAGGCGCTACGAGCCAATATCAATCTCACCAATCGGGAAGAGAAAGCGTTGATTCGAGAAATTATCGACCGGAAGACCGCAGATCTTCAGCCTGAGGACTACGGCATTTTAGGTTTTGACGCTTGGTGCGAATCCGCCGAGAGAGGAATTGCAGCCCATCATGCTGGACTGCTTCCGATGTTTAAAGAGACCATCGAGGAGCTATTTCAGAAAGGGCTACTAAAAATTGTTTTCGCAACAGAAACTCTGGCCCTTGGAATCAATATGCCGGCTCGAACCGTATTTCTAGAAAAACTCATAAAGTGGAATGGCGAGTCTCACTCTCCGATTTCTCCAGGCGAATACACACAATTAACTGGACGAGCGGGACGACGAGGTATCGACGTTGAAGGAAACGCAGTAGTTATGTGGAGCGATCAGATTGATAGTTCGATGGCAGCCAGTTTAGCGAGCACAAGAACATATCCTCTTAGGTCTTCTTTTAATCCCACATATAACATGTCGGCTAATCTTATTTCCAGATTTGGTAAAGAGCGCGCCCGAAGTTCACTTGGCGCATCTTTTGCGCAGTTTCAAGCCGATCGCGGAGTATCCGGACTACTCCGCCAGATAAATAAGAATCGTGAAGCAATCGATTTTTTGCAAAAATCTGAGGTTTGCCATTTAGGTGATTTCGCCAGCTACGCCAAGATGCGAGATGAGATCAGCACCTTAGAGCGTTCTTATCGTTCGAGAGAGAAACGAAACAAGGTTGAAATAGATAGAAAGATTAGTGAATTACGACGAGATTTGAAGTCTCATCCGTGCCATGCATGTCCAGAGCGCGAAAATCATTCTCGCAAATACGAGAAAGCCTTTCGGCTGGAGCGGGAAACAAGTGGTCTATCCGAACGTGTCAGTTCTCGGACCAACGTCATTCCAAGAACCTTTGATCGTGTGGTCAATGTATTGCGCGAAATGAAGTATTTGGAAGATGAGAAACTAAGTGAAAAAGGTAAAACTCTTATTCGCATATACGCTGAATCGGATCTCCTTCTAGCTGAGATTATTCACTCTGAGATCTTTGAAAGAATGTCGGCGCCAGATTTGGTCGCAGTCCTATCCGCTCTGGTGTACGAAGGTCGGGGAGAGCGGAGCAAGATACCTCGAATTCCCAAAAGCCTTGAGTTGCCCATGAAGGAAGTCATGAGTACTTGGAGGCGAATCGTAAATTTAGAAGATGAATGTGGGCTCACTTCGCAACGGGAACCGAATTTTGATTTAGCTTGGAGCGCTTATCGGTGGGCGAATGGATTTCAATTGAATTCAATTCTGAGAGAGACGGAGATACCTGTTGGAGATTTCGTTCGTAATATGAGGCAAATAATTGATCTGCTGGGTCAGCTGAGATCCGCGAATATTTCTCTGAAGAATCTCGTTGAAGATGCCATTCGCCGTATAGATAGGGGAGTTATCGCTTACTCCTCGGTGATCTCATGACTTTATTGCTAATTGATAGCGCTTCTCTCTGGTATCGGGCTTATTACGGAATGCCCGACACCTTGCTTTCACCCTCGGGAGCGCCGGTAAATGCAATTCGAGGTTTTCTAGATATGACTGCAAGATTGATTAATCTGTACAACCCAGATCGAATCGCACTTTGCTTGGATGGAGATTGGCGACCATCTTGGCGTGTTGATCTTTTTCCGGAATATAAAAGTAATCGGCTAGAAGAAGATGAGGAGGGGGAGGAAGAGCCAGAAACTCTAACGCCACAAATACCGGTAATAATTGATTTGTTCGATTCACTGGGTTTTCCAATTCTTGGAGCTGATGATTACGAAGCTGATGATGTGATAGCTACATTGGCTAACACTCAGAGTGGACCGGTAAGAATTGCCACCGGTGATAGAGATTTATTCCAAGTCGTATCTGATAAAAGGGATATCAAGGTAATTTATCTAGCAAAGGGAATTTCATCGCACGACTTGGTGGATGAATCTTGGATCAGTGAAAAATACCAGATTCCGGGGGATAGATATGGGCTATTTGCGATGATCCGAGGAGATGCTTCGGATGGCTTACCTGGAATCAGAGGCATCGGGGAGAAGGGTGCAGCTCAATTAGCCAATCAATTCAAAGATATGGCGTCGGTTTTGGCGGATTTAACTAATTCGACTCCAACTATTCCGGATAAGTTAGCTAAAAGGATTTTGGCTGACTTGGATTACGCCACCAAAGCAACCAAATTGGTCACTTGCGTGACGGATATTCGTTTGCCAGATGTGGTTCTTAATTCACCAAGAGAAGCTAGTGATCGAAAAAAGTTAGATTCCTTGGAAGAGGAATTTGGTTTGAAAACTAGTATCCAGAGAATCAAGAGCGCCTTAAAATGGTCGTAGTTCTTTCGGTCCTTTCGGGGCTCGCTTTGAATTTTGCGTTCGCACCATTTAGTTTTTGGCCAGCAGCTTTTCTTGCTTTGGGTTCTCTTTTCTATTTACTGCTAGATAAGAATTTCAAAGAAAGAGTGCTGATTGCGATTACCTTTGCACTTTCGTTTTTTCTAGTTCTTCTTCATTGGTCTGGAAGTTATGTTGGATGGTTTCCCTGGGTCGCACTCGCAGTTCTTCAATCTGGTTTCTTTCTAATCTTTGTGCTATTTCGTTTCGAAAGGAATACCTTCAGTGCAATCGCTTTTGCGAGCTGCTATCTATTGGTAGAACTACTGCGAATGAAATTTCCCTTCGGCGGTTTTGGATGGGGGAGGATTGGCCATACTCAGATTTTCCCATTTTCAAATATTTATCCATTTGTTGGTGTAGCTGGTGTAACTTTTGTAACGGCAATCATCGCTTCTCTCGTAGTTCTCATTCGATGGAAAATCCTATCCTTACTTGCTCTTTTACTTTTATCACTTAGTATTTTTCCTGCTCAGATTGCCAAGCAGGGGAACATTAACGTGCTGGCCGTACAAGGCGGCGTAGACAAACTTGGTCTCGATTTCAACGAAAGGGCGCTTAGCGTTCTGCGTCGTCATATAGCGGCTACTGATCTTTCGAAGGATGTTGATTTAGTCATCTGGCCTGAGAACTCTTCGGATTTAGATCCAGAGCGAAATCCAGTAGCAAAGCGCGAAATTTCGGAGCTCTTGCAACGATTATCAAAGCCGCTTCTCATAGGGGCGGTCGAGCGAGATTCGAAAGGGCCATTGAATACAGCGATCCTTTACCGTCCAGATGGAAGTTTAACCCGGTATATAAAGCAAGATCTTGCGCCATTTGGAGAGTACATGCCTTTAAGAAATATCGCTGAGAGAATAGTTCCGGCAGCAAAACGGGTAAAAGATTTTCAAGCGGGTAGCGAAAGCGTACTTTTTCATCTTTCGAAAGATTCGTTTGCGACGTTGATATGTTTTGAGATTCTTGATGACGATTTGGTTCGTCAATCGACGCTTGGTGCTTCTTTCCTCGTAAACCAGACCAATAACGCTACCTTTGGCAGGAGCAATCAGGCTGCCCAACAGTTACAGATCGCGGCTTCGCGGGCCGCTGAACTAGGCAGAAACATGATTTCTGTCAGCACGACCGGATTTACCGCGCATTTAAATAGCTCTGGAAAAGTTGAGGAAAAGTTGCCTCAATTCCAAAGTGGAAATTTGATTTCTGAGCTAACGACCTATGAGGGAAGAACTACTGCAAGCCGTATTGGGAGCTGGTTCTGGTTCATCATCGGCGCTTTAGGCATTGGAGCGCGTGGTTTAAACCTAATGATTAAAAGCCGATAATTCACATTATGTAAACTAATTAATAGCTAGGGCGGAAATCGGCTCGCACGAACAGACCAGGTTCCTATCCCCATATGCGCTATCTATACGACCACTTGCTGGCCAGTATTTGCCGCGGCGGCCAATTCCAAAAGTTTCAGAGACGGGAAATGCTGCGCTCTCTCGCGAATAAGGTTTATTCCATTCACTTGTTAGCAGCGAGCCAATCGTATGAGGAGCGCTCCGCAGGGCCGAATCTTCAACTGCAATATTTCCGTTCTCGATCTCTCTAATCTCATTTCGAATACTTTTCATAGCTGCGATAAAGCGATCAATTTCGGCTATATCTTCACTCTCGGTAGGTTCAATCATGAGAGTTCCGGGAACCGGGAAGCTCATGGTTGGAGCGTGAAAGCCGAAATCCATTAAGCGCTTGGCAATATCATCAACAGTAACCCCGGTCTTCTTCGTTATCTCACGGATATCGATGATGCACTCGTGAGCAACCAAACCTTTCTCCCCCGTGTAGAGAGTTGGGTAATCTTGCGAAAGTTTCTTTGAGATGTAATTTGCAGAAAGAATTGCAATTTCAGTCGCTTTTTGTAAACCAGATGCTCCCATCATTCGGATATAGCTCCATGAAATCGGCAAGATCAATGCCGAACCAAAAGGCGCCGCACTAATTGGCCCTGGACCGGTCGCTGGGCCAGATGTCCCATCTAGCGGATGATTTGGCAGGAATGGGGCGAGGTGCCGCCTGGCGATTACCGGGCCAACTCCAGGACCTCCTCCGCCATGAGGAATGCAGAATGTCTTGTGCAAATTAAGGTGAGAAACATCGGCGCCAAATTTTCCTGGCTTTGCTAAACCAACTAAAGCATTGAGATTTGCGCCATCAACATATACCTGTCCCCCTGCATCATGCACCATCGCGCAGATATTCGTTATCTCAGATTCAAAAACGCCATGCGTTGATGGATAGGTGACCATTAAAGCGGCAAGACGATTTCCGTAATCTTGAATTTTTGCTTTTATATCTTCGATTGAGACATTACCTCGTTCATCACAATCGATAACTACAACTTTCATTCCTGCCATGACCGCGCTAGCAGCATTTGTGCCATGCGCGCTTGATGGTATTAGACAGATATCACGAGACGTTTCGCCGATCGAATCCAGATAATTCTTTATCGCCAGCAATCCAGCAAATTCTCCTTGAGACCCCGCATTTGGCTGAAGGGAGACTGCTTCGTAGCCCGTGATTTCAATTAGCCACTGAGAGAGCTCTCTTATGATCCGTCGAGTTCCCATTGATTGTGATGTCGGTGAGAATGGATGCAAGTTAGCAAATTCAGGCCAAGTAATTGCTTCCATCTCAGTTGTAGCATTTAGTTTCATTGTGCATGAACCGAGTGGGATCATAGTTCGATCTAAAGCAAGATCGCGGTCTGAGAGAGTTCTTAAATACCGCAACATGGAAGTCTCTGATTGATACGAATTAAAAATTGGATGGCTTAGATAGCTAGTTTTGCGTAGCTCGATAAGCGACCCAACCATCTCTCGCGATTCGTAGTTCAGCGCCCAAACCTTTGCCAATCTCGAAAGAAGCGCTTCATCTACAGTTTCATCAATAGCAATTGAGACGCCATCACCTATCTTGCGTACATTTATTCCAGCTCGCAAAGCGCTTTCAACAAGCGCGTCTGCATTGCTAGCTTTGATAGAAACGGTGTCAAAGAAATTTTCACTATATAGTTCATAGCCGCCCGAACGAAGAGATGCAGCAAATGAACGTGCTAAGCGATGGACTCGATTCGCGATCTCTCGCAGCCCTTCTGGGCCATGCCAGGCTCCATATAGTGCGGCGATATTGGCAAGTAGTACCTGAGCCGTGCAAATATTGCTGGTCGCTTTATCTCTGCGAATATGCTGTTCGCGAGTTTGCAGAGCCAATCGCAGAGCAGGGTTTCCATGGCAATCGATACTCTGACCAACCAACCGCCCCGGAAGTGCGCGTTCAAAGCCCTCTTTGACCGACATAAAACCGGCGTGTGGACCGCCAAAGCCCATCGGTACTCCAAAACGCTGGGCCGAACCGACTGCGATATCCGCACCCATTTCTCCCGGAGTTTTGATGAGGGTGAGTGCAAGCAAGTCCGTAGCGACAATAACAATTACATCCCGCGCTTTTGCGCGTTTGATGAGTTGATCTAGGGATCTAGTTCTTCCATAAGTGTCTGGATATTGGATTAAAAGAGCGAAACTTCTATCCAAGAGTTCATCTGTGAAACTATCAATATCTCTCTCGGAAAGTTCAATATTCAAGGGCTTTGCTCTAGTGGCTATTACCGCAAGATTTTGTGGATGCGAATTCTGATCAATTAGAAAGAGAGCATCATCGCTCTTCTTGGAAACACGACGAGCCAGCGTCATCGCTTCCGCGGCCGCAGTCGACTCATCCAACATCGAAGCATTTGCTATAGGTAAGCCGGTTAAATCAGAAACCATAGTTTGGAATGCAAAGAGCGCCTCTAGTCGACCTTGCGAGATTTCTGGTTGGTATGGCGTGTAAGCGGTATACCAGGCAGGATTTTCTAAAACATTACGCAAAATAACTGGAGGCGTTACCGTGCCGTAATATCCCATACCAATCAAAGAATTATTTATCTGGTTGGATTTGGCTATCTCTCTTAATTCCGAGATAACCTGAGTCTCAGAGAGCGCGTTCGGAAGATTGGAGCCGAATACCTCATCAAGTTTGATGGAATCGGGTAAAACATCAGCGATAAATTTATCTAAATCTGAGTAACCAAGCTCATGGAGCATGGTTCCAACTTGCTCACTGGATGGACCGATATGTCGATCAGAAAATTCTCGTCTTACCACCCGAGAAGAATAGAGGGCTTAGTGGGCTTATGCCCCGCGAAGTTTCCTTCTGAGAGCCAGTTCATCTTTTGCGCCATCGGCAACTATCTCGCCTTGAGAGTCTTCTCCTTGTAGGTGGGTCAAACTCCCCTCGACCTCATTCCAAACTTTACCAATAGCAATTCCAAATACCCCTTGACCTCCCTGTAGCAGGTCAAAAATCTCCTCAGAGCTAGTGCATTCATAGATAGAAGCTCCATCGCTCATAAGCGTTATCTTTGATAAATCATCTGCTCCCCTATCGCGAAGATGGGTGACTGCGCTACGGATATTTTGGAGTGAGACTCCGGCATCAAGAAGGCGCTTAACAATCTTTAAAACCAAAATATCTCTAAAACCGTAAAGTCGCTGCGATCCAGATCCTGCTGCTGATCGAACGGTAGGTTCAACTAAACCGGTTCTCGCCCAGTAGTCGAGTTGGCGATATGAGATGCCTGCGGCAGAGCAGGCGGTGGCTCCCCGATAGCCAATCTCAGCGTTCATAGGGGGAAGCCTTTCACGTCAGTGGCATAACGGTAAGTCAGGCGGGGTGTAGAAACCAGCACCGACACACTAAATCTCAAGTATGGGTTGAGAGTTATGCTTGAAAATCTTCGGGATTAATCCCCTCGAGAAACTCTTTAAACCGCTCAACCTCATCCTCGGATTGATCAGGAATCTCAATTCCCGCTTCCGCAAGTAACTCGGAACTGCCAAATATCGGCGTGCCAGTTCGAAGCGCCAAGGCGATTGCATCACTTGGCCTAGCAGATACGTTTCGGCCCCCAGCTAAATTAATTGAGGAGTAGAAAACTCCCTCTTTTATCTCGGTAATTTGGATCGAGTCAATCTTGGCATTCAGACTCTCTAGCAAATCCTTCATTAAATCATGAGTTAATGGGCGTGGTGGAGTTACCCCCTGTTGCGCAAAAGCTATTGAAGTTGCCTCGACCGCTCCAACCCAGATCGGTAGATATCTTGAACCACCTATTTCCTTAAGTAGAACTATTGGTTGATTTGAAGGCATTTCAACTCGAACGCCAATCACATCAAGAGCTAAGAGATTCATTTTGCGCGATGCAAGCCGGCGCGAACAAGCGCGGCATGAAGTCTTACTGAGAGTGAAGCAATTTCTCTAGATACTTCCTCAGCTCTAGCTTTTGAATCGGTATTTTTCTGCCGCAAAAGCGGAGTGATAACTTGTTCCACTAATCCCACTTCTCGATCTGCAGCAGCTTTAAACGCCCTAAGGTGCCTTCCTTCAATTCCAAAGTTTGCTAATTCGGAAACCACTTTTGCAATCATCAAAGCATCACCATCAAAGTAACGACCTTTTATTTCAATCAGACCGAAACTCTCTAGCTCAGATAGCTGTTCAGCAGTTATGCCAGAAGTTTCAAGAAGTTCTTGTCTTGAAAGTCTAAGCTCGTTCTGTTCTGCAAAAGATGAGGGAGCAATTGCGGTATCTAGCGCTACCATCCGAGGCTTGGGGCTAGATCCAGGAGTTGGTTCCAAGCCTCTATCTAAAGCGTCCAAATTCTCTTTAATTACTTTTAGCGGTAGATATTGATCTCGTTGCGCCAAAAGCACGTAACGGAGCCTCTCTAAATCGACGCTAGTAAACTTACGATATCCGCTAGGCGTGCGTTGCGGATCGATAAGTCCTTCCGATTCTAGAAATCGAATTTTTGAGATTGTTATATCTGGAAAATCGCCGCGTAACTTTGCTAATACTTCACCAATACTTAAATAGGCGCGGGCAGGAATGCTCATATTCGCTTTCTGCCTCCTATGAAGAAGTGCATACGAAATTTGCCGATCTGCACTTCATCGCCGTCGCTCAATTTCGCTTGCGAGACAATTGAGCCATTCAAGTATGTGCCATTTAAACTTCCCGCATCGCCGAGAGAATACTCTTTATCCACCCTTCTTATCTGGGCATGTTGTCGAGAAACTGTGATGTCATCAAGGAAAATCTCGTTTTCCGGCGCCCTGCCAAGTGAAGTTGTATCGCTATCTATTAGATAACGCGCCCCCCGGTTTGGGCCAATCAAAGAAATCAACATGGCCGAATTGGCATCTAATCCCTCTAATACCGAAATCACTTCTTCTCCAGCCTGTTGCAGAAGCGAAAGAACTGGGGCCGAAACTGAGCGGAGCTGTGTTAGATGGATCGTGCTGGTGAGATCAGAATTCGGAGCGGTATTCATTGAGCTCCTTTCGATGTATATGCAAGAGAAGGCTCACCTTAGAGTGGAGGTTGAGGTGAGTCAAGCAGTAAGAGTTTGGTAGTCGTCGCTCGAAAGCAATTCGCCGGTTGCCGAAACCTCTACATCGGCAATCCAACCAGCGCCGTAGGGGTCCGAATTTATTGTTTCGGGAGCACTATCAAGAGAATTGTTAACTCCTAAAACCTTGCCTGAAACCGGAGCAAAAATTTCAGAGACGCTTTTCGTGGATTCAACTTCACCACAGACTTTTCCAGCTTCGATAACATCGCCAACCTTTGGCAATTGAACGTAAACGATATCGCCGAGAGCGCCTTGTGCGTAATCAGTGATACCGAAACGAATTAAATTACCACCACGCTCTTCAATCCACTCATGCTCTTTTGTGTATTTTAGATTTGCAGGGGTATTTGTCATCTCAAACCTTTCGTAATCTTCTTAACCCGGTAGCGCCGTAATGGATGCCGGTAACAAGGTATAAACCTATCCCCCATCCGGCAAATGCCCAACCCAAAATGAAGGAAATTTCGGCAAATGTGTCAGAAGTTTTGGTTAGTAAGAGTAATGGCAGAGCGTAAAGAAGGTTAAAGGTAGCCGCTTTGCCTAGATATGTGACTTCCAGGGCGGGCTTTCCAGCATATTTCAAAAGCAGTAGAAGAACGCCTAGCGCTATATCGCGCGCAACAATTAGTATTAGTAACCAGATCGGAAGCAGGTCAGAGAAATACATAGCCGCCAACACGCTTGCTATATATAGTCGGTCAACTGCGGGATCTAGAAGTTCGCCCAACCTGCTTTCTTGATTGAGAGCCCTCGCGAGTTTTCCGTCTAAATAATCCGTTGCTCCACCGATCATTAAAATCACAACCGCCCAGGTATACCGCTCATTGAAAATGTAAAAGAGGAATATCGGTATCCCGATAGCTCTCGTAATGGTAAGGAGGTTGGGAATAGTCATAATCCTCAAACCTATCTCAATTGTCGGGACGACAGGATTTGAACCTGCGACCACATGACCCCCAGCCATGTGCGCTACCAAGCTGCGCTACGTCCCGTGCCAAAATCCTATCGTTCGAATTTATTTCCGGAGCCGGACAGAAATCCGAACCGGCGTCCCTTGAAATCCAAATTCTTCACGAAGCCTTCTTTCGATAAATCGACGATAAGAAGGCTCCAAGAAATCCGACGAAAAAATAACGAATGTAGGAGGCGCGATTCCGGCCTGTGTAGCAAAAAGGATCTTAGGTTGTTTTCCACTTCTGACGGGTGGAGGATTTGCACCTACTAGCTGTCCAAGAAATGCATTCAATTTCGCCGTCGGAATTCGAGTTTCCCAACCGTCTAGCGCTCTCTCAACTGCTGGAATGAGGCGATCTCGATGCCAACCTGTTTTTGCTGAAACGTTTATCTGCTCTGCCCACTCAACTTGGTCGAGATTTCGATCCATCTCTCTATCTAGCTGAGCTCTCCGATCTTCATCAAGTAAATCCCACTTATTCATGCATACAAGTAACGCCTTACCAGAATCTTCGGCAAGGGAAATAATTCGCAAATCCTGCTCTGTCATTGGCTGCGATGCGTCGATAACAATAATTACGCATTCCGAATCATTTATTGCCCGCTCGGTACGTAGAGTTGCAAAGTAGTCGATGCCATCGGCCTGGTGAGATCGTCTTCTGATTCCCGCAGTGTCAATAAAGCGCCAAGATTTTCCATCGATCTCAACGATTTCGTCAATCGGATCTCTAGTGGTTCCCTCGGCATCATCTACTAAAGCTCTCGTTTGACCGGCGAAAGAATTGAGCAAACTACTTTTGCCAACGTTTGGCTTCCCAACAATAGCGATTCGCCTCGATGATTCTGATCTTAAGGTTTTTCCGAACTCTGGAAGGAGATTAACTACGCTATCCAGCAAATCTCCTGATCCCCTTCCATGCGCCGCTGAGACAAAAATTGGTTCTCCAAGTCCAAGATTCCAGAGGGAATGGGCGTCAAATTCATCCTTATCTGAATCTACTTTGTTACCAATTAATAGAGTTTTACGTTGAGATTTCCTTAACAACTCAACGAGCGCTAAATCATCACTTTGAATGCCAACTTTTGCGTCCACTACGAAGAGAACAAGATCTGCGTCGTGAATCGAGGCCGCAGCTGCTTCCGCAATTTTGATTTCTATGCCCTCACCTGAAGGCAGCCAACCGCCAGTATCAACTAGGCAAAATTTCTTTCCATTCCACTCTGTTTCATATCGAACGCGATCTCTAGTCACGCCCGGAGTATCTTCAATGATGGCGTCTTTTGAGCCTAAAATTCTATTTACAAGGGTGGATTTTCCTACGTTTGGTCTTCCAACGATGACGACGGTTGGTATACCTATTAAGCCTCGCTGCTTCATGATGTTCCATATGTACTCAACCGTTTCATCTAAGGAGAGCAACGTTGAATCGACAACTACCGCATCATCTGCCTGGCGCAGTGGCGATATCGCTCTAGAACTATCGAAGGCGTCGCGCTCCTCAAGCTCTTGAGAAACCTCCTGATCTATTTCAAGGAGTTTCATATCCGCCAACTCAGATTCTCGTCGCATGGATCGCGCACGTAAATCAGCAGATAGATAAATCTTTAAGTCAGCATCCGGCGCAACAACTGTTCCAATATCGCGACCTTCAACTACGATTCCTCTTTTTGATTTATCGATCAATGACCGCTGTAATTGAAAGAGAAATGCTCTGACCTCTGGGATGGCGCTAACTTGGCTCACTGAATCAGTAATTGTCTTAGTCCGAATTTCTTTACTCACATCTTTGCCATTTATCAACACGACAGGATTCTTTGGATCTGCAGACAATTCAATTTGAGCTTTTGCTAAACAATTTGCAATCTCGTTAGTTGGCAAATTCGGATACGAACCAAGAACAATTGTGGCGGCTCGATATAAAGCTCCCGTATCTAAATATTCAAAACCACCAAGATTTGCAAGGGCACGAGAGGTTGAGGATTTACCGGAGCCACTTGGTCCATCAATCGCAATTACGATCGATTTTCTCATTGTTTGTGAGCTTTCCAGCCGCGTGCCAGAAGATGCTGGTAAAGCACATCCGCATCGCTGCTGGAGAGAGCAAGGCGGATTAATCCGGTTTCCTGCTGTGGCGAATGCTCCAGATTTAGATCTTCGACATTTACCTTAATTTTCCCGCACTCTTCAAACAAGATTGCCAATTGTCCGGGTTTATCATCGATGACAACATCAACAAAGGAGTATTCTCGTCGTTTCAATCCGTGTTTGCCGCCAATTTTCTCTAGCACTAAACCAGCATCCTCGAACATCTCTCTTATACGAGAATTATCGCTATCTGCAATCGCATCTCTTAGAACATCAAGCAATTCTTGGAAGTCATCAATGCTAGATAGAACTTCTTCTTTATTATTCGAAAGTATCTGACTCCAAAGCTCTCCATCTGATCCCGCCAAGCGCAACATATCCCTCAGGCCTTGCCCGGCAAGCGAGATTTCTGAGCCGAGTTCAGAAATACTGCTTGCTAGTGCGATGCTGATTACTTGTGGAAGATGCGAGATTTTTGCAAATAAAGCGTCATGTTGTTTTGTAGACATTTGATAAGGCGTAGCCCCCATAGCAGTCACAAAGTCAGTAACTAATTCCAGACGCCCTGCCTCAATTTCTTCCGATGGCGTTAGGACCCAGGCTCTCCCTAGGAAGAGATCACTTCGAGCAGCTTGTGGTCCGCTTCTCTCCCGACCCGCAATTGGGTGGGTTCCTACAAACCGTTTCCTTAAATCCGAAATACCTGCAACTTCTAGTTGAACTTTAGTTTTAGTACTA
>JBMTVF010000008.1:0-44849 GCA_049451055.1 Candidatus Nanopelagicaceae bacterium | reverse complement strand
TGATTTAGTTTCGGTAAGGTAACCCCATGATTTCTCGTGAAGATGTTGCAAATCTCGCTAACTTAGCCCGAATCGATATGTCAGATGAAGAGTTAGATCATTTAGCAAGTGAACTGTCAGTAATCCTTGATGCCGTTGCGAGAGTCCAAGAAGTAGCAAATTCAGATGTTCCTCCGACTTCACATCCGATTCCTATGTCCAATGTTTTTCGAGTAGACGAAAATAGACCAAGCCTCTCACCAGAAGACGCTCTCTCGGGAGCTCCGGCAAGTGAAGGTCAACGATTCAAAGTTCCTCGGATACTTGGTGAAGAGTGATTGTTGAAAAAAGCGCGATGGAGATGTCGCAACTACTAAGTAGTGGACAAATCTCGTCAGTTGAATTAACGAAGGCTCACCTTGAGAGAATCGGCGAAGTCGATGACCAAGTAAAAGCATTTCTTTTTGTCGACCATGATGGAGCTATTGCTCAAGCAGAATCAGTCGATGCAAAACGTCAATCTGGCGAAAAACTTTCGCCTTTGGCCGGCGTTCCGCTCGCCCTAAAAGATGTGATGACCCAGAGAGGGATACCAACAACTTGTGGATCAAAGATGCTGGAAGGTTGGCGACCACCGTACGACTCAACTGTTGTAACAAGACTCAAATTAGCTGATGTCATAATTCTGGGAAAGACAAATTGCGATGAATTTGCGATGGGCTCATCTACTGAAAATTCTGCATATTTTCCGACCCGAAATCCTTGGGATCTAACTCGCATTCCGGGTGGCTCTGGCGGCGGATCCTCTGCATCTTTAGCAGCATATGAAGCTCCGTTAGCGATTGGAACTGATACAGGTGGCTCGATTCGGCAACCGGCTGCCGTTACCGGAACTGTTGGAGTCAAACCTACTTATGGCGGAGTTTCTCGATATGGGTTAGTCGCTTTCTCGTCTTCACTTGATCAAGCCGGTCCTTGCGCTAGAACTGTTTTGGATGCGGCATATCTTCACGAAGCGATAGCTGGACATGATCCATTAGATTCAACTTCGATTAACGCTCCAGTTCCTCCAATTGTTGCCGCCGCAAAAGATGGCGATGTAAGGGGAATGAAGATCGGAGTCATCAAAGAACTCCAAGGCGATGGCTATCAACCAGGAGTTTTGAAACTCTTTAATCAATCTCTTGAAGAATTAGCAAAACTTGGAGCTGAAATTGTTGAAGTCTCTTGCAAATATTTCGATTATGCCTTAGCCGCTTACTATCTAATTGCTCCAAGTGAGTGTTCCTCTAACTTAGCTCGATTTGATGCAATGCGATATGGCCTACGCACCGGCGATGGATCCGCCGAAGAAGTTATGAACGCAACAAGAGCGGTAGGTTTCGGCAAAGAGGTAAAACGGAGAATAATCCTGGGCACATATGCTTTATCGAGCGGTTATTACGACGCTTATTATGGAAGCGCCCAAAAGGTTCGGACGCTAATTTCGCAAGATTTCAAGGATGCGTTTGAGAAAGCTGATGTCCTAGTGTCTCCAACGGCGCCGACGACCGCATTTAAAATTGGCGAGAAATCGAATGATCCAATCGCTATGTACCTCAATGATATTGCGACTATTCCTACCAACCTCGCGGGAGTCTGCGGGATGTCTTTGCCATCTGGTTTGGCCGAAGAGGATGGATTACCGGCTGGCTTTCAAATAATGGCAGGTGCGATGAAAGATGATCGACTTTATAAAGTAGGTGCAGCTTTAGAGAGCGCACTCACAAAAAAGTGGGGCAGCGGAATTCTTGAGAAAGCTCCTAAATTGGGGGCAAAGAAATGACATTAACTTACGAAACTTTGCTTACTAAATATGAACCTGTTTTAGGTTTGGAAGTTCACGTTGAGTTAGGCACAAATTCAAAAATGTTCTGTGGATGTAGCACAATCTTTGGCGCAGACCCAAATACCCAAACTTGTCCCGTCTGTTTAGGGCTTCCCGGGTCCCTTCCAGTTGTAAATGAAAAAGCAATTGAGTACACGATAGCGATCGGTTTAGCTTTGAATTGCACAATCGCACCATATTCTCGATTTGCGCGAAAAAACTATTTCTATCCGGATATGCCAAAGAATTTTCAGACATCCCAATACGACGAGCCAATCTGTTCTAATGGATTCCTAGACATCACGGTAGAGACTGAAGAGGGAAGTAAAGATTTTCGTATCGAGATTGAAAGAGTTCACATGGAAGAGGACACGGGCAAGTCACTACATATGGGAGGAGCTACCGGAAGAATTCACGGCGCCGATTACTCACTCTTAGATTACAACCGAGCCGGAATTCCTTTGGTAGAGATTGTCACAAAACCGATTGAAGGGACTGGGAAGTTTGCCCCAGAAGTTGCTAGAGCATATGTAGCAGAACTGCGGGATATTTTAAGAACTTTAGGCGTTAGCGATGTAAAGATGGAGCAAGGCTCACTTCGCTGCGATGCAAATGTCTCACTTCGCCCAATCGGAGAGAGCAAGTTTGGTACTCGAAGTGAAACCAAGAATGTTAATTCACTTAGAAGTGTTGAGCGAGCGGTTCGAAGTGAGATGTTACGTCATGGTTCACTTTTGATTGACGGAAAACGGGTTATCCAAGAAACCCGACATTTTCATGAGAATACCGGCGAGACTACAGCTGGACGGTCAAAAGAACAGGCAGAGGATTATCGTTATTTTCCAGAACCCGATTTGGCCCCAATTACTCCGAGTAAAGATTTCATTGAAAAGATTCGCTCCTCACTTCCAGAAAAGCCTTCAATAAGAAGAAAGCGTCTTCAAGAAGAATGGCAAGTTCCTGATAAGGAAATGGCGGCCATGATTAATGCAGACGTCTTAGATCTCGTCGCTGCCACAGTTTCATTGGGTGCTGATCCAACAAGATCTCGGAGCTGGTGGTTAGGCGAAATAGCTCGACTGGCTAATGAGCGCGAAGTTTCTGCTGGCGAATTACCAATTTCACCAAAAGATGTCGCTGAAATTGTCTCGCTAATTGAAGCAGGTGAATTAACAGACAAACTTGCTCGACAAGTTGTTGAGGGAGTCATAAACGGCGAAGGTAGGCCAAAAGAAATCATCTCTAGTCGCGGTATTAAGGTTGTGAGTGATGACTCCGCTTTGTTGACTGCGATTGAACGAGCAATCGCTGCTCAACCTGAGATTGCTGAGAAAGTCCGCGGAGGACATATTCCGGCAGCGGGCGCGCTGATTGGCATGGTCATGAAAGATACAAAAGGCCAGGCAGATGCCGCTAAAGTAAGAGAATTACTTCTAAAACATTTAGGACAAGGCTAGTTCGAGCGAGTAGTCTCTCGATTCTAAAAGGGAAAAGGAATTATGGCGCGTAATCCGATGAAGCCAAGGTCTTACCTTGTTACGGATGGACTTGAACGCGCCCCGGCTCGTGGCATGTTGCGAGCAGTTGGAATGAAGGATGAAGATTTTGAAAAGCCACAAATTGGAATTGCTTCGTCATGGAACGAAGTAACACCGTGCAATCTCTCACTTGATCGACTTGCCAAAGCTTCTAAGAAAGGCGTTATCGAAGCTGGCGGATTTCCAATGCAGTTCGGCACAATCTCAATCTCAGATGGAATTTCTATGGGACATGAAGGAATGCATTTTTCTCTAGTCTCACGTGAGGTAATCGCCGATTCGGTTGAAACCGTTATGGAAGCAGAACGCCTAGATGGAATGGTCACATTTGCCGGATGCGACAAATCACTCCCTGGAATGATGATGGCTGCTGCACGAATTAACGTGGCTAGCGTCTTTGTTTATGCCGGTTCAATCATGCCGGGCAAAGTTGATGGTCGAGATGTAACGATTATCGATGCATTTGAAGCAGTTGGTGCATGCGCACGTGGATTAATTAGCGAGGCGGAAGTTGAGAAAATTGAACGAGCAATCTGTCCGGGCGAGGGAGCCTGCGGCGGCATGTATACCGCCAACACCATGGCATCAATCGGAGAGGCGCTCGGACTCTCACTTCCTGGATCGGCTTCGCCACCTTCAATTGATCGTCGCCGAGATGATTATGCAATTAAGTCGGGTGCCGCAGTCGTTGAACTGATTAAAAAAGGTATCCGCACGAGGGATATATTGACTAAGAAAGCATTTGAAAATGCAATAACAATTCTTATGGCATTAGGGGGTTCAACTAATGCGGTATTACACCTCCTTGCTATCGCCCATGAAGCAAAAGTTGATTTAACGCTGGAAGATTTTCATAGAGTGGGCGCAAAGGTTCCTTTACTTGGCGATCTCAAGCCATTCGGTAAATATGTGATGAACGATGTAGACAAGGTTGGTGGCGTGCCCGTTGTTCTGAAATCTCTTTTGGATGCGGGATTAATACATGGAGATTGTCTTACTGTGACGGGCAAAACTATGGCAGAAAATCTCTCACAAATTAAACCACCAGATCCGGATGGAGAAATTCTAAAAGCCACGAAGAGCGCTCTCTCTACAAGCGGTGGCATAACGATTCTTGGCGGGTCTTTGGCCCCAGAAGGCGCGGTCACAAAAGTTGCCGGTGTTGGCGTAGATATTTTCGAAGGTCCAGCTCGAGTATTTGATCGCGAACAAGGCGCTATGGATGCATTAGAGAACGGAACCATTCAATCGGGTGATGTTGTTGTGATTCGCTACGAGGGTCCAAAAGGCGGACCTGGCATGCGCGAGATGTTAATGATTACTGGCGCAATCAAAGGAGCAGGTTTAGGAAAATCAGTCCTCTTGCTAACGGATGGAAGATTTTCTGGCGGTACAACCGGTTTATGTGTTGGGCATATCGCTCCTGAAGCGGTTGACGGTGGACCAATTGCGCTAGTAAAAGATGGTGATCGAATTCGGATAGATATAAAGAACAGAAAACTTGATCTCCTCGTTGATGATTCAGAATTAGCAAAACGTAGAAATAGTTTTAAACCGCTCCCAAGCCGCTATGACTATGGGGTCCTTTCCAAATATGTGAAATTAGTCGGGTCGGCCTCTCGTGGAGCCGTCTGCGACTAATTCCACATCCTGAGATGGGTATCTCAGGGGTTGACTATCACTTATTAGTCGCGGAATAATGCTCACATGACAACGAAGACATCTTCACTTTCAGTGGTGGTGATTCGTTGCGCGTGATCTAAACCAGAGATCACGCGCACCCTCAGGAAACTGGGGGTTTTTGCATTAGTGGGGCAAATTAGCGTCAAAAGATTTAAGCGAAAGGAGTAGAAGATGAGCGAACAGATCACAGGCGCGCAATCACTTGTTAAATCACTTGAGAGCGCTGGAGTTGAAGTTATGTTCGGAATTCCTGGCGGCGCAATTCTTCCTGCCTATGACCCCATCTTCGACTCAAAGATCAGACACATTTTGGTGCGACATGAACAAGGAGCGGGCCACGCTGCTACTGGCTATGCCCAAGTAACTGGAAAAGTTGGAGTCTGCATTGCAACTTCTGGTCCTGGTGCCACCAATCTTGTAACTCCTCTCGCAGATGCTCACATGGATTCGGTTCCTATGGTTGCGATTACCGGTCAAGTTCCTGGACCTGCAATCGGAACGGATGCATTCCAAGAAGCCGATATCCGTGGCGTTACGATGCCGGTCACCAAACATAATTACTTAATCACTGATCCAAATGAGATTCCTCGAGCTATCTCAGAAGCTTTCTATATTGCAAAATCTGGGAGACCCGGACCGGTTTTAGTAGATGTTGCGAAAGATGCACTTCAAAAGATGACTGGATTCAATTATCCGAATCGACCCGAACTTCGAGGCTATCGTCCGCAAGTCGAACCTAATGAACAATCAATTCGTGATGCTGCCTCGCTTATTGCACATTCAGCAAAACCAGTCTTCTATATCGGCGGCGGCGTAATAAAAGCAAATGCTGCGAAAGATTTACTGAAACTTGCTGAATTGGTAGGCGCTCCAGTTGTGACCACGTTAATGGCTCGCGGAGCATTCCCAGATAGCCACCGCCAACATTTAGGCATGCCGGGAATGCATGGAACCGTTGCTGCTGTAACAGCACTTCAGAAATCTGATCTCTTAATCACTTTAGGGGCACGATTTGATGATCGCGTCACCGGAAAACTCAGTACCTTCGCAGTCGGCGCCAAAATAATTCATGCCGATATAGATCCTGCTGAAATCGGAAAGAATCGATACGCAGATGTTCCAATCATCGGAGATCTCGGCCCAACGATTCGCGCGCTAATTCCAGCCGTTTCCGCGGAGTTTAAGAAGAAACAACCTGACTATTCGACTTGGTGGCGCCAGATGGATTCACTTCGCTCTACCTATCCTTTGGGATACAACGAACCCGAAGACGGCTCGCTCTCTCCTCAATATGTAATCGAGAGACTTGGCGCAATAACTGGCCCAGATGCGGTTTATGTTGCTGGTGTTGGACAGCACCAGATGTGGGCTTCGCAATTTATAAAGTACGAAAAACCTCGTACCTGGCTCAATTCCGGCGGATTGGGAACTATGGGCTATGCAGTTCCGGCCGCAATGGGCGCAAAAGTTGGCGCGCCCGATACGCCAGTATGGGCAATAGATGGCGATGGCTGTTTCCAAATGACAAATCAAGAATTGGTTACTTGCGCATTAAATAATATCCCCATCAAGGTTGCCATAATAAATAATGAAAGTTTAGGAATGGTTCGCCAATGGCAATCACTCTTTTATCAAGGTCGATATTCAAATACCGATCTGCACTCAAAACGTATACCTGACTTCGCAAAGTTGGCGGAAGCGATGGGATGTGTAGGACTTCGTTGTGAAAGTAAAGGCGATGTCGACAAGATAATTAAAGAAGCAAATGCAATTAACGACGCACCTGTAGTCGTTGACTTCAACGTTCATCGCGATGCCATGGTTTGGCCGATGGTGGCTGCTGGAACGTCTAACGATGACATCATGATTGCGCGCGAATTGGCGCCCGACTGGGATTCTCAGGAGCTATAAATGGCCCAACACACGCTCTCAGTTTTGGTTGAAAACAGTCCCGGTGTTCTGGCTCGTGTCGCAGGATTATTTTCACGGCGCGGTTACAACATAGATTCACTCGCAGTCGGTCCAACTGAAGATCCAAAAGTTTCGCGAATGACAATAGTATTGAATTTAGAAGGCCATGCCCTTGATCAGGTGAGTGCTCAATTATTCAAACTTGTTAATGTCATAGGCATCCAAGAGATGAAAGATTCCGAGACTCGACAACGCGAGTTAGCTTTTGTCAAAGTTGCGGCTGAACGTGCCAAATTGGAGCCCTTACTCTCTGGATATCAAGCTGAAATAGTTGAAGAGAAAGCTGGAGTCTCAATAGTTCAAGTAGTCGCAAACAATAAGGATTTGGTAGCGCTTTTGAAGCGACTAGACTCCCTTGGCATAAAAGAATTAGTGCAATCCGGAGCAATTGCAATCGAATTGGGAAGCCAGACTTTGGTCGAGCAGACTGCGTTAGAGACAGGGCTGGCAAGCTCGGATACCCAATCGCAATTAGAGGATTATCAGAACTAAACCGAACCAACTAGAAGAACAACTAGAAGAAAGAGAGAGCGAAGATGGCAACCATCTACCATGACGAGGATGCAGACCTATCTGTAATCCAAGGAAGGAAAGTGGCCGTCATAGGCTATGGATCGCAGGGTCATGCTCACGCACTCAATTTGCGCGATAGCGGCGTAGATGTTCGTGTTGGTTTAGCCGAAGGTTCTAAATCGCGTGCTAAGGCTGAGCAAGAAGGATTACGCGTTGTATCGGTTGCAGATGCGGTTAAGGAAGCAACTGTCATCATGCTCCTTGCCCCCGATCACAAACAGCGCCATATTTACAAGGAATCAATTGAGCCTAATTTAAAACCTGGCGATGCCCTTTTCTTTGGCCATGGATTTAATATCAGATTCGGATATATCAAACCACCAGCAAATGTTGATGTTTGCATGGTCGCTCCCAAAGGACCGGGCCATTTAGTGCGCCGCGAGTTTGTCGCAGGGCGAGGCGTTCCTGACATCGTTGCAGTTGAGCAAGATGCAACTGGAAAAGCTTGGCCATTAACTCTCTCTTATGCAAAGGCAATGGGAGGACTTCGCGCTGGCGCAATTCTCACAACTTTTACGGAAGAAACAGAGACAGATCTTTTCGGCGAACAATCAGTTCTATGTGGCGGAGCTTCACAATTAGTTATGTATGGCTTTGAGACATTGATTGAGGCCGGATATCAACCCGAAGTTGCTTACTTTGAATGCCTCCATGAACTCAAATTGATTGTTGATCTGATGTATGAAGGTGGAATTGCAAAACAACGTTGGTCAGTCTCTGATACTGCTGAATATGGAGATTATGTATCTGGACCGCGAGTTATTGACCCACGTGTTAAAGAAAATATGAAGACAGTACTATCAGAAATACAAAGCGGCGCCTTCGCCAAGAGATTTATCGATGACCAGGATGCCGGAGCGCCTGAGTTCAAAGCGCTGAGAGCTAAGGGCGAGAATCATCCAATTGAAAAAGTTGGTCGAGAGCTACGCTCAATGATGTCTTGGGTTAAGGCGAAAGATGATTATCGAGAGGGTTCTGCTGCGCGTGAGTAAACCAGTTGTTTTGATCGCAGAGGAGTTAAGTCCTGCCACATTGAGCGCGCTCGGGCCTGACTTCGAGATACGTAATTGTGACGGCTCTGATCGCGATCAACTCTTGAGTGAGTTGAAGCGCGGTGTTGACGCGGTCTTGATTCGATCTGCAACCAAAATGGATAGTGAAGCTATTAGCGTTGCCAAAGGTCTCAAGGTGATTGCTCGTGCCGGTGTTGGATTGGATAACGTTGATATTCCAGCTGCAACCACTGCGGGAGTGATGGTTGTGAATGCACCAACTTCAAACATTGTAAGCGCAGCTGAATTAGCAATAGCACTAATACTTGCATCAGCTAGAAATATTGCGCCCGCTTTTGCAACATTGAAAAAAGGTAAATGGGCTCGCTCGAAATATACCGGTGCTGAATTATTCGAAAAGACTTTGGGAATTGTTGGCTTCGGAAGAATTGGCCAATTAGTGGCGCAACGCATGCAGGCATTCGGAATGAATGTGATTGCTTACGATCCTTATCTGCAACCCGCCAGAGCAGCTCAATTAGGCGTAGACTTAGTCACATTAGATGAACTACTAACAAAATCTGATTTCATTACAATCCATCTACCAAAAACAAAAGAGACCGCCAACTTAATTGGCGTCGAGGCTCTGCAGAAAGTTAAGCCGTCCGTTCGTATTATCAACGCGGCCAGAGGTGGCGTTTTGGATGAAAACGCTTTATTTGAAGCGCTAAAAGAGAATCGAGTCGCTGGTGCTGGACTGGATGTTTTTGCTACTGAGCCGTGCATCGATTCACCTCTTTTCACATTAGAAAACGTGGTGGCAACTCCGCACCTCGGCGCATCAACTGATGAAGCCCAGGAACGCGCCGGCATTGCAGTTGCAGAATCAGTAAGGAAAGCGTTGGCTGGAGAATTAGTCCCAGATGCGGTAAACGTTAAAGGCGGAGAAATTCACGAAGATATTAGGCCCGCGTTACCGCTGGTTGAGAAATTGGCTCAAATTGCGACGGCGCTCATCGATGAACTCCCAGTTGCAATTGAAGTGCTAGTAAAAGGGGAAGTTAGCGCACATGATTGTTCCGTGCTTGCTTCATCTGCTTTAAAGGGTGCGTTAGCAGCAACCGGTGCGGAAGATGTGACTTATGTAAATGCCCCCGGCTTAGCTCAAGAACGCGGGCTAACTTCGACCGTAATCAAAGATCCAGTAAGTCCAGAATATCGAAACGCAATTGCAATTCGAGCTGCATTTAGCGACGGTGTTCATATAACCGTCGAAGGCACTCTTATGGGAATTCGCCAAGTAGAAAAGATAATCGCGATTGACAAATTTGACCTCGACCTACAGCCTGCTGACCACTTGCTCTTCTTGCGTTACACAGATCGACCTGGTGTCGTGGGGATTGTCGGTGAGACTCTTGGAAAAGCCAGTATCAACATAGCAAGTATGCAAGTAGCGCGCAGTTCTGCTGGCGGAGATGCTTTGATGGCAATCACTATTGATTCCGCAGTTTCCGAAGAGATGGTTAAGAATGTCGGAAATGCTACTCAAGCAAATCTCGCAAGAACGGTAACTCTCAAGCTATGAAGAATTACAAACTAGCTGTTATCGGTGGGGATGGTATTGGACCAGAAGTTGTTGCTGAGGGTTTGCGCGTGCTTGATAAAGTAAGTGCAAAACATAAATTCTCGTTTGAACGGAAAGAATTTGAATTAGGAGCCAAGTTCTGGCATAAAACCGGAGAAACGCTTCCGGACTCAATTCTCTCTGAACTAACTAAATACGACGCTATTCTTCTCGGAGCTGTTGGAGATCCGTCGGTACCGAGTGGAATTCTTGAACGTGGTTTACTTCTAAAGTTACGTTTTGCATTTGATCACTACATAAATCTTCGACCCGCCAAACTCTATCCAGGCGTTACTGGACCCCTCTCCACCAAGTCACCAATCGACTTTATTGTCGTTCGCGAAGGTACGGAGGGCCCATATGTAGGCGCAGGCGGAGTTCTCGCAGAAGGAACCTCATCCGAAATAGCGACTGAAGAGAGTTTAAATACACGCCGCGGAGCCGAACGGGTAATTCGCTACGCTTTCGAAAAAGCTATGGGGCGCCAACGCAAACAATTGACTCTAGTACACAAAAATAATGTATTGACCCGGGCCGGTGGCCTTTGGACTCGAACCTTTAATGAAGTCGCAAAAGACTTTCCTCAAATAAAGACGGACTATCTTCACGTGGACGCTGCTTCTATGTTCTTTGTGACAAATCCAGATAGATTCGATGTTGTCGTAACCGATAATTTATTCGGCGATATTTTGACTGATATCGCTGCCGCAATCTGTGGTGGTATTGGACTCGCTGCTTCAGGAAACGTAAATCCTGAAGGAAAATTCCCATCTATGTTTGAACCCGTTCATGGCTCAGCCCCTGATATCGCAGGCAAGGGAATTGCAGATCCGACCGCAACGGTAATGTCAGTTGCCATGATGCTGCGACACTTGGGTCAAGAACAAGCCGCCAATGATGTTGAACTTGCGGTCGCTCAAGATTTAGCTAACCGAGGCAATAGTAAACGCAGCACAACTGAAGTTGGCCAAGCTCTAGCTGGAGCAGTTCAATGAAAATAAATATCAAGCCAAATCCAAATCCTGTACCCGACGCTGATCGCGAAAAGTTTGTTGCTGAACCTGGATTTGGCAAGTATTTCACCGACCATATGTTGGTTGCTGAGTGGAATCAGGGCACGGGATGGAATGACGCAGAACTTAAAGCATATGGACCGATTTCATTAGATCCAGCGGCCATGGTTTTTCATTATGGTCAAGAGATATTTGAAGGAATGAAGGCGTATCGCCAGCCAGATGGATCTGTCGCGCTCTTCAGACCGGATGCGAATGGTGCACGATTTAAGAAGAGCGCTGCGCGAGTAGCACTTCCTGAATTGCCGGTAGATGACTTTGTTGCCTGTGTTGAAGAATTAGTAAAACTCGAATCGAAGTGGGTACCGAGCAAAGTTGGTGAGTCTCTCTATCTGCGGCCATTCATGATTGCTACCGAAGTCGGTCTAGGGGTGCGCCCATCAAATAAAGCAAAGTTCTCCATTATTGCAACGCCGGCTGGCGCATATTTCAATGCTGAAAAGGCGGTCACGGTTTGGATTTCGACTGAATATGTACGCGCAGCACAAGGCGGAACTGGTGAAGCTAAATGCGGCGGCAACTATGCAGCTTCTCTTTTAGCGCAACAAGAGGCAGCAAAACAAGGTTGCGATCAAGTGGTCTGGCTCGATGCAAAAGAGCGTCGCTGGATCGAAGAGATGGGCGGCATGAATCTCTACTTTGTTCGTGGGCAGGGTAAAGATGCCACAATTTTCACACCCAAATTAACGGGAACGCTATTACCAGGAATAACTCGAGACTCAATTCTTACTGTCGCCAAAGATCTCGGTTATAAGACGGAAGAGGGGATGATAAGTATCGATGAATGGCGTGATGGCGTCGCATCTGGAGAAATCTCGGAAATTTTTGCATGTGGAACTGCAGCTGTCATTGCACCTGTTGGAACTGCTAAGAGTGCAAAAGGAACCTGGATGACCGGTGATGGCAGTCCTGGGAAAATAACTATGCAGATAAGAAATCATTTACTGGGAATTCAACATGGAAATATCCCGGATAATCATGGCTGGATGAGAAAAGTCTGCTGATGGTCTCTGATTCTTTTCATGTGTATGACACAACGCTACGAGACGGTGCTCAACAAGAAGGACTAAATCTTTCAGTCCATGACAAGTTGACAATTGCCCAACACCTCGATGATTTGGGAGTTGGATTCATCGAGGGTGGCTGGCCTGGAGCCAATCCAAAAGATACGGAATTCTTTAAGTTGGCAAAAAGTGAACTTAAGTTAAAGAACGCAACCTTTGTAGCCTTTGGAGCAACGCGTCGCCCAAATGTTGCGGCGGCTGATGATGCATTACTTCGCGCTCTCCAAGATTCGGGCGCTCCTGCTGTTACCTTGGTTGCCAAGTCACATGATCGTCATGTAGATCTTGCATTAAAGACAACTCTCGATGAGAACTTATCCATGATTAGAGACTCCATAAAGTTTCTTCGCGATGGAGGCCAACGGGTATTTCTGGATGCAGAACACTTCTTTGATGGTTATCGCTCTAACCCAAGTTACGCTCTTGAAGTGGTGCGCGTAGCTGCTGAGGCCGGCGCTGATGTTGTTGCGCTCTGCGACACAAATGGGGGCATGTTGCCCGATGAGCTGTCGCAAGTAGTTCATGAAGTTCTAAGCAAGAGTTCAGCTCGACTAGGAATTCATTGCCATAATGACACTGGATGCGCAATAGCAAACTCGTTAGCTGCGGTATCGGCAGGCGCAACTCATGTTCAAGGAACAATTAATGGTTATGGTGAAAGAACAGGAAACGCAGATTTAGTCTCAATTATTGCCAACCTACAACTCAAACGAAATCAACAAGTGCTTCCTCCGGGCAAGCTTGAAGAAGCATTTAGGATTTCACATGCCGTAGCTGAAGTAACGAATGTTTCGCCCAGCGCGCGCCAACCTTATGTTGGAGTTTCTGCTTTTGCGCATAAAGCTGGACTTCACGCATCTGCGATTAAAGTCGATCCAGCCCTCTACCAACACGAAGATCCCGAGCGCGTAGGGAATGACATGCGAATGTTGGTCTCAGATATGGCAGGGCGCGCTTCCATCGAATTGAAATCCCAGGAATTAGGTATCGATCTTGGAAAAGATAAGGCGGTATCTTCCAGAATTGTTGAGCGAGTGAAGGAACTGGAAGCAAAGGGATTCACATTCGAAGCAGCAGATGCCTCATTTGAATTACTTTTGCGAGAAGAAGTCGATGGAAAACGACCAAAGTATTTTGAAATTGAGAAATGGGAGACCACTGTCGATCGCAATTCAGATGGCTCAGTAACATCAAGAGCTAAAGTTGTAGTTTTGGCCAGAGGGAGTCGAATTGAATCGAGCGGTAGCGGAAATGGTCCTGTTAACGCAATCGACAACGCGCTACGAAGTGGACTCGGAAACATATTTCCGGAGTTACTAGATTTAGAGTTGACCGACTACAAAGTGCGTATCTTGGAGGGTCGCCTTGGAACTGGTGCGGTTACGCGAGTTTTGGTGGAAACCAGCGATGGGCAAGGTGAGTGGAGTACGCTCGGCGTTCATGAAAATGTCATTGCCGCTTCTGCAATGGCGCTCGCAGATGCTCTAACCTATGGGCTACTCCGGAAGGGCGTTAGTACGGAGTAGGAGAAGTAGTAATGACTACAACAAAACGTGGCGTAAGGCTTCGCCCGGAGGAAAGCGCAGAATGGCTTCGTTCTAAATTAGAGCAACTTGGCATTTCTGGGCTAGATGAGTTGCAGCGCCGAACTGGCATCGACAAAGGTTCAATCTCGAGATACTTTCGACAGGAGAGAAATCCGGGTATTGATGTTATTGCTCCATTGTGTCGAGCTCTAGAAGTTTCACCGGAGACTTTATTGTTTGCGTTGGGTGCGATTGATCGAAAAGCGCATTAATCGCGAGCGCGAATTATTAGCGACTGGCCTTGGCGCGTAAAAGTTCTCGGGAAGTTATCGTCTGCCCAGAGTTTATGAACTAAAGTTATTTCGTCATTCGTTAATACTCCACCGCATAGATCCAAAATATTGTCGAAATCATGGTTTAGCCCGATGACCACGCTAATTCGGTCATGTTCTCGTCGAATCTCAGGAATGAAGCAGTTATCGTCAACAATTAGTTCTATCAACGCCAGACTCCTTTCGTTGAGCGTTATTTCTCCACCCTCATGTGACAAAAACTCTGGGTTCTCCACAAGCATGGTTTTTTGTCGCTGACGAAGTGTTGCGTATTAGCAACGCTGTGTCTATTTCACGAAGAGAGATTTTTAGTGGCAGGCTGAGTAGCCTTATTCCATGGCTTTAGATCAAGGCTTAGCGGATTCATATGCGGACCATTTGCGCAACGATAGAAATCTCTCGGAGAATTCAATTCGCGCCTATCTAGCTGACCTTGAATCACTGATAACTCACTTAAATTTAATGGGAATAGATAGTTTCTCAGAGCTAGATTTGAAGCACATACGCTCTTGGCTGGCTAACCTGCAGAGCAGAGGTGGTGCTCGATCTTCCATTACTCGAAGAGTTGTTTCTATAAGAGCATTTACTTACTGGGGTGCAAGAAATGGCTGGCTTCCTCGCGATATTGGTCGTGATTTAGTCGCACCAAAGCCGGAACGCGTGCTTCCAGAAATACTAGATGTGGCTACTGCCGAATTAGCTATTTCGGCGATGACGACCAGAGCAAATGAGGAAACTTCTTCAATCTCTTTTAGAAATCTAGCGATAGTGGAGGTTTTATATAGTTGCGCTATTCGAGTATCTGAGTTGGTTGGATTAGATTTGAATGATATTGATCGAGAAAGGTTGACCATACGAGTAATTGGCAAAGGCGAAAAGGAACGAATCGTTCCAATTGGCGCTCCGGCACTTCGTGCGATTGAAAATTATCTTTTGAAAGGAAGATCAGAATTAGCTAATCACAATTCTGGATCGGCGTTATTTCTAGGCGAGCGAGGTAAACGAATAAATCAAAGAATTGCTCGGGAAGTTGTTTATGAAGCAACTTCAATGGTTGGCGCCCACAATAAACTTGGTCCTCATGCGTTGCGACATTCGGCGGCAACTCACTTGTTAGAGGGCGGGGCAGACCTGCGAACAGTCCAAGAAATCTTGGGGCATTCATCCCTATCAACGACTCAGATTTATACCCATGTCACGGAAGAGCGCATTAAAAAGGCATACGAACAGGCGCATCCTCGGGCCTGATTGGATTTTTCGGTACCAAAATCTCAGGTAGTATGCGCCCCGCACAGATGAACTCTGTGACTTCACGCGTCTACCGCTCATTCGCCGCTCGCGAGTGAAACGGGAAACCTTTTCGGTCCGGTGAAAACCGGTCGGTCTCTAGACGCTAGCGGATCAACAAATCGTTGATCCTTAACCGATGCGAACAGAAGTTCGCACTAAGGAGCGTGCCGCAATGGCGGTAGTAACAATGCGAGAACTCCTCGACAGCGGAGTCCATTTTGGACATCAAACTCGTCGCTGGAATCCAAAGATGAAGCGATTTATTTTCACTGAGCGCAACGGTATTTACATCATAGATATCCAACAATCACTTTCGTTGATTGATAAGGCATATGATTTCGTGAAGGATGTTGTTGCAAAAGGCGGACACGTTCTTTTTGTAGGAACGAAGAAGCAGGCTCAAGAACCAATCCAATCTCAAGCAAAACGCGTTGGCATGCCGTTCGTGACCGAACGCTGGCTGGGTGGAATGCTCACCAATTTCCCAACAGTTTACAAAAGAATTCAACGCTTGAAGGAGTTAGAAGCTCTAGAGGCATCTAACGACCAAGTTTTAACCAAAAAAGAATTGCTATTACTCCGCCGCGAGCGCGAGAAGTTACATAAGAATCTAGATGGCATTCGTAACATGACCAAGTTGCCATCGGCAGTTTGGGTGGTCGACACAAAACTCGAGCATCTCGCGGTCGCAGAAGCCAAGAAACTTGGAATACCTGTCATTGCAATCCTAGATACAAATTGCGATCCAGATGAAGTAGATTTCAAGATTCCTGGAAATGATGATGCGATTCGCTCTGTCACGCTTTTGACTCGAGTGATTGCTGATGCTGTTGCGGCTGGACTTCAAGCTCGCTCAGCAAATGTGGCTAAGGAAGCCGCTACTGCTGCGAAAGCGGGCGTCGAAGAGGTTGCTGCCGGCGAACCACTTGCCGATTGGGAGAAAGAGTTATTAGGAGCCAAGGAAACTTCGGGCGAAAGTGCAGGTTCGTAAGTGGCCTACACAGCAGATGATGTTAAACGGCTCCGCGAAGTTACAGCGGCCGGGATGCTCGATTGCAAAAAAGCTCTCGATGAGACCGGTGGTGATTTCGATAAAGCTATCGAAGTCATACGCGTTAAAGGACTAAAGGGCGTAACTAAGCGCGAAGGCAGAGCCACATCAAACGGATTAATCTCTGCTAAATCAGGCGGTGAGGTTGCGGTTATGCTGGAACTAAATTGTGAGACCGACTTTGTTGCAAAAGGTGAACGCTTCCAGGCTGTGGCCGAAGAGTTAACCAATCATCTTTTTCAATCAAAAATTTCCGATCTCGCTACTTTCGCTTCATCTAATCTTCCCTCAGGTAAGAGCGTTCAAGCCGCAATCGATGAGGCAAACGCGACCCTTGGAGAGAAAGTTGAATTGCGTAGAATTGCTGTGATTGCCGGTTCAAATTCGCTATATCTTCATAAGACAAGTCCAGATTTACCTCCCCAAGTCGGAGTTATTGTGGCGCTTAGCAAGAATGATGAAATTACCGGCAAAGATATTGCGCAACACATTGCAGCTTTTTCTCCCCAGTATTTGAACCGAGACGAGATTCCTGCTGATGTGATTGCGAACGAGCGACGACTAGCTGAAGAAACTGCTCGAAATGAGGGCAAGCCCGATGCTGCGATCGCGAAAGTAGTTGAAGGACGCGTCACAGGTTTTGTTAAAGAAGTCTCTTTGCTTGAGCAATCCTTTGCAAAAGATCAGAAGAAGACGGTAGATCAAATTCTAAAAGATGCTGGCAACACCGTCACTAAGTTTTATCGTTTCCGAGTTGGCCAATAAATTTTATGACTAGAGAGCGAAAGAGCTTCCAGCGAGTTCTACTTAAGCTCTCTGGTGAGGTATTTGGCGGCGATAAAGGTCTTGGAGTAGATCCAGATGTAGTAAATGATGTGGCAAAACAGATAGCTGATGTAGTTCGTTCCGGGGTTCAAGTTGCAATCGTGGTCGGTGGCGGAAATTATTTTCGAGGTGCAGAGCTACAGCAACGTGGCATGGATAGGGCACGCGCGGATTACATGGGAATGCTCGGTACAGTCATGAATTGTCTTGCGCTCCAAGATTTCCTCGAAAAAGAAGGAATCGATACTCGAGTACAGACCGCAATTACGATGGGACAAGTTGCTGAACCGTACATTCCAAGACGTTCTATCCGTCACCTTGAGAAAGGAAGAGTAGTAATTTTCGGCGCTGGGGCAGGCATGCCTTTCTTCACTACTGATACCGTCGCAGCTCAACGTGCATTGGAAATCGGAGTCGACGCGTTATTGCTGGCGAAGAGTGGAGTCGATGGCGTCTACTCATCGGATCCTCGTAAGGATAAAGATGCCAAGAAGTATGACGAAATTTCTTATGATGAAGTACTTTCAAAATCACTCGCGGTAGCTGATGCGGCCGCCTTTAGTCTCTGCCGAGAAAATAGGCTTCCCATCATCGTCTTTAACCTCTTGGAAAAGGGAAATATTGCGCGAGCAGTTCGTGGTGAGAAGATTGGAACCCTGGTCAACTAGGACAAAGGAGAAATATGACAATCCAAAGCGTTCTAGCTGACGCCAATAGCAAGATGAATAAAGCGGTAGATGTTGCAAAGGAAGATTTTGCCGCGATTCGAACCGGAAGAGCGCACCCATCTATGTTCGCAAAAATTATGGTGGATTACTACGGAATTGCAACGCCGCTTTCTCAACTTGCTACCGTGCAAGTCCCAGAAGCTCGGTTAGCTTTGATTACGCCTTACGATAAAGGCGCAACCGCTTCCATAGAAAAGGCCATAAGAGAATCGGATCTCGGAGTGAACCCAGGCGGGGATGGGAATGTCATCCGAGTTAACTTTCCGCAATTGACGGAAGAGCGCCGTAAAGAATTCATAAAAGTTGCCAAATCCAAGGCAGAAGAGTCAAAAGTCTCAATCCGCGCAATTCGCCGAAACGCCAAAGAAGCTATGGAAAAACTCGAAAAAGATGGTCAAGTGAGCAAAGATGAATTGACTCGAGGCGAGAAAGAACTTGAAAAAGTAACCGGGGATCATGTCAACAAGATCGATGAGATTCTCAAACATAAAGAGAGTGAACTTCTCGAGGTCTGATCGAGAGCGCCAATATGAGCGATCTGCACTCAATAAATGAGGCGATTAATAGACGTGCGGGAAGAAGTCTGATCTCATCAATATTGGTCGGAATTGGCTTACTTGCGATTATCTTTTCGACAATGGCGTATATCCCATCTCTATTTGCCATTTTTGTTTTGATAGCCGTATTGCTTGCCTTACGTGAGATTTCAATTGCTTTTAAAGAGCGCTCAATAAATATCTCGTTTCCGCAATATGCGTTACTTACCACAGGAGTTATTGGAAGTACTTGGTTCGCTGGGCTACCGGGTCTATCTGTATCCATAGTCTTATCTGTGATTGCTATTTTGTTTTTAGCGCTGCTAAAAGGAACTTCTGGATTTATTTCAAATGCGACTGGCGGTATTTTTGCACTCATTTATCCCGGCTTCTTAGCGGGCTTTATTTTTCTCTTAGCAAGATCAGGAGATGGTTTTGAATACATCACAACTCTAGTGATTTTAGTTGGATGTAATGACACTTTCGCATACTTGACTGGAGTCCTCATCGCGAAACATCCACTTGCACCAAAGATTTCGCCTAAGAAGAGCTGGGAAGGATTTGTCGGCGGGCTTATTTTTGCTGCCATTGGAACGGCTCTTGCATTTTATTACCTACTAGATAAGGACCCAATCATTGGAGCAATTGCAGCAATCTGCGGTGTAGTTGCTGCCACGATTGGTGATCTCGTCGAAAGCGCCATAAAGCGCGATCTTGCACTGAAGGATATGGGGAAATTACTACCTGGACATGGCGGGATGTTAGATAGGTTGGACTCAGTTCTCTTCGTAGCTCCGATTTTGTGGTGCATTATTGAATTACTAAAGCGTTTCGGATGAGTAGAGCAAAGCCGCCCCAACACTTCGCAGATCTTTCTAGAGAGGATCGAAGAGGTTGGATCCAAGAGCTCGGACTGCCGGCTTTTCGAGCAAATCAAATCTCTATTCACTATTTCCAACATCACAATGATGATCCAGATACCTGGAGCGATTTCCCAGCAAATGCCCGAGCTCTAGTCAAAGAGAAAGTCTTACCTAAGTTATTAACTCCTGTGAGATCTATATCTTGTGATGGCGGCAAAACGCGTAAAGATCTCTGGCGATTGCATGATGGAGTTTTAGTTGAATCAGTTCTAATGCGGTACACGGATAGAGCAACCGTATGTATCTCATCTCAAGCAGGTTGTGGCATGAACTGTCCATTTTGCGCAACCGGCCAAGCAGGATTGACGAGAAACCTCACAGCAGGAGAGATAACTGCGCAGGTGGTAGCTGCAGCTCGTGCATGCGAATCCGGCGAGATTACTGGCGGCCCAATTAGATTATCTAATGTTGTTTTTATGGGGATGGGAGAACCGCTCGCTAACTACAACGCAGTTCTACAAAGCATACGGAATATCACCACGGCAATCCCTGATGGACTAGGTATCGGCGCCCGTTCGGTGACTTTATCTACCGTGGGAATAGTAAGTGGAATTGAAAAGTTAATTGAAGAATCTATTCCCGTAACTTTGGCGGTCTCGTTACACACTCCAGATGATGAACTCAGAGATACTTTGGTGCCGATAAATGAGAGATGGAAAGTCAGCGAAGTTCTGGCAGCCGCCGATAAATATTCAGATAAAACGGGGCGTCGCTATTCGATTGAATATGCCTTGATTCGAGATGTAAACGATCAAGCTTGGCGTGCGGATTTATTGGGTCGGCTATTGAAGAATCGCAATGCTCATGTGAATTTGATTCCTCTAAATCCGACTCCCGGTTCCAAATGGACTGCCTCTCGGAAGGAGGATGAGCGAGCCTTCGTTCGAACCTTAGAGAATTATGGAGTTCCGGTAACAGTTCGTGATACTCGAGGTCGAGAAATCGATGGCGCCTGCGGGCAACTTGCTGCCTCAGAGACCTTGATACCAACCCGTGTAGATAACTAAACTCCCGACAACCTGTCGAAGAAATTGGAGAATGGCGTGAAGACACTTCAAAATTTCATTAATGGAAAAAGCGTTCCTTCAACATCAGATAAGACCCAGGATCTTATAAATCCCGCTACGGGCCAGGTCTTTGCGAAAGCGCCAATCTCTAACGCTAAAGATATTGACAATGCTATGAACGCTGCCGCTAAAGCCTTTGAGACTTGGCGTGATTCAACGCCTGGTGAGCGCCAAAAAGCGATAAATAAAATCGCAGATGCCATTGAAGCAAGATCTGAAGAGTTGATAAAGATTGAATCAGAGAATACGGGCAAGCCAATAGCGGTCACTAGGCAAGAAGAGATTGGCCCAATGCTTGACCAGATCAGATTCTTTGCCGGTGCAGCTCGACACTTAGAGGGTAGATCAGCCGCCGAATATTTCAAGGGCCACACATCATTTATTCGTCGCGAGCCAATTGGTGTCTGCGCCCAAGTTACTCCTTGGAACTATCCGATGATGATGGCAGTTTGGAAGTGGGCCCCAGCTATTGCTGCTGGAAATACGGTTGTACTTAAACCGAGCGATACCACCCCAGTCTCAACGCTTTGGATGGCTGAGTTGATGCAAGAATTCTTACCTGAAGGCGTCATAAATGTTGTGACAGGGGATAGAGAGAGCGGTCGACTGCTAGTCGATCATGAAATTCCGCAATTTGTCTCAATTACTGGCTCTGTCCGCGCCGGCATGGAAGTTGCAAAAGAAGCTTCTAAAGATTTAAAGAAGGTCCATCTTGAATTGGGCGGAAAAGCCCCAGTCGTAATATTTGATGATGCCAATCTTGAAGCTGCTTGTGAATGGATTGCCGTTGCCGGCTACTTCAATGCGGGACAGGACTGCACTGCCGCAACACGAGTCATTGTTGAAGCCAGCGCATATGAAGATGTCGTGACGCTTCTAACCGAACAGGCCAAGAACAACATAAAAGTAGGAATGCCCGATGAAGATGTATTGGTCGGACCGGTTAATAATGCAAATCAGTTAGCGCGAGTTCAAGGATTCTTAGAGCGGACCCCTTCGCACGCTCGCGTAACCGCTGGTGGCAAGAAGGTTGATCGCCCTGGTTATTTCTGGTCTCCAACAGTAGTTGCAGACTTAAAACAAGATGATGAGATGATCCAAAATGAAATCTTTGCGCCAGTAATCACTATCCAAAAATTTAGCGATGAAGCTGAAGCGGTAAGAAATGCGAATGGTGTTAAGTATGGACTCGCCTCGAGCGTCTGGACCAAAGATCATGGTCGGGCGATGCGTATGGCGAAGGCCTTTGATTTTGGATGTGTCTGGATCAACACCCATATCCCAATGGTCGCTGAGATGCCCCACGGTGGCTTCAAGCACTCTGGATACGGCAAAGACTTATCTGGTTATGGTTTCGAGGAGTACACGCGCATCAAGCATGTGATGACCAATCTCAACGCCTAGATTAAGACATTGATCTTTGAGGTAGTTTTCACATTGCCCTCGAGAGGGTAGGGTTGAGAAACTTCCTCGCTTGAATGTCCCTGCGAACATGAAAAGGAATGAAAAGAGATGGCTGATAAATCGGTAGAAAGAAATAATCCACTCGTCTCCGAAATAGTTTCTGCGCAAAAGAGTTTTAGGCTTTCTCGTAGATCCCTTTTGGTGGGAGTTGGTGGACTTGGCGCTGCCACATTTCTCGCCTCATGCTCCAGCGATGATGAGGGTGGAACAATTGCGCCCCCAGAAGATATTGGCGGAACCGTACGTTGGGGTAATTGGACTGCCTACCTTGACCAAAAAAAGGTGGATGGAAAGCGTACCTACCCAACTCTGAATAAATTTATCGATTCAACCGGTATCGAGGTCGACTATTTAGTTGACTACAACGATAACGATGAGTTTTACGGAAAAGTTCAAGAAAATCTCAAAGCTGGAAACGATATTGGTTATGACATCGTTACTCCAACTGACTGGATGGCAGCCAGATGGATTCGTCTCGGTTATGCTCAAGAATTAAACGCGGGCAATATCCCCAACAAAGGCAACATCCTCGACACATTAGCAAATGTCAGTTTTGATCCCGGTAGAAACTTCTCTCTTACCTGGCAATCAGGTTTTGCGGGATTTGGATGGAATAAGAATGTCGTTAAAGAAGACATCGTCTCAGTAGATCAACTCTTTAGCTCCAAGTACAAGGGAAGAGTTGAAGTTCTCTCAGAAATGCGCGACACAATTGGAATTATTCTCCAGTATCAAGGTGTAGACATCTCACAACCATTTACTGAAGATGAATTTATGAACGCGGTTGACTTCCTTAAGAAGATGATTTCGGACGGATTTATCCGACAGGTAAAGGGAAATGATTACTTGGAGGATATGGCAAATGGTGATGCGGTTGCCGTAATCGGTTGGAGCGGTGACATGTTCTCAGAGAATCTATCCGGTCAAAACTATGGATTTGCGATACCTGAATCAGGCGGAACGCTCTGGAGCGATAACCTCCTCATCCCATCGACTTCTTCAAATAAATCAAATTCTGAGCAGCTCATGAATCATTACTACGATCCCACAATTGCCGCCGAGGTAGCAGCATGGGTCAATTACATCTGTCCGGTAAAGGGAGCTCAATCGGAAATGGAGAAGATTGATCCAGAGCTAGCTTCAAGCCCATTTATCTTCCCTGATGATGCAACGCTCTCAAAGGTACAAGTCTTTCGTGGCTTAAGCGCAGAAGAAGAATTTAACTTCTCTGCCGCATTCCAAGAAGCAATCGGCGCTTAATAGATTCCCAAGAAAATTAAGTGGCTGAGAGCAAAAAGGTACAGGGTGACCTAGTACTTGAGCATGTCACCAAGACTTTTGGTGACTTTGTTGCTGTCGATGATTTATCGCTGGTGATTCCGAAGGGCTCTTTCTTTGCATTATTGGGCCCTTCGGGATGCGGCAAAACGACCACTTTGCGGATGATTGCGGGCCTAGAGGAACCTTCTTCAGGCAAAATAAAAATAGGTGATACAGATATCACAACAACCAAAGCGTATGAGAGACCCGTAAACACGGTTTTTCAAAATTATGCATTGTTTCCCCATCTCACAATATTTGAGAATGTTGCCTTTGGCTTAAGACGACGAGGTATCAAAGACGTCGAAGAAGCCGTTGAGAAGGTTTTGAATCTAGTTGAACTTTCGCACCTAAAAAATAGAAAGCCCGGACAACTATCGGGGGGTCAGCAACAACGAATTGCACTCGCTCGGGCTGTCGTAAATCGGCCAGCGCTACTTCTATTGGATGAGCCATTGGGCGCACTAGATCTGAAATTGCGGCGTCAGATGCAAATTGAGCTAAAGTGGATTCAAACAGAAGTCGGGATCACTTTTGTGCATGTTACCCATGATCAAGAAGAAGCGATGACGATGGCTGACACTATTGCGGTCATGAACAATGGAAAAATTGAACAGATGGGTTCTCCAGCTGATTTATATGAGAATCCAAGTACCGTATTTGTGGCAAACTTCTTGGGACAATCAAACTTTATCGAAGGCAATGTCACAGGAACTGACGGAGACAATCTTGTTGTTGATTTGAAGGGTTCAAAAATCGCTCTTCCAAAGTCTCGCAACAACGCAAAGGGCAATGCGCTAAAAGTTGGAATTCGTCCCGAGAAATTTAGGCTGCATCAAGCACATGAAAAAGTCTCTGGGAATGTCCTAAGTGGTGGAGTGATAACTGACATTTCATTCTTTGGCGTCAGCACCCAGTATCTAGTCGAGATGCCATGGAAGCAGGAACTAATGGTCTTTGAGCAAAATGATGGTGGCGTACCAGAGCTTGAGAAGGGTGACCCAGTCTCACTTTCATGGGAGCCCCAATTCACCTTTGCCCTAGACGGTAATTCGAATTAGTGACTTATGGCTATCGCGCACTCGACTTCAACTGAAAAAGCTTTTGCACCTGCGAAAAAGTCAACTAGAACTGCATACTTCCTTCTTGCCCCAGGAATTCTCTGGCTACTAGTTTTCTTTGCATTTCCTTTAATCAACCTAGCTGAAACTTCAACTAAAACCCCGGCGCCCACATTTGAAACTGGTGAATTTGTCCAGACATTTCGGTTCACAAATTTCATTGATGCTTTTGCCGCAAACCAAGAACAGTTTTTCCGCTCATTTTTCTATGCTTTATGCGCCACTTTACTTGCATTAGCCATTGCATACCCACTGGCATACGCAATTGCATTTAGAAGTGGACCCTGGAAGAACTTTCTTTTGGTTATGGTAATCGCACCATTCTTTACCTCATTCTTGCTTAGAACTTTGGCTTGGAAGCAGATTTTGGGTGCCGAAGGACCAGTCGTCTCAACTTTACAATTCCTAAGAATTCTTCCTTCAGATGCAACCATAACTGCAACTGCGTTTTCGGTAATTATGGGACTTACTTACAACTTTTTGCCATTTATGACCTTACCTATTTATGCATCACTCGATCGCATCGATTATCGACTCCTAGAGGCATCAGGAGATTTGTACGCGAATGGTGCCACTACATTCCGTAAGGTAACTCTTCCGTTATCAATGCCTGGCGTTGTCGCAGGAACACTCTTGACTTTTATTCCTTCCTCAGGTGACTATATAAATGCACAACTGCTAGGAAGTCCGGATAACTTCATGATTGGAAATGTTATTAACTCTCGATTCTTTCGAGTGGTCGACTATCCAACCGCATCGTCTCTTTCATTTATTTTGATGGCAACTATTTTGGTCCTGGTAGTTATGTACATACGGCGCGCGGGAACAGATGAGCTTGTATGAAAAACTGGCTAACAAAGAACATGATAAGAATTTACGCAGCCGCGGCTGTTTTTTATATCCTCTTGCCAATTTTTTACACAATTGCATTCTCGTTTAATGATGCAGATAAGAGAAATATTGTCTGGCGAGGTTTTACTATTCAAGCTTGGCTAAATCCATGCGAGCCAATAGGTATATGCGAAGCGCTTGGAAACTCATTCAAGGTGGGTATCACGGCAACGATTGCTGCAACCATATTGGGAACCATGATTGCTTTTGCACTTGGTCGTTACAATTTCCGCGGTAGAGCTACCACAAACCTAATGATCTTTTTGCCTATGGCAACCCCGGAGGTTGTACTTGGCGCATCTCTTCTATCAATGTTCATCAACATTAATGTAGGCGCTGGATTGATTCCGGTGATTATTGCTCACATAATGTTCTGCATTTCTTTCGTGGTAGTTACGGTAAAGGCGCGCGTCGCTAGCCTAGATCCCAAGCTTGAAGAAGCTGCGAGAGACCTTTATGCGAGCGATTGGGAGACTTTTAGGAGAGTTACTTTTCCGCTAGTGGCACCTGGAATTGCCGCAGCCGCGTTACTTGCCTTTGCCCTTTCATTTGATGATTTCATCATCACAAACTTTAATTCGGGAACAGTAAACACTTTCCCTGAGTATGTTTGGACCGCATCATTGCGTGGAGTTCCTCCCCAGGCAAATGTGATAGGTACGCTTATGTTTGTGATTGCATTGATGGCGGTATTCGCGGGGCAAGTAATAAGCAAGCGTAAACAGACGAGAAGATGATGGCTAACATCGGAAATATGTACGGTCCAAACTTCACCTTCCTTGGTATTCCAGCTTGCGATCTAGATAAGCCTGAAACTTACAAGGGCGCCGATGTTGTAATTGTTGGCGCGCCAATTGATAGTGGAACTTCACTGAAAGCCCGTATCGCAAGTCTTGATCCACGATTGGAACAAGCGGCGATGGATCTATATGCAAATGAACGGGAGACCTTTAGGTATGTAACCTTGCCACTAGTTATGCCAGGGATAGCCGGCGCCGCCTTGCTAGCCTTCTCACTTTCTTTTGATGACTTCATCATCACGAATTTCAACTCAGGAATCGAAAGCACCTTCCCGAAATTTGTTTACGTCTCGGCCGCCCGAGGCATTCCAGCGCAAGCTAACGTCATCGGAAGCGCCATGTTCTTCATCGCCCTGATAATTGTGATTGTGGGCCAGGCAGTTGGTCGCCGCCGCAGCCGAAAATAATCCCCTACCGCAATAGGCCCCCTGCTACTACGATTCAGAACCCACCACACCACTGAAAGGATCGTTATGGCACTCGATAAGAATCCCAAGTCATTCACGAAGATAACGCTCGATGAAGGTGAAATGCCTACACAGTGGTACAACATAATTCCGGATCTGCCTTCACCACCGCCACCACCACTTCATCCCGGCACTTTGCAACCAGTTGGCCCAGATGATCTTGCTCCGCTTTTTCCGATGGACTTGATTCTTCAAGAAGTTTCAAGCGAAAGTTATATTGATATTCCAGGTGAAGTTTTGGACATCTACCGACAATGGAGACCATCTCCGCTTTATAGAGCGCGCGGACTTGAAAAAGCTTTAGGTACTCCTGCTCGAATTTATTACAAGTATGAAGGTGTTTCTCCAGCTGGTTCGCACAAAGCAAATACATCAGTTCCGCAAGCATTCTACAATAAAAAAGCAGGCAAGAAGAAGATAACAACGGAAACCGGAGCGGGCCAGTGGGGAACTGCACTTTCCTACGCTTGCTCACTATTTGGACTTGAATGTGAAATTTGGCAGGTAGGTGGATCTTTTGATTCCAAACCATATCGCCGTCTAATGATGGAAGTATTTGGTGCAAAAGTTCATCGTTCTCCATCTAACGTAACCGAAGCAGGGCGCAGACTCGGTGCAGATCCAAAGAACTTCTCCGGATCACTCGGAATTGCAATTTCCGAAGCAGTTGAAGTTGCCGCTCAAGATCCAGATGCAGCTTACGCACTCGGGTCTGTTCTAAATCACGTATTACTCCACCAGACCATTATTGGAGAAGAAGCGCTTCGTCAATTTGCAAAAATTGAAGAAACGCCAACGATGCTTGTTGGTTGCACAGGGGGAGGTTCGAATTTTGCTGGACTCTCATTCCCATTTATTCGTGAGAAGTTAAAGGGCAAGATGAATCCAGAGATTAGAGCCGTTGAACCGGCTTCATGTCCTTCACTAACTCGCGGTAAATATGCCTACGATTTCGGCGATACCGCTGGCATGACTCCACTCATGAAGATGCATACCCTTGGCCACGATTTCATTCCAGATCCAATTCACGCTGGCGGACTTCGTTACCACGGAATGTCACCATTAATCAGCCATATCTACGAACTTGGCTTGATGACAGCTTCTTCGGTACAACAGACCGAATGTTTCGAGGCAGCAATCAAGTTCGCAAGAACCGAAGGAATAGTTCCAGCACCAGAACCCACTCACGCAATCGCCATTGCGATTAGAGAAGCGTTGGAAGCTAAGAAGACCGGTGAGGAGAAAGTAATCCTTACTGCGCTTTGCGGTCATGGCCACTTTGATCTAGCTGCGTATGATCAATTCCTACGCGGTGATATGAAAGATTCGGTCTTGAAGGATTCTGACTTTGAATCTGCTTTAGCTGCGCTGCCACGCGTCTAAGCAATTTCATGACAAATATCGGGAATATGTATGGCCCGAACTTCACCTTTTTAGGTGTGCCTGCGTGCGATTTGGAGAGACCGGAGACATTTAAGGGCGCCGACATAATTATTGTTGGCGCCCCAATTGATAGCGGTACATCACATCGTTCAGGCGCGAGGTTTGGCCCGCAGGCGATACGGATGGGTGATTATCTCCCTCACGATGGCGAGCGACCTCATCTAGCTTTACGCATAGATGGATTAAAGAGTTTAAAAGTATTTGATTCCGGAGATCTACTGATGCCTCCGGGAGATCTGGTCTCGTCGCTTGAAGTTTTAAAAGTGGCAACTGAGAAAATTTCTCGAGCAGGAGCGATTCCAGTTGTCCTTGGTGGAGATCACTCGATTGCATCCGCAGATGTAGCTGGAATTGCAGCCCATCGCGGTAACGGGAAAATTTCTATGATTCATTTTGATGCTCATGCTGACACGGGCGAAGTTCAATTTGGCGCACTCGTTGGCCATGGAACTCCAATGCGACGATTGATTGCATCTGGCGCTGTTCGTGGGGATAGATTTTTGCAACTTGGCTTGCGTGGATATTGGCCAGATGAAAAAACTTTGAACTGGATGCGAGACCAGGGAATGCGTTCCTATGAAATGACCGAAATTCATCATCGTGGCCTTAATGTGGTTCTAGATGAGTCCTTTGCTCGTCTCACTGATGGCTGTGATGGCGTATTTTTATCAGTTGATATTGACGTTGTTGATCCCGGAATGGCGCCTGGTACGGGAACGCCAGAACCTGGGGGAATGACCTCTCGAGAATTATTAGAGTCGGTTCGCCGAATTTGTTTGGAATTACCTATCGTCGGAATAGATATTGTTGAGGTTTCGCCTCCATTTGATAGCGCAGATATCACCGCAATACTTGCGAATCGGGTGGTTCTAGAGGCGCTCAGCGCAATCGCTAAACGGCAGAGTGGTGGGAATTATTCACCAATCCAAAACTTATTGGATCGTTAAGCTTTCGAAATTGCTTCATCGAGAATAGATAAAGCTTCCTTCAATAAATCTTCCGGCATTACTAATGGTGGAAGCAACCTAATAACATTTCCATAAGTTCCTGCCGATAAAAGCAGAACGCCCTTTTGTAGGCAGTATTTGATAATTGAAGATTGAGCTTCGGTATTAGGTTCTGTAGTGCCAGGCTTTACAAATTCGAGAGCCTGCATCGCGCCGCGACCACGTACATCTCCAATAATCGGATATTTCTTCTTCATTTCCTGGAGCGCAGCCGAAATAATTCGACCCTGTTCACGAGCGCGGTCTACTAACTTCTCTTCTTCAATCGTCTCAATAGCGCCCAACGCAGCCGCACATGCAATCGGAGATCCACCATATGTACCACCTAGTCCACCGGCATGCACCGAATCCATAATCTCAGCTCTTCCCGTGACACCGGCGAGAGGTAGTCCACCAGCTATACCTTTAGCAGTGGTAATTAGATCCGGGACGATACCCTCGTCATTGCAAGCAAACATATCTCCAGTACGAGCAAATCCAGTTTGAACTTCATCAGCGATAAAAACAATTCCATTTTCATTCGAAAACTTAACCAAGCCAGGTAGGAAACCTTTCGGCGGAACAATAAATCCGCCTTCACCAAGGATTGGCTCAATGACGATACATGCCACATTTTTTGCGCCAATTTCTTTTTCGATTTTATGTAGAACAGTATCAAGGGCATCTTTTGCGCATGCCTCAGGACCGCCCGGCCAACGATATGGGTATGCCATCGGCATCCGATAAATCTCAGGAGCAAATGGACCAAAACCATCCTTATAGGGAATATTTTTTGCAGTCATGCCCATCGTGAGATTTGTTCTGCCGTGATAACCATGCTCGAAAACAACTACAGCATGTCGGTTGGTGAATTTACGGGCAATCTTGACGGCATTTTCAAGCGCTTCTGCGCCTGACGTGAAGAGCGCTGACTTCTTCTTATGAGTACCAGGCGTTAACCTATTTAGAGCTTCGCTGACCTCTATATAACCTGTATAGGGCGCGACCATGAAGCAGGTATGAGTGAATGCCTCAACTTGTTCGGTAACCCTTTTGACAACTCGAGTGGCAGAATTTCCAACACTTACAACAGCGATACCAGCGCCCATATCAATTATCGAATTGCCATCTACATCAATTATTACGCCACCACCAGCTCGCTCAACCACTACGGGAACGGCCATACCTAGACCTGAAGAAACCGCCTCACTTCTACGTTTTACCAAAGCCTCTGATTTTGGACCAGGGATTTGTGTAACAACTTTACGAACTTGAGCGAGTTTTGGGCCAGATTCCATGTCTCAATACTATCTTGAACTTAAATCAAACCAATTGCTAAGTAACTTTCTGAGAGGATTACGGCATGCGGGATATTGTGATTTTAGGCTCTACCGGTTCCATCGGGGTGCAAGCCTTAGAGGTAGTGGCCGCGCACCCACAAGATTTTCGAGTGGTAGGACTTGCAGCCGGATCGCGAAATATTTCCAAATTAGCAGAGCAAGCAAAGGAATTCGATGTACCAATAATTGCCACGACGGGAAGTGGCGAGGAGTTACGTAATTCTCTCTCCGGAATCGAGGTTATTGATGGACCAAATTCTGCAAATACCATCGCGGCAATCTCTTGTGATGTAGTTTTAAATGGAATCACCGGTTCGATTGGCTTAGGGCCTACTTTGGCAGCCTTGGAAGCAGGAAATCTAGTTGCCTTAGCAAATAAAGAATCGCTCGTCGCTGGTGGAGATTTAGTTATCGCTCATGGAAGAGAACGGATAATTCCCGTCGACTCAGAACACTCGGCCCTTTTTCAAGCCCTTCGCTCTGGAAAGATTGAGGAAGTTAACCGCATGATTCTTACTGCCAGCGGCGGGCCATTTCGCAATCGAGTAGATCTTGAGAATGTAACAGTTGAAGAGGCGCTAAATCACCCCACTTGGAGCATGGGGCCGATGGTCACAATCAATTCAGCGACCATGGTCAATAAAGGACTAGAGATTATCGAGGCGCATTACCTCTTTGGCATTCCCTACCACCAACTTGAGGCAGTCATTCATCCGCAAGCGATTGTTCACTCAATGGTTGAATTTCATGACGGTTCGCTAATCGCACAAGCTTCGCCACCCAATATGAAGGGTCCGATTGCCTATGCAATAAATTATCCAAATCGATTAAAAGAAGTTATGCCAACTATTGATTGGCAATCGAAGCATAGTTGGACCTTTGAACCAATCGATGAAAATCGATTTCCAAGTATTGAATTAGCCCGTAGGTGTGGAGCGCTCGGCGGTTCGGTTACAGCAATGTTCAATGCGGCTAATGAGGTAGCGGTCGATGCATTTCTTAAAAAACTCATTCCTTTCACAGCCATAATCGAGACTGTAGAAAAAGTGATTAGTAAACTTGCATCATCTGCACCAGATCGAGTTCGCGACATAAGCGATGTCACCGCAATCGAGAATGATGCGCGACGGGTAGCACTTGAAGCGCTACCGAGAGGTTAGGGGATTTTCTTGGGTTTAATCGGAGTGCTGGCCTTTATAGTTGCTTTACTTTTTTCGATTATGGTCCATGAATATGGCCATTACATAACCGCGAAACGTTACGGAATGCGGGTCACAGAATTCTTTCTCGGATTTGGAAAAAGAATCTGGTCTACCCAGCGCGGTGAAACTGAGTTTGGCATAAAAGCCATCCCCGCCGGAGGTTATTGCAAGATATCGGGTATGTCGGTACGAGATGAGATGCCTGCCGATATCGCATATCGCGCCTTTTATAAGGCTCGAACCCGAGAAAAATTAATTGTTTTGGGTTCAGGATCTGTACTCCACTTTATCCTAGGCTTCATTTTCCTTTTTATTTTGTTCACTGGAGTTGGAGTCGTAAAGTCTCTCCCGATAATTCAAGAGGTTTTGCCTTGTGTCCCTTCTAAAACTGCGTGCGCTCCAAATGACCCGATCTCGCCTGCAAAAAAAGCAGGGTTACTACCTGGAGATGAAATTATTGGAATAAATGGCGTACGCGATCTCGAATGGAGCGAAATATCTCCGGTTCTAAGAGCTTCCGCAGGCAAGCCAGTTTCCTTGGTCATTATTCGAGAAGGCGCTGAGCTAAATGTTGATTTGGTTGCCGCGATAAGAACAGTTGATGGAGAAGATCGAGGCTTCATAGGAATTATAAATAAATACGGATTGGTAAGAGAAAACCCAATAAGTGCAGTGGGCTCTTCTGCTGAGGCGACAGTCCAGTTATTTGTCGGATCGATAAAAGCTCTCGTTGGCCTGCCGCAACAGATCCCCACATTAATCAGACAGACATTTCTAGGTGAAGAGCGTAATTCCGATGGGCTAGTTGGAATCGTAGGAGTAGCAAGAGCTACTGGCGAGACTGCGTCGAGTTCAAACCTGACTACGGGCGAAAAAATCGCAACCTTTCTACTGATTATCGCCTCGTTAAATATTTTTGTAGGAATTTTTAATTTGATACCAATTCTTCCACTTGATGGTGGACATATTGCAGTTGCTTTATATGAAGGTGCTCGCCGCCAGATCTACAAAATCAGAGGACAAGCTGAGCCCGGCAAAGTAGATATCGAAAAATTAACGCCGATCACAATAATCGTATTATTTGCCTTGATCTTCCTCACGGCACTGCTCTTGATAGCGGACATTTTCAATCCGATAAATTTCAACCTCTAAGACTTAGAATCCGTAGACGTAAGTAATGAGAAAGAGTGCAACAATCAAGTAGGTCACAATCATCCATGGCTTCATTTGAGCAACTATAACGATTCGGGCAGAATAAGCACATGGTCGAACTCGGAATGCCCCAGGCTCCATTGCCAACCTTGTCACCTCGCCGAAAGACCAAGCAGCTCAAATTAGGAAACGTTTTAGTTGGCGGCGATGCTCCAGTTAGCGTCCAATCGATGTGCACTACTGTCACCGCCGACGTAAATTCAACTTTACAACAGATCGCAGAATTAACTGCCTCAGGTTGCCAGATTGTTAGAGTCGCAGTGCCAAGCCAAGATGATGCCGACGCCCTTAGCCAGATTGCCAAGAAATCTCAGATTCCAGTAATTGCTGATATTCATTTCCAACCTAAATATATTTTTGCTGCAATCGATGCAGGTTGTGCAGGAGTTCGTGTAAATCCAGGGAATATCAAACAATTTGACGATAAAGTAAAAGAAGTAGCAAAGGCTGCTGGCGCAGCTGGAATTCCAATTCGAATTGGTGTGAATGCTGGTTCACTTGACCCTAGACTCCTAGCAAAATATGGAAAGGCAACACCGGAAGCGCTAGTTGAGTCAGCAATGTGGGAAATTGGTTTATTTGAGGAGCACGGTTTTACAGATATAAAAATCTCGGTTAAGCATCATGATCCATTAACGATGGTGAAGGCTTATCGTCTTCTCGCCGCAAAGTGTGATTATCCATTGCACCTAGGGGTAACCGAAGCGGGTCCGCTATTCCAAGGCACAATTAAATCTGCAACGGCATTTGGAATTCTCCTTTCCGAAGGCATAGGAGACACGATCCGCGTTTCACTTTCAGCTCCTCCAGTTGAAGAGGTAAAAGTTGGAATCGCAATTCTGGAATCCTTAAATCTTCGTCAGCGAAAATTAGAGATAGTCTCCTGTCCCTCTTGTGGAAGGGCGCAAGTTGATGTTTACAGCCTTGCGGAAAAAGTACAAGCTGGCCTCCAAGGTATGACAGTCCCGCTTAGAGTTGCAGTTATGGGTTGTGTAGTTAATGGCCCTGGTGAAGCAAGAGAAGCAGACCTTGGTGTGGCATCTGGAAATGGCAAAGGTCAGATCTTCGTAAAAGGTGAAGTCATCAAAACAGTTCCAGAGGCGCAAATCGTTGAAACGCTGATTGAAGAGGCAATGAAAATTGCAGATGAAATGGAAGCCGCTGGAATCGCATCCGGAGAACCACAAGTAACAGTTAAGTAGTAGGTAGGCTATCTGCCATGCTGCGGATGTCTACTCTTTTCCTGCGCACGCTTCGCGATGATCCATCTGACGCCTCAGTTGCAAGCCATCGTTTACTGGTTCGCGCCGGGTACGTAAGACCAATTGCAGCTGGAATTTTCTCTTGGCTTCCGCTTGGAGTTATCGTGTTGAGAAATGTTGAGCGAATTGTTCGGGAGGAGATGGATCGAGCTGGATTCCAGCAGGTCCATTTCCCAGCTTTACTACCAAAGGATCCATATGAAGTATCTGGTAGATGGGACGAATATGGCCCAACACTCTTTCGATTGAAAGATCGAAGAGGTGCCGATTACCTTCTCGGTCCAACTCATGAAGAGATGTTTACTTTAATGGTCAAAGGCGAGTATTCCTCTTACCGCGACCTACCCCTACATATCTATCAGATTCAGACCAAGTATCGCGATGAAGCCAGACCTCGCAGCGGAATTATTCGCGGTAGAGAGTTTGTGATGAAAGATTCCTACTCATTTGATCTTGATGAAGCCGGTCTAGAGATTTCGTATCAAAAACATCGCGCTGCCTATATTTCAACTTTTGACCGACTTGGATTGAAGTACAACATAGTGTCTGCGATGGCAGGAGCTATGGGAGGTTCTAAATCTGAAGAATTTCTTGCACCTTGCGCAACCGGTGAAGATACTTACGTTCTATGTAAGAACTGTGGATACGCGGCAAATGTGGAAGCTATGACGACCAATGTAAAGGATACCAATCTAAATTATAAAGTGTCAGAAACCCCGCCAGCGCTTGAAATTCTCGATACTCCAAATACGCCCACGATTGAAACACTTGTCGAAGTTATGAATAGGAAGTACAACGCAAATATTGGCGCCTCAGATACTTTAAAAAATGTTCTTTTGATGGCCGACGATCAACCAATCAGCATCTTGGTTCCGGGCGATCGAGAGGTGGATCTGAAAAGAGTGGAAGCCAATCTACCTGGGGTAAGAGAGATTCGACTCTTTGAAGATGAAGATTTTGCAAAGCGAAAAGAATTAGTAAAGGGTTATGTCGGGCCTCAAGATGCTAAGAAATTTGGTATCAAGTTGTACGCCGACCCAAGAATAGTGGTCGGATCTCATTGGATAACCGGAGCAAATACTAAAGACCGCCATGCTCGATATGTAATGCATGGGCGCGATTTTCATGTTGATGGCTTTGTTGAAGCAGCAGAAGTTCGAGCGGGGGATGCCTGTCCCAAATGCGAAGCTCCCGTAATTATTGATCGAGCAATAGAAATAGGCCACATCTTCCAGCTAGGACGAAAGTATGCGGAAGCGCTAGAACTATCCGTTTTGGATGCCGCCGGTAAATCTCGAACGGTGACAATGGGCTCATATGGAATTGGCGTGACTCGAGCCGTTGCAGCAATCGCCGAACAGAATCATGATGAGATTGGTCTTGTCTGGCCAAGAGAAATTGCCCCAGCTCTAGTGCATATCGTGGCAACTGGAAAAGATAACGAACCATTTGCGGTGGCAGAAAAAATCGCAACTGAATTAGAGAACCACGGAGTTTCGGTTCTTTTTGACGACCGGAAAGAAGCTAGCCCTGGTGTTAAATTCAAGGATGCTGAGTTAATCGGCAATCCAATTCTAGTGATTGTCGGAAAGGCTCTCGCTGAAGGCAATGTAGAAGTTCGTGATCGCAAAACTGGTTCAAAAGAAGAAGTTCCTGTAGATCGAATCGTTGGTCAACTAATAAATTCACTAAAATAGTGGAAGTCACTCTAGAAGTTCTTTTATTGCTTGTTATCGCCTCTGCTTTTGCCGGTCTCGTTGACTCGATTGCTGGAGGCGGGGGATTAATACAGCTACCTTCATTGTTGGTTGCGCTACCAAATACACAGCCTTCTGTAATACTTGGAACAAATAAATTGCCAGCATCTTTGGGAACAGCTACGGCAACTCTCACTTACCTGCGAAGACTGCGCCCTGATTTAAGAATCGCAGTCTCAATGGCGTTACCAGCATTTATCGGAGCAGGGGTGGGGGCGAGAGTTGCTACGCAAATTCCTCGAGAAGCATTCCAGCCAATTATTTTAATTGCCTTAATCTTGGTATTTACTTACACATTTTTTAGAAAAGAATTGGGATTGAGTGAATCGAAAGTCGAAAAGAGCGGCAACCCGATATTTAAAGCAGTTTTTTTCGGAGTCGCCATTGGATTTTATGATGGAATTTTTGGGCCAGGTACTGGCTCATTCTTGATGCTTGTACTTGTTGTTGTTATGGGTTATGCCTTTCTCGAAGCAACCGTGACCACAAAAATCGTAAATCTATCCACGAATTTGGGAGCACTGTTGGTATTTGGTTTTTCCGGAAAAATACTCTGGGCGTTAGGGCTTTGTATGGCAATTGGCAATATCGCAGGCGGATTATTGGGCGCTCGACTGGCAATTCGCGGCGGATCTAGATTGATTAGAAAAATTTTCCTGGTGGCAACATCAATCTTGATAATTCGAGTTGCGGTGGACACTTTCTTTTAATTGGGGAAAACGCTATTCTTCGGTTCACAACTTAAAAACAAAAAAATAGCAGGTGGTGAAAATGCCCGATACAGATGAGTTGAATTTGCTACTCAAACCTGTCGTAGCCGCCACCGGCTACATTTTGGAAGAAATAAAAGTAAGCTCTTATGGTAAACGAAAACATCTCACAGTAATCATTGATGGCGTTGAAAGAAATCCAAATCTAGATGAAGTGGCTGCGATTTCTCGTGCAATCTCAGAGGAGTTAGACAGAATCTCGGTTTTGGGAGATCAGCCATTCACTTTAGAAGTCACCACGCCCGGGATTGAGCGCCCGCTAACTTTGCAACGCCACTGGGTAAAAAACGTGGGACGTATGGTTGAAATTCTACTTCAAGACGATAAAAAAATGGTCGGAAGAATCAATGCAGTAGAAAAAGAAAAAGTTGAGATTGACGAAGTTCTAGTCCACTTTAATGATATTAAGTCAGCAAGAATACAGATTGAATTTAATCGTAAGGAAGCGCGATGAATGTTGATATGAAAGTGTTGGAAGCGCTGACGATTGAACGCGATATTCCCCTTGAAAAATTGATTGATGCAATTGAAGTTGCAGTTCGAAGCGCATACATAGAAATTGACGGAGCCAAACCCTACGCCTATGCCCGACTAGATCGATCTACTGGTGAAATAAAAATGTTAGTTCCGGAATTTGGACCCGACGGAGAAAAAACTGGCGAACATGTAGATGAATTACCAGGCTTCAGTCGAATTGCATCTTCTACTGCGCGAAAAGTAATTAAAGAGAGAATGCGAGCTTCAAGAGATGCTGAGATTGTTGGCGAATTCAGCGCATCAGTTGGTGACATAGTTTCCGGAGTAATACAACAAGGTAGAGATCATCGAATGGTGTATGTCGATCTCGGTCGCGTTGAGGGAAAAATTCCGCCACACGAACAAGTGCCTGGCGAGGTTTACAAGCATGGTGAGCGAGTGAAGTGTTTCGTAGTGGAAGTTAAGCAAGGGATTAAAGGTCCTGAAGTGCTCCTTTCTCGAAGCCATCCTGCTTTGGTAAAACAACTATTTGCCTTAGAAGTTCCGGAAATTCGCGAACATGTGGTTGAGATTATGGGTATTGCGAGGGAAGCTGGCCATCGCACGAAAATTGCGGTGCGCTCACAACGACCGGCGGTAAGCGCCAAGGGCGCTTTGATTGGACCAATGGGCGCTAGAGCGAGAGCGGTCATGGATGAATTGCACGGAGAGAAGATAGATATAGTGGATTGGTCAGAAGATCCCACTCAATTTGTTGGAAATGCTTTGGCACCTGCTCGAGTCTCAAATGTTGAAGTTGTGAATCAGGAACTCCGATCGGCCAAGGTAGTTGTGCCTGACTATCAACTTTCGCTGGCGATCGGCAAAGATGGCCAAAATGCACGCCTAGCCGCGAGGCTTACTGGATGGCGGATTGACATCCATTCTGACGCGGAAACTGAAGGGGTTTAGCCGAAAAGCCTAACTCCCGGTATGGTTGGCACTGGATGCGATTTCGGATCCACTTATTAGGAGCGAAGGCAATGGCACTCAAATGAGCACCCCTAGATCATGAGTAGGTCAATTTAGGCTTCGCGCAAAGTAATTACGCGGGGCCACAGAAGGAGAAAAGTGGCAAAGGTCCGCGTTTACGAATTAGCAAAAGATGTTGGCATGGAGAGCAAGGATGTTCTTGCCAAACTCCAGGAGATGGGCGAATTTGTTCGCTCTGCCTCTTCGACTGTCGAGCCGCCAGTCGTTAGAAAATTTTTAGATAAATATCCACCTGTCAATAAACCGACCGTGGAAAAGCCTGCCAAGAAAGCCGCTCCGAAAAAAACCACTCCGAAAAATAGCGAAATCGAAACTCCTGCTATTGAAAAAAATATCCCGGAAGTTCCAACGTCAGTTACTCCAAAAGTTTCTAATATTCCGCAACCACCACGACCGCCGGCTGCGCGTCCTGGAAATAATCCTTTTGGCACATCCGGTCCGCGGCCGCCACGACCGCCGGCTGCACGTCCAGGAAATAATCCATTTGGTACAAGCGCCGCGAGACCGCCACGTCCATCGCCTCGTGGCGATAGAGGACCCTTAGCGGGACCGCGTCCGGGATCAGTTAGACCTGGATTTGCTGCGCGACCACAACGTCCAGATCAAAATCGCACAGATAATCGCGGACCAAAAACAACTCAAGGTCGCGGCACACCAACAACCTCTCCATATCGCAATCAAGGTGGCGCACCACGTCCAGGTGGACCTGGCGGTCCAGGTCGACCTGGCCAACGTCCAGGAGCTGGTGGAGCTTTCGGCAAAGGTGGCGGAAAGAAGAAGAATTACAAGAGTAAGAAAGCGCTTCGTGAAGAGATTGACAATATGGAGGCCCCAACAATTGGTGGCGCCATAGTTCCTCGTGGCGACGGTTCAACTCAAGTCAGATTACGGCGCGGAGCTTCGCTTGCGGATTTTGCTGAAAAAATCGGCGCAGATCCGGCAGCACTTGTATCTGTTCTGTTTCATCTTGGCGAGATGGTTACCGCGACTCAGACAGTCGATGAGAGCACCCTTGAAATGCTAGGTAACGAGTATGGCTACAAGATCACCATCGTCTCTCCAGAAGATGAAGATAGAGAAATTTTGGAGCAATTTGATATCGATCTTGATAAAGAATTGGCCGAAATCTCCCCAGAAGATTTAGAGATCAGACCTCCAGTTGTCACTGTTATGGGCCATGTCGATCATGGAAAGACGAGACTTTTGGATGCAATTCGCCAAACTGAAGTTGTAAAAGGTGAAGCAGGTGGTATCACTCAACATATTGGCGCTTATCAAATTCACCATGATCACAACGGTATTAATCGAGCTATTACCTTCATTGACACCCCAGGTCATGAGGCCTTTACCGCTATGCGTGCTCGCGGTGCAAAAGTTACTGACATCGCTGTACTTGTAGTTGCGGCTGATGATGGCGTAATGCCTCAAACAATTGAAGCGCTTAATCATGCTCAAGCTGCCAGTGTTCCCATTGTTGTTGCAGTCAATAAAGTTGATAAAGAAGGTGCAAATCCTGGAAAAGTTAGACAGCAACTAACGGAGTACAACTTAATCGCTGAGGAATATGGCGGAGATACTTTATTTGTCGATGTTTCTGCTATCTCTGGAAAAGGTATCTCAGAATTAATTGATGCCATTCTTCTAACAGCAGATGCCGCAATTGATTTACGCGCAATTCATGATGATGATGCTCGTGGAGTTGCTATCGAAGCTCACCTAGATCGTGGACGAGGACCTGTCGCTACTGTGCTAGTTCAGCGCGGAACTTTACGTACTGGAGATGCAATTGTTGCTGGATCAGCCTTTGGTCGCGTTCGCGCCATGATGGATGAATTTGGAAGTAATGTTGAAATTGCTGGCCCCTCTCGACCAGTACAAGTTTTAGGCTTTACCTCTGTTCCTAGCGCTGGTGATAACTTCATTGTGGCTCCAGATGATCGAACTGCTCGGCAGATTGCTGAGAAGCGCCAAGCTGGTGAGCGACATGCTGCTTTGGCGAAAGCACGTAAAAAAGTTTCGCTGGAAGACTTCCTTGAGAAATCGAAAGTCACAACACTTAATCTCATATTGAAGGGCGATGTGAGTGGATCTGTCGAAGCTTTGGAGGATGCGCTAGTTCAATTAGATGTTGGCAGCGAAGTTGACCTTCGAGTTATCCATAGAGGCGTAGGCGCAATCACAAAGAGTGATATCACTCTGGCTTCGGCATCCGGAGCAGTTGTTGTTGGATTCAATGTAAAGCCGGAACCCCAGACTGCAACTTTTGCAGATGAAGAAGGTGTTGAGGTCCGCTTCTACTCTGTTATCTATAAGGCAATCGAAGAGATTGAAGCGGCGCTAAAAGGTCTGCTTAAACCAGAGTACGAAGAGGCCACAATCGGCTCTGCCGAAGTTCGCGAAGTATTCAAGTCGAGCAAATTTGGCACTATTTCTGGATCACTCGTCACCTCTGGAATTATCCGTAGAAATGCAAAAGCACGGGTTCTTCGCGATGGCGTAGTTGTCGGCGACAATCTTGTGGTTGAGTCCCTTAGAAGATTTAAGGATGATGCAACTGAAGTTCGCGAAGGATATGAGTGCGGTATAGGTCTTGGTTCCTTCAAAGATATCCAAGTAGGAGATTCTGTTGAAGTATTTGAGATGCGCGAGAAGAAGCGTGCATAATGGGAAAATCGCATCGGGCGGCTAAAGTCGCCGACCGCATTAAAGTTGTTGTCGCACAAGCCCTTGAGAATCGAATCAAAGATCCACGCCTTGGATTTATAACTATAACTGATGTCCGTATCACCGGAGACTTGCAACAAGCTTCAATCTTTTACACTGTTCTAGGTGACGATGAAGCGCGAGCAAATACAGCGAAAGCTTTAGAAAGCGCTAAAGGAGTGTTGCGAACTGAAGTTGGACGTGAACTTGGAACGCGAATAGTGCCAACTCTCACCTTTATTGTGGACGCACTCTCCGAGTCTGCTAGAAATTTTGAAGAATTATTGGATCAAGTCAAGAAACATGATGAGGAAATCGCTCATCTTCGAGAGTCATCTAGGCCAATTGGAGGCGAAGCCCCATATCGAACGGCCCGAGATTTAGCTTCTGAATGAATCTTCAACACGGTTTTCTAATAGTTGATAAACCAAGTGGAGTAACAAGCCATGATGTTGTCGCTCAAATCAGGCGCAGATTTGCCACCAAGAGAGTTGGTCATGCTGGAACCCTTGACCCCATGGCTACCGGAGTTCTGGTTATCGGACTTAATAACGGTACTAAATTTCTACAGTACATAATGGAAGGCGAGAAACGTTATCTAGCGACGATTCAGCTTGGCACATCAACGACTACTGATGATAAAGAAGGCGAAATACTTGAAAGAAAAGACGCTTCTCAGATTACAGATTTCCAGATTGAAAAAGCCATTCAGAAATTCATCGGTGCGATAAAGCAAGTGCCAAGCTCAGTTTCCGCGGTGAAGATTGATGGTAAACGAGCGTACGAATTGGTGCGCAAAGGCGAGAGCGTAGAAATTCCCGCTCGAGAGGTAGAGATCAAATCCCTACTGATAAAAAGCATTCTACGTAACGAGGGAGTTGAAGTGGATATTGATGTAACTTGTTCTGCAGGTACTTATATTCGAGCTATTGCCAGGGATTTAGGAAGAGAATTAAGCGTAGGAGGCAATCTTGTTTCGCTACGTCGAATTGCTGCTTATCCATTTGAAATTAATATCGCTGATGCGCCAGATCAGGCTAGATTACTTCCTCTAACTGAAACGATTAGTAAAGTTCTTCCGCTTCGCCATTTAAAGGAAGATGAGATTTCCAAGATAAGGCACGGCCAACAAATCTCTAAATCAGATTTTTCTGGCCCAGGGGTCGCGGTCGATAATCTTGGAGAAGCGATAGCCATAATCAAAAATTCCAATACCGCCGCCCAACCAGTTACAGTTCTAAATTCATGAAAGAATTAAGCGCATGAGAGAGTCCTTTGAGATTGAGTGGCATGGCGTACCCACCGTAGGAGGCGCAGTTGTAATTGGAATCTTCGATGGTGTCCATAAAGGTCATCAGCTCATAATAAAAAAGGCGAGAGAGAGCGGGGAGGTAGTCGCATTAACTTTTTATCCCCACCCTGCTGAAGTTCTGAACCCGGAAAAAGCTCCTACCGAATTACTACCACTGAACGAGCGAATAAAATATTTAATTGAAAGTGGAGTAACAAGCGTTGCAGTTCTTACTTTTACAAAAGAATTTTCACAGATGTCTCCAATAGATTTTATAGAGAAGATTGTAAAAGCGAATTTGAATGCAAAATCCATTACCGTAGGTAGCAATTTCAGATTTGGCTATAAAGCCATGGGTGATGTCGACTTCTTACAAAAAAATAGTAAGGTCAAAGTTTCTGGTTTAGATCTAGCAGTTGAATTGGGCACATCAATTTCCTCGACTCGCATCCGTGAGGCAATTACCAACGGAAATATTGAGATTGCTCGAGAGCTCCTCACTAGACCTCATGTACTAATTGGAAATGTCATTCATGGTGAAAAAAGAGGGCGAACCATTGGATATCCAACGGCCAATATCTCACTAACTAAAAGAAGCACGATACCTTCAGATGGAGTTTACGCTGGTTGGTTGACAGTTGAAGGGAATAAATGGCCAGCTGCTATTTCAATTGGCACTAACCCAACATTCGCCGGCGAACGCAATCGACAGGTCGAGGCATACGCACTCGATCAGAAAAATCTTGAGCTTTACGACAAAGTGGCGCGAGTCGAATTCGGTTGGCGACTGCGTGACACCATTAAGTTTGAAGGGTTAGAACCTCTGCTTGCCCAAATGAAGGTAGATTGCGAAAAGGCTAAAGAGTTAACGCAAAACTGAGCGTGAAAATCGCTGGATTTCTCGGTTAGTAATTACGCTGGTAGATTTTCCTTCTCAAGCGAGAAAGTGTGCGCTCGTGCATAAGACCGAGAGCCCTCGTGAAAGATGTAAAGGAAGATAAATGGCATTAAAACCTGCCGAGAAAAAAGAAGTAATCAATAAGTTTGGCGCCTCTGCATCTGACACAGGTAGCCCGGAAGCTCAGGTAGCGCTACTTTCAAAGCGAATTGATCAGTTAACTGATCACCTACAAACAAATCAGAACGACCACCATAATCGCCGTGGACTTTTGCTTCTTGTTGGTCGTCGTCGCAGAATTTTGCAATACCTTGCAAAGAAAGATATCGCTCGTTATCGCGCGATCATCGACAAACTCGGCATCCGCCGTTAGTTTGCGTAAAAAGTAAATAGGAAACTTCGCGGACTAGTTGATTGGTCCTCGGTGGTGGCTTACGGAAAGATTCCGTGAGCTTCGATCGAAGATCCATTCTCTAGATGCCGCGGAGATTCAGAGAATAGGAGAGACCCATGGAGGGTCAAGACGTTAAGCATGCCGTTGCAGAAATTGATAACGGCAAATTTGGAAAACGAGAGATTCGTTTTGAAACCGGTCGACTAGCACGACAAGCAGCAGGAACGGCCGTAGTTTATTTGGATGACGAGACTATGTTGCTATCTGCAACAACTGCATCTAAAAATCCAAAAGACCAATTCGATTTCTTCCCACTTACTGTGGACGTAGAAGAACGAATGTACTCAGTTGGTCGCATACCTGGATCATTTTTTAGAAGGGAAGGTCGCCCCTCAGAGGATGCGATTCTTACCTGTCGTTTAATTGATCGCCCGCTGCGCCCATCATTTATTAAAGGACTTCGCAATGAAGTTCAAATTGTTGTAACCGTCATGGCGCTAAATCCAGATCATATGTATGACGTAATCGCAATCAACGCTGCGTCTATGTCAACGCAATTAGCGGGACTGCCATTTACGGGCCCAATTGGCGGAGTGCGTGTGGCTTTGATTGATGGTCAGTGGGTTGCTTTCCCAAATCACAGCGATCTTGAGCGCGCCACATTTGATATGGTCGTTGCGGGCAGAATCGCTGGTGATGACGTTGCAATCATGATGGTTGAGGCTGAGGCAACAACAAAAACAATTTCACTTATTGCAGATGGAGCCGGAGCTCCGACCGAAGAAGTAGTAGGTGCTGGCCTTGAAGCAGCAAAGCCCTTCATCAAGACGCTCTGTGAAGCTCAGTTAAAATTGGCAAAAGTTGCAGCCAAGCCAACTGTTGAATTCCCAGTCTTTTTAGATTATCAAGAAGATGCATACATTGCTGTTGAAAAAGCCGCCAAAGATCGTCTCGCTAAAGCGCTCACAATTGCTGGAAAACAAGAACGCGAGAGCGAACTCGATGCAATTTCTGAAGAAGTTAAGAGAAGTTTTGCGGAACAATTCGAAGGTCGAGAGAAAGAGATTTCTGCTTCACTGCGTTCGCTAACCAAGAAGCTAGTCCGCCAGCGTGTGCTTCGCGAGAAGATTCGTATTGACGGAAGAGGCCTGAAAGATATTCGCCCATTAACCGCAGAAGTTGAAGTTATTCCTCGTGTTCATGGTTCTGCAATTTTTGAGCGCGGTGAGACTCAAATACTTGGTGTCACGACTTTGAATATGCTTAAGATGGAACAACAACTCGATACCTTGAATCCAGAAGATCACAAGCGATACATGCATAACTACAACTTCCCGCCTTACTCAACTGGCGAGACGGGTCGAGTTGGTTCACCAA
>JBMTVF010000007.1:0-44932 GCA_049451055.1 Candidatus Nanopelagicaceae bacterium | reverse complement strand
ATTGAAGCGGACAATGAAGGCGAAGCAGAAGTTTTAGCTAAGGCTGGTTCTAAGGCGTGCAATAGAAAAGTTGAACTTAGACCTTTCTTAAAATAAGGAATTTTTAAGACTTTTCTAAGGATTGTAATTTAACTTTTAGGCGTGAGCGAAAAAATTGTTCCAGTTTTTTCAGGCGGAATTGGACGTAGCGGAACGACAATCGTTTCCAGAATCCTTCGGCAACATCCAGATCTTTTCGGGGGCTCGCCAAACGAAGTTAAATTTTTGACAGAAACCTATGGTCTGATTGATCTTGCCTTCGGAATGCGCAATTTTCTTCCAACGCAATCAACTCGAGGGGGACGACTTTCAGCAAAACTTCCAATCAATAAATCGAAGAAAATCAGATACAGAATATTCAGAAAAAGAATACTGAATGATTGGTGGAATCGAACAAACCGACTTGGAGTCGATAGTGGAATTCATAGATCTATTAGTAGAGGAAAACTTGTAGAACTTTTAGACCAACTTGAGGCAAATATTTCCCAGGATGTCATTTCAGGGACACGGAAATTCTTTTTTGAATTCGTCAGGAATCACAGAAAATTCCAAGGTCAAAAATATTGGATGGATACAACAACTTCTAACATAATGTATGGAAATTACTTATTCAAACTATTTCCAGAAGCTCGATTTATTGAGATGCGAAGGCACCCTTTAGACAACCTATCGTCAGTACTGCTTGAGCCTTGGGGACCTTCAAATCTACAAGAGGCACTTCCTTGGTTTAGAGACCGAATTTCATTACAGGAGCTCTCTCGCTCAATAATTCCTTCAAATCAATATGAATTAATTTGGTTAGAAGATTTAGTGAAGAACAAGCGAGAAGAAAGTTATGAGAGGTTAATTAAGTTAGTAGGTCTAACGGATGATCCAAATACAAGGAAATATTTTGATGAAGAGGTGACAATCGAGAGGGCACATCTAGGGCGTTGGAAGAAAGCTTTCGTTGATGTCCCTAATGTAAGGAGCGATTTTGAAAGAATTGTTGGAGCGATTGATGACTCAATCCTTGGAAACTAGCCTTAGGATTACAGAACAAGCAGCTTGCAAGTATTTGTCTGAGAAACTTAGTACCTGAGAATAGCAAGCGAATTGAAGACGCAATCAAAGACGCTTTATTGGAATATTTGCAAATCGGGGATTATGACTCGTGTTTTAATATTTTAGAATTTGTTTCGGAAATGGGGATTAAGAGCAAAGAGTTAGCATCATTTGTGGTTAGGAATTCAGATTTTTCGGACTGGCGTAGAAGAAAAGCTTTTATAGTCGTGAATTGTTTTTGGTCTGACTTGTAGAACTTTCCAAACAGTCTCTACCCATTCGTTAACTAGCATTTCAGTCCTCCAAAAAGGACCAGGTGATTCGCAATCACCAGGGGATTTCCCCGGTGGCTTGGTTTAGAGCGGCAATTTCCCGCTTAAAGTGGGTTGTGCAGGGATCGAACCTGCGACCCGGTGATTAAGAGTCACCTGCTCTACCAACTGAGCTAACAACCCGAGAAGCGGGGACACTATAACGAGGTTTGGACCACTGCCCTAATTCTTTCCCATTTCCTTTTTGAGCCCGATAACTCGAGGTTTCGGTCCGCCATTTATGTTGCCATAGCGTTGGTGAGTGACCGAGACCGATTGCTCTAGTAACCAACGTGGCGATTCGATATCCCCTCGCTGCGCGATTGGGCGATGATCGACGGAAATTCCGCGCTGCAGCAATTCGTATTTTGGCGCACTTGAAGCGGCTAACCAACGAACTTTTGCGTATTCGTCCGAAATTGAAGCTGGATCGCTTGAAATAACGACGTTGACTTCAATTAAGTTAGTGATGTAGTTGATGAGCTCAATTTCAGCTTGTGTCGTGGTTTCATCGACAAAGACTAAAATTGGCTTTACGTATTTTCGGTAGCGGTGGTAATTCTTTTCAACTTCCAGATTTGAATAGTCGATTGCCTTAGATCCAATTGTGGACCACCACTTGTCTACTCCGAATTTTGCGGATCTAAGCTCAGTAACGCGCGGCCAAACTCGTAGCGCGTTAACGTAATTCCAGCCGCCAGCTTTCGCATTTGGCCCTACGGAGGAGCGCTTCCAACCACCAAAAGGTTGACGATTGACAATGGCACCTGTTGTACCTCTATTGATGTATAAATTTCCAGCTTCAATTTTGTCAATCCACTCTTCGCACTCATATTTGTCAAGCGACTGAATACCTGCAGTTAAACCAAAGTCAGTTTGATTTTGCCAAGAAACTGCAGTTTGAAAATCTGGAGCCTCGATGATGGCGAGAACTGGACCAAACCATTCATTTCGGTGGGACCAAGAACCTGCTTTAACGCCAATTTTTACCCCTGGCTTCCAGATCAATCCCGCATCGTCCAATTTCGTTGGTTCGACCAACCAAGATTCTCCTTCATCTAGCATTGTAAGCGCACGAAATAGCGCGCCCTCCGGTTTGCGAATAATTGGACCCATTGATGTACTTAATTTCCAACCCGGTCCTACCGAAAGTGAAGTTACAGCGTCCTTTAATTGCCTAAGAAAAGCGGGATTTCGATAGATGGAAGTTTCAACAATCGCAATTGAAGAAGCAGAACATTTCTGGCCTGCATGTCCAAAAGCAGATTGGACTAAGTCTTTAACTGCGGCGTCGATATCTGCACAAGCTGAAATGAGCGTGGCATTTTTTCCGCTCGTTTCAGCAAGGATATTTATCTCAGGTCGCCAATTTGTGAATAACTTCGCGGTTTCAAATGATCCCGTGAGAATTACTCCATCAATACCTTCGTGTGTTACCAAATATTGACCGTCTTCATCATCCCGCATGGGAAGAAACTGCAGAACATTCTTCGGAATGCCGCCTTCCCAAAGTTGGCTTACAACTTCAAATGCGGTCGCAACGGACTCTGGGGCTGGCTTTAAGATAACCGTGTTTCCTGCCGCGAGCGCTGCGCAAATTCCCCCCATCGGAATTGCATATGGAAAGTTCCAAGGTGGAACAACCAACACGGTTCCAAGAGGTTTTGAAGGACCAAAATCTTTAGCAGCGAAAGAGTAGAAGTTTGCAAAATCAATAGCTTCACTTATTTCGGGAATCGCCTCTCCGAGAGTTTTTCCGGCATCTCGCATCATTACTGCGATGGTTTCAGTCTGACGTTCCTCCATTACTTTTGCAGCAGCTCTTAATAATTGACCACGCTCAGCGATTGAGAGTTCACTCCAACTTGCCTGGGCAGATTTGGCAGCCTTTATCGCAGCGTCAATTGTTTTCTTATCGCCAACTGAGTAGTGATACCAAGTCCGCTCTTCATCAGAGGGATCACATCCGGCCTCCAAATCGTTCAAAATCTCACGACCGGCAACTACGGCTGGTATCTCCCATTCTTTGACTGACTTGAAGCGTTTTAGTGCGGTCGCTAATTCGCGTAGAAACTTAGGATCTGTTGGATCGGCTTCACTGTGGTTCTCAAACTTATCCATCTCGACAGCGCTAGTCTTTAAATGGCGTAAAGATTTCGTGCTGACTGTATGACGATGTATTAGAGCTTCGCGAAATCGATTCTCTTGATCCTTAAATACGTTTTGGCTTTTCTTAATTTCAAAAGCTGCACGCAAGTAATTCTCAGGGGAGGTGTTTTCATCAAGACGTCGCACCAGATAAGCAACCGCAGCTGCAAAATCACTTGGTTTAGTGACGGGGGCATACAACAAAACTGGATAACCTAATTTGGTTAGCGAAAGTGCTTCGGCGTTGGCCATTCCTTCGAGCATTTCAATATCTATTTGTCCAATTACCCGGCGCTGCTCAGCAAGCTTGAGAGCCCACGAAAGATGGAAAAGGTTGTGAGATGCAATTCCAATACGAACAGAGTTGGCATTTTCCTCGTTTAGTGCGAAGTCAACAAGCTTGAGATAGGAGGCATCCACATCAGCCTTGGTCCGGTAGGGAGCCGGAGCGAATCCGTGCAGCTGCGCCTCAGCGCTCTCCATTGCCAGGTTTGCACCTTTAACTAGACGTATCTTTATATGTGATTTGTGCTTTTTGTATCTTTCCCTTGACCATATACAAAGTTCATCGAAAACTTCATGAGCTTCAGGCAAGTAAGCCTGGAGCACAATGCCTGCATTTGTGCTTTTGAATTCCTCCTCTTCAAGAACTGACTTGAATGTTTCTACTGTCATAGCCAGATCTCGATATTCCTCCATATCAAGATTAACGAAGACTTTGTTCTCGCTGGCTATTCGATAAAGTTCACGAAGTCTGATTGATGCTCGCTCTTTTGAGCCAATAACATCAGGTGTAATAAGTTGGGCAACGATTGCCGATAACTTTACTGATATATAACCTATTTCGGGACGCTTAATCATCTCGACAATGGACTGATAACGATCTTCAGCCTCTTGATGACCCAAGACTGCTTCGCCAATAACATTGATATTTAGGGCAATACCATCAGTTTTTCGCTTCTCAATATGTTTTCGGAGTTTTTCCACTCGAGAATCAAGAATTAGACCTTTTGAGTATGAACGAACTCGCCAATTAACAATCTTTATGATCAACTTTGGAAACAGTACGGAGAGAAATGCAATCAGTCTCAGCCCAAGAGAATTAACTAAGCCAAACCCTCGGACGGATGCCTTGGCAGCTGCTCGACGTAGCAAACGACTAGCAGCTTTTGGTGAACTTATTCGCATCACTTCATCAGTTAAGGTGATGGTGGCCTCTATGGCACCAGTATCTTTAAATAACCTTGCAATTCTTTTTTTATTAGAATTATCTCGAAAATTGCGATGCTTGCTCGATAATGCAATTAAATCCTGGGTATAACGAATTGCTGCTTCAGTTAGCTGATCCATTCTCGGGTTTTCTTCAGTAACCATTGGAATTCTCTCCACCAGCTTCGGGAGTTGCCGCAATAGTTAGACCGGCGGTAATTAGCGCGACTGAGCCTAGAGTCAATCCCCAAAGGATTCGATCTCCATCAATCATGTAGTACGCAACCCCTAGAGCAATTAGATTAGCCAAAACGATTGCACCGCGACCATATCTTTTTGAACGAACCATGCCACGCCCAGCGAAGAAAAGTCCCACTGCCCCCAAAATCAGAAAAACTATTTCAGCGGCAATTGCATCTGCTTCAGTCAACTCAGAGGTTAGCGATCTAATGATTAAGTAAGCAGCAAGACAGAGAAGAAAGAGGGCTTCTAGCTTTACGAATATTTGTGCGAGGCGCCGGATGCGCATGAGTGAAGAATAGGGGATGAGATTTCTATTCTCTTTGCGATTGACAGAGTCGAGGGTTGGTTCGTGAGCGACCTAATACACGACTCCTTAACCGGTCTGATGACTCCGTATTTCTTCTATGAGAGCGCCTGGCGTCTTCGATCTTGGGCAAAGCGAAGAGCTCAACCGCTATCACTGATTGCGATAGACCTTCAAGGAACATCTTCAGATGACCTCGTACGCTGCGCTAGAGAATTAAATGCAGAATTGCGAGGCGGTGACCTATTAGCGAGAATGCAGGATGAGAGATTTCTCCTATTACTTCTTGGAGATTTGCAAAGCGCACATCATCTAATTTTTAGGTTATCAAATCGAATTAAGCCTAAGCTTAAGTTTCAGGCGACAGAGCTACCAGCAGACGAGGACTTATTAAAGGCTTTGGAGCGATTAGATATTTAGCGAAGATTTACGGCGAAGCAGCAAACATAACAAATGATCCAAGAATGCTCAGATGAATAATGCTCTGGAGCAAAGTTGCTCTCCCTTGGACAACAGTTAGAGTTGAAACAAAGAAAGTAAGCGCTAGAAGCGCTATCTCAACCGCGTTAAGTCCTAGATTTATATTGTAGGAAAAGACATTTGTAATTATTGCAATGGCAGGAATTGTGAGTCCGATGCTGGCAAGTGCTGACCCATAGGCAAGATTCAAACTGGTTTGAGTTCTTCCATAGCGAGCTGCCTTGATTGCAGAAATAGATTCTGGCAAAAGAACAATCATCGCAATGACAATAGCAACCATCATTTGAGGCAAATTTCTTGTGTCAACAAAATCTTGAACAATCGGGCTACAGATTTTTGCCAAACCAACTACGGCGATAAGTGAAATTAATAAGCCAATCAAGCTTCTTACTGCCTGATCCCTTGATGGTGGCGAGACGTGCGCCTCTATCGGAATGGTTTGGTCTTCGCGAGGGGGAGGCAAGAAATAGTCTCGATGCCTAACTGTCTGTACCGCCACGAACGTTACATAAAGTAGTAACGAGATGACCGCGGCGAAAATAAGTTGGGCTGCTGTGAAAGTAGGGCCTGGCGTTGAAGTTGTGACAGTCGGCAAAACTAAACTCAAAACACTAAGGGTTGCTAGCGAAGCCAACGCACCGCCAACACCTTGAGCATTAAATATTGCTTCGCGCTGTCTCAAAGTCTTTACCAATAGCGCAATACCCACGATTCCATTGGTAGTGATCATTACAGCGGCAAAAACAGTGTCACGAGCGAGATTCTGGTTTGATTCAGGAGATTCCAATAACAATACAACGATTAATCCAACCTCAATCACGGTAACCGAAAGAGCAAGAATTAGAGATCCAAATGGTTCTCCAACCTTTAGAGCAACAACCTCAGCATGATGGACTGCGGTAAATACAGAGGCTACAAGGAGTGTTCCAGGAATTAAGAGCGCAACATTTGAAAGTTCTCTTCCCCATAATGTAACAAGAGCGATACTTCCTAATAGCGGAATGAGGAAATATCTACTTCTCGTGCTACTAAAGCGGCTCTTCATGAGCTAACGATACTGGTCGACTAGAGAGTTTCGACGATATTTCTTAACCTGAGAGAATTCGATAAAAGATCGCCATCGTGAAGCGCTCCACCGATAAGAATCGTTATATCTTCTCCGAACTCTCTAAACATTTCGGGAGCCCTTTCAATCTTCATACCGCCGGCTAACGCTGGTGATGCTGATTTAAGTTTTCCAAGTGTTGAGAGAGAAGCCGTAACAACGGATTTACATTCTTCGCGCGTAAAACTAAATCGGCCCCCATGATTCGGAAAGATGGAAATATCGGCTCCCGATAGGCGCATCAAAGTCCCAAAAGTGATCGCATGACTTAAGCCGTGATTTGGATTCATAACGAAAGTCCCGAGTAGGGCAGGATGGCCGATAACCGGAAGCTCAACTGAATCATCATCTGAAATAGTGCGCATGGCGTCATAACCGCAAATTCCAGGTAAAAGTAGCAGGGCGCCACAGCCAACCTCTTTTGCGAATCTCGCTCCATCAAAAAACTCTTCAGTGGGCCGATTCAGACTTGGAGCGTAAATAGCGCGTCTATTGAATTTTGAATTCGCTGCATTTACGGCCGCAGCAACCTGCTCGACTCGATCTCTCCACAGCGCCCATGGCTGATTCGCAAGGCTGTGATCGTCTTTAATGATATCTATTCCACCCTCAACAAGAATTGTTGCCATTGTTGCTAAATCTTTTGAGCTCATTCCCATAGGTTTAAGGGCTGTCATTAGCATCGGCCTTTTTTCAATATTTAGCAGCTTTCGTAAACCAGAAATTCCAAATCTAGGACCTTTCACACCGCTTAGGAAACTTTGTGGAAATTCTATGTCAATGATTTTGACCCCATTAAAGAGAGATATATTTCCAAAGAGCAGGTTTAAGAACTGAGTGATTTCACCGCCAACTATTCCTTCGTTATAGGCGATTTTTACTTTAGTTTTCTTACCGGGGGCATTTTCTCGAAATTCAACTTTTCCAACAATCTCGTCTTGAATCCATTTCGGAACTAACTTGAACGGAAATTCGACTGTCTGCTCAACTCGAATCGCCTCGATTACCTCATCCGCGGAATCTGAATCAATCAGATAGGTAATTACGAAAGCCATGCGAAATGATAGCCGAGTGATAAAGTTGTAAGGTGACTTGGAGCGAACCAACAGATCAAGAACTTAAAGAAATCATTGGAAGCGCTAGGAATGTTGCGGTTGTAGGTGCATCTAGCGATACCAGTAAACCCTCTTATAGAGTTTTTAAGTATCTCCAAGAGAAAACGAGTTTTACTCTTTTTCCGATAAATCCAAAAGAAGAAACTATTGCCGGGGTAAAGGCTTTCAGCGCACTACAAGAAGTGCCGGCGCCTATAGATATATGTGTTGTTTTTCGTCGCCCCGAGTTTATGCCCGAAGTTCTCGACGCTGCGATTTCGGTAGGCGCAAAGGTGCTATGGATGCAACTTGGAATTAGAAACGAAGATGTTGCAGAAAAAGCTACCGATAAAGGTATGAAACTGGTTCAAGACCGGTGCATAAAAATCGAGCACGCCAGACTTTTTAAAGTTAGCGAGTCTGAATGAATGCCGATGATGCTTTTCGCCCGGTTAATCTCTCCCAAAGCGAGCCATTTCGTTGGCAAGGTGTAACTGAGTATATTTATAAAGCTGATAGTGATTTTTCAACCTTTAAAGATGTCACTCGAAGAAAACTTTTCATCGATCCGGATAAATCGGGGATTGAACTTCGATATTTCGAGATTTCCCCATCGGGACATACGACTTTAGAAAAGCATGACCATATACATTTGGTAGTTCCAATACGAGGTGGCGGAATGTGCCTAGTTGATAATAAGTTATATAAACTGGAATTGAACGATGTGATTCATGTTCCGTCATGGGCCTGGCATCAATTCCGGGCAAATGAAGACGATTACCTAGGATTTCTCTGTCTTGTTACCTGTGATAGGGACAGACCGACTCTCCCTACTCGGCAAGATTTAGAAATTCTCAAGAAAGACCCGTTAGTCGCAGAATTTATTCGAACCAATCAAGCCTCTTGATTCTTTTTGTTAACTTGGCTTACCCTCTTTTCAAGGAGGTCTAACTATGACTGATGCAGCTCGCTGGATGATTGCACTTGCATTTATTTCACTACCAACTATTGCTTTCGGTGGATATTTTTTACTTTCTATACTTCGGCGCCAGATTGGAACTGACAAAGTTACCGCCGAGCAGCGTGATTATTTTCGAGCAGGTCACGCCCACGCCGGCGTACTCGTAACAATTGCGATTATTGGTCAGCTAATTCTTGATCAATCTAGATTTGGAGAAACTCTTACCTGGATTCTTCGGTTCGGCTTATTTTTATCGCCATTATTAATTTCCGGAGGTTTCTTCGGAGGCGCGCCACGAAAATCAGGCGGGCCGAATACTCCACTAATAAAACTAGTACCAGTCGGTGCAATTATTTTTGGAATTAGTACCATAGGAGTCGGCTTAAGCCTTATTGTTGGTTCATGAAGCAACCGAGCAATCATGAAACTCGAAAAGTTTCTTCAAGATTCTTATCGATAATTGTATTCTCGACAATCAATTTATTGGTACTTGCAAATTCGATTCAAGCAACCGGTGCTCTTAATAAAGAAGTCGAAATAAAAAGCTCGTCAAAATTTGAAGAGTCTGCTTCAGTAAAAAAGAAGTCTATTTCGAAAAACAAAAAATATTCGATGCGGATGAAAAAAGCGCATCTTCCTACTGCGCCAGCTGGCGGAACTGACGACTACCGCTGCTTCTTACTTGATCCAAAGATCAAGGAAGATTCAATTTTGCGATCAATTGAGTTTATTCCGCAAAAGAAAAACTATGTCCACCACGCAATCATGTTTCGAGTATCTGAGGCAAATCTTCCTGAAGCCGTCGAGAAGGACAAATCTGGAATTGGATGGCCGTGCTTTGGAGGTTCAGGACTAGGTGGCATGTTCTCATCATTTGTTACTTCACCTTGGATCAGCGCTTGGGCTCCGGGCAGAGGAAAAGATATTTCTCCCGAAGGATATGGAATTCCGTTCAAAAAAGGTGAGCGACTCGTTTTGCAGATTCATTACAACCTGTTAGCTGCTAATGGCGGGAGTGTTGAAACAGATCGTTCGAGAATAGTTATGGAAGCAGTACCAGCAAATTCGACAAACGTTAAGCCGCTTAGTATCGAACTCTTTGCGGCACCCGTCGAGTTAGCCTGTCCATCCGGCTTAACGGGACCGTTGTGCGATCGAAATGCCTCGTTGCGAGACCTTGCTACGAGAACTGAAAAGTCTAGTTTTCTTGAAGCACAAGCTATTGCGGCTATCTGTGGCAGAAATCCGGCAAAACCAATTCCCTCTTTGAATACATCATGCGATCGAATCATTCGCTCAGATTTCAAAATAATTACCGCTGGACCGCATATGCACCTTCTTGGCAAAAAATTGAAAATGACACTTAATCCTGGAACAGAAAGAGAAAAATCAATTTTAAATGTTGAAAATTACGATTTTGATGACCAATCTCCAATTATTTTGCCCGAGCCGATAAATGTTGTTTCAGGAGATGTAATTAGAATCGAGTGCGTACATGACCCCGCTCTTAGACAGGTATTGCCAGCATTGAAATTTCTGCCCCCTAGATATGTCACATGGGGTGAGGGTTCCTCAGATGAAATGTGCCTTGGCGTTTTATCTGTTACGAGGGAATAAAAATGAATGCAGATAATTCGATTGCTAGAGAGGTTCCTAGAAGAACTTTACTCTGCGGACTCGGATTAATTGCAATAGGTATGCTTCCAAGTTCAGCGCTTGCTTTGGGCAATGTAAAAGTATTAAGTAATGGAAAAATTGAGGTTTTGTTGTCAAAAAATACTGCTCTTAGAAAAGTTGGCGGTGTAATTCAATTCAAAGATAATCAAGGAAAATCTATTGCACTCATCCGCACCTCTCGTGCTGTTTCCGGATTTCGAGCCATAGACTTATCGTGCACCCACCAAGGCGTTACAGTCGAAAGAACTAAAAATGGTTGGTTCTGCAAAGATGGCCATCAAGCCACTTATGCTTCAGACGGGAAGGTTTTATCGGGCCCTGCCAAATTTGATCTTCGATCGATAAAATTAAAGGCTAGTAAATCGAAAGTTACCGTTGGATAGTTAGTGCGCGCCCGGCAGGAATCGAACCTGCGACAACCCGCTTAGAAGGCGGGTGCTCTATCCGACTGAGCTACGGGCGCAATGGCTTTAAGCGAATTCTACCGAGCAACCGATAGGGTTTCGCCTCGTGGCAGAGTTCATTTACACGATGAAGAAAGTGCGCAAAGCGCACGGTGACAAAGTAATTCTTGATGATGTCACGCTTATGTTCCTTCCTGGAGCCAAAATCGGAGTTGTTGGTCCGAACGGAGCTGGAAAATCAACAGTTCTCCAAATGATGGCTGGCCTTCAACAACCATCAAATGGAGAAGCATTTCTAACGCCTGGATACACAGTTGGAATCTTGCTTCAGGAACCACCACTTAATGATTCGAAGAATGTTCTTGAAAATGTTCAAGAAGGTGTTGCAGAGACTATTGCGCTTAAAGCTCGCTTTGATCAAGTTTCAGAAGAGATGGCAAATCCTGATGCGGATTACGACAAATTGTTAGCGGAAATGGGTGAATTACAAGAGAAGTTAGATCACCTAAACGCTTGGGATCTCGATTCGCAATTAGAACAGGCTATGGATGCTCTGCGTTGTCCGCCACCAGATGCTGACGTAAAAGTTCTATCTGGGGGAGAGAGACGTCGCGTAGCCCTATGCAAACTTCTATTACAGAAACCTGATTTGTTGCTTCTTGATGAGCCAACTAACCATTTAGATGCCGAATCAGTTCTTTGGTTAGAGCAATTTTTGTCAAAATACGAGGGAACTGTCGTTGCAATCACTCACGACCGATATTTTCTAGACAATGTAGCTCAATGGATTTTGGAGTTAGATCGAGGCCGCGCATATCCATACGAAGGCAACTATTCAACGTATCTTGAAACTAAAGCCTCTCGTTTAAAAGTTGAAGGCCAGAAAGATGCAAAGCGAGCTAAACGATTGGCTGAGGAATTGGACTGGGTAAGGCAGAACGCCAAAGGCAGACAAGCAAAATCCAAAGCTCGTCTCGCTAGATATGAAGAAATGGCAGCCGAAGCAGAGAAAGCTCGCAAACTCGAGTTTGAAGAGATTCAAATTCCGATGGGACCACGCCTTGGAAATATTGTTGTTGAGGTAGATAAATTGAGTAAGGGATTTGGTGAGAGATTACTTATCGATGAACTTAGTTTTTCGTTGCCTAGAAATGGAATTGTGGGAGTGATTGGACCAAACGGTGCCGGTAAAACCACGTTATTCAAAATGATACTTGGCCAGGAAAAGCCAGATTCTGGATCGATTAAAGTTGGCGAGACTGTAAAGATTTCATATGTTGATCAATCCAGATCTGGAATTGATCCAAAGAAAACTCTTTGGGAAGTAGTTTCCGACGGACTTGATTTCATAAGAGTAGGCCAAGTAGAGATGCCAAGCCGAGCTTACGTTTCAGCATTTGGATTTAAAGGACCGGATCAACAAAAACCTGCTGGAGTTCTCTCAGGTGGCGAACGAAATCGCTTAAATCTTGCGCTTACTTTAAAGATGGGCGGAAATCTTTTACTTCTTGATGAGCCAACAAATGATTTGGACGTTGAAACCCTTGGATCGTTAGAAAACGCGTTACTTGATTTTCCTGGTTGCGCTGTTGTGATTTCGCATGATCGGTGGTTCCTTGATCGAGTGGCCACCCATATCTTGGCTTACGAAGGTGATTCACAATGGTTTTGGTTTGAAGGAAACTTCGAGTCTTATGAGAAAAATAAAGTCGAAAGACTTGGACCGGAAGCTGCACGCCCTCATCGCGTTACTTACAGAAAGCTCACCCGATGAAGTATCAACATAAAGCATTTGTCCGTTGGGATGATCTCGATGCTATGGGACATGTCAATAATGCGAAGTATCTAACTTTGGCACAAGAAGCCCGATTCGAATGGTCATTTATGCAGCATCATTCAAAAGGGGAGATTCCGGGATTAATGGAGATGGTAGTTGCAAAAGCCGAAGTTGATTTCTTCAAAGCCATAAATCTCGGTGGCATATTTGTTGATGTAGAACTCTGGGTAGAAAAAATAGGCAATTCATCTTTTGTAATGGTTTATGAGATTAAAAATGGTGAAGATTTATGCGCTCGAATAAAGACTGTGCAAGTTGGAGTAGATGCAACTGTCTCAAAATCTCGGGCATTGACTGATTCTGAGAGAAAGTTTCTTGAGCAGTACCTAATCCCGGAGGCATAGTTGTCCTCTTCGCGAAGTTCTAGACCATGGTGGCGTGATGCGGTTACCTATCAGATCTACATTAGATCTTTTGCAGATGGAAATGGTGATGGTAAAGGTGATATCCAAGGAATTAGATCACGACTTTCATATTTGAAAACTTTAGGAATTGATGCGATTTGGATTACTCCCTGGTATCCATCTCCCCAAAAGGATCATGGTTACGACGTTGCTGACTATATGGATATCGAACCTGATTACGGAACTCTTTCTGAAGCTGAGTTGATGATTAATGAAGCGCACGAATTAGGCATCAAAGCGATTATCGATATTGTTCCCAATCATTCTTCAGATCAACATAAATGGTTTCAAGAAGCTTTAAATTCTGAACCTGGATCTATTGCGCGAAATAGGTATATCTTCCGGGACGGTAAAGGCGAATCTGGCGAGATTCCACCGAATAATTGGCAGGGAGTATTTGGCGGAAGTGCCTGGCAAAGAGTCACTGAAAAAGATGGTCGACTCGGCCAGTGGTACCTACATCTCTTTGCAATTGAGCAACCGGACTTCAATTGGGAAAACCAAGAGGTTCACGATTATTTCGAAAAGGTATTGAGATTTTGGCTTGATCGCGGGGTAGATGGTTTTCGTATTGATGTTGCACATGGAATGGTTAAGGCGCCTGGACTCCCGGACATTGAGGAAAATCTATCTACCGAGATGCTGGCTGCACGCCGACTTCCGTTTTGGGATCAAGATAGGGTTCACGAAATTTATCGAAAATGGCGGAAAATCCTTGACTCATATCCAGGTGATCGAATGGCAGTCGCCGAAGCTTGGGTATCGCCAGCTTCGCGAATTGCTCTCTACTTGAGACAAGATGAGTTAGCAAACTCTTTCAATTTTGATTTTCTTACTTCAATCTGGGATCGCCAAGATCTCAAGAAGAATATAGAGCTATCACTTCAAGCTATCCAGAGCGTTGGCGCCCCTGCATCATGGGTATTTAACAATCATGATGTGGTTCGTTCGGTAGATCGCTTCGCACTTGGATTACGACCCGGGGTAGGAGAAACGACATTTGATAGACACGGGGATGTTTCGAAGTTAAATCTTGAAACCGGTACCCGTAGAGCGCGAGCGGGCGCGCTTTTGATGCTGGCACTTCCAGGTGGCGCTTACATTTATCAAGGTGAAGAGTTAGCACTTCCTGAGGTGCGCGAAATTCCAGAAGATAGATTGGAAGATCCTAGATGGCAATTATCGAATAGAACGGATAAGGGAAGAGATGGTTGTCGAGTTCCATTACCTTGGGACTCAAATGAAAATAGCGCCTTCGGATTTTCAATAAACAATCAGTTGGGAAGAGAGAGCGCATGGTTGCCACAGCCAGATTGGTGGGGCGGATTCTCAGCCCAGAATCAAGATAGTGAGAGAAATTCAACGCTCAATCTCTATCGAAAAGCCCTTGCAATTCGCAAAAGCGAAATAGGTCTCGGTGATGGGGAGATGGAGTGGTTGGAATTAAGCAATCAGGTATTGGCATTTAAAAGGCCAGGAAACTTCGCCTGCATTGTAAATTTTGGTGAACCATTCAGAATTCCTGAAGGAGAAGTACTTATCTCTAGCGTTTCAATTGAGCGTGGAACGCTTCCTGAAGATGGCGCGGTTTGGATGAGATTAAATTGAAAACTGAGAGAAGAACCGTTCGAGTACTTGCATCTGCTCAAGTTTTAAATGGCTTAGGCGTGGCTGGAACTGTTGCTGCCGGTTCCTTATTGGTCTCATCAATAACAGATTCGGAAACTTTGGCTGGATTAGCACAGACATCATCAGTACTTGGTGCTGCGGCATTAGCTCTTCCGTTGGCCCGTCTTACACAAATAGGTGGTCGCAGATTGGCTTTATCCGTTGGATATTTATCAGGAGTGATTGGTTCACTTCTTGCGATTTTGGGTGGAACCACCGAGAACGTTTTCTTTATGTTGGCAGGCACATTCTGCATGGGAGCCGCATCAGCTGCTGGTTATCAGGCTCGTTTTGCTGCAATCGATTTGGCTACAAATGAAACTAGGGCAAGACAACTCTCCTTAGTTGTTTGGGCGCTGACAATTGGAGCAGTTCTTGGTCCAAATATGATGCAGCCATCTGGAAATCTGGCTAATAAATTAGGTTTGCCGAGCCTGGTAGGCCCATATTTGATTTCAGCATTCGCTCTATTTTTTGCCACATTAGTGATTCAAGTTTTTTTGAGACCAGATCCATATTTACTGGCGCAGCAGCGGATTCATAGTTCGCAAATTTCCAATGAAACTACGAAAAATGTGCTGGCGCTTATTCGAATCAATCAAAGGGCAATATTTGCCTTGGTCTCCATCGCAATTGGACATATTGCTATGGTCTCAATCATGGTTATGACGCCTGTTCATATGGCACATGTTGATGTCACACTAACAATCATTGGATTAGTTATAAGTGTTCATATTCTTGGTATGTATGCTTTTTCACCACTTGTAGGTTCTCTTAGCGATCGAGTTGGCCGAATCAAAACAATCCAAATTGGAGTATTGATTCTTTTGTTGTCCGCACTTATATCTGGTTTCGCAAAGGCAGACGATTCAATCACTCTAGGCATCGGACTATTTCTTCTCGGTCTCGGCTGGTCCTTAACCCTGATAGCCGGATCTGCACTTTTGGCCGAGAGCGTCTCTGATGAAATGAAAACGTCCGTACAAGGCGCAAGTGACTTGGTTATGAATCTTTCCGGCGCCGGAGGCGGCGCACTTGCTGGTTTAATTATTGGAACTCTTTCTTATGGATGGCTCTGTTTATTTGCTGCCATCCCAGTTGCTTTTTTAGGAGTTTGGTCGCGGTGGGTCAATAAATGAACAAATTTGATGAGATGGGCGGACATGGAACTTTCGAGAAATTGGTCTCTCATTTCTACGCATTGGTAAGCGTTGATCCAATTCTTCGGCCGATGTACCCAGAAGATGATCTAAAGGGAGCAGCTGAGAGATTATTGATGTTTCTAGAGCAATATTGGGGAGGTCCCACCACTTATAGTGAACAAAGAGGACACCCGAGGCTTCGAATGAGACACGCTGAATTTCAAATTGGTGAACCAGAGCGCGATGCCTGGCTTCGAAATATGAAATCAGCAGTTGATGAACTTGATTTGGAGGCCGACCTCAAAAAAGAACTTTGGGAATATTTGGTTATGGCCGCAAATTCGATGGTTAATCAGCCACGGCGTTTTTGAGAAAGATTTCCCACCTTAAGTATTTCGCCATTTCTTAGGTACCAAAGTGTTCCCGCTCGATCTCTCACCGTAGTTATTCGTAGCCCAACCGTTTCAACTCGTCCTTTAACATCAAGCACATCAACGCGATCTCCGACTCCGTATTGATCTTCAATCAACATAATGATTCCCGAAAATACATCTCTAACGATGGTCTGGGCGCCCAAACCGACCGCAAATCCAACGACACCAGCAGATGCAACGAGCGGACCTAAGTCCACACCCATTTCACCGAGAATCATGGCTCCAGCAATAAGCCCTATCAACGCCTTCGATGAACTTGATAAAAGAGTGGCAGCAGTTCTTGCGCGTTCTCGTTGTCTATTGCCTTGAGTTCGCTCGACCGGAATGAAGTCGGCTTCAGCAACCTTGCCAAGAGTTCGAACTATTGCTCGTGAAGCAATTCGTTGAACTATCAGGGCTATGACGAGTATGACGAGTATGCGTACGGGAGCGCCGAGGAACCAGTCCAAAAGTTCCTGTGCGCTGAAATCTAGCTCCATGTGAGACGGACTTTATAAGAAATTGACCTTAATTCCCCACAATTCCGAGGGAGTTCGGGCAGGATTTCCTCCACGGCGCGAGCCACGCGTTGGATTAAGGGGTTTAGAAAAAGTGTCGGTAACGACGAGAAGGACATTAGTTCTAAACGCCACCTACGAGCCACTAGGTGTCGTTTCTGATAGACGCGCGCTCATTTTAGTTTTGAACAATCGCGCAACAATGGTTGAAGATTCCGGGATTGAACTTCGATATGCGAATGGCTCACTCTCACTTCCCGCAGTGATTCGACTGCACAAATTTGTAAAGATTCCTTACAGACACACAGTTCCGTTATCTCGCAGAGCAATTTTTGCTCGCGATGGCGGAAGATGTGTTTATTGTGCGGCAACTGCCACATCAATAGATCATGTTGTCCCAAAGAGCCGTGGTGGCGATCACACTTGGGATAACGTTGTTAGCGCTTGTCATAAGTGCAATCATCTAAAGGCAGATAAAACTCTCAAAGAATTAGGTTGGAGATTGAGATCAATTCCTCGAGAACCAGTTGGTGCTGCTTGGAGAATTCTTGGAACCGGAAGAGCAGATTCTCGATGGGTTCCATATCTCGAACCATTTGGCGTAGCTGCTGCAACTGCATAGACTTTTCTCTATGAACCTTGCTCTTAGTGAAGATGGCTCCTTGCCTGGAGAACCGCTACCGTTTTTGGATGCAGTTATCTGGTTCTTTGTTCTCCCAGTCTCTATTTTCTTGGTTGTTTGGCTCTTGGTTGTCGCCGGTGAAAATATGAAAAAATCAAAAATGCGAAAAGCTAAGCCTGAATTGCTGACTCAGATTCCCGAATAATTTAGCGGTCTATAGCTTGAACTTTCAGGGCTCGCTCTAAGGCATCTTTGGATTCAATTAGATGTCTTCTCAGCGTTGGATGAGCGTCTTTGCCTGGTCCGTCTAGCCAGTTAATAGTTTTTACCAACGTATCTTGAGTTGCAACATAACTTGGATACAAAATATCTATGATGTTCGAGGATTCTTCATAAGATTTTGTGTTGTAGATATCTAGAATTAATGCAAAGTAGCGGTCGATAAACTTCGCATGTAAGTCTCTATGAAGCGGGCGAGCAAATCCCTGAAGGGCGGAGAGCCGCATCCAATTTGTTATCTCAAAATTCTCCGTCGCTTTGGTAAACGCCGCCTCTTTTGCTGATAACTCTGGAAATGCCGCTAAACATCGCTCGTGGGCAAGTTGACCTGTAAGCGTATTGTCGCCCTTGAGCTCTTCGTCAACTTCTGCTCTTGAGGCTAGGCCGCGCTCAACAAGTGATAGAAGTAAATGCCATCTGAGATCAGCGTCGACGACTAGACCAGCAAGTTTTCCTTCAAGAAGTTCTCTAACTCTTGTACCTTGATTAACAGTATGAGCAAGTGAGGCAAAGATTCTTGCGTATTGCAGTTGTAGATCGCTTCCGGCGACGGATGCGTTCAGAAGCTTTTCGATAGCGTTAGCGACCTTTTCTCTCAAAGAATCTCGATTCTTTGGTGAGGCGTATACCTCAATCGTTGAATGGAGTTGGCTGCCGATTGCCGAAATAGTCGTCACATCATCTTCGCCAGGCAATCCCGCAATTGCGATCTCTACATAATCTGATGGTGATAACTCAGCATCACGAAGCATGTCCCAAGAGGCAGACCAGCAGAGTGCACGAGTTAATCCATCGCTCAATTTTCCAAGATTGCGCTTAAGTGATTCAACGGATTTCTCATCAAATCGTATTTTGGCAAAAGTTAAGTCCCGATCGTTTATTAGCAATAGATCCGCTATTGGTTCACCGGCAAAAGCAGGAATTTCTGTAAGCTCTCCAGAAACGTCTAGTTCAATCGATTTACGCAATTTAAATTGGGAATCATTTAAATCGTAGAGCGCGACAGCCATTCGATGGGGCCTCAAATCGCTTGAACCAACTGGAATCTTCGGTGGTTCTTGTTTGATTGAGACTGATTCATACTTGTTCCCCATAATCTTGATGATGGGTCGCAGTGTATTTACACCAGATGTTTGTAGCCAGGTTGCGACCCAAGGATCGAGTCGGCGACCACTTGTTTTTTCTAATTCACTTAATAAATCCTTTAACGTTGTGTTTTTATAAGCGTATTTGGCAAAGTAAGTTTGCAGACCCGAGATGAAATTTTCTCGACCAACATGTGCCACTAATTGCTGTAAAACAGAGGCACCCTTGGCATAAGTGATACCGTCAAAATTGGCTTTTACTGTTTCAATATCGACCATATCGGTAGCAATTGGATGAGTAGAAGTGAGTTGGTCTTGGCGGTAAGCCCAATTCTTTCTCTCTGCATTGAATCCAGCCCAAGAATTTGTGAACTTAGTAGCTTCAACAAGGGCAAGATATGAGGACCACTCGGCAAAAGATTCATTTAGCCATAGATCGTCCCACCATTTCATCGTCACTAAGTTTCCAAACCACATATGAGCCATTTCATGAAGAATTGTGTTTGCTCGCGCGTTATACATTCTTTCTGTCACTTTGGAGCGGAAAACAAGGAGTTCTTCTCGGAAGGTAACGCAGCCTGCATTCTCCATCGCGCCCCAATTGAAATCAACAACGGCAATTTGGTCATATTTTCCGAAGGCATAGGCGAGACCAAATACTTTCTCGAAGTATTCAAAACCCTGTTTTGTAATCAAGAAAATCTCTTCGGCATCCAAGTGTTGGAATAGTGATTTTCTGCAGTAGATACCCAATGGAATTGTTGTAGCACCCTTGTATTCATCTTGAACATATGCGTACGGCCCGGCTACCACGGCCGTAATGTAGGTAGACATAATCGGCGTGGTGGTGAACTCCCATATCTTTGCGCTTCCCGATTCAACAGATTTCTTAACTGGATTATTTGAAATAACTTGCCAATGGGAAGGCGCTATAACTGTGAAATCGAAAGTTGCTTTTAGGTCCGGTTGATCGAAACAAGGGTACATATTTCTAATAAATGCAGTTTCGCCTTGTGAGTAGAGATAAACTTCGTTATCAACAGGATCAATTGAACGTTGCAAACCTTCCCCCGTTTTGGAGTAAACGGCTTCTATTTCAATAACGAGTTCATTCTCAGACTTTAAATCATCTAGCTGAAGAGATTGTCCAGAAAACTTTTGGTCTGGAATAGAAACGCCATTCAATGAAGCAGAAATCAATTTCTTGCCGACGGCATCGATAAAGGTAGAAGCTCCGGGGTTACTGCACTTAAACTTAATGACTGACTTGGCGTAGAAAGTATCTTCACCCTTAGTAACATCTATGGTTACGTTGTAATTATCAACCTTAAGAATACTTGAGCGCTCAAAGGCTTCAGCACGTGAGAGATTATTACCTGGCATGCGCTCATCCAACCATAGTGAGAACATTTGCCACTATGGAAAGTCAGGACATATCAAAATTTCGTTTACGGAGCTTTCGACTTCGCGGAGATCGAATGACGAAAGCACAGTCTGAGGCTCTGACAAATCATTGGAATAGATATGAAATCCCTCTAAAGGGCAGGATTGAACCTGCGGAAATTTTTTATTCATTCAAGCCGAAGAAAGTTATATTTGAAATAGGCAGTGGAATGGGTGAAGCTACGGCAAAAATTGCCGCCGCCAATCCGGATATTGGCTACATCGCCATCGAAGTTCATCGCCCTGGCATCGGCGCACTCATCATTCGCGCTGAAGACCTGGCCATAAGAAACTTAAGGATTATTAATGCAGATATTTTGGATGTTTTAGCTAACCATGTAGAGGACAATCGAATTGATAGTTTCCATATTTTCTTTCCAGATCCTTGGCATAAACGAAAACAAAATAAGCGGCGACTTCTACAACCTTCCTTCATAACTTTGATGAGTAAGAAACTTAAGAAAGGAGGGGACATATTTATTGCGACAGATTGGCTTCCCTACGCCCATGAAATCAAAAGGAATTTTGCGGCAAATACAGAATTTGAAGGTGGAATCATAGAGAGACCAGAGTGGCGCCCAATTACAAAATTTGAGGGAAAAGGACTTTCAAAAGATCACTTTGTTACTGATTTTTACTACAAAAAGCTCTAAAGGGTTCCTTCTTTTTCGTATTTTGAAATCATTCCAATTCTTCGGATATGCCTATCATCATTACTAAATGGGGTATTAAGAAAAACATCAACCATTTCTAGACATAAATCTTCGTCATGCATTCGACCCCCGAGCGAGATTACATTTGCGTCATTGTGGGTTCTTGCTAATTTTGCAATCTCAATACTCCAAACAAGTGCAGCCCTAACGCCTTTAACTTTATTCGCGACCATCTGTTCCCCGTTACCGGATCCTCCCAGCACAACTCCGAAGGAACCTGGTTCTTTACCAACGGCTTCTGCGGCAGGAAAACAGAAGACTGGGTAGTCATCTAATGGATCAAATACGTGGGGACCATGATCAACCACTTCGTGACCCTTAGCTTTAAGATGAGCGACTATCTTGTTTTTAAATTCGAGTCCAGCGTGATCACTTCCGACATGGACTTTCATAGGCAAACTCTCTCAAAATTTCATCAAAAAATAGTAGAACCACCAGTAGAAACACTGGTGGTTCTTTTTCAATGAGGAGGTAGTGCCTAACTATTGGGAATATTTACTGTTACGGTCGAGGACCCTTCCCATGGCCTCGCCCGCCCATGAAATCCAACCCTTTGATCTTTCCTAGGCCTTTGGCGCGATTCACTTCAGCAGTGATTCGTTCCTCAAGATTGGCTTTCAATTTGGCTGCTTGTTCAGCAGTGATTCGTCCTGCAGCTAGAGCGCTATCAACATTCTTTGAGTGGAATGCGACGATTGCACTTACTAGAGCATCCTTCTTTGCTCCAGCAATAGTTGCGAGACTCTCACCAGCTTTAATCCTTGAAAGTAGATCCGATTCACTGATTCCCAAAGTGTCAGTTACTACCTTCAAGTAAGCATCCTTAATTGCTTTTGCTTCCGATTTCATGGAAGACATCGAATCCTTGAGTGCTTTCTGGATTGCATCAACTTGTGTCGTGGTCAAGGTTCCCTTAGTGACAAGTCCATTCAAGACGTTACCCAAAATCGCGTCTCTTCCCATTTTCTTGTCGTCAGCGGAGGCCAGGGAGACATTTCCCAGCGATAGTGCAACGGCAGCTGCAACTGACGCCGCAACTATTTTTGTTTTATTCAATTGATACTCCTTCTTCTAGTCATAGAACACTCTTGCATCCGATGCGTTTATGTAACACCCAGGTCCTTAGAAAAGTAACCTGAAAAGGTTAGAACTAAGTGTGAGTCTATGGGTCGGCGAAGGTTATACGCCTGAAATCTCTGAATTCCTAGAGGTGAATTGGACTGTAGATAACTCTTGTTAAGGCCCATCCTGAATGCTCCCCATCCCGACCATCGGGAGACCAGCCCCAAAAGGAGGGGCAAATGTTCAAGCCTATTCGCGCAGTAATAATTGCAACTCTTATTCTGCAAACTATTAATCCGCTTGCTAATTCGGCCGGAAGAACTAATCAAAGTATTGCTAACACCATTCTCAATGGAAAAGGTGCGCCGAATTCAAGTATTGGAATCAATGGCGATTTTTACATCGACATCTCTACTTTCAATATGTATGGACCCAAAACAAAAAATCGTTGGCCGGCTCCAATTAGTTTGCGCTCATCTGCAAATTCATCATAGCGGACTACAACAGTTGCCGGATCGCCAGGTGAAAAAGGTGAGAAAGGTTCAAAAGGTGAAAAAGGCGAATCTGGAGCGCAAGGAGCTCAAGGTGCCAAGGGAGAAAAAGGCGAGAGTGGCGCAAAGGGTGAAGCCGGAGCAAAAGGCGATGCAGGCGCTAAAGGAGAAACCGGAGCTAAAGGGGATACGGGACTCAAAGGTGACAAAGGAGATAAGGGTGAAAAAGGAGATACCGGAGAAGCAGGACCAGCAGGTCCGTCAAATGCTTATGCTGGCTCAATTTCATTTGCAAATGCACTACAAGGATCGGGTGGGACCTCGCAATCATCCTCGAATTTTGGAAATTTAAAATCGGGAAAGAGCTATGTGTTTGACATAGTCATTTGGGCATATGGCGGAGACGATAATCCGCATCTCAACTTTTCTGTATCTGCAATTGGCGCAACACCTAGAATGTCTACTATTTGGCTTCGTTCAGTTTCAAATACATACAGAGGAAATATCGCAAGAACCGAACAAGCATTTATAGGGAAAGTTTCTATAGATGGTTCAGACACAATTACGGATTTTCAATTGGCAGTCACGGTCGCAACAGGACTTGCAATTGCAGCATCGGATCAAATCACTTTAAGTGGAGGCTATTCAGGACAGTTAATTGGCAATGTTTCAACATGATTAACTTGAAACTTATTATTGGAGCGGGTGACGGGAATCGAACCCGCATAGCTAGCTTGGAAGGCTAGAGCTCTACCATTGAGCTACACCCGCATTTGTTGCTTCCTTAGGGCGATCACCGTCCTAAGGGGGCATACGGTATCGGCTGAGGTAATCAGTTGTGAATTTTTCATCTAGACTCTGCCACCTACGTCGCGGGGCGTAGCGTAGTGGCTAGCGCGTCTGCTTTGGGAGCAGAAGACCGTGGGTTCGAGTCCCTCCGCCCCGACCAGTAATACAAATTAGTAAGGAGTCTTGTGAAGAGCGCCGTCGAAACTCTCTCACCGACTCGAGTTCGTATTTCAATCGATCTAGATTTCAAAGATCTTGAACCGCATGTTGATACCGCATACCAAACACTTGCTCAACAAGTAACAATTCCGGGTTTTCGCAAAGGAAAAGTGCCACGTCAACTTATAGATCAACGCGTAGGTCGTGGAGCCGTCTTAAATGAGGCTATAAATACTGCGCTTCCCGAGTTTTACTCACAAGCCGCCCGTGAAAATGAAGTTCTTGTCGTCGGTCGACCAAACGTAGATATTAAGGAATTGAAAGACAACGAAATAGTTAAATTTGAAGTAGAAGTTGATGTTCGACCCGAGATAAAGCTTCCTGATTTTTCAGAGATTGAATTATCGGTACCTGACGTGGCTTTAAGCGAAAAAGATATAGAAGACCAAGTTGAAGCTCTCCGAATCCGTTTTGGAACCTTAGTGACGATTGAAAAAGATGCAGCCTCTGGTGACTTCGTGACTATTGATTTAGTTGCCAAGATCGAGGGTAAAGAAGTTGAAGGTGGAACCGCAAATGGCATTTCATACGAAGTTGGTTCAAACCGAATGATCGATGGTCTTGATGCCGCTCTCGAAGGTATGAAGGTTGGAGAATCCAAAAATTTCACGGCGCAATTAGTTGGAATGAAGGAGGGCGAAACTGGAGAAGTCACGGTAACCCTTCAAGCAGTTAAAAAAAGAGAGCTGCCTGACCTAAATGATGAATTTGCTAAATTGGCGAGCGAGTTTGAAACTCTTGAAGAATTGAAGAACGATACGAAAGAGCGATTAACCCGATTGAAGTCGATGGAACAAGGCGCCCAGGCCCGGGATGAGCTTCTGAAGTACTTATTAGAGAAAGTGGAAATTCAAGTTCCCGAACAGCTTGTGACGGATGAGGTACATGACCATCTCGAAAAAGAGAATCGACTTGAAGATGAGACCCACCGCAAAGAAGTCACCGAAGAAATCACTCGCTCAGTACGAGCAGACTTCTTGCTAGATGCAATCGTTAAAGCTGAAGAGGTGCAAGTCTCTGAAGCCGAATTGACTGAATATTTGATTCGGACCGCTGCTAGATATGGAATGACACCGGAGCAATTTGCGCAACAGTTAACCCAGGCCGGACAAATAACTGCACTAATGGCAGAAGTTGCGCGCACCAAAGCTCTCGCTATTGCGCTGGAGAGAGTGAAAATAAAAGACGCCTCAGGGCGAAGCGTTGATCTTTCGAAATTGACCCCGAAACCCAATAATGAGGTAACGGCTGAGTAACTCTCCGCTCTAAGCGAACAAAGGGCTTATTGGGAAGCAAAATCGGCCCTGGAGCGTTAGGGTCACTACATAGCAAATCTCAGGAGGAACTTCTTGGAGCTCATTACCCCGCGCTTGGCGGCAAGTCCCGCTGGCGGTTTAGACGATCAGGTCTACAACCGACTCTTAAAAGAGAGAATTATTTTTCTTGGCTCTGTCGTTGAAGACTCAATGGCCAATGCAATCGCTGCCCAAATGCTTTTATTAGCAGCTGAAGATCCTGAGAAAGATATCTATCTTTATATTAATTCTCCTGGTGGTTCTATTTCTGCGGGTATGGCGATTTACGACACTATGCAATATGTAAAGAATGACGTAGCAACTGTCGCCATGGGTCTGGCAGCTTCTATGGGCCAGTTTTTACTTTGCGCAGGCGCTCCTGGAAAGCGATATGCACTTCCACACGCACGAATCATGATGCACCAACCTTCGGGCGGAATTGGTGGAACTGCATCCGATATCAAGATTCAAGCTGAACAGATGTCTTTTACCAAGAAGAAAATGGCAGATTTGATTGCTTTCCACACTGGCCAGAAAGTGGAGACGATTACCGCTGATTCCGATCGCGATCGCTGGTTTACAGCTGAAGAAGCGAAAGAATACGGATTTGTTGATCATGTTGTTAAATCTGCTGGCCAAGTATCAGGAAGTGGAGGAACGGTTCGATGAGTAAATACGAAGCAGAAAATCGATATGTCCTCCCAACTATCGAAGAGCGCACCTCATATGGATACAAACGCCTCGATCCATACACAAAGCTTTTTGAAGAGAGAATCATTTTTCTAGGACAAGCAATAGATGACACAGTCGCAAACGATGTTATGGCCCAACTTCTGACTCTTGAGTCAATGGACCCAGACCGTGACATCATGATGTACATTAATTCACCAGGCGGATCATTTACCGCGCTAACAGCAATTTACGACACAATGCAATTCGTTCGGCCCGATGTAATGACCATCTGTCTCGGACAAGCAGCCTCGGCCGCCGCAGTTCTTCTCGCTGGCGGCACCGCCGGCAAGCGAATGGCGTTAGAGCACTCAAGAATTCTTATCCACCAGCCCTACAGCGAAGGTGGCGGACAAGGCTCTGATATTGAGATTCAAGCAAAAGAAGTTTTACGTATGCGAGAACTTCTAGAAGAGATGCTTTCCAAGCACTCCAAGAAATCCAAGGAAGAAATCGCAAAAGATATTGAGCGAGACAAGATTCTTACTGCAGCCGAAGCCGTCGAGTACGGACTTGTCGACCAGATTCTTGCCAGCCGCAAAGCTTCGTTAAAGCGTTAATTCCTCTCTAGGCGAACAGCGATATCCGACGATCGCGCGCGCTTGCGATTTACCATTAGAGCCTTCCCTAGAGAAAGTTGGCAGACGTGACTCGCATTGGTGAAAGCGGCGATCTCCTCAAGTGCTCCTTCTGCGGCAAAACCCAGAAGCAAGTCAAGAAGTTGATTGCGGGACCTGGTGTTTATATCTGCGATGAATGTATCGATCTTTGCAACGAAATAATCGAAGACGAATTAAGCGAAGCCGCAGGTCTTGGTCTCCAAGAGTTACCTAAACCGCAAGAAATTTTCGATTTTCTGGATCAATATGTAATTGGTCAAGAACGCGCCAAAAAATCCCTATCAGTTGCGGTCTATAACCATTACAAGCGAATTAAATCTGGCGATCGACATCGCGAAGAAGGTGTTGAGATTGCAAAGAGCAACATTTTGCTACTCGGCCCGACTGGCTGCGGCAAGACCTTGCTCGCTCAAACCTTGGCAAGAATGTTAAATGTTCCGTTTGCAATTGCCGATGCGACCGCGCTTACTGAAGCTGGTTATGTTGGTGAAGATGTAGAGAATATTCTTTTGAAGTTGATTCAAGCCGCAGATTTCGACGTTAAAAAAGCAGAAACTGGAATTATTTATATAGATGAAATCGATAAAGTTGCGCGCAAGAGTGAAAATCCTTCGATTACAAGAGACGTTTCCGGAGAAGGTGTACAGCAAGCTCTGCTTAAGATTCTTGAGGGGACTACCGCATCGGTTCCTCCTCAAGGTGGCAGAAAGCACCCTCACCAAGAATTCATACAAATTGATACAACTAATGTTCTGTTTATTGTCGGTGGCGCATTTGCAGGCCTGGAGAAAATTATCGAGGCTCGCAAAGGTAAAGCCGGGGTTGGATTTAACGCAGCGCTAAAGGTCGCTAAAGAAAATGAGAAGAATGATCCGTTTGGCGATGTAATGCCAGAAGATTTGTTGAAATTCGGAATGATTCCGGAATTTATTGGTCGACTTCCTATTATGACTTCTGTTGAAAGCTTGGATCGCGCCGCACTTCTTCAAATTCTGACCGAACCTAAAAATGCTTTAGTCAAGCAATATCAACATCTATTCTCGATGGATGATGTAGAGCTGGAAATTGCACAAGATGCGCTCGACATAATTGCAGACCAAGCAATTGCGCGCGGTACCGGTGCTCGCGGTTTGAGAGCAATCATGGAAGAGATTCTTCTGCCTGTGATGTACGAGGTTCCAAGCAAGAAAGAGATCGGCAAAGTCATCGTTAATGCTGAGGTAATCCGTACTAAAACCCCACCGATCTATGTGGAACGTGGACCAAATAGCGTCAAGCGCAACAACAAGCGCGGAGAAGAGAAGACCGCGTAGCGCTCGCTAGTATCGCGTCTTATGTCTGAGCTTCCTTCCAATTTCGCCCCTCACGAGATTGAGTCTGCGCTCTATAAGAAGTGGCTCGATGCTGGTTATTTCAAAGCTGACCCAAATTCGAATAAACCTTCTTTTTCGATAGTAATCCCGCCACCAAATGTCACCGGAAGTCTCCATATTGGTCACGCTCTAGATCACACCATTCAAGATTTGTTGATTCGCATGAAGCGAATGAAGGGATTTGAAACTCTCTGGCTACCCGGAATGGATCACGCGGGAATTGCGACCCAAAACGTAGTTGAGAAGAAGTTGGCTGAGAATAAAGTTACTCGACACGATCTTGGTCGAGAAGAATTCATTAAACGAGTCTGGGAATGGAAAGCCGAATATGGCGGGGCAATCCTCGGCCAGATGAAACGTCTTGGGGACAGCGTTGATTGGAGCCGCGAGCGCTTCACAATGGACGAAGGTTTATCTCGTGCAGTTCTAACAATATTCAAGCGGCTTTATGACGCAGATTTGATCTATCGAGCAGAGCGAATCATCAATTGGTGCCCTCGTTGCTTGACCGCACTCTCTGATATCGAGGTTGATTATCAAGAAATCGATGGCGAATTTGTCCAAATTAGATATGGAGATCTTGAGGGAGACCATATTTATATTGCGACAACGCGCCCTGAAACAATGTTGGGTGACGGCGCTGTCGCAGTAAATCCAAATGATGATCGATACAAATCTATGATTGGCAAACAGGTTCGCTTGCCTTATGTAAATCGCATGATTCCCGTAATCGCAGACGAATTAGTCGATCCAGATTTTGGAACTGGTGCGGTAAAAGTGACGGCAGCTCATGATCCAAATGACTTTGAAATGGGAATGCGCCACGGCGTGCCCATGATTGTGATCATGAATGAAGCCGGGGTTATGGAGGGAACTGGAACGCAATTTGATGGAATGGATAGATTTAAAGCTCGTAAAGCGCTGGTTGAGAAATTACGAGAAGATGGACTCCTTGGTTGGGAGAAGCGCCCTTATAAACATAGCGTCGGCCACTGCTCACGTTGCAACACAATTGTTGAACCTCGACTCTCATTACAGTGGTTTGTAAAAGTTGCACCCTTAGCGAAGATGGCAGGCGATGCGGTTCGCGATGGCGTTGTGAAAATTTCACCAGTTGAAATGGAGCCACGTTATTTTGAGTGGGTAGACAACATGCACGATTGGTGCATTTCCCGACAACTATGGTGGGGACATCGAATTCCAGTTTGGTATGGACCTAACGGCGAGATGAAAGTTATTGGACCTGATGAATCTGCTCCACAAGGCTGGGTCCAGGATGAAGATGTATTGGATACCTGGTTTTCATCGGCACTTTGGCCATTCTCAACTTTAGGTTGGCCCGATGAGACTGAAGATTTAAAGAAGTTTTATCCAACTTCAGTTCTTGTAACTGGTTATGACATCCTCTTTTTCTGGGTCGCGCGCATGATGATCTTTTCGTTATTTGCGATGGATGGAAAGCATCCCTTCGATGTCATCGCCCTCCACGGTTTAGTGAGAGATAAGAATGGTAAAAAGATGTCGAAATCCAAAGGCAATGTCATTGACCCATTGGAATTCATGGATAAATACGGTTCGGACGCGCTGAGATTTGCTTTAGCCCGCGGTGCGAATCCTGGAACTGATCAAGCTCTTGCTGAAGAGTGGATTGCCGGTGCTCGTAATTTTGCTACCAAAGTATGGAATGCAACTCGCTTTGCGATAATGAATGGAGCAACAGTAAACGGAGAGCTCCCCGAAAAGAATTCACTAAATCATATTGATCGCTGGATATTGAACGAACTAGACCAGACAATCATCTCAGTCGATGAATTGTATGAAAATTTTGAATTCGCAAAGGCAAGTGAGATTCTCTACCACTTTGCCTGGGATGAAGTTTGTGATTGGTATCTTGAATTAGTCAAAGATGTTTTTTCAAAAGGTGGACCCGAAGCTGATAAGACTAAGCGTGTACTTGGCCATGTACTAGACAAACTTTTAAGATTGATGCATCCCAACATGCCATTTATCTCAGAAGAGCTTTGGGTTAAATTAACTGACGGAACTTCATTAGTGGTAGCAGATTGGCCTAAAGTCTCTGAGTTCTCTCAAGATAATGAAGCCAAAGAAGTAGTTGAAAATATGAAGCAATTAATAACCGAAATCCGTCGCTTCAGGAGCGACCAGGGAATCAAGAACTCAACGCGGATTCATGCAAAGATATCTGGACTTACTGGTCCGGTTGCCGAGTACGAAGCTGCAATCAGATTCCTCGTCCGCCTCGATCAACCTAATGAAACTTTCACACCCAGTGCAAAGATTGAAATTGGACCATTCACAGTCTCATTTGATTTAACGGGGAGCGTTGATGTTGCCGCAGAAAGAGCTCGTCTTACGAAAGATTTAGCCAATGTCAAGAATGATCGTGAGACGGCTCAAGTAAAACTAAGCAATGAAAACTTTATGGAAAAAGCTCCTATGGAAGTGGTATCGGAAATTCGCAAGCGAATGGCATTCTGTGATTCTGAAATTCAGCGCATTGAGTCGCTACTCTCAGCGCTGCCCAGTACCTAATTATGTCAATTAACAATCTTCAGGAAATTGAGAGAGCGTTATCAGCGCGTTGGCCAGAAACGAAAATAGACCCAACTCTAGAACGTATTGCACTATTAGTTGATTATCTTGGCTCACCTCAACAGTCTTATCCAAACATTCATATAGCCGGCACAAATGGCAAAACTTCTACGTCAAGGATCATCGACTCGCTCTGCCAAGAATTAGGTTTGCGAACTGGAAGATTCACAAGTCCACACCTTGAAAGTATTCTAGAAAGAATTGCAATAAATGGCAGCCCAATCGATGAATTGAATTTAATTAAGTACTACCGAGAAATTGAACCTTATATATCTCTAGTAGACGCCAGAATGTCTCATCCTCTTTCATTCTTTGAAGTTATGACCGCGCTAGCTTTCGTAACATTTGCAGAATTTCCAGTTGATGTCGGAATATTTGAATGCGGAATGGGTGGCGAATGGGATTCCACAAATGTTATCGATAGTAAAGTTGCCGTATTAACTCCAATTGGTTTTGATCATATGGAGTATTTGGGAAATACATTGGTTGAGATTGCTACTACAAAGTCGGGAATCATCAAAGAAGGTGAGTTTGCGGTATTAGCTCGTCAAGAGCGCGATGCGGCTCAAGTTCTATTAAAACGGTGCGCGATGATGAATGCCACACCACTTCGCGAAGGAATTGAGTATGAAGTCGTAAAGCGTGACGTTGCAGTTGGTGGTCAACTGCTCACCATTCGAGGCATTTACGGAATTTATGAAGATTTATTTCTGCCGCTTCACGGCAAACATCAATCTAGCAATGCGGCTACCGCGTTGGCTGCAGTCGAAGTTTTTGCCGGCGAGAAACAACTATCCAATGAAATAGTTTCTCGTGCATTTGCGAATGCAACGTCACCGGGACGTTGTGAAATCATCTCAAGAGAACCCACCATCATCATTGATGCAGCTCATAACCCACACGGCGCCATTTCGCTTAAGCAAACTTTGACTGGCGAGTTCAGTTTCGAGAAAATCATCTTGGTTTTTGCAGCTATGGCGGATAAAGACATCCCAGGCTTCCTTGTAGAGATGCAGCCAATAGTTGACGAATTGATGATCGCTAAGAATTCTTCCCCGAGAAGTGCGGATATTGAAGAAGTAAAACAATTTGCCTCAGGAATATTTAAGAATAATCAAATTTATACCGCTAGAAATTTGGAGGAGGCTTTGCAAGAAGCTAAGTCAAGAGCCTCTGAGATGCATCAAGGGAGAAGTGTTGCGATACTGGTATCGGGATCTGTAGTAACTGCTGGCGAGATGAGAGCGCTCGTTAAACGGAAAGGACAGTAAATGAAGATGCTGGCGCGATCCGTTTTGACGATGGAAATCTTGCTACTTGGGTTTGCGTTGCTTCTAGCGAAAGATCTTGATTCAAGAAATGGTTTATGGCTTGGTATTGCGCTAGTCGTATTAGCTTTATTTGCTCTAGGAACTTTGAAGAACAAGGTCGGATGGATTCTAGGTTGGGTTCTTCAATTCGGGATAATTCTTTATGGTTTCTACATTTTTTCGATGTTTTTCATGGGGGCACTTTTTCTCGCGCTTTGGATTGGAGCAATCGTGATTGGCCGAAAAGGAGAGGCGCTCAAGCGGGCTCGCCAAGGGGAAAATCCACAATAGACTTGGTCCGTGATGACCTCCCAAAAAGAACAAACTCTGGTTCTTATCAAGCCAGATGGAGTTCGCCGTGGACTCATTGGCGAAATAATTCGCAGAATCGAAGCTAAAGGTTATGTCGTAGAAAATTTAAAGATGTCATTCGCAGGTGTAGGTCAGTTGAAGGAACACTACAAAGAGCACGAAGGTAAACCTTTTTTCGAGCCGCTCCTTGAATTCATGCAAAGTGGTCCAATTGTTGCGATGGTTGTGACTGGGAATCGTGTTATCGAAGGATTTAGATCCTTAGCAGGCGCAACCGAACCAACCAACGCCGCACCAGGTACCATTCGCGGTGATCTAGCAAGAGACCAAGGAACAAAAGTTGTTCAGAATCTTGTTCACGGTTCAGATTCTCCGGAGTCAGCCCAGCGTGAGATTCTGATTTTCTTTCCCGAACTACAAGGAGTGAAATAATGGCCGGCATGAAATCTCGAGGTAGTTTCTTTGGTCGAGATATGGCTATCGACTTAGGAACGGCCAACACGCTGGTCTATGTTCGCGGCAAGGGAATTGTCTTGAATGAACCAAGCGTGGTTGCTGTTAATCAAGATAATGGCGCCGTGCTTGCGGTTGGCGCGGAAGCAAAACGAATGATTGGAAGAACCCCTGGAAGTATTGTTGCGATTCGTCCACTGAAAGACGGTGTGATCGCTGATTTTGATACTACTGCATTAATGATTAAATATTTCATTCGCCAAGTTCATAAACATACTTACCTAGCAAAACCTAGAATTGTAATTTGTGTCCCATCGGGAATTACCGGTGTTGAACAACGCGCTGTAAAAGATGCGGGATATGAAGCAGGAGCCCGAAAGGTTTACATCATTGAAGAGCCGATGGCCGCAGCAATAGGTGCAAATCTTCCGATTCATGAACCAACAGGAAATATGGTTGTTGATATTGGCGGAGGAACCACCGAAGTTGCGGTTATCTCGATGGGTGGAATCGTTTCTGCAGGATCAATCCGCGTCGGTGGAGATGAACTTGATCAAGCGATCATCAGCTGGATTAAGCGCGAGTACTCAATGCTCCTCGGTGAGCGCACTGCCGAAGAGATAAAGATGGCGGTCGGTTCGGCATATCCATTACGAGATGAGCCTGATGCCGAAATTCGCGGCAGGGATGTAGCAACTGGTTTACCCAAGACAATCGTTATCTCAGCAGAAGAAATTCGCAAAGCATTGGAAGAGCCGGTTACTGCGATAGTAAATGCGGTTAAGGCAACCCTAGATAAGACCCCACCTGAACTCTCCGCCGACTTGATGGATCGAGGAATTTTCCTTACCGGCGGGGGAGCATTACTTCGAGGACTTGATGAAAGATTGCGCCATGAAACCAATATTCCGATTCATATTGCTGAGAGACCACTGTTAGCGGTGGTTGAAGGCTCTGGAAAATGTATCGAGGAATTCGAAGCGCTAGAGAAAGTTCTAATCTCCGAGCCTCGTCGATAGGAAGTAATGACGACTAAGCGGACCAATCGCACTCGACTTCTTTTGGTCTCGCTCTTGGTTACATCCTTATTTTTGATCACCTTAGATCTTCGTGGACTGAGCGTTGTATCGTCACTTCGTACAGCTGCCCAGAGCGTCCTTACGCCTTTTCAATCTCTAAGTTCTTCAATACTTTCGCCAATCTCAAGATTTCTTGACGACTTAAGCGGTTTGAGAAATGCGCAAAGCCGTGTAGCCGAACTTGAAAAAGAGAATCAAGAACTGCGAAATCTAAACATTCTTAATGAAAACGTAGAAGGCGAGCTTAAGCAGCTAAAGGGCGTGCTAGATCTAGCTGGAAAAGCTAAATACAAGGTTGTGAGTGCTCGCGTAATTGGAAAAGGCGGCACTGCGGCGATTGGTGAAACAATTATTATCGACAAGGGAGGTAAATCTGGAATCACAGTCGACATGACAGTGATTTCGGAAAGTGGATTAGTTGGAGTGGTTAAGTCAGTAAGTAACAACGCTTCCATAATTATGTTGATGAGTGATCCTAATTTTAGGTTAGGGGTAAGAGTCGCTGGTTCTCAATTTATGGGAATTCTCTCTGGCGAAGGCGGTAGTAATTTCTCACTACAAATGTTGAGCGCCTCCTCAGATTTAAGCGTCGGAGATGTTTTGCTTTCTAGAGGCAGCTCCGGAGATAAACCATTCGTACCCGGGGTGCCCGTGGGAAGAGTAAGTTTCGTTGAAAATAGTTTAGGTCAACTGACAAAACGAGCGAAGGTTGATCCCTATGTAGACTTCAATTCGCTTGGAATCGTAAGCGTGGTCTTGGAGTCGGTTGCTGGAGATCCTGGAGATGCGCTGGTACCACGGGCGCCTAAACCCGCCCCAACCGTGACTGTATTTGTAACTCCTACTCCGAATGAATAGCGCCAGGTCGTATCCATGAACGTAATGCGAATCCCTTATATTCTCATCACATTATTAGGTGTATTCATATTTCAAGAGGCCCTTTTAAATAGAGTGAATTTCTTGATTGGTGGCTTTTCAATCTATCTCGTTTTTGTAATCGCCTGGACCTTACAAGGGGAACCAAGTAATGCGATGTTAATAGGATTTTTCGCTGGGTTTATCGCCGATTTCTCGCCAACGCTAGAGTCGCCTTTCGGTTTATGGACGTTGATACTCACCGGATTTTGCTATTTCTTAGCGACCACCGTAAGAGGTAATTTGGATCCTCAAATAAGCCCGCTACAGATGACTTTAGTGACCGCAACAAGTTCAGCAGTTCTGCTAATTCTATTCATATCAATTGGGGCAATTCTTGGCCAAGAGCTCTCATCAATTAGCATTTTACTCTCAGAAATAATTGGCAATGCGCTTTGGAGTTTGATTTTGGCACCAATCTATATTCCCATGACAATTAAGTTCCATAAATTAAGTTTGACCGCGAGGGAAAGATGAGAGACAGAACATCTATCGCGATTCTTGTAGCCCAAGTCTTCGTAATTTCATTGATGATTGCGTTATTTGGAAGATTGTTTTATCTGCAAATCGCAGATGGGCCGCGCTATCAGGCAGCAGCTCTGGATATTCAAAGCAGAGATATTGTCACTCCTGCGCTTCGAGGTTTGATTGTCGATATCACTGGAGAAAAATTAGCCACAAATAAAGCAGGATTAATGGTTACGGCGGATCGCTCTATCCTTGATCAACAGAGCGACAAAGGCAAAGTAGTTCTTGAACGCGTTTCGCAAATTTTGAAGTTGGAATACAGTGACGTGTTCGCGCGAACACGACTTTGTGGAGAGTTACCGAAAGAGGAGCGAAACGGTTGCTGGACTGGAAATCGTTATCAACCGATTCCAATTACGAAAGAAGCCACCGAAGAGCAAGTATTAAAGATTGTTGAGCGATCTGATCAATTCCCGGGTATTGGCGCTGAACCGGTCTCAATTCGAAACTACCCCTCTAAGTCGGGAGAACGTGCAACCCACATTCTTGGCTATGTGGGACCAATAACTGAGGACGATCTAAATAACGAGTTGGGTAAAAAGTATTATCGCAACGAATTAGTTGGGAAGGCTGGAATTGAACTTCAATACGATGACGCCCTTCGTGGCGTACCCGGTGTTCGCACTGTAATTGTTAACAATAAAGAGTCAGTAACACGTGAATCTAGAAATATCTCCCCGATACCTGGAAATCATCTAGTTCTTAACATAAATGCAAAACTCCAGGCTGCCGTAGAAAAAGAACTTCGAGATTCAGTCTTTCGCGCTAGAGCTAATGGCTATCGAGGAGATTCTGGAGCTGCAGTTGTTATGGATTTGAAGGGCCGGGTTTTGGCAATGGCCTCTTACCCAGATTACGATTTAAATATTTGGGAAAATGGCATAACTGTTAAACAGGCGAAGGAGCTGTATAGCGAACGTAGTGGAGTTCCAGCGCTTTCCCGTGCAATCCAAGGAAGTTTTGCACCTGCCTCGACATTCAAAGTCGTTTCACTGGCTGCGGCCGGAGCTGCAAATTATAACTTATCCAATACTTATAACTGCCCCAGCGAAGTTACTTTTGGCGATCGAACTTTTAGGAATTACGACAGCAAACCCGCAGGAAGAATTAATTTAGTAACTGCAATGGCTATTTCGTGTGACTCGATCTGGTATCAGATCGCATACGATGAATGGGTTAGAGATGGCGGATTGAAGCCTAAGCCGACTCCAAACGACCATTTCTTTAAAGCCGCCGCCGGTTTTGGCGTCGGAAAGCGCACTGGAATTGATTTACCTTCCGAAGTTAAGGGTCGTTTGCCAGATCGAGATTGGAAGAATTCTTGGTATGCACGCAATAAGGAATTTTTCTGCGACTATCAAGCTCGTGCCCAAAAATCACAATTAACGCCTTATTTGATTGCGCTGGCTCGTGAAAATTGCCTTGATGGCGATCAAGTTAGAGCAGGCGATATGGTGAACTTCTCAATTGGGCAGGGAGATCTTTTGATGACTCCAATCCAAATGGCGATTATGTATGGTGCAATTGCCAACGGCGGAAAACTAATGAAACCTCAAATTGCTAGAGCCGTAGTTTCTCCGACAAACAGAATAATTAATGAAGTGACTCCTGAAATAACCGGTGAATTGCCAGTCTCGAATTCGACGCTAGAGCTGTTGAAGCGATCTCTTAGAGCAGTAGTGACTTCTGGGACTGCGCGTGGTGTTTTCTCTGGACTTCAAGCAGAAGTTAGTGGAAAGACTGGGACTGGTCAGGTATTTGGAAGGAATCTAGATGGCTCAGCAAAAGACGATACTTCTTGGTTTGCATCTTACGCACCTTCAAAGAAACCAAAATACGTAGTAGTTATGATGGTTAGCCAGGGTGGATTTGGAGCAACGACAAGTGGTGCCGGAGTTCGCAGAATCTATGAATATATATTTGGCGAAGGCGGTAAAGAAGCAATTTTTCCAAACGGACCGGTTTCAAAAATACCAACTATCGATAGCAAGACTTCGTAATGCTAAGTTCTAATTTATCCCGAAGAGTCGAGCGCAAGCGATTTTTGCTTGGAACAGATCCGATTATCAATATCTCGGTACTTCTTCTGACTGGGATCGGAATTCTGCTCGTCTATGCAGCCACGCGTAACTGGTTTGCCGCAAATGGTCAGGATCCTGAGTATTACCTAAAGCGCCAACTCCTAAATGTAATTATCGGATTGGCGTTGGCATATGGCGTTACTTTGGTTGATTATCGATTATTACGTGCTTACACACCTATCATTTGGGGTCTAGGAGTCCTTGGATTGCTTCTAGTTCTAATCCCCGGAGTTGGAAGCATCGTAAATGGAGCCAGGTCCTGGATCTCATTTCCCGGTGGATTTCAAATTCAGCCTGCGGAGATTGCGAAGTTAACGATTATTGTTGGAATGGCGTTAATACTTGCCGAACGTGATGCTGGAGCAAAGCACCCGAGTAATCGACAGGTTCTGTATTCACTCTTAGTCGCAGCGGTCCCAATTCTTTTAATTGTGGCTCAGCCAGACCTCGGCACCGTCTTAATTATTTCAGCATCCGTTATTGCAATAATTGCAACATCCGGAGCAAGACTTCGTTGGGTAATTGGTTTGATTACATTGGGAGTTTCCGGAGCTTGGCTTGCCGTCGCAAGTGGTGAAGTGAGCGAATATCAACTTAATCGTCTCCGATCTTTTGTAGATCCGTTTGCAGATCCACAAGCAACTGGTTATCAACTTCGCCAAGCGCGAATAACAATCGGATCTGGTGGACTCTTTGGAAAAGGTCTTTTCGAAGGCCCCCAGACGAATGGCAGATTTGTGCCGGAACAACAGACTGACTTCATTTTTACTGTTGCCGGAGAGGAACTTGGATTTCTCGGATCTGCTTTGATACTCATTCTTTATCTATTAATTCTTATGCGCGCATTCGCTATTGCTCGAAGAAGCAATGAAATATTTGGAAGAATCGTTACGGTGGGCGTTATTGCCTGGTTTTCGTTTCAAATATTTCAGAATATTGGAATGACAATGGGATTGATGCCCATGACCGGCGTACCATTGCCATTCCTCTCATACGGAGGTTCAAGCATGTTTGCAAATATGATTGGCATTGGCTTGTTACAGAACGTTTACCAGCGATCCAGATAACCTAAATTTCCCGCTAGAAACGCGGAAATTAGGACGACTTCCTAATCTGTGTCATAATTTCCGTGTAATCGCCTCGAAAGAGGTCGCCAGACCGCTCTATAGGTGCGGTCGGCTGATCCGGAATAAAGGCGCAACCGAAGATTTCACCCGCGAGGGTGCAGAAAAAGGATTTTGCTATGGCCGATGAGCCAAAAAAGACGCGCAAGCGCGCAGTAAAAAAAACTACCCCCAAAACAGGCGCAGTTGAAAAGTCTTCCGATAAGAAGAGTGAAAAGAAGTCGGATCGAAAGAGTAGCGCTGCAATTCCAACCCCGATATTCCAAGCTCCAACTACAGCTCCAGCCGGAAGCAAAAAAAGTACTGAGAACCAGGAATCCGAAAATCGCCGCAGGCGTCGACGACGTGGTGGACGTGGACGCCGTAGATCGGATCGCGAAGAGAGCTTTGAAGCGAATGAAGTTGAATCCAATAACGATTCACGTAATAACGATGCAGGTAATAAGGAAAAGAATGAACACCAGATTGCGGGCGAACCCGTATTTAAGAAACGTCGCCGACGTCGCCGTTCAGGTTCAGATGGTGTAACTCCAGGTGAAAGTGTTGAGGAGGACGGCGTCGTTACCGTCGTTAAAGTACGAGAGTCCAGGCCGCAACAAGAACGCCCAAAGGATCGAAAGAGTTTTGAACGTCGAGATCGACGAGAGCGATTCCGTGATCGAGATAGAGGTCGAGATCGAGGCCGATTCGGCGACTATAAAGAGAATCGCCGTCGCGGAACAATTCTTACTGATGCAGAATTTCTTGCTCGTCGCGAATCAGTAACACGCGAGATGTTAGTCAGACAGACTGGCGACCGAACTCAGATTGCGATTCTTGAAGATAATATATTGGTCGAGCATTATGTGAATCGAAGTAGCAATATTTCATATGTCGGAAATGTTTATCTCGGCAAGGTCCAGAATGTTCTGCCATCTATGGAAGCGGCATTCGTAGATATAGGTAAGGGACGGAATGCAGTTCTTTATGCCGGTGAAGTTAACTGGGATGAATCAGGATTATCCGATAACAAAGAACGGAAAATTGAGAGAGTTTTGAAGACTGGCCAATCAGTATTAGTCCAGGTAACCAAAGATCCAATCGGCCAAAAGGGCGCTCGTTTAACAAGTCAGATTTCCCTTCCGGGAAGATATTTAGTTTACGTTCCTGGTGGCGGAATGAGTGGAATTTCAAGACGACTTCCCGATAGCGAGCGCAATCGACTCAAAGATGTTTTGAAAGATTTAATAACAGACGAAGAAGGTGTAATTGTTCGAACCGCTGCTGAAGGCGCTTCTGAAGATGAGTTAACTCGCGATGTCGTCAGATTAAAGGCGCAATGGGAAGACATAAAGAAGAAGTCTGAGACTTCTTCGACTAAAGCACCGTCACTTCTTTACGGCGAACCAGATATGACTATCAGAGTAATTAGAGATATTTTCAATGAAGACTTTAATAAGATGACGGTTCAAGGCGTTGACGCCTGGGATGATATTCAAAACTATCTTGGCCATATAGCTCCAGAATTGATGGCTAAAGTTGAAAAATGGACCGGATCTAAAGATGTATTCACTGAGCACCGGGTTGATGAACAGCTTGCTAAGGCGCTAGATCGAAAAGTATTTCTCCCATCAGGTGGATCACTTGTAATCGATAAGACCGAAGCCATGGTGGTTATTGATGTCAACACCGGTAAATTTATTGGTAAAGGTGGAAATCTCGAGGAAACCGTTACTAAGAATAATTTAGAGGCGGCCGAAGAAATTGCACGTCAACTTAGACTTAGAGATTTAGGTGGAATTATTGTTATCGACTTTATCGATATGGTTCTGGAATCTAATCGAGAGCAAGTGCTTAGAAGGCTTGTTGAATGTCTCGGCAGGGATCGCACAAAGCATCAAGTTGCTGAGGTAACTTCTCTCGGACTGGTCCAAATGACTCGAAAGCGAGTAGGCCAAGGTTTGATCGAAGCATTCTCAACGACTTGCGATCACTGTGGGGGACGCGGAATTCATGTTCACATGGAGCCAGTTGATAAGAAGAAATTGGACCGCGAGATTACGCCAACAACAGAAGTTGAATTTGATGCACCTGAAGAAATTCCCGAGCCAAAAGCGGAAGCAAAAGATGAAAGCGAAGATGTTCGCCCTAGGTTTGGAAGAAGGCGACGACGAGCCGCTTCATCAGGGGTGCTCACGCCCAAATCATGAACTCAGTTTGACCCTAACAACCATCAATCTCTAACCTAGGCCCCTAGTAAAAAGGATCGGAAGGAAACCGTGTACGCGATTGTGAAGGCTGGCGGACGCCAGGAAAAGGTTGCAGTTGGCGACACTGTATTTGTAGATCGCATAGACGCAGCACCAGGATCAACTGTCACATTCCCTGCGGTACTTGTTGTCGACGGTGATGCCGTTACTTCTGACCCTAAAGTTCTTTCTGGGGTAAAAGTAACCGGAGAGATTGTTTCTGAAGTTAAGGGCCCGAAGATAAACATTCTCCGCTATAAGGCGAAGACTGGGTATCGACGTAGACAAGGTTTTCGTTCCAAGAACACGCGGGTAAAGATCACTGCGATTAATGGCGTAAGGAGCTGAGATGGCATCGAAAAAAGGCGTATCGTCGACTCGAAATGGTCGTGATTCGAATCCGCAATATCTCGGTATCAAAAGATTCGGTGGCCAAGTCGTAAACAGCGGAGAAATATTGGTACGTCAACGCGGTACAAAGTTTCACCCAGGCAAGAATGTGGGAATTGGTAAAGATGACACTTTATTTGCTCTTGCTGCAGGCGCGGTTGAGTTTTCAAGCGCTCGCGGTCGACGCGTTGTAAATATCGTTCCGGTTTCGTAACACTACGGGCTTTTAAAAACGGGTCCGTATAGACGGGCCCGTTTTCGCTTTTCTGAGGAAGGAGCGCAATGGCTACATTCGTAGATCGTGTGACGCTCCATGCTGCCGCAGGTAAAGGTGGCGATGGTTGTGTTTCAGTGCACCGTGAAAAATTTGTTCCTCTAGGCGGTCCAGATGGCGGTAGCGGCGGCAGAGGTGGCGACGTAATACTCGCAGTTGATCCAGGCGTAACAACTCTTTTGGATTTTCATCATTCGCCACATCGAAATGCGACTTCAGGACGACAAGGTTATGGCTCTCTCAAGAATGGACCCGATGGTGAAGATTTAATTCTTGGCGTGCCAAATGGAACTGTAGTCATGACTAAAGATGGGAAGGTGTTAGCCGATTTAGTTGGAACTGGTTCAAGATTTATTGCTGCACGTGGCGGACAAGGTGGCTTAGGAAATGCCGCTTTAGCTTCTTCGCGCAGACGCGCACCTGGATTTGCACTCTTAGGCGAGCCCGGCGAGAAACGAACTTTGATTTTGGAGCTTAAGTCGGTTGCGGATATCGGCTTAATTGGATTTCCAAGCGCTGGCAAATCTTCACTAATTGCTGCAATATCTGCAGCGCGCCCAAAAATAGCTGACTATCCATTCACCACCTTGGCGCCAAATTTGGGCGTTGTTCAAGCTGGAGAATCAAGATTTACCGTTGCAGATGTGCCTGGCTTAATCCCTGGCGCATCAGTCGGAAAAGGTTTGGGGCTAGAGTTTCTTAGACATATCGAGCGTTGCGCCGCCTTGGTTCATGTTTTAGATTGCGGAGCGCTAGAAAGTGATCGAGATCCGATCAAGGATTTTGAGATTATTGAAAAAGAACTAAAAAATTACTCGGAAGATTTAAGTGATCGTCCGCGCTTAATCGCGTTAAATAAAGTAGATCTTCCTGACGGAAAAGCGATCGCAGATATGGTGGAACCCGAATTCAAAGCTCGCGGTTATCAAGTTTTTCAAGTTTCGGCCGCAGCGAGGATTGGACTTCCTGAGCTTCTTTTTGGAATGGCAAAAACTGTTAATGAGTATCGAACGGCCCAGGAGAATGAAGAGAAAGCAAGAATTGTCCTTAGGCCAACTCCTATTGATGATCGCGGTTTTGAAGTAATAGCAAACGCTGACGATTCATTCACAATTCTTGGAACAAAACCTGAGCGCTGGGTTCATCAGACTAATTTCTCAAATGCGGAAGCAGTTGGATATCTGGCAGACCGATTGGCAAGTCTTGGCGTTGAAAAAGAACTTTTCAAAAAAGGAGCAAAGGCTGGTAGCGAGGTTCGAATTGGAAGCGGTGAGGATGCGGTTATTTTTGACTGGGAGCCAACCATAGAAGCAGGCGCTGAACTGTTGGCCGGGCCAAGAGGAGATGATCTGCGCATTCCTCGCGGGTGGGAAAAGTTTGATGAAGAAGCAATTGACCAACTTGATGATGAAGAATTAGCCCTACAGTGGGAAAACCAAGTGGCTAACCCAACATCACCAAGAATTGAAGGTGAGATTCGATGAACGCTAGATTTAATAAACTTCATCGAGTAGTCATAAAGATTGGCTCATCCTCATTAACAGGTGCGAATGCTGAAAACCTAAGCCCCGCAGCCGTTGATAATTTAGTTGATGCAGTAGCAATGCTGAGAAAAAATGAAATTGACGTCGTAATAGTCTCGTCAGGTGCAATTGCAGCCGGAATCTCGCCGTTAGGTCTTTCGGCAAGGCCAAAAGATTTAGCAACACAGCAAGCGGCAGCTGCTGTTGGCCAAGGGCTTTTGATCCATCGATATACCGAATCGCTAGCGAGACATTCTTTAATCGGATCCCAAGTACTCATAACTATTGAAAATGTCGTTCGAAGATCTCATTACCGAAATGTAAAACAGACTTTAGATCGATTATTACAACTTGGCGTGGTGCCAGTAATAAATGAAAATGACTCGGTCGGAACTCAAGAAATTCGATTTGGCGATAATGATCGAATAGCTGCGCTAATTTCACATCTAGTAGGTGCAGATTTATTGTTGATTATTACCGATGTAGATGGTCTGTATGATTCAGCACCATCGAGACCTGGAGCCAAATCAATAAGTGAGGTAAATGATTTTAATTCAATTGCGAACATTCGGATCGGGAGTAACTCGCGCATAGGTAGCGGCGGCATGGCCTCAAAAATAGAGGCAGCAAGAATCGCTAGCGTTGGAGGAATATCAACGATTATGACTTCACTTCCAAATGCAGCTAAAGCATTAAGTGGGGAGAATGTCGGCACGTTCTTTAGAGGGTCGAATAAAAGGCAGCCTTCGAGATTGCTTTGGCTTGCGCATGCTTCGACGATCAGCGGACAACTACATGTCGATCAAGGCGCCGCTTCAGCGCTTCGTGAAAGCGGAGTTTCACTTTTGGCAGCCGGCGTCACGAAGGTCACAGGTGACTTCAATGCCGGAGATGCAATTGAAATAGTGGCTCCAACAGGAGAGGTTATTGCTCGAGGTTTAGTTGGTTTTGATTCATCAGAAATTCCTCAAATGCTAGGTAAAACAACTCGAGTTCTGAAAGAGGAATTTGGAGCTGAATTCGAACGTGAATTAGTACATCGAGACGATTTGGTGATGTTATGAGTAATGACTTGTTGATAGCTGAGTTGTCGAAGAGAGCCCGCGAAGCCTCTATTACATTGCGTGGAAGCAGCATTGAATCGCGCCGAGAAGTTATAAATGCAATTGCTAGCGCTCTCGAAGAAAATATGACTGAGATTTTGAAGGCTAATCAAGAAGATATGAATCGCGAAAGAGCCGCAGGTCTCTCAGAAAGTCTTCTTGATAGGTTGGAATTGACCAGTAAGAGAATTGCAGGAATTGTTGAAAGCAATAGAAAAGTCGCATCGCTTCCAGATCCTCTGGGACGAGTGCTTCGATCCGGAACTTTGCCAAATGGATTAAAGCAAAATTTAATTACAGTTCCGTTTGGAGTAGTGGGCATGATCTATGAGGCTCGTCCAAATGTAACTGTAGATGCCTCAGTCATACTTTTAATGTCTGGAAATGCAGTTCTACTTAGAGGATCTTCAACAGCAAAATTTAGTAACGAGATTCTTGTAAAGGTAATGAAAACGGCTTTAGCCAAGACCAAGATTTCACCCGAAGTGATTCAATTAATTCCATCCGATGATCGAGATACTGTGCGAGCATTACTTCACGCTCGAGGTAAAGTTGATCTGGTAATTCCGCGCGGATCTGCAGCTCTTATTCGGACAGTGGTAGATGAGGCATTGGTTCCCACAATTGAAACCGGAGCGGGAGTTTGCCACGTCTATGTCGATCAATATGCCAATCTAGAGAAGGCAATACCAATAATTATTAATTCAAAGACTCATCGCCCTTCAGTATGTAATGCAGCGGAAACTCTTCTCGTCCATTCAGCTATTTCGAAAGATTTTTTGCCTAAAGCTCTTCAAGAATTGAAATCAAGAGGAGTTACTTTGAATTGTGACGCTCAATCATTAGAAGTTGCCAAAAATAATAAGATTGAAGCGAAGTTGGCCACGAGTGAATCTTGGGGAACGGAATATGGAACTCTGGAGATGAATATCGCTATGGTTTCAAGTGTTGAAGACGCTATCAGGCACATAAATGAATTCGGAACACAGCACACGGAAGCAATAGTCTCTGAGGACGAGCCCACAATAGAACGATTCGTCTCTCACTTGGATTGCGCTGCAGTTATGGTTAATACCTCTACAAGATTTACAGATGGTGAAGAAATGGGATTTGGAGCTGAGATTGGAATCTCAAACCAGAAACTTCATGCTCGTGGACCAATGGGTTTAGAAGCGATGACCACCACAACTTGGATTGTGAGGGGCGAAGGCCAAATCCGAGAGTGATTTAGTTTCGGTAAGGTAACCCCATGATTTCTCGTGAAGATGTTGCAAATCT
>JBMTVF010000006.1:0-47836 GCA_049451055.1 Candidatus Nanopelagicaceae bacterium | reverse complement strand
ATCTTGCTGGTGCAATCGGAACTGGAACTTTGATGGCGGTATTCCTAGCTAACTCAGGTGGCGCATGGGATAACGCAAAGAAGATGGTTGAAGACGGAAATCATGGTGGCAAGGGCAGCGATGCTCACGCCGCAACTGTTATTGGTGACACCGTCGGCGATCCATTTAAAGATACTGCTGGCCCTGCAATCAACCCATTAATCAAAGTTATGAACTTGGTTGCACTTCTTGTAACGCCGGCGGTCGTAAGGTTTACGCTTGAAGGAAATGACACTGCAAATCTTCTGATTGCACTTGTCGCAACCATAATCATCGTAGCTGCGCTGGTCCGCGGTCGACGTAAGTCAACCTCAATCGGATAACTTGGCAAAGCAGCTAAAGAAGCTGGTGATTGTTGAGTCACCGGCTAAAGCAAGAAAGATTGGCGGCTACCTCGGCGACGATTACATCGTCGAGGCCTCCGTTGGTCATATCCGTGATTTACCCCAACGCGCTGCTGATATTCCCAAGGAATATAAGAAATTCCCTTGGTCGCGCGAAGGTGTAGATATTGAAAATAATTTTGCGCCACTTTATGTAATTAATCGTGATAAGAAGGATAAAGTCCAAGAGTTAAAGGATTTATTAAAAGATGCCGATGAATTAATTCTGGCAACCGATGAAGACCGCGAAGGTGAAGCTATCGCATGGCACTTGATGGAGATCCTTCGTCCTAAAGTTCCAGTTAAAAGAATGGTATTTAATGAAATCACTAAAGAAGCAATCCTCAAAGCGGTAAATGAAACTCGCGATATCGACCAACGACTCGTAGATGCCCAAGAAACCAGGCGTGTTCTAGATCGACTATATGGATATCGACTCTCACCTGTACTCTGGAAAAAAGTTATGCCACGCATCTCTGCTGGCCGTGTGCAATCTGTTGCCACCAGGCTTATCGTGGAGCGCGAACGCGAACGTATGGCTTTTATCGCATCAACTTGGTGGGATTTAACAGCAACAACTGACCAAGGATTTAACGCAAGGCTAATCAGCGTCGATGGCAAGCGCCTTGCGACCACAAATGATTTTGATAGTAATGGCGCGCTTAAAGAAAAGAACGCCAGCCAAATTCTCTTACTTGGCGAAAGTGAAGCAACCAAACTTTCTAATTCACTAACTGGTGAAAAGCTAAAAGTTAAATCGATTGAAGAATCGCCACGAACCGAACGTCCCAAACCACCATTTACCACTTCAACTATGCAGCAAGATGCTGGAAGCCGACTTGGTTGGGGCGCACAGCTAACAATGCGCATTGCACAGAGCCTCTATGAAGGCGGCTACATCACCTATATGCGTACCGATTCAGTTAACTTGTCAGAAACTGCAATTAAAGCTGCGCGCAGCGCCGCTAAATCTTTATATGGAGCTGACCATATTCCTGATTCACCGCGTGTCTATGAAGGAAAATCTAAAAATGCACAAGAAGCACATGAAGCAATCAGACCAGCAGGAGATACCTTCAAAACCCCTGGCGAACTAGCACCAGAATTAACTAGAGATCAACTCTCACTTTATGACTTGATTTGGAAACGTACCGTTGCCTCACAGATGGCAGATGCCAAGAAGATGCAGGCGCGCGTTGATTTTGATGTAAACACTAAAAATGGCGAAGCCGCAATCTTCCGCGCAAACGGATCTGTTGTCACATTCCCTGGATTCTTAGCCGCTTATGAGGATGTCACTGATGAAAAGAACGAAGAAGAGTCCGATAAACGTCTTCCCGCAATGACCGAAGGTCAATTAATCAATGTCACCGATTACAAATTTGAATCACATGAAACCAAACCACCAGCGCGCTATACCGAACCAACTCTTGTTAAAAAACTTGAAGAACTTGGCATCGGTCGCCCTTCGACATTTGCATCCATTATTCAAACCATTCAAGATCGTGGTTACGTTGTTAAGCGCGGTCGTGCACTTGTGCCAACATTCCTTGCCTTCTCCGTGACCGGCCTTCTAGAGCAACACTTTTCAAAGTTAGTTGATTATGAATTCACCGCCAGCATGGAAGAAGATCTCGACAAGATAGCTAACGGTGAAGCCGAACGCGTCGAATGGCTTACCAACTTCTTCTATGGCCATGGTGGTCAACCAGGCCTTCAAGATCTAGCAGCTGACCTTGGCGCAATAGATGCTCAACAAATCAACACCATGAAAATGGGTGAAGATATTGAAATCCGCGTCGGCAGATACGGTGCATATCTTCAACAAGGACAAGGCGATGATCGTAAATTCGCCAATATTCCAGAGGGAATGGCACCGGACGAACTAACTCTGCAAAAAGCAATCGAACTTCTTGCTGCTCCTTCTGGTGAACGAGAACTTGGAACAGATCCAACTACAAATCTTCCAATCATTGCTAAATCCGGAAGGTTCGGTCCTTACATTACTGAGATTCTTCCGGAAGTAGAAGGTAAGAAAAAGAAAAATGAAGTAAAGGCAAAGACCGCTTCACTTCTTTCTACGATGACGTTAGACACTGTCACTTTAGATGATGCGCTAAAACTTCTTTCCCTTCCAAGAACTCTTGGTACCGATAGCCAAACCGGTGAAGAGATAACCGTCCAAAATGGCCGATACGGTCCTTACCTAAAGCGCGGCGTAGATTCCAGAACTCTTACAACTGAAGATCAATTATTTACCATCACACTTGATCAAGCTGAAGAAATTTATAAACAACCTAAAGTTCGCCGTCGCGGCGTTGCCAAACCTCCGTTAAAAGATCTTGGCGTTGATCCAACAACAAATAAACAGATCATTATTAAAGATGGCAGATTCGGTATGTATGTAACTGATGGCGAAACCAATGCCACGCTTCGCCGTGGTGATACCGTTGAAGCGATGACTATTGAGCGCGCTCAAGAGTTACTCGCAGGTCGAAGAGCCTGGGAACTTGAAAATGGTGGAGCGCCGAAGAAAAAAACTTCTAAGCGGAAAAAAGCACCAACTCTTACTGAGAAAACTATCTCCGACGCTGGCTCAAAGAAAAAGAGCAAGAAGAGCGCTACTGGAAAAGCAAAGCAGAGCGAGTAATAGGCTTTCCCTATGTCAGGGACAATTCCAACGCCGCAGGCTGGCTCAATTAGGGCCAATGAGAGCGTCTTAAGAATCCCCGCTTTTCGACGGCTTTGGAACGCCATGTCCTTCTCTTCTCTGGGTGATTGGCTCGGACTTCTTGCTACTACTGCACTTGCCCAACAACTGGCTGGCGGGGATTACGCAACCGCGAACTTCGCAATTGCAGGTGTTTTTATTGCAAGACTTCTACCTTCGGTAATTCTCGGCCCAATTGCTGGCGTCATTGCTGATCGCTTTGATCGCAAACTTGTCATGGTAATTGGAGACATACTTCGTGCAGCTTTATTTATTTCAATACCAATTGTTGGAAACTATCTCTGGCTTTATATAGCAACAGTACTTGTCGAATGCGTAACTATGTTTTGGAGCCCTGCCAAAGAAGCAACTGTTCCAAATCTGGTACCAAAAAATAAATTAGAAAATGCCAATCAGATGTCGCTATTTGCAGCTTATGGAAGCGCTCCGGTGGCCGCCATTATTTTCTCTATCCTCTCAATTTCCGCAACAGCAGTTGGCGCGACAATTGGGCTAGAGAATTATTCTGCTGTGGACCTTGCACTATACGTAAACGCAGTAAGTTTCTTATTTAGCGCCATTGCAATTTCCAGAATCGATATTCCAAAAAATCATCTACAAAACAGCAAAGCAACTCCATCAATGATTTCATCCCTTACCGATGGCGCTAAATTTATCTTCTCTTCAAAAGTTGTTCGTGGCTTAATAATCGGAATGATCGGCGCATTCATTGCAGCCGGTGCCGTGATTGGTCTTGCCAGAACCTTTGTTGGCGATCTAAATGCTGGTGACGCCGCATACGGAATTCTCTTTGGATCTGTTTTTACTGGGCTTGCTGGTGGCATTGCCCTTGGTCCAAAGATATTTTCACAGTTCTCCAGAAGAAGATTATTTGGCGCAGCACTTACTATTGCGGGCATATTCCTAATCGTTCTATCGCTGCTACAGAACCTGGTTATTGCAATCTTGACGGTATTGATTATTGGCTTGTTTTCCGGGGTTTGTTGGGTCAGTGGATTCACCATGCTTGGCATGGAAGTCAGCGATGAAATTCGTGGTCGAACCTTTGCCTTTGTTCAAGCCCTTATCAGAATTTCACTTGTAGTAGTTTTAGCGATTTCTCCACTGATTGCAGCAGCAATTGGCGAACACACCTTTGCTTTTGGTGAAGCAGTACTTACTTACAACGGTGCCGCTTTCACGATGCTTGGCGGTGGTTTCTTAGCCGCACTCGTAGGACAAATTTCTTATCACCAGATGAAAGATCGTCCCGGTGTTTCTTTTTGGTCCGATGTATTAAACGCTTTACGCGGTGAACTTGGTTCAATCACTTCTGATCGCGCACACGGAATCTTCATCGCATTCGAAGGTGGCGAAGGTTCTGGGAAATCAACCCAAGCAAAATTACTAAAAGGTTGGTTTGAAGAAGAAGGAAAAGTTGTAACTCTTACTCGCGAACCTGGAGGCTCCAAGCTGGGAGAAGGTTTGCGAAAAATTCTCCTTGCTAATGAAACCGGTCAAATTTCACCCCGAGCAGAAGCGTTGTTATATGCCGCTGATCGAGCTCATCATGTCTATTCCAAAATAAAACCTGCGCTTGAGCGAGACGAGATTGTCATAACCGATCGCTATTTTGATTCTTCAATCGCTTATCAAGGAGCTGGAAGAACTTTGTCATCAAATGAAGTTGCGCGAATTAGTCGTTGGGCTACCGAGTCTCTTTTTCCAACATTAACAATAATTCTCGATCAACCAGCAGATATCGGTTTGAAACGAAAAAAGAATGCAGATCGTCTTGAGAGTGAATCAATAGATTTTCACAATCGAGTGCGCCAGGAATACCTTCAACTAGCCTCTCTTGATCCAGACCGTTACCTAGTTATTGATGCCCGAAAACCAGTCCCAGAAATTCATGCTCAAATAGTTGCTCGAGTCCAAGAATTGGTGAAATGACCTCGCGCGTTTTCTCAGGACTTGTTGATCAAGAGAGAGTCATTGCTTCTTTAGAAAGTGCAATTTCAGCTGCGAGAACTGGTTCAACTGGGCAAGAAATGACCCACGCCTGGTTATTTACCGGACCACCAGGCTCAGGAAGATCCAATGCAGCAAAAGCATTTGCAGCTGCTCTAATTTGCAAAAATGATGGATGTGGCGAATGCACCGAGTGCGTCACTGTCCTAAATGGCACACACCCCGATGTTGAAATTCTTAATGTAAGTGGAGTATCTATAAAGATAGATGAAATCAGAGAAGCAGTAAGCCGTTCTGCTTGGGGCGCATCTACATCACCTTGGAGAATTGTTGTAATCGAAGATTGTGACCGAATGACAGAAGCGGCCGCAAATGCTTTATTAAAAGCGCTAGAAGAACCGGCAAGTCAGACTATCTGGCTGCTATGTGCACCGACCCTTCAAGATGTGCTTCCGACAATCAGATCGCGTTGTCGACATTTAAATTTGAAAACACCTAGTGCTACTGAAATTGCAAAATTTCTACAAAAATCTTTTAATATAGAAAAATCAGATGCCGAACTTGCAGCTCGCATATCGCATGGACATATCGGAAGGGCTAAAGGATTTCTAAAAGACGATACTTTCAAAAAATCACGTAGGCAGTATTTTGAATTATTATTCACGGTAAAGAATGAATCAAGCGCAATAAAAGCGGCGGGAAGATTCTTGGAAATAGCTACCGAGAAATCTAACTCATCACTTTCCGAGAGATCTGAGAGAGAAATCGACGAGTTAAAAAGCGCCTTACAGGGCACGGGTCGCAGCCTGATATCTGGTGGCGCTAAAGCAGTAAAGGATTTGGAAAAGGATCAGAAATCTAGATTAAATCGAGCAATCAAAGATGAACTTGACGGCGCTCTTTTGGATTATTCAACTTTTTTTCGGGACGCTCTGTTGGATTTGGAACAGCGAATCAACTCTGATTTAAGCGAAGAGATTGACAAGATCGCCGAGAAGTTTAAGCGCGAGGAAATTGCGCAACTGTTATCGGTAATCAGTCAGGTCCGCGAGCTATTAACTACAAATGCTGCACAATTACTTCTTATTGAGCGGGTTTTCCTCACATTCGCGTCGTTAAACCGTGGTAATTAGCACCCTTTCTCATAGGGCAGAATTCACCCATGCCATTCAGACTTGACCATCTCTCTTATGCGACTTCGTATGAGCAGCTAGTCGGTGTTGTCCAGAGGATCGGTTCTCGTTTAGGTTCCGCATTTGTTGATGGTGGAATTCATCCTCGATTTGGCACAAGAAATTTCACTCTCCCTCTAAAAAATGGACATTATTTAGAAGTTGTCTGTCCTCTCGAACACCCAGCCGCAGAAGAATCTGCATTTGGCAAAGCAGTCTCTCAACGGGCAAGCCAAGGTGGCGGTTGGATGACTTGGGTGGTCGCTACCGATGACATAACACCAGTTGAAACTCGATTAGGCCGCAATGCGATTGAGGGATCAAGAAAGCGTCCAGATGGAACAGAATTGAAATGGAAACAACTCGGAGTTCTTGGAACGATTGAAGATTCACAGCTTCCATTTTTCATCCAGTGGCAGACAAAAGATCATCCTTCAGCCGATGGCAAGCCGGTAGCTGAGATCTTGCGAGTTGAGATTTCAGGAGATGAATCAACTATTCGAAATTGGCTTGGTTCAGAGCCAAGTAGAGCTTTTAAGGACGTGGATGTTGTATATAGAAACCCATCAGAATTTGATGGCGAAACTGGAATTGTCTCAGTTGTATTATCGACACCGAATGGCGAGATAACGCTCGACTAATCTCGCCGCCCTAGCTCAGTCGGTAGAGCGTCGCTCTCGTAAAGCGAAGGTCGCGGGTTCGATTCCCGCGGGCGGCTCCACAAATTGATTTATACGAGTGAAAATGATTTAAATTAAATAGAAGCAATTATAATTGCAGGGTGAGTGAGAACGATATGGAACTTTATGACCTTCGAGTCATAGTCGACCGAATCGAAGGAAGATCCGTTTGTGGTTTAAAGCCAGGAGATTACTTTGAGTTGACAAACTCAAATCAGATTAAAATTCCAGAAGGAAAACACTTTTGTTTCTTTGCTCTGCAAGCGGTCTCGGCGCTACTTCCAGCTAAACAGAGAGAGCTCGCGCCGGGGGATTGGTTAGAAAAAGATAATTACGTGGCCTGTCCAGATCCAGATGAACGATTGATTATGCGAATCGAACGAACTCGCAAAGTAGGATTGAATTCCAGCGAGCTGACCTAAGAAGTAAATATTCGATATCGAAAGATTATCTTCTAACTAGAACTAGCTTCTCATCTATCGTTATAGGTAGATATCGTTTCTTATCAAACGAGATTACATTTCCAGAGTCACTCAAAGGCAAATTGGCGCTTAGTAGTTTTACCTTTGAAAGGTCTGTTGAGCAGAGTCGTTTTCCGCATGAGTATGAGACTTGTTGCCCATCAAATCTTATGGGCGCACCCATGATGCCGAATTCAGGAGCCATTAAAGTACTTATTGAACCTCCGTCAGTCACATTGGCAACGCTTAAGATCGTTGGATTATTCAATGGATTAGATCTGACTGATAACCAAGCTGCGTTTACCGATGACTTTGAGGTAAATAAAGCGGTTGCAAAACCCGCTACAGGATTTCCTGATTTTGGACCATCTAATGTTTCATAAACCCAATCTTCAGGATCTGCCGATTCCCTAATCGCTAATCGAATTTCACCGGAAGTTACTACATCATTTGAATTGATAGTTAGAACTGAGTCATACAAAAGATATACAGTATTTCCAAGAGTCGTTACAGATAAATTGAAGGCAACATCGCCAGTAGTTCTTCCCCTGGTATCGAGATCGCCATCAACGATTTCATACTCCCAACCATCGCCTTTATCTACAGCGCCTAGGAGAATTCCTTGAGATTCGTCACGATAGAAAACCTGAAGTCCATCTTCAGTGATTGCGCAGCCATTTGAAACACTAACGTCAGATGCGGTTCTTCTGCGATCTATTTCCTTGTAGTTCTGGATAGATTCTCCGTTTCCATCTACGGTTTGGTTATCCCAACGTCTACCATCAAATGTTGAAAGAATTAAATCTTTTCTTGTAAATTCACCGTAGAAGACGTGCATTTTTTCTTTTGCATCAGACCCGCTTTTACAAATCGAAATCTGACCAATTTGTAGCCCTCTTCTGACTGTTGAAATGCGCCATTTATCGCCACTACGAATCGCCATCTTTAATTTATTTAGCCCAGTATCGTTATAAATTATTGCCGGCTTACCCCTGAAAGTTGTAGTAGCAAGATGAGTTACTTTTGAAATACGATCCACTTCGATCAAGTTAGGAGTGCTTTGGGGCTTAATTGAATTAGTTGTAACTGGTTCGGAAGCTCCTACTGCATTTTCTGCAATTATGGAGAATGTGTAATTAGTTCCATTCTTTAATCCAGTAATACGATATGGCGTAGCCCTAAATGTGCGCGTCTCGCCAGTCGGGTTAATTGTTATTTTGTAATTTTGTACTCGATCGATTCGTCGGCATTCAGGGGCATCAAAGGTAATAATCGCGTACTTATCGCCAATAATTGAGCGAACATTTAGCGGTTTTGCGGGAATTCCCGTAGCAACTATGGCTGGCGGTTTTCGCAACATATCTTGGATCATGGCAAGCGTGATTGGGCCTGGGCCCGCAAAAACTTCCCCTTGCTCCATATTTGGCGTCATCATTACATCTGAACTCTGTCTAGTAAAAGTTGTTTCATCCAAATGTGAAATTGAAGAACCATCTTCAAAAGGAGCTGGAGCGTAAAGCTTTGGCTTTACTCCACCATTTGCCGCTACGGCTAATTCTCCCGACCAAACTAAGGGATTTATCATGGCGCGTCCAAGTTCCGTGGAGCGAGAACAGAAATTATTAAATGTCTTCCCATCAGGAAGTTGTACATAAGCATCAAACGGTGTTGGCTGAGTCAGGTATGCTGCTCCTAAGAATTTGTCATATTGCGCATTAGACATAAATCCGAGACCGTGCGCAATTTCGTGAAGAACAACAGATACAAGGTCGTAGGAATTCGGTGTAGGACGGCCATCAATTCCGAAATACCAATTAGGCGTTGAATTAATACTTAATATTATTTCACTTTGATTTGGGTTTAAATCTTTCTCTGCGAGAGTATTAGCAAGAGCTGAGGGGTACCAAAGATCTTCATCTGGGGCTCCTGGAAAAGCATTAAAGTAATAACCAGCGCGAGCCGCGCCCAGTACCTGATTATTTTTATTGGCCTCCCAAACTGCATCAACATTTATTGTTATTTTAGATTCGAAATTTCTACTCCAGATATCAATGGCTTGTTGAACGGCACGCTGGGCATTTTCCGGAAAATTTTTGTAATTCACCTTCCATTCTGATTTTGCATTTCCCTCCAAATTTGAATTTCTTGTAGCGCCAATAATCGATTGGGTAGAAGATTCCCCTGCCAAGATAACGCCCCAATTTGTGGCGGGCGCGGAATTGAAATTGATTGCAGGCGCAGATACAGGAGCAATCAGCTGGGCAAGCAGGACCAGAGGCACTAAACGCAAGAAAACGCTTCGCATGGAACTCATGCTAGTGCTCTGAGAGGATTAGTCATTATGGGCTCGGAAAACTCAGCAGATTCTCTGAAAGAAAGTTATTTACGTGCGCTTCGTGAAGATCCGGCTGCCGGAGTATTGCAAGGAGTTCGACCCGAACCATCACTTGATGAAGCGCGCAGCGAGCTAGCTGGTGCGATAAGCCGTATTGCAAATAACTTATTTAAAGATAAATACGGCCCTCTTGTTGGTGTGATAAGTGAACCGGCAATTACGGAAGCTCTGAAGGGTTTTGAAGCAAATTTAGATCGCGCAAAAGGTGATATTACGTTAGTGGTAGAAGAGCTAGTTGACCGAGTTCTACCGGGAAGCCGGGTGAAGGACAAAAAGCGGAAGTGAGCGCAACTTGCGATTTTCTCGCGACTCAATTACTAAGTCACATTTTTCTTTGAGAATTTGGTAAGCCGGTTCATTCATCAAGGCAATCAATTCTGTTTTCTGCGATATGTACACGGGAACAGATGAGGTATGTGCCTCGGAATTGGAAGTGCAGTACCAATCTAGATCTTCACCGCCCGCTCCCCAAGATTTACGTGTGTACTCTCCAATAACCACAACATCAATAGTGGCGTCGCCTACATCGCGACTCTCCCATGACCTTCTAAGTGGGAGTTGCCAACAAATATCCGGTTTAGTTTCTTTGAAATGAACACCCTCTCGAATCGCAAGATGATGGAGCGCACATCCAAAATTTTTATCACCGAATGAACGCTCATTAAAGAAAATACAAGTCTTATTTACCTTCTTAGTCTTTCGGTCTTTATCTAATCCAATCTCTGAAATATTGAATTTTCCACCTTTTCGTGCAACTGCGTAATTCTGCCAAATATCTTTAGTCAACCTTCGGGCTGCTTTGATTACGCGATTCTCGTCCGCTTTATCGAAATAGTAGGCGCCATCTGAGCAGCAACCATGGTCAGGAAGAGCCTTATCTATACCTTTACAACCATTACCAAACGTGCAGTTCCAATTAGAAGTTAACCAGGTAAGGTCGCACTTAAAGATCTCAGAAGTATCCAAAGGGTTGGGGAATTCGAACCAATCCCGGGGGAAGTTATCTTTAAATTCGGGCATAAGAGGCTAAAGGATACGGAATCAAAGTAGCCTTGTCATATGTCATTTACTCAACCAGCGATTATTGGAGCTGGCGTTATGGGAGAAGCCTTACTTGCTTCGCTCTTGCGTTCCGGATTCTCACCAGAGGCAATCACGATATTAGAGAAGCGAGAAGAACGGGTTGCCGAATTAACGGATAAATATCATGTTAGCAGTGGCGCCATTGAAAATTCTGACGTGACTCTCCTGGCTATAAAGCCTCAAGACTTAGCTCTAACCCTCGAAGCAATCTCTAAAAGATTGAAGCCGGATTCCTTATTAGTTTCGTTATTGGCAGGCGTTAAATGCGAAAGGATTGAATCGCTAATTCCGAAAAGCGTGCGAGTTGTTCGGGTTATGCCCAATACGCCGTTGCTAATCAGCAACGGAATGTCAGTTGTGGCTGGAGGTAGCAAAGCTTCGGATAGCGACATCGCTTGGGTTAGAGATTTGATGGGCAAGTCTGGGAGAGTATTAGTCATGCAGGAAAAGGACATGGATGCAGTAACTGCTACGAGCGGGTCTGGGCCCGCGTATTTCTTTGCATTTGTGGAGGCGATGATTTCAGCGGCAACGCGTTTAGGTCTTGATGAAAGCGCTGCAAAGACTCTTGTCTCCCAGACGTTAATTGGTGCGGCAGCGATGTTAGATCAATCTGGGAAAGAAGCAAAAGAGTTACGAGAAAATGTTACAAGCCCTAATGGCACAACAGCAGCCGCACTCAAGGTATTTAGCGATAAAAAACTCGATGAAATTGTTTATGAGGCGATGAAGGCAGCCAGAGATCGATCTATTGAGCTCAGTAATTAAGAACGTAGAACTTCATCTGCATCAATAATTCGATATGAATAACCTTGTTCGGCTAAAAATCTCTGGCGGTTCTGTGCAAAATCTTGATCGATAGTGTCTCGCGCAACCACAGAGTAGAAACGCGCAGTCCTACCATCGGATTTCGGGCGAAGAATTCGACCAAGGCGTTGCGCCTCTTCTTGGCGTGAACCAAAGGTCCCGGAAACTTGAATCGCAACCGAGGCTTCCGGAAGATCGATTGAGAAATTCGCTACTTTTGAAACAACTAGACATTTCAGTTCGCCCGAGCGGAATTTAGCGAATAGCTCCTCTCGCTCTTTGACTGGCGTTTCGCCCTTAACGATTGGCACACTGAGGTCTGCGGCTAGTTCATCTATCTGGTTTATATATTGGCCGATAATCAAAGTCTGATCTTCAGCATGCTTCTTGGCGAGAGCCAAGACAATTTTCTTTTTGGTTTCAGTGGTGGAACAAGATCGATATTTATCTTCTTGTTCCGCAGTGGCATAGGTAAGACGTTCATGGTCAGTCAAAGTAACTCTAACTTCAACACAATCAGCTGGAGCTATATACCCTTGCGCTTCAATTTCTTTCCACGGAACATCAAATCTCTTTGGGCCAATAAGCGAGAAGACTTCACCTTCCATGCCATCTTCTCTAACTAAAGTTGCGGTCAAACCGAGCCTTCGGCGCGATTGAATATCAGCGGTAAATCTAAATATAGGCGCCGGTAGTAAATGAACTTCGTCGTAGATGATCAATCCCCAATCATGAGAATCGAAGAGATCAAGGTGGGCATAAACACCTTGCTTACGAGTTGTCATAACTTGATAGGTTGCGATGGTTACTGGGCGAATCTCTTTTTTTGCACCGGAATATTCACCAATTTCATCTTCGTTAAGCGAAGTGCGGCGCAGTAATTCATCACGCCACTGCCTTGCGGCAACAGTATTTGTTACCAGAATTAAAGTCGTTGCTTGAGCATGTGCCATCGCGGCTGCACCAACTAAAGTCTTTCCAGCCCCGCAGGGAAGAACTACAACACCAGAACCGCCATGCCAAAAACCTTCAGCGGCGAGCTTCTGATATTCACGAAGCTTCCAACCCTCTTCGTTAAGGGAGATTGGATGAGATTGGCCATCAACATAGCCGGCAAAATCTTCAGCCGGCCAACCAAGCCGCAACAGAGCTTGCTTTAAGTGGCCACGTTGGCTTGGGTGAACTGTGATTGTCTCATCATCAATTCGAGCCCCAAGAAGTGGTGCAACTTTTTTTGCACGAATTACTTCTTGTAATACTGCGACGTCATTTGAAATTAAAACCAAACCATGTACCGGATGAGACTCAAGACGTAATCTTCCATACCGTCCCATAGTTTCTGCTACATCAATTAATAAAGCATTTGGAACCGCGTAACGAGAATATTTCAATAACGTATCTATGACTTGTTCAGCATCATGTCCGGCTGCTCTAGCGTTCCAGAGCCCCAATGAAGTTAGACGATAGGTATGAATATGTTCGGGCGATTTCTCAAGTTCGGCGAACGGCGCAATTGCGCGCCGACAATCAGTAGAAAGAGGATGATCGATATCAAGCAGCAGCGTTTTATCGCTTTGAACTATTAGCGGGCCATCGCTCATTTCAATATCTCACGAACTAGTTCGACTAACAACTTAGATCTTTCTTCTAGGTGTGGGATTGATACGTTTTCCGTTAGCGCGTGGGCGCCACTTCCAACGGCCCCAAGGCCATCAAGTACTCGAGTATGGATTCCGGCGAAATTGCCATCGCTGGCGCCACCAACAACAGCAGAACCAATAGTTATGCCAATTCTCTTGGCGGAGATTTCACAGAGTTTGAATAATTCTTTGGTCGATTCCTCTTCAAGTGGTGGGCGATTAATTCCACCGCTAATTTCAATTCTGGCTTCAGCGCTCGAAGGTTTTATAGATTTGATTTCATTTTCAACTCGTTCCATTTCCTTAACTTGGAAAGAGCGAGCATCAACTTCTAGGGTTGCAAGAGCCGGAACCGTATTAGTTGTTGTTCCAGATTTCATCAAAGTAGGTACAACCGTAGTTCCGGCAGCAGGATTGGCCATCCCAATTAATTTCTCAACGACCTTTGCTATTTCAATTGTGGCATTTACACCTTTCTCAGGCTCTAAACCAGCATGAGCGGCGCGGCCATGAACCGTGATGCGGTACATCGCTGTTCCTTTTCGTCCAACTTTGACTTTTCCATCAATCGCAGATTCCAGAACGAGAACGGCGCTAGCGCCCTTGCTAACTTTTTCAATTAGTAGACGTGAAGTTTCAGAACCAGTCTCTTCATCGGTGGTTGCTATAAGTGCGACTTTTTCATGATCTAAATCTTTCATCGCATAAAGAGCTTGGATAAATCCAGCTTTCATGTCGTAACAACCCGGGCCTCGGGCGAACTCACCTTTAACTTCCCAGAGTGGAGTAAATGATCCAATCGGCCAGACAGTATCTAGATGGCAGAGAAGTACCACTTCTGGATTTTTCGAGCCGAGCCAGAAAATCGGCCGGCCATTTTCATCAAAGATTTCGGCGTCTTTCCCAGTGACTTTCTTACCTAAAGTTTTTGAGAGGTCAATAACTCTTCGACAGGCAGCTAAATCCTCAGTTGGGCTCTCACACTCAACCAGAGCGCGCAGATCTTCCAACATTTCCATGGGGGTAGTCTGCCGTAAATTCATGAGAGCGTGACTCCGGTTATTCGCGCAATCTTGAATGGGGTAACACCATTAGTCATATGGTCTCGGGCTACTAAGGTTCCGAGCGAAATTGAAATTGGGTCAATAGTTCGAAGTGAGACCGCGCCATTTGTATCCGCGTAACCAATTTCAAGAGCTACACCTTTACCAAGATATTCGTTGAGAATCTCAAGAGTTTGGCTAGCGCTGTTTCTAGGAATTTCACCTTGAGTTCGTTTAGCGCTACCTCGCTCCCCAGTTCGTAAAGCTTTCAGCGCCATTCCCATAATTTCTTTACTTGGATTTTGAAAATCTCCAATTATTCTCGGAGGCTTTGGTCGCGACTTAGCGCGAAGCGAAACCGGCATTTGAATTACAGCTCCCTGACCATTTTCGCCAGATGGGAAATAACCAGACTCGCGAAGTTCCTCCATCATCTCGCCACTTTCGGAATCGCCGATCAATACGTGTGGCGCTATTTGGCGCAATCTAAGGTGTTCTAATTTTTTATCTTTGAGAATTGCGGCAATTACACTTTCATCATCACATCGAATATAACAATTCGCATAGCCAACTCGTAACCTTCCATGCTTACGCGATACATCGGTGATTAAGTAATCGAGTGGTTGCGGAATCGGAGTCTTAGAGCTTTCTTTTAGAAAATTGCGGATTTCTTCACCGGTATGTCCATGGTCTAGTCCACGGCGAATCGAATTCTCACTAAACCGGTAAACGGTTGCGCTACCGCGACTTTCAATATCAGCAAATGTAGATAAGTGACGCGCAACCTCTACAGTAAGCGGTCCAGGAGCAATTGCGGTGTTATCTCCTTGAATCAAGATGTGATCAACTGGTTCGGGTAGTGCGCTATCTAGCCCTAGCCGTTTTTCATCATTTAATAGTCTTCTCGCAAAAGAGGAGAGTGCGCCAGCGCCTGTTATGCCTAGCCACTCAGCTTCACGAACGGTCCACTCAGTAAAATCTTTAATATTCAGAGACTTACGATGAGGGTAGCGCCAAGTTACCGTTGCAATTAATTCACTTAAATTGGGCGAAATTCCTTGGTATCTATCAAGAATCTCAATTATGTGGCGGCGAACTTTAGGAGCGTTTGGTCGATCTAATTCGATACCAAGGGCTGCAATATTTCGCGAATCTGTTCTTCCGATTAAACCTGTGACTCGTGAACTTTCTCGCCAGGTTTCAACTAATTCGCGCCATTGTGCTTCATAACTCTTAGTAAGAAATACATCAAAGTTTGCGTTCGGCAGGATTCGACCATCAGGTTCAACGCTAAGAATCGCAATCTGGTAAGCCAACTCAGCTAGAAACGCTGTCTCCTCTTCGCTTACTCCAAGGTGCTCGGCAGCTTTTTTCAGGTCTCTAACCCCAATCCCACCAGATTGAATAGCGCTCGGAGTCTCTTCTGCCCAATAATTCAAAAGTTCACTAATAAGGCGAAGCAGAGAAGTAATCGAAGCAATCGAAGCTCTATCAATTTCGCTTGTACTTTTCTTCTTGCCGATAACTTCAGGTTCACTGGTTGAAAGGTTCTTAAATAATTTACCCGCACGTAGATGAAGCGCTACTTCGCGCGGCAATAAAACGGTTCGAGAATCAACAGGAATTAGAAATTGGTACTTTAATAGCCACTCAATCGGCGTGCCTTTTTTGTGAATGTCATCCACTTGGCCCTTGGGAGGCCCCCAAGTCAACTTCTCTAACAATTCAATCGCCGCAGCTGGCGCGTTTTTTAACGGTTTAAAGTCGATGGCTTGCGCAACGCTTGGACCTAGTCCAGCGAGGTTCTCGCCCAAAATATCTTTTACAGCTCGTGGGGTTCGGAACTTCTTTCCATCTCGATAAAGAAGAGCTAACGACCAGAGTTCTTCCAGAGTTCCTTTGGCAGATGGATCAGTCAATTGAATAACATCACTTGCAGTGAAGGTGTTTTCAAAGGTCGCACATGCTTCAAGAAGGTTTAATTGCCATCGATTAAGCAATTCGATTGCTCTGATCAGACTTGGGGCGGAAGTGGCTCGAGTAGCAAGTGATGCAATATCTGCTGGTATTGGAGTTATTAAGTCGGGGCGGAGTTCAAATAGTTTTACTAAGTCATCATCGCTGCGGCCGCGTAATTCATCAGCAAATGTCGTGCCGACGACAGCATGAATTGATTGAGAAAGCGACATAACTGGCTAACGTTACCGCTATTTCTTGCGCGCGGTTAGGTAAGTCCAAAAACCAGCAATACGGCTGACTGAAGGACCAATATATCTATTCAACCAACGTAATCTCCGAAAATCATGTACCGGCCAGCCAGAAGAAAATGAGATAATTCGAAGTTTGGCGTCAGGATTTATCGCATTCGGATGACCAACTGTATTAAGTAGCGGTAAGTCATTATGCGAATCGGAATATGCAAAACAATCTTTAATATCAATCTTTCGATCTGTTGTGAGTTTTATGACTGCGCTTGCTTTCTCTTTTCCATGAAGCAATGGACCAATTAATTCACCGGTGTATTTGCCATCTTTGGTTGCAGCTTGAGTTCCGAGAGCTCCGGAAAAACCTAATTTTTCTGCGATTAATTCGGCGAAGTCTTGCGGAGATGCCGTAACTAGCCAAACCTCGTCACCAGCATCGAGGTGCCGACGCGCAATCGCCATAGTTCCATCCCAGAGTGAGGGAGAGACGAATTCGCTGTAAATCTCTTCGCCGATTTTTCTTATCTCATCTACTTTATGTCCAGCTATAAAATCAGTTGCTGATTTTTGGAATCGAGCAATAACTTCAGATTTCTCAGTTCCCGTCATGCGAAATCTAATATTTGCAAGAACCCAGGCGCCGATATCGCGTTTAGTAAAGAAACCTCTCTCATACATACCTCGACCGAGAAAATAGAGAGTTGAGCCACGTGTAAGAGTGTTATCTACATCAAAGAATGCGATACGTGGCATGTGGGAACAGTAACGAAACCGCCTTAAGCATTCTCGTTTATGCTTATCTATATGAGCGAGCCGAACGCGATTTCATCGAGCGTTCATGTTGTGCGCCATGGTGAGGTCCATAATCCTGAGAGCATTCTTTATGGAAGACAGCCCGGATGGCGATTGTCGGAGCGCGGGCTTGCTATGGCAGAAGCGGTAGCGAATTGGTCAAAAGATCTCTCTCTAGGCGCAATTCACTCCTCTCCATTAGAGCGGGCGCAACAGACTGCAACACCTATTTCTATTGCTCATGGAATTTCAATCAAAAGCGATGATCGTTTAATTGAGGCTGCGAATATCTTTGAAGGTAAACCATTTGGTGTTGGTGATGGCGTTTTACGTCAACCAAAAGCGTGGCGCCATCTTTGGAATCCTTGGCGACCATCATGGGGTGAGCCTTATAAAGAACAGATTGCCCGGATGAAAGCTGCCGTAGAGGCCGCGAGAATTTCAGCGAGTGGCAAAGATGCGCTCGTAGTCTCGCATCAACTTCCGATCTGGATTCTTCGTTCTTCGATTGAGGGACGCTCATTACTACACGATCCGCGACGTCGCCAATGCTCACTCGCATCTGTGACCTCTTTCCATTTTGATGCGTCTGGCCGCGTTGTTGGACTTACATATACCGAACCGGCCAAACATCTCTTGCCGGTGAAGCGATGAGACGAATTGCGCTATTTGCCTCGTTAACACTGCTCTTATCTAGTTGTGGCAATTCAGGGACGCAATTTGAAACAAACGAACAATCCTTTATCTCAGGCAATGGAATAGTCACGACGATTAAATCTGATGCAAGAGAGATTGCGCCACTTATTACCGGACCTACACTTGACGGTGGAACATTCACAGCAACTCTAGGAAAAGTTCAAGTAATGAATGTTTGGGCATCTTGGTGCTCTCCGTGTCGAGCTGAAGCGCCAGCGCTTCAAGATTTATCAGAAGCCCACCCGGAAGCCCAATTTGTCGGAGTATTAACTAGAGACACCATAGTTGCAGCGCGAGCATTTGTTGAGCGATTTGGAATTACCTACCCCACAATTACTGATGATGCGCTTTTAATTGATTTCACTGGACAACTCAGCGTTAATGCGATTCCAACGACGTTACTGATTGACAAAAAAGGCAGGGTCGCAGCAAGAGTAAGCGGAGAAATCACTTACTCCCAGATGGATGAGTTGTTAAAAGGGCTTGCTAATGAGTAATTACTTTGTAAATCAAGTTTTTGATGGTGGAATCTTAATTGCGATTGCGGTCTCACTTATTGCAGGTCTTATCTCATTTGCTTCTCCGTGTGTAATCCCATTAGTTCCAGGATATCTTGCGTATACCAGCGGAGTTGCCGCTACTAGGCGTCGAGTATTTCTAGGAGCCACACTATTTATTTCAGGCTTCTCTTTCCTATTTATTTCATATGGCGCACTCTTTGGTGAATTGGGCGCACGGATTATTGGAAACGCAGATTGGCTGGCAAGGTTTTTAGGCGTACTAACTATTTTCTTTGGATTTATTTTCTTATTCCCAGAAAAGTTCTATCATTCCTTTAAACGGCCATTTGTAGCGAGAAGTGGCATCTGGAGCGCACCACTTCTTGGGTTTATGTTTGGCCTTGGCTGGACACCTTGTATTGGGCCAACGCTTGGTGCGGTGCAAGCGCTATCTTTTATTGAAGCAAGTGCGTTAAGAGGCGCGATACTCTCATTGGCATATTGTGTCGGTCTAGGCGCGCCATTTCTTGTTTTGGCTTTAGTTATTGATAAATCGCGTGCTATCCAGAGCGCAATTGCCAAACGAAGCAAGGCAATTTCAATCTTTGGTGGATCTCTATTGATTTTGATTGGCCTGTTGCAAGTAACTGGGCTCTGGGAAATTTTTATGGCTGATCTGCGAACTACAATCTCTGATTTCATTCCGGTGGTCTGATGAGCGCGCCCGAACTTCAAGGAATCTCATCGCTCCGCTATCTCTGGCGACAACTTACAAGTATGCGAAATGCACTGATACTTCTTTTACTGCTCGGCCTCGCTTCAATCCCCGGTTCTATCTATCCGCAACGCACCCAGAGCCCGCTAAAGGTCCGCGAATACTTCGATACAAATCCCGAGTTTGCAAAGTGGCTAGATCGCCTCTACTTATTTGATGTTTACGGATCACCTTGGTTTTCCGCGATATACATACTCCTTTTTATATCACTGATTGGATGTGTGGTTCCTCGTTCGTGGCATTATGCAAAAGAGGCGCTCCGCAAACCAGCGCCGGCACCAAGTTCCCTTAAGAATCTTGAAAATTATCAAGAAGCAAATGGAACTTTAGATAGCGCTGAAGCTTGGTTGAGAGCTAATCGATTTCGAATTACAAGAGATAGCTCTTCAATCTCAGCCGAGAAGGGCTACTTGAGAGAAACGGGCAATCTGCTCTTCCACCTCTCTTTAATCGTTGTGTTGTTAGGAATTGGTGCGAGTTCAGTTTTTGGGATGAGAGGCGAAGCGATTGTTACAGTTGGTGAACGTTTTATAAATGTGCCAACCAGCTATGACAATTTAGCTCCGGGTCGCTTCTTCAATCTAGAACGGATGCCACCATTTACCATTACGGCAGCAAAATTTGATGCCGAATATGATGCCGAAACTCGCCAACCCCTCGACTACACCTTGGTTGCTCGCGTTACCGAGCCACCCAATCCAGAAGTAGTTGAGAAGATAGTAAAAGTTAATCAACCACTAACTTTTGGTGATACGCGGGTTTATCTTCAAGCAAATGGCTTCTCACCATTAGTTACGGTGCGAGATAAATCAGGTTTTGTGAAGTTTGAAGGCCCGGTACCGTTTTTGCCGCAAGATTCCAACCTGACTTCAATTGGAGCGATAAAAGTTCCAGATGCTGATCCACAGATCGGATTTGTTGCCTCATTCTTCCCAACTGCAGCGCGTGATGAGGTTAGGGGAGGTTTTTCATCTTTCCCAGAACTGCTTGATCCGCGGTTATTATTTTCAGTCTGGCAAGGAGATTTAAAGATGGATTCAGGCGTTCCACAATCGGTCTATCGAATAAACACCGATGAGATGGAGCGCATAGGTTTGAAAGGTCTATCGATTGGCGAGAGTTATAACTATGGGGTGGGCTCAATCACATTTAATGGTGTGGTTCCATGGGTAAATCTCCAAGTTGTTAAAGATCCCGGAAAGCAGGCTGCGCTTTTTGGAAGTATCTTTGCCATCATCGGCTTACTTGCTTCGCTCTTTATCCGACAACGTCGGGTATATGTGAGAAGTAATGGAAAGAAGATTGAAATTGCAGGATTTGGTAATCGCCCTGGAGTCGAAGAAGAGATTAAGAGGATGGTTGAGAAATGACCGGTAGAGACTGGGCTTATTTATCAAATGACCTCATCTACGTTGCTCTATTTGTTTATGCATTTTCTTTTCTTGCTTACGCCTTCGCAACAGCTTTTTCAGTAAAGCCAGGCGGTATGGATCGAGACACAACCAAGAAATCCAATCGAATTGCCACGCTATTTTTTATTATTGCGACAGCTGCTCTTTTATTGGGCGTAATTTCACGCGGTTTATCTGCAACGCGGGTGCCTTGGGGCAACATGTATGAGTTCTCAATTACTGGAGCGCTCACTTTTGCGCTTGCGTATTTGGTTATCGGAAGAAAGTACGATTTACGTTGGTTAGGTTTACCGATTTCAATCCTAATTCTTATAATTCTAGGAACCGCAATTACTCTTCTCTATCGCCCCAGCGCACCACTTGTTCCGGCTTTGCAATCAACATGGCTAGTTGTGCATGTAGCGGCTGCAATTTTTTCAGGCGGGCTATTTCTTTTATCGAATACTGTTGCCAGCGCCTACCTTTGGCTGGATCGGATGGAACGCAAAGGCGAGAGAAGTGAATTCGCAAAGAGATTACCTTCGCTAGATGTGTTGGATCAACTTTCATATCGCTTAGTTGCATTTGTTTTTCCACTCTGGACCTTCGCCATCATTGCAGGCGCGATTTGGGCCGAAGCTGCTTGGGGAAGATATTGGGGTTGGGATCCCAAGGAAACCTGGTCATTCATCACATGGATTCTTTATGCTGCCTATTTACATGCACGAGTTACCGCAGGATGGAAAGGTCGAAAAGCTGCTTGGCTTTCACTAATAGCTGGATCGAGTTACTTATTTAATTATGTATATATAAATGTCTGGGGAACTGGTCGCCACACTTACAGCGGCTTATAGTTTCTTTAACCAATCCGGATTATCGTCCGGAGGAATAATCTTCTTTTTTCGACGACCGCGACCCGGGCCTTGTGGGCGCCCAGCAACAATCCAGGCGATAGCGCCAATTCCCGGAACGAAGATGATTATTACCAACCATGCCCACTTCGGAAGACTTCGAATTTCAGCTTCCGGTGTTCGCGAACAATCAATAATTGAAAAAATCATGAGAGCAGTTACAACTATTGCGGCGATAAAAGCGAGTCGGAGCATGGCTTTATTTTATCTAGCAGCTAGCAATGAGGCGAGCGAAAGGGCAACGCTATAGGAGATTTGAATCTGCCCAGTTCTTCCCAAGAGTTCGATGTGCGCCGAAGAACTAACTAGGCGGCTAGCGCGAAGCAGTTGTGGCAGAAGAATTAAGATGATTAGAAAGTAAGCAGATTGTGTGACCAGGAATAACGAGAGCAAAAGCGGTAAAAATATAGTCACCCGATAAAGCGCCCTAGTTCCTTTAGGGCCTAACCGCACCGCTAAAGTGCGCTTTCCGGATTTTGCATCTCTCTCTAAATCTCGCAAATTGTTAACGTTCAAAATTGCGGTAGCTAACAAACCCATCGAGATAGCCGCCAAAATTACCGGCCATGAGATTGATCCCACTTGAACGAAGTAAGTTCCTAGAGTGGCAACTAACCCGAAGAAGATAAAGACTGAAACTTCACCTAATGCTTGATAGCCATATGGCTTTGGGCCACCGGTATAAGTCCAAGCAGCGATGATTGCTAATCCACCGATAATCAGAAGAAACCATTCAGTTCTTGCCGAAAGAATTACTCCAGCAATGGCCGCAACAACAAAAGATAGAAATGCTGCCCGCTTAACTTCAAATGGTTTAGCTAGCCCTGAGCCAACCAGTCGAGTTGGTCCAATACGGTCATCGTCTGTGCCACGAATCCCATCTGAGTAATCATTGGCGTAATTAACACCTATTTGAAGCGCGAGAGCAACGATTAACGCAAGAAAGAAATTTAGAAATTCAGCATCGTATCCAGCAAAAGCAGTTCCCACTATTACCGGCGCCAGCGCGGCGACTAACGTCTTTGGCCTCGCACCTTTAATCCAGATTTCACGCGAAGTCATTTGCCAACCGATTTCGATCGGGTTTACCTATTGATAGGTATGGAATGGCGCTAACTGTGTGAACTTCTTTTGGGGAAACATGGCTTCCAAATTTAGATTTTAACTTCGTTGAAACAGCATCAATAGATAACGCTTGAGTAGTTGCGATACAGAGTTTTTCTCCCCATTCTGGGTCGGCTTTACCAAATGCGACAATCTCCTGATTAGCAAACTCATTCTGTAGATAATTTTCGATTGCGCTAAGAGAGATTTTTTCTCCACCTGAGATTATCTGGTCATCTATTCTGCCGAGCACGGTTAATTTTCCATCTTGAATTTCACCGAGGTCTGAAGTTATAAACCAACCATCATCCATTGGAAGCTCTGATTCTAGATACCCGCTGGCAAGTTGTGGACCTTTTATGGCAATTCGACCATCTTTCAATTTAAATTCGACTCCCTCTAGGGCTATGCCGTTATAGACGACACCGCCACAAGTTTCCGTAGTTCCATAAGTGGTGACAATATTTAATCCTCGACTAGTTGCTAACTTTCTTAAATCCTCACTTAATGGAGCGCCACCTACCAAAATAGCGCGGCATCCCTTGAGGTGGTTAAACAATCTGGAGTCACTTGTTAGCGCGCGATGAAGTTGCGTTGGCACAATTGCCGTGAAATCTGCGGAATTTTCTAAATTAACTGGAATGGTGCCAAGTTCTATAGAGCGAATTAGAACGTTGAGTCCAGCAATGTGATTAGTTGGCAATAAGAGTGACCAGCGATCGCCGACATTTGCTCCAATGAATTTATGAGTTGCGCGCGCATTCGCGATTAAAGCTCGAGCAGAAAGCGCAACCGATTTTGGAGCTCCAGTTGATCCAGAAGTCGTAACGACTAGTGCAACATCAGGTGATACCGAAGTAGGAAGTGGCGCTGTCGATAGCGCGGGGCCGTCGCCGGTTAGGGCTCGCAATAAGGCTTCGAGCAATTGTGGGGTCGACCACTTCGCATCGATAGCAAGTAAATCTCGGCTTACCAGGGATTCCATAACCACCGTAGGGTATGCCATATGAGCAAACCAATTAAGCGCGAACCAGGAAGTCGAAAGATTCCTGATTGGAAAAGTGGCGCTGATGGCTTTACTGATATTCGATATGAGATTGCTGAAGGTATGGCGAAGATAACAATCAATCGTCCAGATGTAAGAAATGCCTTCCGACCCGAAACACTTGCCGAATTACAGAGCGCATTCAATTTGGCGCGCGACGATGACAGAGTTGGCGTGATTATTTTTACGGGCGAAGGTTCGGAAGCTTTTTGTTCCGGCGGTGACATATCAGTTAGAGGCGATGACGGATATATAGGTAGCGATGCGGTTGGCAAAAAAGGTATCGGCCGACTTAATGTTTTAGATTTACAAGTTCAGATTCGCCGAACTCCAAAGCCGGTTATTGCAATGGTTGCAGGTTGGGCAATTGGTGGCGGGCATGTACTTCATGTTGTCTGTGACATCACAATTGCGGCCGAAAACGCCAAGTTTGGCCAGACCGGTCCCATGGTTGGATCTTTTGATGGCGGATATGGCGCAGGATTATTAGCGCGCCATGTTGGCCAGAAAAAAGCGCGTGAAATTTGGTTTATGTGCCGCCAATATGATGCGAAAGAAGCGCTTGATATGGGATTGGTAAATACAGTTGTTCCAGTTAGTGAATTAGAGGCGGAAACCGTATCTTGGGCGCGAGAGATGCTCCGACACTCACCGATGGCGCTGCGACTTCTAAAAGCTGGACTCAATGCAGCAGATGATGGTCTGGCTGGCGTGCAACAACTTGCGGGTGATGCCACGCTACTTTTCTATTTAACAGAAGAGGGTCAAGAAGGGCGCGATGCCTTTAAGGAAAAGCGACCACCAGATTTCGGTAAGTTTCCAAAGCGTCCGTGAAATGCAACTGGAGGAAGTTCTTACCTCACTTCGAGTAATTGAGTTACCACTTCGAAGTAAATTCCGCGGCTTAATTAGACGAGAAGTTGCGCTATTTAAAGGAGTAAACGGTTGGGCAGAGTTCTCACCGTTTCTTGAATACAACGATTTAGAATCAAAAAATTGGCTCGATAGCGCGATTGAAGCGGCAACGAATACCTTTCCAATCAAGCGTGAAACCATCGTTATAAATGGGACGATTCCAGATAGCGATAACGAGCAAGAAATTTCCGATTTAGTCGAGGCCTACTCCGGAGCCCAAGTCTTTAAAGTCAAGGTTGGCGGAAATTTAAAGAGCGATTTAGCGAGATTAGCTCGGGTAAGAAAATACGCGCCATCTGCAAAGCTGCGCCTGGATGTGAATGGCTCGTGGTCAGTTAAAGAAGCAATTGAAAATATTCGAGCGATTTATAGTGAAGTGGCTGGGAATTTCTTAGAGTATGTGGAACAACCGGTAGCGACTCTCGATGAGCTAAAAGAGTTAAAAGCGAATCTTGGAATCGAGATAAAAATTGCAGCAGATGAGGCGTTGCGGAAAAGCAACGCTCCTCTTCAGCTCAATTTAAGTGAGGCAGTCGATATTTTGATTTTGAAAGTTGCACCCCTTGGAGGAATTGCAAAATGTCTTGAAATAGAAGCGCGATATAAATTGCCGGTTGTTGTTTCTAGCGCTCTTGAATCCGCAATTGGAATTACCCATGGACTTAGACTGGCGGCAGCGCTTCCAAATCTTTCCTATGCTTGTGGGCTAGCTACCGGGAAACTTTTTTCCTCAGATATAGCTCAACATGAGATAAAAAATGGAGAGATTCGAGTTGAGACTCCAGAAATCGATGAGGCGAGATTGGCAACTCTCGCCGCTTCAAAAGAGAGATTAGAGTGGTGGCGCCAGCGGATCACAAGAATTTGGGAGGTAGCGAGATGAGTATTTCTACAAATCTTGCTAGACATACTGTGCGCCAATTAATCGAACTTGGCGTCGCAGATGTGGTTCTATCACCTGGTTCTAGAAACGCTCCACTCTCAATCGCGCTCCATCAAGCGCAAGAGCATGGACTTATTCGATTACATGTTCGCATTGATGAGCGAGGAGCTGCTTTTTTTGCGCTTGGTATCGCAAAGGCATCCGGTAGATACGTCCCCGTTGTCTGCACAAGTGGAACTGCTGTCGCAAACTTTTTCCCCGCAGTTTTAGAAGCTCATCACAGCGATTTAAAACTTTTATTATTAACGGCAGATAGACCGGCGAAACTTCGAAAAACTGGTTCTAATCAAACAACCAATCAAAAAGATATCTTCAAAGATTTCGTGCGAAAATCTATTGATACCGCGGCCCCGATTGATTTAACTGAAATTCTCTCTCAAGTCGGTCCCGTGCATATCAACTTACAATTTGATGAACCGCTACTACCAACTGATTCGAAAGAGTGGCTTACTGGCATTAAGCCAATAAATTTGACGCCAATCCCTTTTCCCAATTCCGAACTAAATTGTGAAACGAGTCGTAATGTAATAATTGTTGGCCATGATCGAGCAGGATTTTCTGAGTCGGAAATTGAAAACCTATCGAGGTCTCTAGGCGCGCCACTAATTTCTGAAGACCCACTTAGATTTAAAAACGCGCTCGCTCATGCATCAATAATTCTCTCAAGTGAGAAAGCAAGAACAACTCTCACCCCAGAACTCGTGATAGTTATTGGTAGGACCACACTTTCGAGAAATATAAATGCTTATATTGAACTTGCCGAACATGTCATAGTTATTGATCCGAGGACTTCTCAAATCGATACCAATAGAAGTGCGGATGAGATTCTTCATTCAATTCCAAAGGCAACTAACTCCACAAAAGACGATAACTGGCGGCAGCTCTGGTCGGAGTTTGAAGCAAAAGCGAAATCAGCGCTAATTGATTACCCAAGTTGGTCAGAAGGCGCACTAGCTTCAATAGTGGCTAAAGATCTTGAGAATGACACTTCGTTATTTATTTCTTCTTCGCGCCCGATTCGCGATATGGAAGCTTTTGCTACTCCGCGCGCAGATCTTGTTACTTACGCTAATCGAGGCTTAGCCGGTATAGATGGGAACATTTCAACTGCGCTTGGAATAGCAACTCAACATGATGAAACATTTGCAATTCTTGGCGATCTTGCTTTTCTCCACGATATTTCCGCGCTCGCAAACCCGACTGATGATGCGCTAACAATTCTTGTTGTAGATAACAATGGCGGAGGAATTTTTTCTACTCTGCCACAACGCGGTGTGCCTGGTTTTGAAAAGCTTTTCGGCACTCCCCATAACCAAGATCTAGCCAAGATTGTTGCCGGATTTGGAATTTCTCATGAAGTTGTTGCCAGCGCCAAAGAGCTTGAAATAGCGCTGAAACGGATCCATCCAAAAACCCATGTCATTATCGCCAAGATGCCAAGCCGAGAAGAAAATGCTGAATTTTTGAAGAACGTTATTTCAAAATACTCAGTGTCTCTCTAAAGCAGTTCGCATCGGCAATAACTTTGCTTGCGATTCGGTGTATTCGCGCTCAGGATCGGAACCAGCCAAGATTCCACAACCGGCGTAGATGCGAATGGATTTTTGATCGTCTGATATTTGGCCACAACGAAGTGCGATGCCAAGTTCACCATCGCCGTGGGCATCTATCCAACCGATTGGTCCCGCGTAACGACCTCGAGAGATGCCTTCAATCTCATCGATAGTTCGCTTAGCTAAATCTGTTGGCGTGCCACAGACTGCGGCAGTTGGATGTAATCTCGAAACTAGATCAAAAATATTAATTGGGCTAGCGCTATCGTTAAGAACTCCTGTTACATCAGTTGCTAGGTGCATAACATTTGAAAGATGTAATACAAATGGCGATTCTGGAACGTTCATAGAGGAACAGAGTGGTGTGAGCGCATCAGCAACAGAGCGGACGGCATATTCGTGTTCTTCTAAATCTTTAGAGGATCGCGCAAGTGATCCGGCGAGAGCAAGATCGCGTTCATCGTCACCAGTTTTGCGAATTGTGCCGGCAAGGATTCGTGAAGTTACGAGAGATTTACTCAGGCGAACCAATAATTCTGGGGTAGCGCCCACAAGGCCGGTATTTGAGTAGATCCAAGTTGATGGGTAATCATGTGCTAATTGACGAAGCAGATTTCGCACTTGGATTGGTTGATCGCTGGTTGCCGTCGCAAATCGCGCTAAAACTACTTTCTCTAGCTGGGCTTCTTTTATCTTGGCAACAGCACGGGCGACTCGTTCCTGCCAAACATCTCCGTTACTACCGCTCCAATTTAGGTTAAGTGGCGCTGGTTTTGAAGCGAGAGTAGTTAGCGCAGGTTGCGGTTTAGCACCGATCCAAGTAATCCATGCTCGACCATTTCTTCTTCCGATTACCACCTCTGGAATTAAGAGAATCGATTCTTCAGATGGATCAAAAGAGAAGGAAGTGAATAAAACTGGACCCGTTCCGGTTCCGTGAACATTGTTATGAATCTCAAGCGAATTAATCTCTTTCTGCCACCAGCGTTGCGCATCCGCAAAGCGGTTAGCGCCAGTCACAACATGTCGTTTGAATACGCCCAGGCCAACTAACCCATCTCCGCCACGAACCCAAGATGTGAACTCATGACCATATTCAGGAGCGGAAATTTCCAGAAGGTGTGGATGCTCACCAAGTAATTCGGTGGTGACTGAAATATGCATCGTTAGCCTTCGTCTCGAGTTGTGGAGCAAGCGTACCGCCCGAGATGATGACCTGGTGAGTCGAGCAGATTTAGGAAAAGATCCCGAGGCGGTCGCATCGATGTTTGATGCAGTTGCGCGCCGCTACGATCTTGTAAATGACTTATTGAGTTTAGGACGAACTAAAGCTTGGCGGAAGAAAGTCTTGAAGATAATTGCGCCTAAGCCAGGAATGAAAATCCTTGATATTGCTGCAGGCCCAGGCTCTTCTAGCGAACCACTTCATAAAGCAGGGGCGGATGTAATTGCGTTGGATTTTTCCGAAGGAATGTTAGCTATTGGTAAGAAGAAGCGACCATATTTGGAATTTGTTAAAGGGGATGCGCTAAAACTTCCATTTCCAGATAATTCTTTTGATGTAACAACCATCTCCTTTGGTTTACGTAATACCAAGGATTATGAGAAAGCTTTGCGCGAATCTCTTCGCGTTACTAAAGCCGGCGGGCGGATGGTGATAGTCGAGTTTTCGACACCAACAATTCCAATTTTCAAAAATATTTATATGAATTATCTGATGAAGTTATTGCCAAAAATTGCCAAGCGGACCGCTTCAAATCCTGAGGCATATATATATTTGGCGGAATCGATCCGCGCCTGGCCGGATCAAGGCGAGCTAGCAGCAAAAATGAGTGCTAATGGCTGGCTAAACCCCTCATGGAGCAATCTCACGGGGGGAGTTGTGGCAGTTCACACAGGTATCAAGGGCTCCTGATTTCGCCCCCTTTCTAGGCCTCGCTTAGGATTCCTGATTGTGAATCCCTATATTCCAATAATCATCATTGGTGCAATCGGTTTCGGATTCGCAGTTTTTTCAGTTGTGGCAGGAGCGCTAGCCGGCCCAAAACGTTATAACCGGGCGAAATTAGATGCTTATGAATGCGGAATTGAACCAAGTCCACAAGCTCAAGGTGGCGGCAGATTCCCAGTTAAATATTTCTTGACTGCCATGTTATTTATTATTTTTGATATTGAAATTGTCTTTCTCTATCCATGGGCAGTTGCGTATGACGAGTTAGCCCTCTTTGGACTCATAGAAATGATCATCTTCATTCTTACGGTATTTGTTGCATATACATATGTATGGCGACGTGGCGGATTGGAGTGGGATTAATGGGTTTGGAAGAAAAACTCCCCTCCGGTTTTCTCTTAACGACGGTCGAGAAGTTAGCTGGATATATGCGAAGCAATTCACTCTGGCCAGCAACCTTCGGACTTGCCTGCTGTGCGATTGAGATGATGGCAATTGGATCGGCACAGAAATACGATGTTTCTCGATTTGGAATGGAAGTCTTCCGCGCTTCACCTAGACAAGCAGATTTAATGATTGTCGCAGGTCGAGTCTCCCAGAAGATGGCCCCAGTCGTTCGCCAAATTTATGATCAAATGTCGGAACCAAAATGGGTCTTATCAATGGGCGCCTGTGCTTCATCTGGCGGTATGTTCAATAACTATGCGATTGTGCAAGGCGTTGACCACATAATCCCCGTTGATATTTATCTTCCAGGCTGTCCGCCAAGACCTGAGATGTTGCTCGATGCGATTCTCAAACTCCATGAACAGATTAAGGATGAGAAGTTAGGCATCAATCGCAAGAAAGTAATTGCGGAAGTTGAGAAAGCAGCGCTGGCATCACTTCCAACTCATCAGATCCCAGTCTTTCAAGGCAAGGGTGAGTAATGAGCGATAAAGGAATGTTTGGTGTTGATGGGACCGGAGATACTTCTGGTTATGGTGGATTAGAGCGGCAACAGGTAAGCGCCGGATCTTCCCAACGCCCATATGGCTCATATTTTGACGATATCGCCGATCAATTAGAGCGCGCATACCCCGAATTTAGCGATGCTATTGAGCGAGTAGTCGTTGATCGAGGCGAACTTACATTACATATCAAGCGTGAGAAATTAGTTGAGGTTGCGCTAATTCTTCGTAATCAACTTCGCTTTGAAGTTTGCCTAGGAGTTAGTGGAGTTCACTATCCCGCCGATTCCGGCAGAGAACTACACGCTGTTTATCCATTGCTCTCAATGACAAATAATCGCCGGATTAGATTGGAAGTTTCAGTACCAGATTCAGATCCACATATTCCATCACTTGTAGAAGTATGGGCCGGAAATAATTGGCATGAACGCGAGACTTTCGACATGTTTGGAATTATTTTCAATGGACACCCTGCGCTAACTCGTATCTTGATGCCTGATGATTGGCCCGGCCATCCGCAACGTAAGGATTATCCACTCGGTGGAATTCCGGTTGAGTACATCGGCGCAACTGTTCCAGCTCCGGATGAACGGAGGTCTTATCGATGAGTAGTTTTGCCTCATCTCGCGAGACCACTGAAGGTCGCATCTATTCAGTCACTGGTGGCGACTGGGATGACGTTGCTCGCGATATTGGTAGCGCCAAAGAAGAGCGAGTGGTTGTCAATATGGGACCACAACATCCTTCAACACATGGCGTATTAAGACTGATGTTGGAACTCGAAGGTGAAACCATCACCGAGCTTCGTTGTGGAATCGGATATCTCCATACCGGCATTGAGAAAAATACGGAATATCGAACTTGGACCCAAGGCGTAACTTTTGTAACCCGAATGGATTACCTATCGCCACTATTTAATGAAACTGCATATTGCTTAGCAACTGAGAAGTTATTAAATATCACCGATCAAGTGCCGGAACGCGCTTCCGTAATTCGAGTCTTAATGATGGAATTAAATCGAATCTCTTCTCATATGGTTGCTCTTGGAACTGGCGCCCTTGAATTAGGTGCGATTACACCGATGTTTTTCGCTTTCCGTGAGCGCGAACGAGTTCTCGATATCTTTGAAATGGTCTCGGGTCTGCGTATGAATATGGCATATATCCGCCCTGGTGGAGTTGCTCAAGATCTGCCAAGTGATACCGTGCCAAAAATTCGCGAACTAGTAAAGGATTTACGTAAGAATTTCAAAGACAATGAGAAATTATTAGTTGGAAACTCAATCTGGCTAAAGCGCACCAAAGATGTGGGCTATCTAGATCTTGCGGGTTGTATCACCCTTGGAGTTACTGGCCCGGTTCTTCGTGCAACTGGAATGCCTTGGGATTTGAGAAAAACCGAACCATATTGTGGTTATGAAGATTATAGATTCGATGTAATCACAACAGATACCTGTGATGTGTATGGAAGATTTTTGATTCGAATGCAAGAGCTAGAGCAGTCACTTCGAATTATTGAACAGGCTTGCGACAAGTTAGATAAATTAAATGGCGCTCCCGTAATGGTTGCGGATAAGAAAATTGCTTGGCCGGCGCAACTATCACTTGGCGGTGATGGCCTGGGCAACTCACTCGACCACATTCGCCAAATTATGGGGACTTCAATGGAAGCGCTAATTCACCATTTTAAAATTGTCACCGAAGGATTCCGCGTACCAGCCGGCCAGGTTTATGCCCCAGTTGAATCACCGCGCGGTGAATTGGCAGCTCAAATTGTTTCTGATGGCGGAACACGTCCTTATCGAGTTCACTTTAGAACTCCATCATTTAGTAATTTGCAATCTACCTCGGCAATGTGCGAAGGCTCCTTAATCGCAGATGTTGTCGCAGCTGTTGCATCTATTGACCCAGTTATGGGAGATGTGGACCGCTAATGCCGCTAACAAATAAAGACGATGCGTTGATTGAAACCATCATTAAGCGTTATCCAAGATCGCGCTCTGCAATCATGCCGTTACTTCATCTTGCCCAAGCCCGAGATGGCTACGTAACTCCTGAATCGATCGAAGTTATCGCTGAAAAACTCTCATTAGAAACCGCTGAAGTAAATGCCGTGGCAACTTTCTATACTCAATATAAGCGCAAACCAGTTGGCGAGTATCACGTAGGCGTCTGCACAAACACGCTCTGTGCCGTCATGGGAGGCGACGCAATATTTGAAGCGATTAAGGATCATCTCGGTGTTGAAAATGACGAAGTAACCAAGGATGGCAAAGTCTCGGTCGAACATATCGAGTGCAATGCCGCTTGTGATTATGCACCAGTAGTTATGGTCAACTGGGAGTTCTACGATAACCAGACCGTGCAATCTGCAAAAGATCTTGTTGATTCATGCAGAGCTGGAAAGCCAATTCCGCCAACCCGCGGGCCAAATGAATTGCCGACTTGGAAAGCTAATTCTGAAGTTTTAGCTGGAGTAAATGATGGGAAAGCTGGCGAAGGCGTCGCCGCAGGTGAGGCCACGCTGCTTGGACTAAAGATTGCAAGGGGTCAGCGATGACAAAGTTGACGCCAGTTCTCTCTGCTTTCTGGGATCAGAAAGATTCGTTCACAATTGAAGGTTATAAACGCAATGGCGGCTATAAAGCGATCGAAAAAGCGCTTGCTATGTCTGCTGATGATGTCATCAAAGTTGTAAAAGATTCTGGCCTTCGTGGACGTGGTGGTGCAGGTTTTCCAACCGGAATGAAATGGGGTTTTATTCCACAAGGTGATAACAAGGAACATTACTTTGTAGTTAACGCCGATGAGTCTGAACCGGGAACTTGTAAAGATACTCCGCTACTTATGGCTAATCCTCACTCTTTAATCGAAGGCATAATTATTGGTTCTTATGCAATTCGCGCAAATTATGCATTTATCTATATTCGCGGCGAAGTCGCTCATGTAATTAGAAGAGTCCAACAAGCAGTAGAAGATGCTTATAAAGCCGGGTACCTTGGTAAAAATATTCTCGGTAAAGGTTTTGATTTAGAGCTAGTGCTCCATGTTGGGGCTGGTGCATATATATGTGGTGAAGAGACTGCGCTTCTTGATTCCCTTGAGGGATTCCGCGGCCAACCAAGACTTCGTCCACCTTTCCCAGCGATTGCAGGTCTTTACGCTCGCCCAACCGTTGTAAATAACGTGGAATCCGTTGCTTCAGTTCCAGCAATCATCGATAAAGGTGTCGAATGGTTTGCCGCCATGGGAACCGAGAAGAGCAAAGGCTTTACTCTGTATTCGCTATCTGGTCATGTTAAAAATCCCGGACAATTTGAAGCGCCGCTTGGAATTACGCTCCGTGAATTAATTGAGATGGCTGGCGGAATTCGAAATGGCCACAAATTGAAATTCTGGACACCGGGCGGCTCTTCAACACCGCTATTTACCGATGCACATCTCGATACTCCTCTCGATTACGAGGGCGTCGCTGCTGCGGGTTCGATGCTTGGCACTAAAGCTCTCCAAATTTTTGATGAAACTGTTTGCGTAGTTCGCGCCGTTCTTCGTTGGACTGAGTTCTACAAACATGAATCATGTGGAAAATGCACGCCATGTCGCGAGGGAACTTGGTGGTTAGTCCAAATTCTCCAAGATTTAGAGAGTGGCAAAGGCGAAGCTAAAGATCTCGATAAGTTGTTGGATCTCTGTGACAACATCGCTGGCCGTTCCTTCTGCGCTCTCGCTGATGGCGCGGCGAGCCCAATCATCTCTTCAATCAAATATTTCCGCGATGAATATCTTGAACACTTGAAGCAAGGTAGCTGCCCATTTGATCCTGCAAAATCAACTCTCTTCGACTTGGCGGAAACAAAATGAGTACCCAAGAGATTTCAACTCAGACCGAGATGATTACTCTAACAATTGATGGCTTTGAAGTTACGGTGCCTAAAGGCACTTTAGTTATTCGCGCTGCAGAACGACTGGGAATTCAAATACCAAGATTCTGTGATCATCCACTTCTTGACCCAGTTGGCGCATGTCGCCAATGTTTAGTTGAGATTGAAATAAATGGAAGAAAGTTTCCAAAACCTCAAGCCTCTTGCACTATCCCAGTTGAACCGGGAATGGTCGTAAATACTCAACTAACTTCACCAGTTGCAGATAAAGCGCAACAGGGAGTTATGGAATTATTGTTAATCAACCACCCACTTGATTGTCCAGTCTGCGATAAGGGCGGTGAGTGTCCGCTCCAAAACCAAGCAATGAGCAATGGTCGCGGTGAATCTCGGTATGAGGGTTATAAACGAACCTTTGAAAAACCAATCAATATTTCTTCGCAAGTACTTTTAGATCGCGAACGTTGCATTCTCTGTGCCAGATGCACTCGATTCTCAGAGCAGATTGCTGGTGATCCATTTATTACGCTAAATGAGCGAGGCGCGCTCCAACAGGTTGGAATTTACGAGAAGGACCCATTCGAATCTTATTTCTCTGGAAATACCGTACAGATCTGTCCAGTTGGTGCTTTGACCGGTGCTTCATATCGATTCCGCGCTCGCCCCTTTGACTTAGTCTCAACACCTTCAGCATGTGAACATTGCGCATCAGGTTGCGACATGCGAACCGATGTTCGGCGCGGCAAAACACTACGCAGACTTGCAGGTGATGATTCACAGGTAAATGAAGAATGGAATTGCGATAAAGGACGTTGGGCATTTAAGTACGTCACCCAGAAAGATCGAATCACAACGCCGCTGGTTCGCGGCAAAGATGGAGAACTCCACGAAGCATCTTGGCCAGAAGCTTTACAAATTGCCGCAGCTGGACTTGAAGCGAATCGAAGCGCCGTTTTGGTCGGCGGCAGAGCAACACTGGAAGATGCTTATGGTTATGCAAAATTTGCTCGAGTGGCTCTAAAAACAAATGACATCGACTTCCGTTCCCGCATCTCCAGCAAGGAAGAGCGAGATTTCTTAGCTAGCTTCGTTGTTGGTAACCAGGTTACTTATCGAGATATTGATCGCGCCGATCAAGTACTACTTGTTGGATTTGAACCAGAAGAAGAATCTCCGATTGTATTCTTGAGACTTTATAAACAAGTAAGAAAACGTGGCCTCAAAGTCACAACTATCGCGCCATTTAAATCGCGAGGTAGTGAGAAGTTAGCGGCTAACTTAATTAAGTGCGCCGCCGGCAACGAAGCAAGCGCCATCTCAGAAATATCTGGTTTAACAGATCGTTCACTAATACTCGTTGGTGAGCGCCTTTGTGAAGCAATTGGCGGGTTATCTGCTGCGGCATCTCTTGCTAAATCAGCTGGCGCTAAATTAGCATGGATTCCACGTCGCGCTGGCGAACGCGGCGCAATCGAAGCCGGCGCAATTGGAAATCTCCTACCGGGTGGCCGTCCGGTAACAGATGCCTCGGCTCGGGTTGATATTCAAGCTGCGTGGGGAGTTGATTCACTTCCTTCCAATATCGGTCGCGACACAACTGAAATTCTTGATGGTTTGCATAGTGGTGAGATTGAAGCGCTCTTGGTGGGAGGTGTTGACCCACTCGATATTTCGGCTCATCTCCATGATGGTCTAGCGAAAGCATTTGTGGTTTCTCTTGAAATTAGAAAGAGCGCGCTTACTGATGTTGCAAATGTAATTCTTCCAGTTGCTGCAGTTGTGGAGAAGAGCGGCTCCTTTGTAAATTGGGAAGGCCGCGCAAGATTCTTCGATACCGCTATCGCTGATTCACTAACCCGAAGTGATTTGAGAATTCTTTCGATGTTGGCTGATGAAATGGGAACGCCAATTAAACTACCCACAGTCGCTGCAGCTGCAAAAGAGTTTTCCTCACTTGGAAATTGGGATAGCAAAATTGATTTTAAGCCAATGCCTGCAGGTAAGGTTTCGGCAAATAGCGAGGAAGCCCTTCTTGCATCTTGGCGACTTCTATTGGATGCCGGCTCGCTTCAAGATGGCGAGAACAATCTTGCTGGTACGGCACATCCATCGGTTGCGGTGATCTCTGAATCTCGCGCCAAAAAATTGGGCGTAACTGCCGGAGATTTGATTCGAATATCAACAAAGCATGGTGCGATAACTCTGCCCTGCGAGATTAACGATATTGAAGATAATTCAATTTGGATTCCACGGAATTCCGTCGATAGCCGAACCATTGCAACGTTGGGTGTTGTAAGTGGAGCTGTGATGGTGGTGAAAGCATGACCGAATACGCCAGCCTCTTGCTTGATGATCCAATCTGGTTAGTTACTGTTAAAGCGCTACTTGTTTTCGTACTCTGTGTACTTCTAACTTTGCTCGCAATTTGGGGAGAACGAAGAATTGTGGCGCGGATGCAACTTCGCGTTGGCCCAAACCGTGTTGGTCCATTTGGTTTAGTACAAGGCCTAGCAGATGGTGTAAAGCTTGCACTGAAAGAGGATTTAATCCCAAAGGCTGCCGATAAAGTTGTTTTCGTATTAGCACCCATCATCAGCGCCTCAACATGTTTCTTAGCTTTTGCAGTAATTCCTATGACTGGCAAAGTTATTTTCTTTGGCGAAGAGACGGTCATGCAATTAACGGATTTCTCTGTTGGAGTTCTATATATATTGGCAGCAGCTTCAGTTGGTGTTTATGGAATAGTGCTTGCTGGTTGGTCTTCAGGTTCGACCTACCCCTTACTCGGTGGCCTTCGTTCCAGCGCCCAAGTTATTTCATATGAAATTGCGATGGGCCTTTCATTCGTTGCGGTATTTATGTATGCCGGATCTATGTCAACTAGCGAGATTGTTGAATCTCAAGGTCAATGGTGGAATGCAGTAGTTCTCTTCCCATCTTTTGTTATATATGTAATTTCTATGATTGGTGAGACAAATCGCGCACCATTTGATCTAGCCGAGGCCGAAGGTGAATTAGTCGGTGGCTTCCATACCGAGTATTCATCTTTGAAATTTGCGCTCTTCTTCCTCGCTGAATATGTGAACATCATGGCGGTATCAGCGTTAGCTACAACGCTTTTCCTAGGTGGTCCGGCTGCGCCTCCAGGTCTTGGATTCACCGAAAGTTGGCTTGGCGGTTGGTTTACCTTTATCTGGTTCCTCTTAAAAGTTGGACTCTTCTTCTTCCTATTTGTCTGGTTACGAGGCACTCTGCCAAGGCTTCGTTACGACCAATTCATGAAATTTGGTTGGAAAGTTCTTATTCCTGTAAATATTGCGTGGATATTAATTGTTGCGACCCTGCGCCTGATGACTCAAGAAGGGGCATCACAATTTATGCTCGCCGGATTCATCATCACGGTCGTTGTACTAGTTATGTTGGCAACCACTATTTATGAATCAAGTAAAGCTAAAGCTGAGGCAGCGGCGCGAGAGATTCCAGATATGCCCGAACCATCATTCCCGGTGCCCGAACTTCCTACTCAGAAGAGAGTTGAGTTATGAGCGAATTAGAACCAAAGAGATCTGATGCAATTGAGCGCGCAAACGCTGAGAGCGTTCCGGCGAGCGGACAAGAGAGCGCGCCATTTCTCAAACAATTAAAGGGATTCTGGGTCACGTTTGCCACGATGTTTAAGAAGCCGCTCACAATTGAATACCCAGAAGTTAAACCGGAAACTCAGCCGAGATTTCATGGTCGTCACCAGTTAAATCGATATGCCGACGGTTTAGAGAAGTGCATTGGTTGTGAATTGTGCGCTTGGGCTTGTCCGGCTGATGCGATTTACGTTGAAGGCGAAAATAACACTGAGGGTAATCAAGTTTCGCCAGGAGAACGCCATGCCAAGGTCTATCAAATAAATTATCTACGTTGTATTTTCTGTGGACTCTGCATTGAAGCTTGTCCAACTCGTGCGCTTACTATGACAAATGAATATGAGATTGCCGATGATAAGCGCGAGAAGTTGATTTGGGAGAAAGAAGATTTGCTAGCCCCACTTCGCCAAGGAATGCTAATGCCGCCACATCCCATGTATCCCGGCACGGATCACCACTCTTATTACCGTGGCGAAGTTACAGAATCACACCCATCACAAGAGGTGAACAAGTGAGCGGTGAAACCATAATCTTTTGGATGTTGGCACCACTAACAGTCCTTGCCGCAATCGGAATGCTTCTTGTTAAGAAAGCGGTTCATTCGGCAATCTTGCTCGCCTTTGTGATGATCGCGCTCGCTATCTTCTACATCATTCAAGATGCACCATTCCTCGGAATAGTTCAGATTGTTGTTTATACCGGTGCTGTCATGATGCTCTTCTTATTTATCTTGATGCTGGTAGGAGTCGACTCTTCAGACTCATTAATTGAAACCATAAAAGGTTTGCGAGGCGTTGCAATCACTACTTCGCTGGCTTTTGCGGCGGCTCTCACCTCTTTGATAGCAAGAGCGGAGTTCGGCCAGGAACCACTCGGCTTAACGTCAGCAAATGCAAATGGCAATGTCGAGGGAATCGCGAACTTGATTTTTCGACAATATGTATGGGCCTTTGAAGTTATCTCAGCTTTATTGATTACGGCAGCTCTTGGTGCGATGGTGCTGGCACATTCACCAAAGAGTTCGCAGGCTCGACTTACACAACGGGCACGTTCGGCGGCTCGCTTCCGCGGCACCTCTATTGGAACCGCCGCAGGCCTACCCGGTTCGGGCGTCTTTGCGCGACATAACGCAGTCGATGTACCAGCGCTACTTCCTGACGGAAAGCCCTCAGATCTATCGATTTCTAGCGTTCTTGCAGAACGTGGCGATGTTCAAGAGTCCAAGCGATATGCCCTAGATGGATTACCTAAGTTAGATGAGGAAGATAAGTGAATCCCACAAATTATCTTTATTTATCTGCAATCCTCTTTTCAATTGGCGCAGTCGGCGTCGTTGTTCGTAGAAATGCAATCGTAGTTTTTATGTGCATTGAGTTAATGCTTAATGCGGCAAATCTTGCCTTTGTGACTTTTGCGAATATGACCGGAAATCTACAAGGTCAAGTAATGGCATTCTTCACGATGGTAGTTGCTGCTTGTGAAGTGGTGGTTGGTTTAGCAATCATCGTTACCATATATCGATCTCGCCGTTCTGCATCAGTTGATGATGCAAGTTTGTTGAGTCGCTAGTGAATACTTCAACAAACATTGTCTATCTGATAGCGCTGCCGCTATTTAGTTCGGCGCTATTAATGTTGCTGGGCCGAAAGGCTGACAAGTGGGGACACCTATTTGCGACCTTAATTTCAGCAAGTTCGTTCTTTGTAGGGGTAAGTGAATTTTTTGCGATGCGCGCTCGCCCAGAAAGCGAACGCGCGGTAACCCAGAAACTTTTTACTTGGATTTCGGTTGGAGATTTTCAAGTTGATGCATCGTTACTATTAGATCAGCTTTCAATTGCGTTCGTATTGTTGATTACCGGTGTTGGAACACTCATACATATCTATTCAATTGCCTATATGTCGCATGATCGCGATCGCAGAAGATTCTTTGCTTATCTAAATTTCTTTATCGCTGCGATGTTGCTCCTAGTGCTCGGAGATTCATATTTGAATCTTTATGTGGGCTGGGAGGGAGTCGGACTTGCCTCTTATCTGTTGATTGGATTCTGGAATCAGAAACCTGAATATGCAACAGCAGCTAAAAAAGCATTTGTAATGAATCGAGTGGGCGATTTCGGATTGTCTATTGCAATAATGATTGGCTTTGCAACTTTCGGAAGCGTCTCATTTAGCGGTATCGAAGAGAAAGTGGGCGGCGCCAGCGAGACTGCGTTGACCGCTATGGGATTGATGCTTTTACTTGCAGCAGCCGGAAAATCAGCGCAATTCCCGCTACAAGCTTGGTTGGGTGATGCGATGGCCGGACCCACGCCAGTCTCAGCGTTAATTCATGCCGCGACGATGGTTACCGCCGGCGTCTATCTCATAACACGCTCTAACTTTATTTTTGATAATGCTCCAACTGCGCAACTTGCAGTTGTGATGATTGGAATCATTACCTTGTTATTTGGCGCAATCATCGGCACTGCAAAGGATGACATCAAGAAAGCTCTAGCTGCTTCAACTATGTCCCAAATTGGCTACATGATTCTTGCTACCGGTTTTGGCCCAGCTGGATATGCGTTTGCGATTATGCATCTTTTAACTCACGGATTCTTTAAAGCTGGAATGTTCCTGGGTGCGGGTTCGGTAATGCATGGCATGAATGATGAAGTAAATATGCGAAGGTATGGTGGTCTAGCAAAATTTATGCCGATCACAACGATTACATTTGGACTTGGCTATCTCGCGATTATCGGAGTTCCACCATTTGCCGGTTTTTACTCTAAAGACAAGATTATAGAAACTGCATTTAATGCTGGCGGAGTTCAAGGAGTCATCTTTGGCGGCGCGGCTCTCCTTGGCGCAATCATCACTGCGTTCTATATGACGAGAGTAATGCTCCTTACTTTTGCTGGTAATAAACGTTGGGCTAGCGATGCGCATCCACACGAATCGCCAATCCTTATGTGGGCGCCGATGGCAGTTCTTGCAATTGGATCGGTAGCGTCTGGTTATCTTCTCTACAGCGGTAAAGCAATTGTTAAATGGTTAGCTCCCGTTGTCGATAAAGATCACCACGAACATGTTGAGTTTTTGCCGCCGATTGTGGTCACTACGCTTGCAATAGCTGCGGTCGTAATCGGAGTCTCTATTGCAATACTTAAATATCGCGGCGAGCAATCCGATAGCGCCCCAACTGATGTAAGTATCTGGACTAGATTTGCTAGAAGAGATCTATTACAAGATGATGCCAATGAGTTCTTATTTATGCGCCCCGGCCAGGAAGTCACCAAGGCGCTAGTTGCTACCGATGACCGAGTAATTGATGGCGCAGTTCGGGGCGTTGCTGCCACAGCTGTAGGTAGCGCTCGCGGCCTTCGCAAACTTCAAACGGGATATGTAAGGAATTATGCCCTTCTAATACTTATCGGTGCCGCAATAATTCTTGCCGCGATTTGGGTGGTGACGATATGACGCTTTCAATTATCGCAGCGTTACCTTTATTGGGCGCGTTACTGCTTGCAACTTTGAAACAAGGACAGATCGAATCAATAAAGCGAATAGCACTTGGCTCTTCACTTATTACTTTGGCGGCTACTGTCCTTTTAGCGCTTAATTTTGAAATTGATCGCCCCGGATTCCAATTTGTTGAGAGTTACTCGTGGATTCCCGCTCTTGGAATTAATTTCCAACTTGGAATCGATGGCATCTCTCTAATTCTTATCTTGTTATCTACCATCTTGGTGCCAGTTGTTCTGATTGCTGGATGGTACGAATCCGAAGGTGGTCGATTTAGCACAAAGACTTTCTATGTACTTGTTCTTGTTCTAGAGACGATGATGATTGGAGTATTTGCCGCGACCGATCTCTTCCTCTTCTATATTCTCTTTGAAGCGATGCTGGTTCCGGTCTACTTCTTGATTGGTGGCTTTGGAACCGGAGCTCGCCAAGCAGCGGCTGTGAAATTCCTTCTTTATAGCTTGTTCGGCGGATTATTGATGCTAGCTTCAATAATTGGACTTTACGTGATTTCAAGTAATCAAATTGGACGTACCTTCGATATCGAGGCGCTGGGCACGCTACAAATAGATAGCCTGACTGAAAACTTCTTATTCCTCGGCTTCTTTATTGCTTTTGCAATAAAAGCTCCACTCTGGCCGCTTCATACCTGGTTACCTGATGCTTCGAAATCAGCTACTCCAGGAACTTCAATCCTTCTCTTAGGAGTGCTCGATAAAGTTGGCACCTTCGGAATGATTCGTTACTGCGTTGAACTATTTCCAGATGCCGCAAAAACTTTTACACCCTTAATAATCACGCTTTCTGTGATCAGCATAATTTATGGCGCCGTACTTGCTATTGGTCAGCGCGATATAAAGGGTCTGATCGCCTTTACCTCAATCTCTCACTTTGGATTTATAACTATGGGCATATTTGCCATGACAACTCAAGGAAATTCCGGCGCCACGCTTTACATGTTAAATCATGGCTTCTCGACCGCAGCGCTATTTATGACAGCGGGCTGGATGATTTCGCGCCGCCGCTCTTCCACGATTTCAGATTTCGGTGGATTACAACGTGTGACGCCGTTACTTGCTTGGTCATTCTTTATCGCTGGAATGTCCTCACTCGCACTACCAGGACTCTCTAGTTTTGTTAGTGAATTTCTAGTGCTGGTTGGAACTTATACTCGATATCCAATCGCAGCAATCATCGGAACTATCGGAATAATTCTCGCTGCGCTATACATTCTTATTCCAGTACAACGCGCTCTTCACGGCCCAGTCACAGATGGCAACGATGCTCTCCCTGATCTAAATCGTCGTGAGTTAATTGCGATCGCGCCAATAATCGCATTGATAATTGGTCTTGGGTTTTATCCAAAACCAGCACTTGATGTAATTAATCCGGCTGCTAAGGCAACCATTGCTAAGGCGGGCATGGTAGATCCGCTACCGAGCGTTGGAGGTGAGAAGTAATGGGTTTTACTGCTCCAATTCTTGAATATAGCGCGCTTGCGCCTATGCTCATTATTTTTGCTGCTGCCGTAATTGGTGTAATTGTTGAAGCATTTGCTTCAGCAAAGTTACGTCCCTCTCTTCAATTAGCCATCGCACTAGGCGCTGTAATTCTCGCTTTCACTCAAGTAATTACGTTGCGCGGAACCTCAACGGCCACAGCAGCTATGGAATCGGTGGTTATTGATGGGCCAGTTCTCTTCCTTCAAGGAACAATTTTGGTGCTCGCATTTCTTGGACTATTACTAATCGCTGATTTTGAACAGTTTGCAGCGCAAGCTTCAGCAATTCCAGGATCGCCTGAGGAAGCGGTAGCAATAAAGAGTGGAAAAGTTCAGACCGAGATTTATCCATTAACTCTCTTCGCTGTTGGTGGCATGATGCTCTTTCCGGCAGCTAGTGATCTGATTACCTTATTCGTTGCTCTAGAAGTGCTCTCGCTTCCACTTTATTTGATGGCTGGATTATCTCGACGCCGTCGATTGCTCTCTCAAGAAGCAGCCCTCAAGTACTTCTTATTAGGCGCTTATTCATCAGCATTCTTCCTCTTTGGCTCAGCTTTTCTCTACGGATTTGCTGGAAAAGTTTCATTCCAAGGAATCCATAATGTGATCACCTCAGGACCGGGTAATGACGTTTTTCTTCTAATTGGATTGGCCGCAATTAGCGTAGGGCTTCTCTTCAAAGTCGGAGCGGTTCCATTTCACGCTTGGACTCCAGATGTTTATCAAGGCGCACCAACAGCTGTTACTGCATTTATGGCAGCAGCAACGAAAGTTGCTGCCTTTGGAGCAGCTTTGCGAATTTATTACACAGCAGTCAGCGGCGCAGTTTGGAGTTGGCGACCACTACTAATCGTGATTGCGATTATTACGATGGTTGTTGGTTCCTTGATAGCCATCTCGCAACGAGATGTAAAACGAATGCTCGCGTATTCATCGATCGCACATACCGGATTTCTTATAACTGGAATCCTTGCTTTAAACCAAAATGGAATAGCTGCAACCCTCTTCTATCTCTCAACATATGGGTTAACCACTATGGGAGCTTTTGCGTTAGTCAGTTTAATTCGCGACGCTTCAGGTGAAGTTACAGATTTAAATCGCTGGGTAGGCCTAGCGCGTCGCTCACCGCAGATAGCGATCATCTTCTCGCTCTTCCTATTGTCATTTGCTGGCATACCGTTAACCGCAGGATTTATTGGAAAGTTCTCAATTTTTAGCGCCGCCTACGAAAACGGAGCGATTTCAGTTGTTGTAGTTGGCGTACTCGCAAGCGCGATTGCTGCCTTCTTCTATATTCGCGTAATAGTGATGATGTTCTTTTCCGAACCAGTAAGCGATAGCGTTTCTGTGATAATTCCATCGAAGTTTACGATGAGCGTAATCTGGGTAGCCGCCGTCGTTACATTAGCGATGGGAATCTTCCCGGGCCCATTACTAGACTTAATTGATTCACTTTCAACGTTAGTACGCTGATGAGCCTCGGCATTCCCGGAGTAGATTCAAAATTCGCTAGCGAGATCGAGCGCAATTTAGAAGAAGTAGAGAATTTGTTATCTCGCCAAATAAAGGGCAAATATCCATTAGTCATTGAAACTTCTCGCCATCTAGTTGAGGCGGGAGGCAAGAGATTCCGTCCCATGTTGGCTTTGATTGCTTCGCATTTTGGAAGTGGGCCCAATAAGAAAGTTATCGAAGCTGCCGTAGTATGTGAACTTACCCATGTAGCAACGCTTTATCACGATGATGTGATGGATGAAGCGCCACTTCGCCGCGGCGTAACAAGCGCTAATGCCAAGTGGGGCAACACCGTTGCAATTCTTACCGGTGATTATCTCTTTTCAAAAGCATCTGATTTATTAGCAGACCTAGGTCCAGAAGCAGTTCGCTTACAAGCCAAGACCTTTGAACGGCTAGTGATTGGCCAGATAGAAGAGACCCAGGGCGCAAAAGGCGATCCACTTGAGCATTACCTTCGTGTAGTAAAAGAGAAAACCGGCTCGCTCATCGCAACCAGCGCAAGATTTGGCGCTCTCTTTGGTGGCGCAACCCCTGAAATTGTAGAAACATTAACAATTTTTGGCGAAAAGATCGGAATCGCTTTTCAATTAGCCGATGATGTTATCGATATAACTAGTGATTCCAATCAATCTGGCAAGACCCCAGGAACTGACTTAAAGGAAGGCGTTGCAACTTTAGTTACGTTACAAATTCTCACCTCGAATAATCCCGCGGATGCGAAGTTAAAGCAGGTACTTTCTAGCCCAGTACCGGAAACTGAAATCGCAAGGGTGATAAAGGAATTACGGAGCCATCGCGCTCTAAGTGAAGCAAAGCGTTATCTGCATAACCTGGCTGGCGAGAGTAAATCTATTCTCACTTCGCTACCTAAAGGAGCAGCGCGTGAAACTTTAGAGCGTCTTTGCGACGCTATCGTCGATAGAACGGCTTGATTTAAAGAGATCTCGACTTAGAATTATTAGGGCTAGCCAGATAAAGGCAAAGCCCAATAGCTTTGTGGCAGCCATATCCTCATTATTTATAAATACGCCAATTAAAAACATCATTGTTGGAGTCAGATATTGCAGCAGGCCAACTGTACTCAACGGTAGCCTCGTCGCAGCGCCATTAAATAAAAGCAGCGGGGTGACGGTTGCCGCGCCAGCTCCCAAGAGAAGTATGGTGAGCCAGATATCTTTACCAAATATTGCATCGCCACTTCTTTCAATTGCAATTAGGTAAATAAAGTTTGGAAGGAATGCAAATAGCGCTTCAACGGAGAGCGTCTCCAAAGCCCCAAGATTTAACTTCTTCTTTATTAGGCTGTAGCAAGCCCATGAGGTAGAGAGCACAAGCGCTACCCAAGGAAGTGATCCATAACCAACAGTCAAAACTAGAACGCCTATTGATGCCAGCGCCACCGCAATTTTCTGGAGAATTTTTAGCCGCTCTCGAAGTAAGAAGATTCCGAGCGTTACATTTATCAATGGCGTGATGTAGTAACCGAGCGCTGATTCAACAACTCGATCTTCTGTAACTGCCCAAATAAACACGCTCCAATTGAGCATCAACATTCCGGAAGAAAGTAGGAGAATTGAGAGAGTCCTACGCCCCTTAACCATTTGGTAGGCGCTCTTTAGTTGTTTACGCGCCGCGAGAAGAAAAACACAGAGCAATAGCGACCAGATTCCTCTATGGGCAAGAATCTCAAAGGGCCCTGCGGCCTCGATTAATTTCCAATAGAGTGGAAGTAAGCCCCACAAGAGATATGCGCTTAGTCCATAAACCAAGCCAGTGGTGTAACGACTCATCTATAATTGGTGAATTGGACTGCAAAATCCAATTTTGCCCCTTTTACGAGCGCGATTGCATCTTGCAAGTCATCTTTACTCTTACTTGCAACACGTACCGCGTCTCCTTGAATTGTGGCTTTTACAGATTTCGGTCCATCATCTTTTAGTAATTTCGTTATCTTCTTGGCGTTCTCAGTTGTTATGCCTTCTTTAATTACAGCAAATATCTTAAATACTTTGCCGCTCTGTTCTGGATCTTTAATATCGAGATGCTTTAATGAAACGTTGCGTTTAATCATCTTCTCTTTAAGTACTTCTAGTGCAGCCTTCGCACGTTCTTCAGTTTCAGCTTCAACGAGAATTTTCTCTCCAGATAACTCGATTTTGACTCCGGTATCTTTGAAATCAAATCTCGTAGAAACCTCTCGGGAAGCCTGATTTAGGGCATTGTCGAGCTCCATCCGATCAATCTTGGAGACGATGTCGAAACTGCTATCTGCCATGGGGCTACCGTACCGCGAGGATTTTCGCTCTGGAAAATCGCCGACTAGAATCCGAGGCTGCTGATAAATCAATCAATTCAAGGAGATTTATGAATAACGAAATGCTGCAACAGATGCGAACCGGTAAAGGATTCATCGCTGCGCTTGACCAGAGCGGTGGCAGTACGCCGAAGGCGCTCTTGCAGTATGGACTAGATGAGAGTTCATACTCGAATGAGTCTGAGATGTTCGACCGGATTCACGAGATGAGATCTCGCTTGATTAAGTCACCTGCATTTAATGGTAATCGCGTAATTGGTGCGATTCTTTTTGAAATGACGATGGAGCGAACCATCGATGGCATCGGAACCGCTGAATATCTCTGGAGTAAAAAGCGTGTGGTCCCATTCCTTAAAGTTGATAATGGCCTGGCAGCTGAAGCTGATGGCGTTCAACTAATGAAGCCAATACCTGAACTTGGGGCACGGATTGCGGCTGCAAATAAGCACGGAGTATTCGGAACCAAGATGCGTTCAGTAATCAATCTTGCTAATCCAAAAGGTGTGGAAGCAATTGTTAAGCAACAATTTGATATTGGTCGAGAAATTATTGCTGGAGGATTAGTTCCGATCATCGAACCTGAAGTTAATATCAAGAGCGCTGAGAAAGCGGAAGCTGAAGATTTATTGAAGAAATCTCTAATTGAGCACGCTAATAATCTCTCTGGCGATCAAAACATTATGCTTAAGCTCTCGATTCCAACTAAAACAAATCTTTATCAGGAATTAGTTTCACACCCACGCATTGTGCGCGTCGTTGCTCTATCTGGCGGTTACTCACGAGATGATGCAAATAAGTTATTGGCTCAGAACGCCGGAGTTATCGCAAGCTTCTCGCGCGCTCTTGTCGAAGGTCTAACCGCACAATTGAGTGATTCTGATTTTGATAAAGCACTCGATGCATCAATCCAGAGCATCTACGACGCCTCAATAAAGTGATATAGATTTGTGAGTGCAAGGGCAAAGTTGTTACCCTTGCACTGCAAAATTGGTAGATTGCCCGAGCGGCCAATGGGAGCGGACTGTAAATCCGCCGGCTTACGCCTTCAGTGGTTCAAATCCACTATCTACCACAAGAATAATCGCGTAACGGAATAGAGAAGATGCATCCAGTATCCCAATGCTCGCTTGAATTGATTGATAGGGCAGCAAGCTCTCTTTTGAGCGGTGCGATTGTGGCATTTCCAACCGAAACTGTTTATGGGCTTGGTGTGGATGCAGATAATGAAGAAGCAGTAGCTCGTATGTATTCAATCAAAGGTCGGCCGACTAATCACCCGGTGATTGTGCATATTTCCCACATTAATGATGCTGATTATTGGGTGAGAGAAGTTCCGCAATATGCAATTTCATTAATGCGTAAGTT
>JBMTVF010000005.1:0-56906 GCA_049451055.1 Candidatus Nanopelagicaceae bacterium | reverse complement strand
GAAATCCAACGGGCAGTTGGAGCTTGATTACCTGACCCATTAGGGTTTCGGCATGACAGAGGCCGTAAATGAGAAAGTCGCAATGTTGGGCCTCACTTACGACGATGTGTTACTGCTTCCAGATGCCTCTGAGGTAGTTCCCTCTGAAGTTGATACAAAAAGTTTTTTAACTAGAAAGATCCAATTAGATATACCGTTGGTTTCAGCTGCCATGGATACCGTTACGGAATCTAAGATGGCAATTGCAATGGCAAAACTCGGCGGCATCGGCATCATCCATAGAAATCTTCCAATTGCGCAACAAGTGACCCACGCAAAGTTGGTTAAGGGCGCTGGTTTGCGAGTAGGTGCTGCGGTAGGAGTTGGCGATGATGGATTTGAGAGGGCTAGCTCTTTGATCGAAGTGGGCGTCGATGTGGTTGTTGTAGATACCGCCCACGGCCATCATCGCGCGGTCCTAGAGGCGATTGAGCGAATCAAAAATAAATATTCAAATCAAGAAATTATCGGTGGAAATGTGGCAACCCGTGCTGGCGCACAAGCGCTAATAAATGCTGGAGCAGATGCGGTAAAGATTGGAGTTGGTCCTGGCTCAATCTGTACTACTCGAGTAATCGCAGGCGTGGGCGTTCCACAAGTAACCGCGATCATGGAAGCAGCTAAGGCTTGTAAGAAGGCCGACGTTCCACTAATCGCAGATGGTGGACTGCAATATTCCGGAGATATCGCAAAAGCTATTGTCTCTGGAGCTGACACGGTCATGCTTGGCTCGTTACTTGCTGGCTGCGATGAGTCACCTGGTGAATTATTGGAATTAAATGGAGAGAAATTTAAGAGATATCGAGGAATGGGATCTCTTGGTGCAATGCAATCTCGCGGTGAAAGCAAGTCCTACTCCAAAGATCGATATATGCAAGATGATGTGCTATCTGAAGATAAATTGGTCCCAGAAGGTATTGAAGGAAAAGTTGCATATCGAGGTGCGGTTGCCACTGTGGTACATCAATTAGTTGGTGGATTGCGCTCAGGAATGGGATACGCCGGCGCTCCTGATATTTCTACTTTGCAACGCCGCGGAAGATTAATTCAAATTACTAGCGCTGGATTACAAGAAAGTCATCCACACGATGTACTTGATGTATTAGATGCACCTAATTATAAAAAGGAACGCAATGGTTGATATCGAAATCTCCGAGGGCAAACGCGCTCGTACGGCCTATTCATTTGATGATATTTCAATTGTTCCATCGCGTCGTACGCGCGAACCTCAAGATGTTTCGCTCGCCTGGCAGATTGATGCCTACAAATTTGATCTTCCCTTACTTGCTGCGCCTATGGATTCGGTAGTTTCACCTGAAACCGCTATCGCTATTGGTCGGTTGGGCGGGCTTGGCGTACTTAATTTAGAAGGTCTTTGGACAAGGTATGAGAATCCCAAAATTCAATTGGGTGAGATCTCATCAATTCCAGCAGAACAAGCAACTGCGCGAATGCAGGAGCTTTATAAAGCGCCGATTCGCCCAGAATTAATTAAGGAGCGAATCGCTGAAATCCGTGCTGCTGGTGTAACTGTTGCCGGTGCGCTTTCGCCCCAACGAACGGCCGAATTCCATAAAGCTGTGATTGATGCGGGCGTTGATCTATTTGTAATCCGTGGTACCACCGTAAGCGCAGAGCATGTTTCTGCAAAAACCGAGCCGCTTAATCTTAAGAAGTTCATCTATGAATTAGATGTGCCGGTAGTCGTTGGCGGATGTGCAACATCCCAGAGCGCACAACATTTAATGCGAGCCGGCGCAGCTGGCGTTTTAGTTGGCTTCGGTGGCGGCGCCGCTCATACAACTCGTCAAGTACTAGGAATTTCTGTTCCAATGGCAACCGCAGTCGCAGATGTCGCAGCCGCTCGCCGCGAATATTTAGATGAATCTGGCGGTCGATATGTACATGTCATTGCTGATGGATCAATCGGCAAGAGCGGCGATATCGCAAAGGCGATTGCATGTGGCGCTGATGCAGTCATGCTCGGTTCTCCTCTAGCGCGCTCCGAAGAAGCGCCTGGAAGAGGTTGGCATTGGGGGACGGAAGCTCACCATGTAGAACTTCCTCGCGGAACTCGAGTACATGTGGGCACCTCTGGTTCACTAACTGAAATTCTTGTTGGACCATCTCATTCAGCCGATGGAACTATGAATTTATTTGGCGCGCTCCGTCGCGCTATGGCAACCTGTGGTTACTCCGAGTTGAAAGAGTTCCAGCGCGTTGAAATTGTTTTGAATCGAGGCTAGTAATTGCTTAATTCGCGAAGCAATCATGTTTTGGTCATCGACTTTGGCGCTCAATACGCACAACTAATCGCACGGCGAATCCGACAAGCTGGCGTCTACAGTGAAATCGTTCCTTCGAATATGTCGGTAGATGAGATTCGAGCGCGCAATCCACGCGCCATAGTTTTATCTGGCGGTCCATCCTCAGTCTATGCCGAGGGAGCGCCACAAATCGATCGCACCATCTTCGATAGTGGAATTCCGATTTTTGGAATCTGTTATGGATTTCAAGCGATGGCTCAAACTCTCGGTGGCGCGGTCGCAAAGACAGGAAACTCCGAATTCGGGCGCACTAAATTCACCGCAGATCGAAACTCTAAATTGTTCGCTGGTTTTGAATCAAGTTTCGATGTCTGGATGAGCCACGGAGATAGCGTGATTGAACCACCGGATGGATTTCAGACTATTGGTCACACAAACGGTACCCCGGTAGCAGCCTTCGAGAATAGCGATGGGACTTTGGCTGGAGTGCAATTTCATCCCGAAGTAATACATAGTGAAAATGGCCAAGCAATGCTGGCGCGATGGCTTTTAGAGACCGTCAAGTTGCGGCCAATTTGGAATACAGAAAACATAATTGATAATGAAGTGATAAATATAAAGTCGGAAGTTGGTAACAAGCGCGTTATCTGTGGCTTATCAGGCGGTGTCGATTCCGCTGTTGCAGCCGCTCTTGTTCAACGTGCCATTGGATCTCAACTTACTTGCGTCTTTGTCGATCACGGGCTTTTACGTAAAGGTGAAGCCGAACAAGTTGAAACTGACTTTGTGGCAGCTACCGGCGTCAACTTAGTAGTAGTAAATGCGCAAGAGCAATTTCTTAGCGCGCTCTCCGGCGTTACTGACCCGGAGGAGAAACGAAAAATCATTGGTCGCGAGTTTATTCGCGCCTTTGAAGAAGCAGCTAAAGCGTTAGTTGCATCTGGAGAAGTTGAATATCTAGTTCAAGGAACGCTCTATCCAGATATCGTTGAATCTGGCGGAGGAACTGGAACTGCGAATATCAAATCGCATCATAATGTTGGTGGGCTTCCTAGCGATTTAAAATTCAAATTAATTGAACCGCTTAAGAGTTTATTTAAAGATGAAGTAAGAGAGATAGGTAGGGAATTAGGACTTCCCTCTTCCTTAGTTTGGCGCCAACCATTTCCTGGACCGGGTCTTGCGATTCGAATCGTCGGTGAAATTACTCAAGAAAGACTTAGAATCTTGCGCGAGGCCGACTTTATCGCGCGTGAAGAATTACAATTGGCCGGTCTCGATCGCGAGATCTGGCAATGCCCAGTCGTACTACTTGCCGACATAAGGAGCGTTGGAGTTCAAGGCGATGGTCGAACTTATGGCCATCCCGTAGTTCTTCGCCCGGTGTCTAGCGAGGATGCGATGACTGCAGATTGGTACCGAGTCCCAACTGAGGTACTTGCCAAGATTTCTAATCGAATCACAAACGAAGTACGAGAGATAAACCGAGTGGTACTCGATGTAACGTCGAAGCCACCAGGCACCATTGAATGGGAGTAGAAGCGATGCGCTCTAATGTAGCCGCCGTCGTTATTCTCAGCTTCACGTTTATCTCTATAGCGTCTCCGGCTAATGCAGAAACTAATGGCAAGAACCCCACACGATCTGTGGAAGATGTGGTCTGCGTGGATAATCCAGCAGCTGCTAATTCAAAAGATTCGAAGCGAGTCGCCTTACCTAGCCAATTGATGAGGCGACCACCTCGCTTTATTGATCTAATCACGAACTGTGGCGTGATTACGATTCGACCAGAATTTGGAAGAGCACCGGTTGCCGTTACATTTATGAGTTCATTAGTCCAACAAAAGTATTTTGACCTTACCTCTTGCCATCGCCTAACTACTGATGTCACAAGTTTCATTCAATGCGGCGATCCCACGGGAACTGGAATGGGCGACAAGGTATTTACCTACCAGAAAGAAAATCTTCCAAAACGGTTTGGAAAATATCGTGAAGGAACTATTGCAATTCAAAACCGAAACGGCATTAGTAGCCAATTCCTAATTTTTTATGAAGAAACAACACTTTCGCCAAACCACAGCATTTGGGGGCGAGTCACAAATGGAATCGAAATTTTGCACTATATATCTGAAGGCGGGATTGAAGGTGGCGGAACCGATGGAAAGCCAATGCGCACTCTCGTGATTGAAAGAGCTGTGCTGCGTTAATCGGAACTTACAACTTTAAATAATTCTGCGACTCTTCCAGCAGCTAAACCATTTGCATCACCATTTTTCTCGCCCCAATTTCTGACCATCGCTTCTAACTCAGGATTATGTGCAGTTTGGCTAACATGGGCTTTGAGTGCTTCGATTTTCTTGGAAAATGTTTCGGTGATATCTACGAAATGATTTGGATTTGGAGATCCGGTAATCCAAAGTTCTCTGACTCGCCATGGTTCAAATCCAGAAGCTTTTAAGTCGGTAAATGCATAAGGATTTCTGGCATCTGGATATACCGCTTGGATTGCAGCTTCGCCCGCCGCAAGATGGTCAGGATGACTTGCAAAAATTCTCTCCCAGTTACGTTCTGGCGACTGGACAACCATTCGATCAGGTTTCGCTCTTCGAATTTCGCGAACAATATCTTTACGTAGCTCTAGCGTAGGAACGAGCGAACCATCTCGGTAATTCAAATAAGTTACTTGGGAGACACCCAAAACCTTTCCAGCCTCACGCTGCTCGCGTTGTCTAACTTGAGCCATTTCTTCTAGAGAGAACTCCGATGATTCGCCGCCTTGGTCGCCATTTGTAACTATGCAATAGGAAACTTCAATACCTTTGTTGGTCCAGAGCGCAATGGTGCCACCTGCGCCAAAATCGCAATCATCAGGATGGGCCATCACGACCAAAATGCGTTTAATCTCTTCATCAGCTAGCGGAGTCACCGCCGTATTCTAGACTTCTAACATGTCCGATAAATTGCAATCTTCTTTGCTCGACGGACTCAATCCAGAACAACAATCTGCGGTAACCCATGAAGGCGGACCGCTTCTTGTTGTAGCGGGCGCTGGATCTGGCAAAACGAGAGTCTTGACTCGCAGAATTGCATACCTTCTCGCCAAGCGCGGTGTTGAGCCATTTGAGATATTGGCCATCACATTCACTAATAAAGCAGCCGGAGAGATGAAAGAGCGAGTCGCCGCACTCGTTGGAAAGCGTGCCAAAGCAATTTGGGTTTCAACTTTTCATTCTGCATGTGTTCGAATACTTAGACAAGAAGGCTCACGCCTTGGCTTCACGACTTCATATTCTATTTATGACCAATCCGATAGCGTCCGACTTATTACACTCGTAATGAGAGATCTAAATATTGATCAAAAAAGATATAACCCGCGAGCGGTGGCGGCTCTTATTTCAAATGCGAAAAACGAGTTATTGGGCCCAGCTGATTATCGAAATAGCACCACTACTTATTTCGAAGAAATTGTCGCTGAAATATATGCCATCTACCAACAGAGATTGACCACCTCAAATGCAATGGATTTCGATGACCTAATTATGAAAACTGTGGAGGTTCTACAGAAATTTCCTGAGGCTAGAGCAAGATATCGAAATCGATTTAAACATATTCTCGTAGATGAATATCAAGATACTAACCATGCCCAATACATTTTAATTAGAGAACTTGTTGGATCTACTCGCGAGGAGATACCCCCAGCTGAACTTTGCGTTGTTGGAGATGCTGACCAGAGCATCTATGGATTTCGCGGTGCCACCATTCGAAATATTCTCCAATTTGAAGAGGACTATCCGGATGCGACGACGATCTTGCTTGAACAGAACTACCGCTCAACCCAGAACATTTTAAGCGCCGCAAATTCTGTCATCTCTAAAAATGAGTCTCGCAAAGAGAAAAACCTCTGGTCTGAATCTGGGAGCGGTGTAAAACTAATCGGCTTTGTCGCAGAAAATGAACATCACGAAGCCGAATTTGTAAGGGATGAGATGCGTCGACTCATAGATGAAGGAGTTTCGCGCTACGGCGATACCGCCATCTTCTATAGAACCAATGCCCAATCACGAGTATTTGAAGAAACTTTTATGAGATCCACAATTCCATATAAAGTTGTGGGCGGAGTCCGATTCTATGAACGGAAAGAAGTTAAGGATTTACTGGCTTACCTACGTGTTTTAGTAAACCCTAGCGATGAAGTTTCGCTCCAACGTATTATCAACACGCCAAAAAGAGGAATTGGCGATCGGGCGCTTGATGTCATAGGAAGTGCTGCTAAATCAGAATCGATAACTTTTTGGAGCGCACTCTCAAGGGCGAATTCCTCAGATCTAACTCCTAAGGCCACTGCTTCCATCTCTGCTTTTGTTTCAATGATTAGCGCGCTACAAGTTCTAGTTGAAGCAAACCGCCCCCCAGCAACAATTGCCGCAGCCGTCCTTGAACAATCAGGGCTGCTATCTGAACTACGCGCGAGCGGCGATCCCCAAGATGAGGTGCGAGTAGAGAATTTAGAGGAATTGGTAGCGGTTATTGAAGAGTATGAAGAGCGAATTATCGCTGAGGGAGAAACGCCAACACTTGCTGGTTTCCTAGAAGAAGTCTCACTCGTCGCAGATGCTGATGAAATACCGGAGGGTGAGGATCACGGCGGAGTTGTAACTTTAATGACGCTTCATACTGCAAAAGGTTTGGAATTCCCTACTGTATTTTTAACTGGGATGGAAGAGGGAGTTTTCCCACACTCTAGAACTCTCGGTGAGAAAAAAGAATTAGAAGAAGAGCGTCGTTTAGCTTACGTTGGTTTAACTCGCGCCCGAGAGAGACTTTATTTATCACGTGCTGAATATCGTTCTGCCTGGGGTGCGCCGAATTACAATCCGCCCTCACGGTTTCTTGAGGAGATACCTGATGAATTAATTGAATGGAACAAATCAGCTAGTGGATTCACAACTCCACCCATTATCCGAAGAAAATCAACGACTCCATCACCGCGTGCAACAGGAAAACAGAGTTCTACCTTGCAACTTGCTATTGGCGATCGGGTATCGCATGACACTTTTGGGTTAGGAACTGTGATTGCGGTCTCAGGCGAAGGAGATAAATCAGAAGCGACTATCAATTTTGGAAGCTATGGTGACAAGCGTTTGTTGCTCCGATATGCGCCAGTAGATAAGTTATGACCCGTGGACCTCTTTGAGTATCAAGCGCGAGATCTATTTGAGGCAAATGGAGTCCCAGTTCTTGGCGGTGCAGTCGCCACGACTCCTGACGAAGCAAAATTAGCGGCCGCTAAATTCGGCGGAAAAGTTGTTGTAAAGGCCCAGGTAAAAATTGGCGGTCGGGGTAAAGCCGGTGGCGTAAAACTCGCAGAATCCCCTGAAGATGCATTTGAAAAAGCGAAAGCAATCTTAGGGATGGATATAAAAGGCCATTTAGTCCGTAAAGTTATGATTGCCCAAGCCGCTCCCATTGAGAGTGAGTACTACCTAGCAATACTTCTAGATCGCGCTGCTCGATCTTTTCTGGTTATGGCATCTGTTGCAGGCGGAATGGATATTGAAGAAGTTGCTCATAAAACCCCAGAAAAATTGGCACGCGTACATATAAATCCAAATACTGGACTTGATAAAACTAAAGCCCTTGAAATTGTTCGCGCTGGAGCTTTCCCAGAAAACGTGGAAAATCAAGTAGCAGATGTTTTGATTAAACTTTGGGAAACTTTCCAAAAATCAGACGCGACTTTGGTTGAAGTAAATCCGCTAGTGAAGACTGGCGATGGCAAGATCATTGCTCTTGATGGAAAAGTAACCCTTGATGATAACGCGGCTTTTCGCCACCCAGAATATGAATCTCTTATCGACCATGCTGCGACAAACCCTTTGGAAGCTCTAGCAAAGGAGAAAGATTTAAATTATGTGAAACTAGAGGGCGAGGTCGGCGTAATCGGTAATGGTGCCGGTCTAGTCATGAGCACTTTAGATGTAGTCGCATATGCGGGAGAGAAATATGGTGTTAAGCCGGCGAATTTCTTGGATATTGGTGGCGGCGCCAGCGCTCAAGTCATGGCCGATGGCCTATCTATAATTTTAGGAGATCCCGCAGTCCGATCAGTTTTTGTAAATGTGTTCGGAGGGATTACCGCCTGCGATGCTGTCGCTAACGGAATTATCCAAGCTCTAGAAATTCTCGGCGATAAGGCGACCAAGCCATTAGTTGTTAGGTTAGATGGAAATAATGTTGTTGAAGGTCGAAAAATTCTGCAAGCTGCCAATCATCCACTCGTCCAACAGCTAGATACTATGGATGGCGCCGCTGCTCGCGCCGCAGAATTGGCAGCCCAACAATGACTATTTTTATTGATGAGAACACAAAAGTTATCGTCCAAGGTATGACTGGTTCCGAAGGAACGAAACACACCAAGAGAATGTTGGCCAGCGGCACAAAGATTGTTGGCGGCGTAACTCCTGGGAAAGGCGGACAGGAAGTTGAAATTGAAGGTAAGAAACTCCCTGTTTTTAATTCAGTAAGCGAGGCAGTTGCCGCCACAGGCGCAAATGCCTCCGTAGTCTTTGTGCCACCGAAATTTGCCAAGGCTGCGGTAATTGATGCGATTGATGCAAAACTTCCTTTAGTTGTAGTTATCACCGAAGGAATTCCCGTCCACGATACCGCCGCTTTTTTCGCATATGCGCAAAAAGGAAGTACGAGAATCATTGGACCAAATTGCCCCGGTTTAATTTCACCAAGCAAGTGCAATATCGGAATTACACCTGCTGATATAACCGGCCCAGGTCGAATCGGTCTGGTATCCAAATCCGGAACTTTGACCTACCAGATGATGTATGAGCTAAGAGATATTGGATTTACAACGGCAGTGGGAATTGGTGGCGATCCAATAATTGGTACCACCCATATCGATTGTTTGCGAGCTTTCCAAGACGATCCCGAAACTGAAGCCATAGTTATGATTGGTGAAATTGGTGGTGATGCCGAAGAACGTGCCGCTGCTTTCATTAAAGAGTATGTGACAAAACCAGTTGTTGGATACGTCGCCGGTTTTACCGCACCAGAAGGAAAAACTATGGGCCATGCTGGCGCGATCGTTTCGGGTTCATCAGGGACCGCGGAAGCTAAGAAAGTAGCGTTAGAAGCGGCTGGAGTTAAAGTTGGTAAGACGCCGAGTGAGACGGCGCGATTACTTCGCGAGCTACTAAGTAATGCTTGAGATTCTGCGCGTTGGCTTACAACAAGCCATCCGCAGCATCATTCTGCTTCTCCTGCCAATATCTTTTATTTCTCTCGTTGTCTGGGCAACTTCCGGTAGCGCAACAGGAAATACCGCTGACCCAATCAGAGCCGCCCTCTGGTCTATTTTGGTTGCGCATCAAGTTCCGCTTCAATTGAGCTCTGGATATTTAACTTACCTGCCGCTGGGCGCACTTTTTATTCCGTACCTAGCGGTCAAGAGCGGAATCCAGCGCATGATCGAAATTCTTGGGGCAACGGGAACTCGTGATCGACGTAACTATATCTTAACTTTTGCAATTTCTTACACGCTAATTCTATATATCATTTCAATTCCGGCCTTAGCCAGAACCGTATCAGCACCATTTTATATCGCTATACCGATTATATTTTGCGTTTCAATTTTCTTTGCTTATCTCGCAAGTGGCAGCTTGCCAAAAAATGCCACCCAGTTTCCATGGCAACAATCACTACGCGTCACAGTAATCACTTTTTCTGCCTTAGTTGGATTCAGCTTTCTAGTATTCGCTGGATCTCTTATCTGGCATTTTGATACGGTATTAAAGGTAACCCGCGTTGTCGAACCGGGAATTTTTGGCGGTTTAACACTGGCTTTAATTCAACTGTTTTATCTGCCAAATGTCGCAATTGCAACCTTAAGTTATCTCATCGGAAGTGGTTTTGAGATAGGAGTAAATAGCTACATCTCACCTATTTCTTACAGAATTGATGAATTACCCGCAATTCCGCTTCTCGGAGCTATTCCTACTGGAAACATTCCGATCTTCTTAATGGCGATAGCGCTACCTGTAGCTACCGGCGCATTGATCACTAAATACGGTATCAAAAACTATAACCGCCCAGAACTTGATCGCTATCTCTATAGTGCGCTCGCATTTGTACTCTTGATTTCATTTGTTTTAGCAAGATTGAGCAGTGGTGAATTACTCTCTTCAAATCTTAAATCTGCTGGTCCAATTTGGTGGGCCATGCCTCTATTAATTTCCGCTCAAATCGGGCTAGGTTGCGCTCTCTATCTCTTGACTCCGCGGTTAATAACTACGATTCGCCAACTACAATCCCGCTATGGCAAAAATTCTTGATGGGCGTGCAGTAGCTACTGCTATCAAGGAATCCATAAAGGTAAGAATCTCAGAAATGGCGGATTCGCCAACACTTGGCACTATTTTGGTCGGCGATGATCCAGCTTCGATTTCATACATAAATGGAAAGCATCGTGATTGTTCCGAAGTGGGAATCAAGAGCGCTCGTATTGAGCTCCCGGCTAATGCTGATGCAAATCAAATTAGTACTGCAGTTGAGAAATTCAATAATGATAGAAATTGCACTGGCTTCTTAGTACAACTGCCCCTTCCAAAAGGTATTTCTGTCGAATCAATTATGAGCTCAATTGACCCCTCAAAGGATGTCGATGGCCTACATCCAGTTAATTTAGGAAAGTTAGTTCTCGATCAAGATGGCATAAAACCTTGTACACCACTTGCGATAATCGAATTACTTAGACAAAATCAAATCGACTTAAGTGGACGAGACATCTCGGTCATAGGTAGGGGAACAACGGTAGGGCGACCATTATCGATGTTGCTTTCTTCGAAGAAAATAAATGCCACAGTCACCACTTTGCACTCAAAATCAAAAAACTTAAGCGCTCACACAAAAAGATCTGAAATTGTAATATCAGCGGTAGGTGTGCCGAACTTCCTTACACCAGAAATGATTTCCCCAGGAGCAATAGTTGTAGATGTTGGTCTAACGAGAACTGCAAATGGATTAGTAGGTGATGTGGCGGCTGGAGTTTCCGAGATTGCAAGTTGGATAACTCCGGTTCCTGGTGGCGTGGGACCGGTTACTCGAGCTATGTTGCTTAGAAATTTGATAGATCTGGCTTCTAAATGATTCGTAAATTTTCTTGGGCTGTAACTTTAATTGGATTAATAACAGCGGCTCTCTACTCGGTTCGCATTGGTGCAATAACCCTAGCTATCGCGCTAACTCTCTACACCATTCCAGATTTTCGAAGCCGCAGAATGGTTGAGAAATTGGTGCCGGTCGCCCTAATTGTGTCCCTAATAACAGTCGCATTGGCGCTTCCACGTAGGTAACAGGTAAGTTCTGCCGCATGAGCAGATCAGGAAAAGTCACAGTAGTTGGTGCCGGTTTTTATGGCTCCACAACAGCTCTTCGCTTAGCTGAATATGACATATTTGAATCGGTAGTAATCACCGATATCGTCGAAGGAAAACCAGAAGGTCTAGCCCTAGATATAAATCAATCGAGATCAATCGAAGGTTTTGAAACTAAGGTAATCGGAAAGACCACCACCGCTGAAGGTTTAGGTTACGAGGCAACAGCGAACTCAGATGTAGTTGTGATCACCGCTGGTTTACCTCGCAAACCTGGCATGAGCCGAATGGACTTAATTGGAGTAAACGCCGGCATTGTGCGCGGCGTGGCTGAGAATATTGCGAAGCATTCACCGAACGCAGTCTTAATAGTCGTTTCAAACCCACTTGATGAGATGACAGCGTTAGCCCAAATTGCATCAAAATTCCCATATCAACGAGTTATGGGACAGGCTGGAATGCTTGATACTGCGCGCTTCACTCATTTTGTTGCTGAAAAATTAAATCTGCCAGTATCTAGCGTTAAGACTCTAACTTTAGGGTCACACGGCGAAACAATGGTTCCGGTACCAAGTCGCTGCACAGTAAAAGGAAAACCTCTTAGCGAATTTTTAAACCAAGCAGAAATTGATGAATTGGTAACTCGAACGAGAAATGGTGGCGCAGAAATAGTGGCGCTTCTTAAAACTGGATCGGCTTATTACGCGCCATCTGCTGCGGCGGCACGAATGGCACGAGCAGTCATTGAAGATGCCAAATTGGTTATGCCGGTCTGCGCCTGGGTTAGCGGCGAATACGGCATCAAAGATGTTTATCTCGGCGTAGAAGCTGAGATTGGAAGAGCTGGCGTTGTTAAAGTTGTTGAAGGCGCCCTTACTCCTTCCGAATTAGATGAATTGAAGAAGGCCGCTGAAGCAGTTCGCACTAAACAAGCAGATGTGAAGGATCTATAAGAGGAGAATTAATGTCAAAGATAAAGGTAGTGGGAACTGTCGTCGAATTAGATGGCGACGAGATGACGCGAATTATCTGGGACTTCATTAAGAAGCAACTGATTCTCCCTTACCTTGATATCAATCTTGATTACTATGATCTTGGAATTGAACATCGTGATGCTACAAATGATCAAGTAACTATAGATTGTGCTAACGCGATAAAGAAGCATGGAGTTGGCGTTAAATGCGCGACTATCACTCCGGATGAAGCTCGAGTCAAAGAATTCAATTTAAAGCAGATGTGGAAATCTCCAAATGGCACCATCCGAAATATTCTCGGTGGGGTTATTTTCCGTGAACCAATCATCATAAAGAATGTTCCGAGATTAATTCCTCACTGGAGTAAGCCAATTGTCATCGGCCGCCATGCATTCGGTGACCAATATCGCGCAACAGATTTCAAAGTTCCAGGCCCAGGAAAACTGACCGTAACCTTTACGCCGAGCGATGGTTCGGCTCCCATGGAGTTTAATGTTTTTGATTTTCCGGGATCTGGCGTTGCTATGACGATGTACAACTTAGATGAGTCAATCCGTGATTTTGCTCGCGCCTCATTCAATTACGGAATTTCGCGCAAGTATCCTGTTTACCTTTCAACAAAAAATACAATTTTGAAAGCCTACGATGGCCGTTTCAAGGATATCTTCGCGGAAATATTTGAAAGTGAATTTAAATCCAAATTTAAAGAACTTGGTCTCGAGTATGACCATAGATTAATTGATGACATGGTTGCAACTTCACTTCGCTGGGAAGGCGGCTATATCTGGGCTTGTAAGAATTACGACGGCGATGTCCAAAGCGATACTGTCGCACAAGGTTATGGATCGCTGGGATTAATGACTTCGGTATTAATGACCCCAGATGGCAGAACCGTGGAAGCGGAAGCGGCCCATGGAACAGTTACTCGCCACTATCGCGATCACCAAGCCGGTAAAGCAACCTCAACAAATCCGATTGCCTCTATCTTCGCTTGGACTCAAGGATTACAACATCGTGCAAAATTAGATAACACTCCTGAAGTTGCAAATTTCGCTAAATCTCTCGAGCAAGTTTGTATCGAGACTGTTGAGAGCGGAAAGATGACCAAGGATTTAGCGTTGCTGATTAGCAACGATGCGCCATGGTTAAACACCCAAGAGTTTCTCGCCGCCATCGACGAGAATCTCAAGAAGAAACAGGGCTAGTTAATCCGTTCGCCATTAGCGACGCTAAAGAGATGAATTGCATCGCTCTTAGCCGAGACGGTTACGCTCTGGCCTGATTTTGGCGGGGACTTTGGATCCCATCTCACGATAACTTGAGCGCTTTCATCGCTAGCGTTATTGAATTTAACTGAGTTATCGACGGGCTTTCCATATACGAAGGCATCTGCGCCAAGTTCTTCAACAACCTCTACTTGAATTTCAAAACCGGCAGCGGCCGGAACAAATCCTTCGGGGCGAATTCCCACAATTACCGAATTGCCGGCGCTGGCGGGTACATCAATTTCGAGGTGTCCGAGTTTGGCTTTTCCGCCAGAAACTGGAGCTATAAGTAAATTCATCGCAGGTGAACCGATAAAACCGGCAACGAATGCATTTGCTGGTCGGTCGTAAAGATTGCGTGGCGTATCGACTTGTTGCAGTAATCCATCTTTAAGGACAGCAACGCGGTCACCCATGGTCATAGCTTCAACTTGATCATGTGTCACATAGACCGTAGTTATTCCAAGGCGACGTTGAAGCGCAGCAATCTGAGTTCTGGTTGCAACACGTAATTTTGCATCTAAGTTCGATAGCGGTTCATCCATTAAAAAGACTTGTGGCTCACGAACAATTGCACGACCCATTGCAACTCGTTGTCGTTGTCCACCAGAAAGCGCCTTCGGCTTACGCTCTAAGTAAGGTTCCAAATCTAAAAGTTTGGCGGCCTCAAGCACTCGTCGATCTCGCTCCTCTTTTGCAACGCCAGCAATCTTCAAAGCAAATCCCATATTTTCGGCAACTGTCATATGTGGATAAAGCGCATACGATTGAAATACCATCGCAATATCGCGATCTTTGGGCGCCACATTTGTGACATCGCGATCTCCAATGAAAATCGCGCCATTATCAATCTCTTCCAATCCAGCAAGCATGCGAAGTGAAGTTGATTTTCCGCAACCAGACGGTCCGACTAGAACTAAAAATTCACCATCTTTAACAGTTAAGTTCAACTTATCGACAGCAGGTGAAGTGGTTCCGGGATAGATGCGAGAGGCATCTTTAAATACGACTGAAGCCATTTTTCTTCCTTCTCCGGGCAGGTACGTGCCCGACGGTCCGTTGGATGAAGCAAGTGAGCGCAAAGATTAGGCGAGAGAGGCGGGGTGGGCAAGCGGTCGGCTAATCTAGGGCGCTCTATGGACGACCCTGGTGGTGCCTTCTCCGTCGGTAGCCTGGCTCTCGACCTCTTTGTAGTTTTCTTCTTTATCTTCCTGGGCGCAATCTTTGTTGCTGCCGAGATCGCTCTAATCTCCCTTAGAGAGGGACAGGCGAAGGCGATGGCAGAACTTGGCCGCCGCGGACGCAAAGTCGCTGAGTTGGCCGGACACCCAAATCGATTTTTAGCTGCGGTACAAGTGGGCGTAACTCTCTCTGGCTTTCTATCTGCAGCCTTTGGCGCCGACCAACTAGGTGATTACCTAATACCGGCCTTAGAGAGCGCTGGGTTGAGCGAGGGCGTGAGCGCCGGAATTTCGCTCGTTGTCCTCACCTTAGTGATTGCTTACTTCTCGCTAGTTTTAGGAGAGCTCGTTCCTAAGCGCATCGCTCTGCACAGAACTGAATCAATTGCACTTGCAGTAGCAACACCTGTTGCAATTATCTCTAAAGTTTTCAAACCATTGATCTGGTTGCTTGCTCACTCATCGGATTTGATTTTGCGCGCCTTGGGAATTGATCCCAAAGCTTCGCGCGAAGAGATTTCTGAAGAGGAATTGGTAGACCTCGTTACTGGGCATAAAGCTCTCACCGAAGAGGAGCGCGAAATTGTTGAAGAAGTATTCAATGCTAGTGAGCGATTAGTACACGAAATTATGGTTCCAAGAACTGAAGTTGATTTCTTGGATGCGAGCCTGACCTTTGATGAAGCAATTGAGATTGCAAAAGTGAAAGCTCACTCACGTTTCCCGGTTGTCCGTGGAAATAGTGATGAAGTAATTGGCTTTATTCACGTTCGAGATTTATTAGATACTGCAGGTGCTGATACGAATAAAACCATTATGGATTTAATTCGAAATATTATGTTCTTGCCGGGAACAAAAGGAGTGCTACCTGCCCTATCTGAAATGCGCTCCCAAAGACAACAGATTGCAATTGTGCTTGACGAATATGGTGGAACTGATGGCATCGTCACTCTTGAGGATTTAGTTGAGACCTTAATTGGCGATATCCATGATGAATACGATTCTCACGAAGTTGAAGTTTCTAGTCCAACTTCTGGAGAATTCAAGATTGATGGCCTGATTTCTCTTGAAGATTTACAAGAAGAAACTGGGATCGAAATTCCCGAAGGTCCATATGAAACTTTGAGTGGATTTGTAATGCACGAATTAGGGCGTATTCCGACTATGAATGATGAGATCGCGATTCCCGGAGCCAAAATCAAGGTACTTTCTATGGAAGGAAAGCGCGTAGGAACCTTGCAATTGAAGCGAATTTGAGAGGATAGGAAGATGAAACGGATCCTCTCTGGAATCCAACCGACTGCCGAATCGCTACACCTGGGCAACTATCTTGGTGCGGTTCAACAGTGGGTGGCCCTACAAGAAGGCAACGATGCCTTTTACTGCATCGTAGATTTGCACGCTCTCACCATAGAAACTGAACCGAAAACTCTTAGAAAAAGAACGCTAGCCGCCGCAGCTCAATTAATCGCACTCGGTCTTGATCCAAAGCGCTGCACGCTTTTTGTGCAATCCCAAGTACCTCAGCACAATCAGTTAGGTTGGGTAATGGAGTGCATCACAGGTTTTGGAGAAGCTAGTCGAATGACACAATTTAAGGATAAATCTCAAAAATCTGGATCCGATAGAACTGTTGTCGGATTATTTACCTACCCGATGCTCCAAGCCGCTGACATTCTGCTTTATCAAGCAAATCAAGTCCCAGTTGGCGAGGATCAGCGACAACATATTGAGCTAACTAGAGATTTGGCCCAGCGATTCAACGCTAAATATGGTGAGGTTTTTACGATTCCTGATGCGCACATAATCAAAGGCGCGGCCAAGATTAATGATTTACAAGACCCCAACTCGAAAATGAGTAAATCCGCCTCTTCAAATTCGGGTGTCATAGATATCTTGGATACTTCAGAAATTAATTCAAAGAAGATTAAGAGTGCAGTTACGGACACTGGTAAGGAAATTAAGTTTGACGAGAAAAATAAACCAGGAATTTCTAATCTATTGTCAATTCATTCAGCGTTATCTGGAAAGAAAATTAGCGAGATTGAGGCTGAATTTGAGGGTAAAGGTTATGGCGATTTCAAGGGAGCAGTGGCTGAAGTCGTAACTAGCTACTTCGAACCTGTGAGGAAGCGCGCGCAAGAGCTACTTTCAGATGAGGCAGCACTTCAATCAATACTTGATGAAGGCGGCGCGAAAGCACGAAAAGTTGCTGGGGAAACTTTAAATCGAGTTTACGACGCGCTTGGACTTGTTCCTGGAATTACCAACCAGCGCTAGCGCTTTTGCCACCATCAAAATCGAAGATAGCTCCAGTTGAATAGGAAAATTCTTTTGCAGTAACTTGGAAGATGAAATCTGCGACTTCCTCAGGCGTGGCATATCTTTTTGCGGCAACAGCGTCCTTCCAATTACTTACTCCAGCCGGCCAACGTTTGGCTAATTCTGAATCGCCAACTAAACCAAGACGTACCCCATTTACTCTTGCTGGCGCTAGCGCATTAGCGAGAGTTCTGGTTAAAGCTTCCAGGGCCGCTTTCGAGGCGCCATAGATCTCATGGCCAGATTTAGCGACACCAGCTTCAACCGAAGATAGATTCACAATCCGGGTGGCGCCGGCAGCTCTTGCTGCAATTGATAACTCGCTTGGTGCGATTAGATTAACCCGCAATATTTCCTCAAACTTCGATCTTGAGATATCTGAAATCGAAATTACCTCTTGATTAGCAGCATTATTAACCAAGATATCAATCTGACCAATTTCTTCAATTAGTTTTGCTCCAGATGAATTATCAAAATCAAAAGTTTTTATTTCAAGATTCCTCCGTGGTGAGAGATTTTGTGAATTCCGCACCTGTGCGACAACTTGGCATTCCATAGAGAGATATTTATCTACTAGGGCGCGTCCGATTAGACCGTTAGCACCGGTAATAAGGACGCGCTCACTCATGGAACAACTCCGGAATCTCTAGTTGTGGGAATTCTTCTCGCATAGTTGATGGATTGCCAAGTTCCATCTTTGAAAAAGGCGGAGTAAGTGTGCAGAGAGCGAGCGACCAGGCGCCCTTTGGCCGAGCTGCCATCCACGTCTTTGCTGGAACCCGGTATGTGAAATTTTCGGTTTCTCGTGATAGTTCTCTTTCAATCAAGCGGTTTGATTCAATAGTAAAAAGCGTAATTGGAGATCCCGCAAGATGGACCCAGAGTTCTGGTTCTTCCAAGATATGCCACGCGGAAAAATCAGGTTCTTTCATCATGAAATAAATTGCGTTGCTGGTTTCATCGCGATAAATCAGACTCCATAACCCACCTTCACCAGCTAGCGGTTCCAGCTTAAGTGACTTGATCAACGAATCTGGATTCATTGGAGTTTTGCAATTCGCGTCATTACTTCCCTTTGTAGTTGCGAAAAATCTAATTTAGTTGATCGATAATCCTTGACTACTTGTTCGCCATCGACAAAGACATCGCTAACGTCGGACCGACCGGCTGCAAAAACTAACTGAGCAAAAAGATTATGAATAGGAATTAGATGCGGACTATCCAAATTAAGCGCGATAATGTCCGCTCGTTTTCCTACCTCTAAACTGCCAATTGAACTCGACATGCCAAGCGCTTGAGCGCCGTCAATCGTTGCCATTCGAAAGATACTTTCAGCATCTGAATTTTGGGGCCCGTTATTTTGGGCAATCAAGTAACCGGCTAAGCGCATCACTGGCCACATATCTAGATCATTACTGGACGAGCAGCCATCTGTACCAAGTGCCACGGTTATTCCATGTTGGCGATAGTGAGTGACATTTGCAACCCCACTTGCCAGTTTTAAATTACTTCCCGGACAGTGTGCAACGGCTGTAGTTCCCTGCATTATTTTCAGATCAGAATCACTTAAGTGCACTCCATGTCCATAAACGCAACGTCGGTTAAGCAGACCTGAATCTTTAAGAATTTGAGTCGGGGTCTTTGAGTATCGAGAAGCAACATCTTCATTTTCTTTTTGATTTTCTGAGATATGAATATGGATATTGGCATCAATCTGATTGGCAAGGTCTGCGATCTCTGTTAAGTGCTCCGGTGAGCAGGTATAAGTAGCATGCGGCATAAGATAATTCGGAACTCTAGGTCCGCCGATCTCTCGCAATTTATCCGGCCAATTTCTGGCAAATTCGATTCGATCTGACCATTCCATTCCATCTAAGCCAGGAAAGTCGAAGAAGATTGGTCCGGCGACATGGCGTAATCCAGCCGCAACTGCACCTTTATGGGTATCTTCCGGGAAGAGATACATATCGAGAGTTGTAGTAGTGCCACCAAGTAAAGCTTCTAATGCGCCAAGTTTTGTTCCCAGTTCTGCTGTTGGACCATCCATGATTGCGCCTTCGGCGGCCCAGACTCTCTCTAAGAAACCTTGTAGATCTACTCCTTCCGCATAACCCCGCAATAACGTCATTGCTAGATGGGTGTGAGTATTAATTAATCCCGGCGCTATTAATTTTCCAGTTGCATCATAAGTTGATGCTCCGCCAATTGGAGTTCTTGATATCTCAACAATCTCGCCGGCGCGGATTCCGATTGAGTAGTTCGTTAGGACTTCCCCAGAATTATTACAAGTTATGAGGTAGCTAGCGTTATTAATCGCTAGATCTAACTCAGGCATATGCCGAAACCAATTCGGGAAGGGCTGCCTCAACTACACTTAAAGTTTTGGCTTTACCTTTTACTAAAACTTCTTTGATGTCATCTTCGCTAATCTCGCCATCAAATAGACCTGCAGCTGGATTCACAATCAGCGCAATTGCGGCGTATGGAAGACCTAATTCTCTTGCTAGAGCAGCTTCTGGGCAGCCGGTCATTCCTACAACGGTGGCGCCGGCAAGCGCAGCGAAGCGGATTTCAGCAGGAGTCTCAAATCTCGGGCCGTTAAATCCTGCGTAGATTCCACCTTCGCGCAGCGAGATTCCCAATTTCTTGGCTCCATTACTTAACGCGGTTCTAACAGTTTTTGAATAAACATTTGTCATATCAATATGGCGCACGCCATCTTCGCCATCGAAAAAAGTACTTATACGTCCTGAAGTGAAGTCAACAAAATCCTCAATCAAAGTTAGATCACCTGGTGCGAGCGAGGTATCGATTCCGCCAACAACGTTAATTGCGATAATTGCTGAAACTTTTTGATCTTTCAAGGCTTGGATATTCGCTCGATAATTAATTTTGTGTGGCGGGATTGAGTGGCCGCCACCATGTCTAGTAAGAAAAACTAATTCCGCTCCTTGCCATTCACCAATTGTGATTTCAGCGTATCCATACTTAGTTTCAATCCGTTGTGGCGATTTACCAGCAAGGGCCGGAAGGTCGTAAAAACCGGTTCCAGCTAAGAGTGCAATCCGGCAACTCAAGCTTGTGAACCTGCCATCAATCGGCCGATTTGTGCGCGATCAGCGCTCTTTGAATCAAATGTTGCCACAATCTTTCCTCCATAGATGACAGCAATTCGATCTGATAGCGAGAGAACTTCATCTAATTCCGCAGATACCAAGAGAATCGCAGCTCCTTTGTCGCGGGCAGCTATCAATTGCTTATGAATAAATTCGATTGAGCCAACATCAACGCCGCGAGTTGGTTGGGAAGCTACCACCACTTTTTTAGATTGGCTTAACTCTCTTGCTACGACTGTTTTCTGTTTATTTCCGCCAGATAGCGAACTAGCTGGTAAATCGGCTGATGGAGTCCTAATGTCGAAATCAGATACTAGTTTGTCGCCATTTTCTGCGACGGCCGAGAGGTTACGTAACCAACCATTAGCAAACGGTGGTTCGTCATATTGATTTAGTACAAGATTTTCAGCTATGGAATAAGGGCTAACGAGACCGTGTTTCTCCCTATCTTCTGGGATATGTGAGATTCCGGCTTGATGAGCAGCCTTCGGATTTAGATTTGGTAGATCGCTTCCTAGCAAACGCACGCTTCCGGAAACTCGATTTCGCATACCGCAGATCGCTTCGACTAACTCTCGCTGGCCATTTCCTTCAACACCGGCGATTCCAAGGATTTCACCTGATTTCACTTCAAAGGAGATGGACTTAACCGCTTCTAATTTTCGATCATCCAGAACGCTCATTTCAGAGACGACTAGCGCTGCCTGACCTGGTTTTGCAATATCTTTCTCAACGTCGAGAACAACTTCTCTTCCCACCATCATCTGAGCTAATTTTGCTTCGCTACTTTCTTTCGGAGAGGTAGTTCCAACTAATTTACCGTTACGCAAAACGACGACTCGATCTGCAACCGCCATCACTTCACGCAACTTGTGAGTAATGAAAAGTACACCTACGCCTTTTTTTGCAAGATTCCGTAATACTTCTAATAATTCATCGGTTTCCTGGGGCGTTAAGACTGCAGTTGGCTCGTCGAGAATTAGCAGACTCACATCACGGCGTAGCGCCTTTAGAATCTCAACTCGTTGCGCCATTCCAACCGGAAGATCTTCAATCACCGCGTCAGGATTTACTGCAAGCCCAAAACGTTTTGAAATTTCTTCGGCATCTTTACGCGCCCTTCGCATTTTGATAAATCCAGTTGTGGTTGGCTCATCGCCGAGAATTAAGTTCTCAGTAACCGTCATAACGGGTACTAGTTGAAAGTGCTGATGGACCATACCTATGCCATTTGCGATTGCCGTTGCCGTATCTCCATAAGGAATCTCTTTACCTTTAACTCTTATGATTCCAGAATCGGGTTTTACTAAGCCAAATACTGATTTAACTAGAGTTGATTTACCAGCACCGTTTTCACCAAGGAGTGCAACTATTTCACCCGGCGCAACCGAAAGCGAGATTTGATCGTTAGCGTGAACGCTGCCAAAGTATTTAGTTAAATTTTCTATTTCAAGGAGTTGACTCACGCCTTCTCCTTTTCATAAGGAATACCTTCGGCGGCCGGAGGCCTAACTTTTCCGGCTGATATTGCCAGAATCGCAATTGTTAAGACGTATGGCAACATATTGATAAATTGTTGTGGAATCTGAACTACTTCATCAATCATTAATTGATTAGTTACAGCTTGAGCTAGACCAAAGAAGATTGCGGCGGCAAATGCGCCTAACGGATTCCACCTACCGAAGATCATGATGGCTAAAGCGGTAAAACCCTTTCCAGCGGTAAAGCCACGTTCGAAAATACCGACAGCTTCGAGCGCAAGATAAGAACCTGCTAGACCGCCAACAGCGCCCGCCAAAGTTACATTTAAATATCGCAATTTAATTACAGAGACTCCGGCGGTATCTGCACTCGATGGGTGTTCGCCGACAGCTCTGGAACGCAAACCCCAAGGCGTTTTGTATAGAGCTACCCAGAGTCCAATAATAAAAAGAATTCCAAAATAAGTTATTGGTCCATGGAAAGAGATAATCGGGCCAATAATTGACCAAGTTCCAATTATTGGAATATCAATCGGCGAAAGCGTAGATGGGATTGAGTAATTTTGACGGTACAAAAATGAAGTGAGGCCAGCGGCCATGATGTTGATTATGACCCCAGCAATGATTTGATCCATTTTCCAAGAGACGGACATCAATGCAAGAAGTAACCCAACGACCATTCCGGTTGCAACTCCAGCAACTAGACCAATTACCGTGTCTTGGACGATTGCGCCGATAAAAAATGCAGAGAAGGCAGATATCAGCATCGTGCCCTCGATTCCGATATTAACAACGCCAGTTCTCTCACACATAACACCGACCATTGCGGCAAGAGCTAAGGGAAGTGCAAATTGAATTGCGGTATAAACCACCGAAGTTGTTACAAGTCCATCGCGAGAATAAAAATATGCAAAAGCAAGAATCGAGAAAAGGGCCACTAGATATCTCGGCTGAATTCGCATTACTTGCCCCATCCACTAGTAACAGCAATCTCTTCACTCTTTTTACGGAAGAACTTGGCAAGAAGCGGCGCTGTAACGAAGAAGAGAATTAATGCCAACAAGAGATCAACGATCTCCGGCGCTACCCCGACTTCGAATTGGACTGTGGAACCACTTGCCCGCATGCCTCCGATCAGGATTGCTGCTGGAATTACACCTAAGGGATTCGCTCGAGCTAGTAGCGCAACGGTAATTCCATCAAAACCTAAACCGGCGTTAAAAGCTGGTTCAAATCTACCAACGATACTTAGCGTTTCAATTGCCCCAGCTACACCTGCGACGGCGCCACCAAGCAACATACTCAAGATGACTACTCGTTTTATGGAAATTCCCGCGTACCAACCAGCGTTCTTATTGCGCCCAATAGTTTCAATTCGAAAGCCAGTCGTGGTGTTTTTTAAAATCCACCAGAAAACGTAAGAAATTAGAACTGCAATAAAAAATCCGAGTGGTAAACCAAATAAATCCGGAATTCTTGCGCTATCTTCAATTTTAGGTGTCCTCGTCAAAGGTTGATCTGGTTCTTTAAATGGCGTGCTCGCAAGGTAGTCGGCAAGTGCAATCACGATACTGTTCAACATGATTGTGGTGATTACTTCATGGACTCCTCGGTAAGCCTTTAGGACTCCTGCCACCAAAGCGACTAGCGCGCCAAAAAACGCTCCAAATAAAAGTGCGAGGGGTATATGGATAAACATTGGAAGGCCGACAAAGTTATATCCCGCCCAAGCCGAGGCGAGCGCTCCAGAAATTAATTGGCCTTGAGCTCCAATATTAAAGAGGCCAGCGCGCAGACAGATAGCAACGGCCAAGCCGCTCAGAACTAACGGAGTAGCTTTCGCTAAAGTTATGGCGATTCCATCTAAAGAACCAAAAGCAGTTGTAAAAAGTACGCGATATGCCGTTAATGGATTTGAACCTTGGATGTAAACCAATATGCCACCGATTGCCAAGGCAACAATTACGGACAGGACAGGTATTAGAAATGGTCCAAGTGAGATTGAGCTGGACTTCTGAGATTTCATCTAACTCCTCGAATTTACTTCGCGGACTATATCTCTGAATCAGTAAGGGGCGCCTCGAATTGCGGCGCACCTTCCTTTCTTACTTCTATCTTCCTACTATTTTCTTAGAGCTTAACTCCGGTCTTGACAGTTCCATTTAGAACCTTAGGAGTAATCGCTTTCACCTTGCTCTGAACTGAAGCAGGGATCTTGCTTGCGAAGTCGTGATAAGGAGCAAGACCTACGGCGCCAAAGTAATTGCCACCAGCAAGTGTTCCCTTATTTGCTTGTCGAATAAGTTTTGCAACTCCCTTATCGATCAACTTCATTGCTGAAGTTACAAGGCATGGACGTGCTTCAGGGAGAGTTCCCCATTGATCTGAGTCAACACCGATGCAGTAGACATTCTTCTTCTTAGCAATTCGAAGAAGCGCTCCGTTACCAGTGTTTCCACCAGCACCGAAGATCACATCGAATCCCTGAGAGAGGAGCTGCTGTGCAGTTGAACCGCCCCATGCTGGGTCGTTAAATGCGTTATCTGGTGCGTGATAGATAAGTCGGGTAGTTGGATATTTCTTACCGAGCTCCTTTGCGGCATATGCCACGCCATTTCGATATCCCTCACCGAAATAACGAACTGGAGGAACAACATCTGTTCCAAGTACTGCGCCAGTCTTTCCGCTCTTGGTTAGGTGGCCAGCAAGATAACCAGCAAGGAAGCCAGCCTTATCTTCTGGGAAGACCAATCCAGTTAAGTTGGCAATAGTTGCGCCCTGGAACTGGTCAACGCCAATAAATTTAATCTTTGGATACTGCTTTGCTGCAGTTGTCATAGCTTCAGCCATCAAGAATCCAACACCAATAATTACATCATAATTCTTGCTAGCAAATTGTCCGATGTTATTCGCATAATCTTTTGGATCGATAGTTTCAATATATTTTGCGAAACCACCAACTTTTTTAGCGCCATCTTGTGCACCTTTCCAAGCGGATTGGTTAAATGACTTGTCATCAACCTTTCCGGTGTCGGTGACGAGACCGATGCATAGACGAATTCCTTTACCGCAGTCTGCTTCCGATGCTGCCTGAGATGGTGCAACGAAACCTACGGTCGCAAGTGCAGATGCAGCTAGTACAGCTGTAATGCGCTTGAACATGTATCTCCTCTCATGTGATGCACTGACGCATCAATCGATCGATTTCCAACATTCCCGGGGAGAGGTCGGTTGGTTATTGAAATCCTATCCAAGAGACAAATCCAAGAAGAGAGGGGGAGGCCACCAAAAAAGGCGCGTCCCATCACATTTATGTAACGAAGCACCGGTTCAAAACCTTCAACTCTGGGTTTAGGCTCTCCGTGTGCGAACTATCTCTTGGAGCGAAGTTAACGGTGGGAGTATCCATCTCCTTGACCAGACCAGACTTCCCGGATCAATCAATGAACTTGTAATTAGAGATCCCAGAGGATTAGTTGAAGCAATTAAGCGGCTCTCCGTTCGCGGCGCACCTGCGCTTGGAGTTGCGGGCGCTTTAGGAGTGGCGCTTATTCTGAGAAATGCTGAGGCAGATAATTGGAGTAAAGAATTAATTGCAAAATCAATATTGGAATTGAAGAACGCTCGGCCAACCGCAGTAAATCTTGCTTGGGGAGTCTCTCAGGTAGAACCAATAATTGAGGGCGGATCACAAAAAGTTTTAGATAAAGCTCTGGCGCTTGCGGAGGAAGACGCTAACTCTTGTCGTGGGATGGGAAGAATCGGCGCAGATTTTCTAATTGCAAAACTAGGTAATAAGAAACTTCGAATCCTTACGCATTGCAATACTGGAGCCTTGGCAACTACCGAATGGGGAACAGCGCTAGGAGTTGTTAGAGAGCTGCACTCCCGTGGATTAATTGAAGAGGTCTTTGCCGACGAAACTCGACCGCTACTACAAGGTTCTAGGTTGACCGCTTGGGAGTTAGCACAAGCAGGTATTCCATATCGAATACTTCCCGACGGGGCAGCTGCCAGCGCCCTCTTCTCGGGATTGATTGATGCCGTCTTAATTGGAGCTGATCGCATCGCGAGAAATGGCGATAGCGCGAACAAAATAGGTTCACTATCAGTTGCAGTCGCAGCTAATCAGGTCGCGGTTCCATTCTTGGTTGTGGCTCCTGAATCAACCGTTGATCGCAGTATCGATTCTGGTGCGCAGATTGAAATTGAATTCCGCTCAGATTCAGAAGTTACTTCGTTTGCTGGAGTAAATACTGCGCCAGTTGGTTCTAAAACTTACAATCCGGCCTTTGATGTGACACCTGCAAGATTTATAACTGCAGTAGTCACTGATAAACGGATTTATCGAGTCAAAGATGGCGAAGCGCTATGAGTGAGTTACTGAAATTAGTTGAGCGATCCAAGAAACTTGGCGCAGACCAGAATTTAGTTCTCTACGGTGGTGGAAATACTTCTGCAAAAGGTGAGATTAAAGATCATCTGGGAAGAAATCGAACCGTTCTATGGGTCAAAGGTTCAGGCGCCGATATGCAATATGGCGAAGCCGTTGACTACCCAGCTTTATATCTCGAAGATTTAATCGCATTGAACAAGATGAATGAATTAGATGATGAAACTATGGTGGATTATGTGACGAGAGCGCTGGTTGATCCGACTGCGCGCCGACCATCTATCGAAACTTTGTTACATGCATTTCTACCGGCCCGCCATATTGACCATGTGCATGCCGACGTAATCTGCGCACTCACAAATCATGAAGATGGTAGAGCTGCCGTCAAAGAAGCTTTGGGTGAAGGTTTTGCTTATGTTGATTGGATTAGACCTGGATTCCAACTATCGAAATCAGTCGGAGAACTTAAAGACTACGAAGGTGTAGTGCTCGCACACCATGGTTTGATTGTTTGGGATAACGATAGCGATAAATGCTATGAGAAAAATTTTCTTGCAGTTGATAAAGCTCAGAAATATCTCAACACCCTTAAGAATCCGCCTAAAGCGCAATTCAAGCACCAAGATTTAAGTGATGCTGAGGTGAGAGAGTTACTTCTAAAGTTACGAGGCAAACTAGGGAAGCGGCAGCTGTTAAGAACGGATAATCGACTAAGAACTATCGCAGATCGGCCAGACCTTACAAAGGTTATCTCAGCGGGCGCTTCAAGCGCTGACCATATGTTGCGCATCAGACCCTGGTCGTGTGCAACGACTCTCAACACAGTTGACGAATCAATCACAAATTATCAAAAGCGATACTCTGATTATTTTGAAGCGAATCGTTCGCTATTGCCTGACGGATACGTTAGCCATGGCAATGATCCTCGAGTATTTCTAGTTCCTGGACTCGGCGCGGTGACTGCTGCAACAACATCAAGTGAAACAAAAATGTTGGCCGATATTGCTTTTCACACTCATTCTGTAGCGGCCTTAGTTGCTGATAGTTTTGCAAAGCCCCGAGCGCTTCCCGATAGTGAAATCTTTGGCTTTGATTACTGGCCAATGGAGCTCTACAAATTAAAATTAAAACCAAAACCGGCGCTACTAGCAGGAGCCATCTTTGTAGTTACCGGCGCGGGAAGCGGAATTGGCCGCGGAATTGCCCTTTATTTAGCGAGCTTAGGGGCTAACTTAACGCTTGCTGATCTTGATCAAGCGGGGCTTGCTAATACGGCAAAAGAGTTGAAAGAGAGAAAGTATCCAGAACCGCTACTAATTATTGGTGATCAAAGTAATGAATCTATAGTCGAGTCGACTATATCTGGGACAGTTTCACATTTCGGCGGATTAGACGGACTTGTACTAAATGCTGGAATTCCCGTTGCTGGAACTATTGAAGAACTCTCCCTTGATTCTTGGCGAAAAGGTCTAGAAGTGAATTTAACCTCAGCATTTCTCTTGACTAAATATGGAATGAAAGCCATGCGCACCCAAGGAATGGGTGGGAGTTTGGTTTACATCGCAAGTAAGAATGCATTTGCACCAGGCGCAGGTTTCGGTGGATATTCCGTATCTAAATCAGGGATGATTCAATTAATGCGCATTGCAGCTCTAGAAGGTGGCGCTAGCGGAATTCGCGCCAACGCTTTAAACCCTGATGCCATCTTTGATAACAGCAAGCTCTGGGAAGGTGGCGTGAGAGAACAACGAGCCAAAGAACATGGCGTTAAACCAGAAGAGCTAGAAGACTTTTACGCAAAACGAAATCTCTTAAAGGTCCATGTTCGATCAGAAGATGTGGCTCGCTCTGTGGCGTATCTTCTCTCAGATGAATCATCACGAACCACCGGTTCAGTGATCCCAGTAGACGGCGGTGTTGCAGGAGGGTTCCCAAGATGAGTTCAATTGATTGGAATTTATTAAGGAACGAGGCAAAACTTGCGATGGCGAAAGCTTATGCGCCCTACTCAAAATTTCCAGTAGGGGTCGCTGCGTTAGTTGATGATGGGCGCATCATCAGCGGCTGTAATGTCGAGAATGCTAGTTATGGATTGACGCTCTGTGCCGAGTGTTCCCTTGTATCTGAATTGATAATGAGTGGCGGCGGGAGATTGATTGCTGCAGTCTGTGTCGATAAAAATGGCGAACTTCTTTCACCTTGCGGACGATGTAGACAATTACTCTTCGAACACGGTGGAGAGAAATTGGAGCTACTAACACCAGATGGGGCGAAAAATATGACTGAGATTCTTCCCTGGGGATTTGGGCCGAAAGACTTGGGTTGATGAGCGAGCCATTTGCCGCTGTTGAAATTATCTCTGCGAAAAGAGATAAGAGTGAATTAACTGATTCCCAAATTGATTGGGTGGTTGATGCCTATGTTCGTGGCGTTGTTGCTGATGAACAAATGTCAGCGCTTTTGATGGCAATTCTGTTAAATGGGATGAATTCACGGGAAATTTCTCGGTGGACAGATGCGATGATAAATAGCGGAGAGCGAATGAATTGGAAATCTCTCGCTCGACCAACTGTTGATAAACATTCGACTGGAGGAGTCGGTGACAAAATTACTCTGCCGCTTGCGCCATTAGTTGCTGCATGTGGCGCCGCAGTGCCACAACTATCTGGACGTGGATTAGGACATACCGGTGGCACGTTGGACAAGATGGAAGCGATAGTTGGTTGGCGCGCATCGCTTTCAAATGATGAGATGCTCAAAGTATTACAAGATTGCGGAGCGGTAATTTGTGCAGCTGGAACTGGTTTAGCTCCAGCTGATAAAAAGTTATATGCCTTACGCGATGTAACCGCAACTGTGCAAGCGATTCCGCTGATTGCATCTTCAATAATGAGTAAGAAAATTGCTGAGGGTACTAGCGCATTAATCCTTGATGTGAAAACAGGTAATGGCGCATTTATGTCAGCACCGGATCAGGCCAAGGAGCTGGCAAGAACTATGGTTGAACTTGGTAAGCGCGCTGGTGTAAAAACACGTGCGCTCGTAACCGCTATGGATGTTCCACTTGGTCTAACTGCTGGCAATGCTCTCGAGGTTAGAGAATCAATTGAAGTTTTAATGGGCGGTGGACCAAAAGATGTAGTTGAACTGACTTTAATTTTTGCTCGAGAGATGCTCGATGCTGCGGGAGTTTCAGGCAAAGATCCGGAGGTGGCGCTTCGCGATGGCAGCGCTATGGATCATTGGCGTCGTATGATTAAAGCCCAAGGTGGAGATCCTGATGCGCCGCTTCCAGTAGCCAAGGAAAAAGTAGTAATTAACTCAGAAGCTAGCGGTGAAATCTCAACTATGAATGCGTTGCAAGTCGGAATTGCAGCCTGGCGATTAGGAGCCGGTCGCGAGCGCCAAGGAGAGAGCGTTCAAGCTGGGGCCGGAATTGAGATTCACGCAAAACCTGGTGACACAATAAAAGAAGGTGCACCACTCTTCACACTTCACACCGATGAACCTGAAAGATTTGAAAGAGCTAAATCTGCTCTTGTTGGCGCGGTAACTTATGGGAAAGTACAACGATTACCACTTGTGCTAGATCGTATTGATTAAATCCCGACCGGGTGCCAGATTGTCTTAAATTCCATGAAAGCCAAAATGCGATCTGGCGAAACTTCTTTCTTAAAAGTATGAATCCGTTTGAGGTTTTCAGCTCCGCTCTTTCGAAGTTCGGCAATGTCATCTACTCCAGATAAATCCAAACCATCAATCTCCATATGACTGGCCAGCCACGGTGCAAGTTCAGTTTTAATTCCGGTGAGGATATTTACGACGCCGGCAGGTAAGTCCGAAGTTGCTAATACTTCTGCAAATGTAATTGCGGCAAGTGGTCTACTCTGGCTTGCGATTAACACGGAAGTATTTCCTCCCGCAATAACTGGGGCGAGACCTCTCACCAATCCGATGAGGGAATCTTTTTCTTCGGCAATAATTCCAATCACACCCAAAGACTCCGGAATTGTAAAGTTGTAATAAGGACCGGCAATTGGGTTGTTGTTACCGCTCACCGATGTGATCTTGTCGCACCAACCCGCGTACCAAACCCAGAGATCTATTGCAGCAGCAACTTCTTTTCTCGCAACGCTAGGTGTAACGCCAGTAGTTGCAACAATCTCATCTACAAATTGTGAAGAACGGCTTTCTAGCATCTCCGCTATTCGGTAGAGAATTTGACCGCGGTTAAAGGCGGTTGCGTTGGACCAGCCAGGATGAGCGCTCTTTGCGGAATGGACCGCATCACGTAAGTCTTTTCGAGACGCTTGTGCTGGGTTAGCTATAAATTCGCCGCGCTTATTCTTTATTTCATAAGAGCGACCAGATTCACTTCGCGGAAAGGCGCCGCCGATAAATAACTTATAAGTTTTCTTCACATCAATTCTCATAAGCACCTCCGGTTTTCAAATATGCCGCTAAACCGTGGCGTCCACCCTCACGACCCCAGCCAGATTCTTTATACCCACCAAATGGGCTGGCTGGATCAAATTTATTAAATGTATTTGACCAAATAACGCCTGCTTTTAATTGTTGAGCGGCCCAGAGAATTTTTGAACCTTTCTCACTCCAGATTCCAGCAGACAATCCATAAGGTGTGTTATTTGCCTTCTCGATTGCCTCCTGGGGTGTACGGAAAGTCAAGATAGAAAGTACGGGACCAAATATTTCTTCTCGCGCTATGCGATGAGCTTGTGTGACTCCAGTAAATATAGTTGGTGGATACCAGAAACCCTTTGAGGGAAGTGAGCACGGTGCACTCCAAAGGATTGCGCCTTCTTCATTTCCAGACTCAGAAATTTCTCTAATCTTTGCGAGCTGCGCGCTGGAATTAATTGCGCCCAAATCAGTGTTCTTATCAAGCGGGTCGCCAACTCTAATTTTGGCCATTCGATCCTTTAACCGCAATATGAATTCATCAGCAATATTCTCTTGGAGTAATAGGCGAGATCCAGCGCAACAGACATGGCCTTGATTGAAAAAGATTCCGTTTACGATTCCTTCAACTGCTTCATCTAAAGGTGCATCATCGAAAACAACGTTGGCACCTTTGCCGCCCAACTCCAAAGTTGCAGGTATGCCACGATCTGCGATTGAGCGAGCAATTAATTTTCCGACTTCAGTTGAGCCAGTAAATGCGACTTTATCGATACCTTTGTGATTTACAAGTGCGGCCCCAGTCGTGCCATCACCAGTAATAATGTTTACTACGCCGTCGGGCAGTTCGGCTTGTTGGCAAACTTGAGCAAATAAAAGCGCGGTCAGTGGCGTAGTTTCTGCAGGTTTTAGTACTACGGTATTTCCTGTTGCGAGCGCTGGCGCAATCTTCCAAGCGAGCATCAGTAGTGGAAAATTCCAAGGAATAATCTGACCTACGACGCCATGAGGTCGGGGACTATCTCCGAAACCAGCAAACTCCAATTTATCGGCCCAGCCAGCGTGATAGAAGAAATGTGCAGCTGCCAAAGGAATATCGACATCTCTACTCTCCCGGATTGGTTTGCCGTTATTTAGCGATTCCAGAACTGCAAATTCACGAGCTCGTTCTTGAAGGATTCTTGCTATCCGATAGAGGTATTTGGCGCGCTCTCTTGGTTTGGTTCGCGCCCAACTCTTATTTAAAGCAGATCTCGCTGCCTTTACAGCGCGATCAACATCTTTGTTGTCAGCCAATGCAACTTTACTTAAAATTTCTTCAGTAGCAGGATTTATCGCTGCGAAACGTTTTTTCGACCTGGCCGAGACAAACTTACCTCCGATATACAAATCGTAATCTTTTTCAATTTTAACAACTGATTTAGATTCGGGAGCTGGCGCATATTCAAATGAATTCATGATTAATCCACCGTCACATAATTCGCGCTTGAGTAATGGCCGGTTTTCAATTTCATTCGCTGAAGTAAAAGGTCATTTAGGAGCGCGCTAGCGCCGATTCGAAAGAGTTTTGGATTCAACCAATCACTTCCCGCTGTTTCATTTACCAAGACTAATTGTTTGATGGCATCTTTGGTGGTACGGATACCACCAGCCGGCTTAACTCCGATTCTCTTGCCCGTCAATCTATGAAAATCTCGTACCGCCTCTAACATCACTAGAACTACAGAGGGAGTAGCGGCTGGGGAGACTTTTCCAGTGCTGGTTTTGATGAAATCTGCTCCAGCTAACATCGCTAAGAAAGAAGCGCGTCTCACATTGTCGTAAGTTGCAAGCTCTCCAGTCTCCAAAATAACTTTCAAGTGGGCGCTGGTTGAACAGACTGCTTTAATCTCTCTGATTTCTTCAAAAACTTCCATCAATCTTCCTGAGAGAAAAGCGCCACGATCTATCACCATATCAATCTCGCTCGCGCCGGCAGCGATTGCATCCTTGGTATCTTGAATTTTTACCGCCATTGAAGCTCTACCGGATGGAAACGCGGTTGAAACTGCTGCGACTGGAATATTTCTGCCACCGAACTCATCCAAATACTTGCGAGCCAGGTCGACCATGTCGTTGTAAACACAAATTGCGCCAACGCTCGGAACAGAAGAATCTGTGGGGTCCGGGCGGACTGCTTTTGCAGCCAACGATCTAACTTTCCCTGGCGTATCAGCGCCCTCCAACGTCGTTAAATCAATCATGCTGATTGCTAAATCAATAGCCATAGCTTTACTGGAAGTCTTAATACTGCGCGTGCCCAACATAGCGGCGCGATTATCGGCACCGACTTTATCTACGCCGGGCAGATTTTCGAGAAAGGTTAGTAGCGAGCGTTCACTACCATCAATCAAATCCTGCATATCCCTACGCTACCTGCATGAGAGAGCGAAATTCGAGTTCTATCTGATCAATTATTGGTTTAGCAGCAATTTCATTCTCGGCAACCACCTCGATATAACACTTCACTTTTGGCTCGGTGCCACTTGGTCGCACGATAACTCGATATTGCCCATCTAGCCAGATACGCACCCCATTAGTTGGAGGCAAGCCATCTGCGGGAAGCTCAAGATCATCGAGTGTTGTAACTGTGAATTCTCCAATTTGTTTAGGAAGATCAGTGCGAATCTTCTCCATAATTTTGGAAATATCTGCAATCTGAGAAGTTCTAATGGAAACCTGTCGGGTCCCGTGGAATCCGTATTTATTCCAAATCTCGTTTAGCATTTCAGATATCGAACTTCCCATACTTTTTCTCTCGGCTGCCATCTCGGCGAGAATCGCAGCCGCACTTATTCCGTCTTTATCATTAACAGTATTTGGATCTACCGCGTACCCAAGAGCTTCTTCATAGCCGAATCTCAAACCTTCGACTTTTGATAAGTATTTAAATCCAGTTAAGGTTTCTTGAAATTTAATCTGGTGGGCCTTAGCTATTTTTCCAAGAATTGATGAGGAGACTATCGAATTTGCGAAAACCAAGTTTCCTTTATATTTTCTTGAAAGATACTCGCCCAAAAGTGCACCTACCTCATCACCACGCAACATCCGCCAACCATTATCTTTAATGGCAATCGCGCAGCGGTCAGCGTCCGGATCATTAGCAATAACTAAATCAGCATCTTGTTCTGCGGCCAATTTAAGAGATAAATCAATGGCTCCAGGTTCCTCGGGATTTGGAAATTTAACTGTGGGAAAATCGGGATCTGGTTCAGCTTGAGCGCTTACCAAATTAACTTCAAGACCGGCACGCGCAAAAACTTTTACAAAAATCTCTTTTCCAACTCCGTGAAGCGGAGTATAAATAATTTTGATTTTATTTTTGGGCTTTATCAGAGCTGCTGTGGTGGCTACATAGTCTTCAATAATTTCTTCTCCGACAATCTGCCAATTAGAGCCACGTTTTGCTAAATTTAAATTCACAGCTTTAGAGATTTCTTTCGAAATTTCCGAATCTGTTGGTGAAATTATTTGAGAGCCGTTGTAATCAATCCCATCAACTCGTCCGCCCAAGTAAACCTTGTACCCATTATCTTGCGGTGGATTGTGAGAGGCAGTCACCATTACTCCCACATCGCAACCTAACTTTTTAACCGCAAAAGCCAGAACTGGAGTTGGAAGGGGCCGGGGAAGTACATAAACTGAAAATCCATAACCACTCATGATTTCAGCCGTATCTCGCGTAAAGTCTTCAGATCCATAGCGAGCATCACGACCTATGACGATGCTTTTCAAGTTCCGATCTTTCATGAATTGCCCGAGCCCAAGTGCAGTCTTTGTCACAACCGCTCGATTCATTCGAGATGGGCCTGGGCCAAGAGCGCCGCGAAGACCAGCAGTTCCAAACTCTAAAAATCCTTGAAAGCAACTTTCAATTTCAGCTACTGAATTATCGTCAAGCCATTTCTGTAATTGACTACGAGTCTTGGGGTCTGGATCCTCTTCAATCCAAGAAATTACTTCGGCGCGCAAATTTGGAGAGATCATTCCAATTTTCCAAACCTCTTTAATGTATCGATGTAGTCAGAGGGGGCACCTGCCTCGATAGCGGCGTCGATCATGATTTCCAAATAACGATTTGAGGGGGTTCCACCTTCGAATGAATTGAGCACATAGACATAACATAATTGAACGCCATTTAAAGTATCTACCCGAACTCTTATCTTTGAATAAAGCTTTGTAGTTACACCTTCCCACTCATCAAGCGTTTGCTCATCTAGCTTTGTTAGATCGTAGATAGAGACAAATACGCTGGCGGATGAATCTTCAGCGAGAGTTGCAACTGCTCCTTCCCACCCGATCTCCTCACCACCAAAAGTTAGACGCCAACCTCTCAGCCATCCTGTTCCTAAATGGGGAGAGTGAGGTGCGCGCTGCAACATCTGTCTCGGGTCAAGGTTTGAACCATATGCTGCATATAAGGTCATTTAGCGCTCACAAAATCGAACCAGTTATAACCTAATTCAATAAATGCTTTCCGCAACAATGGAAGTGATAATCCAATTACGTTAGCCGGATCACCTTCAATTGCTTTAATGAACGGCGCGCTGATGCCATCTAGCGTAAATCCACCAGCAACATGCAGCGGTTCCCCAGTTGCTACATATGCGCTGATCTCGGAATCACTTATATCTGCAAAATGAACCCGGGTAGTTGCAATATCGCTGAATTCAATTTCATTTGTAGTATCTATGATGCAGTGCCCGGTATGAAGTAGTCCTGACTTCCCACTTATTTTTCGAGCTCGCTCTCGGGCTATATCCGAAGTAAGTGGTTTACCAAGCGATTTTCCCTCAAATTCAAAAGTTGAATCGCATCCAATTATTAGCGCGGGAAAATCGATTAATTTACGCACCGTGTGAGCTTTAACTATTGAAAGCGCGATTACTAGTTCTTTAGGAGTTAGCTCTTCATATCTAGAATCTTCTTCATCTATTCCGCTAACTATTATTTCTGGGTCTAAACCGGCGCTTCGCAATAATCTTTCTCTTGAGGGTGAAGCTGAGGCGAGGACGATTCTTGGGTGCATTTGCTAGCGATTCTATCTGGGGTATCTTCTTGACATGCCAGAATCGATTATCTGCCAATCAGACCTGGCAGTCCTGCTACCACCAGTAGCAGAAAATCTTGGGTTAGATATCGAAATCTCCAAAGTCGAACCAGAATCGCTCGGGGTCGAATTTGTTTCTATTTCAGCAGCAATTTCGCCCCACAAACAAGTAGTCACATATCGAGCAGCAGATCACTCTCGTTATCGAGAGAGATTAATGACTAGCCCATGTTCCTTACCCTTATCGAAACAAGAAGAACTCCAGCAATTAGTCAATTCTGAAATAGCTAATCTTAATTATGGTCAATGTTATACATTTAGATTTACCCGAACTGGCACTTTAATTGATTTTGAGAGTGGAGTAACTGAAGAATCTTTGTGGACAGTTGATTTTGCAAAAATCGGCATTTTAGAGAATGCAATACGCGCGAGCCATGACTTACCACTTGGAGAAAGTTCAAGTTTAGTTGAAGATTGGCGAACTTTAACTTTTGAAGCAGATCCATCGCTTGATATGAAAAGACCTTACTTACATCTTTTCGCCCACAATCCAAATTATCGAATCCATAAATTTAGTTCACATTCTGGATTTATGAGCGTTAGTGGAGTTGGCGACCTAACAGAAACTATCTGTCATGCAGTTGATTATCTGGAGGGCATTATTGATGAGTAGCTCTACCGAGTCCACGAAATCGCCAACCTGATTTCTCCCACAACTCACGGTCAAGCGCATTTCGGCCATCGATAATTATCATCTCTGCTACTTTTTTTGCGATAGCTAGTGGATCTATCTCGCGATATTCCCGCCATTCGGTCAAGTGCAGAATACAGTTTGAATCTTTGACACACGCGTCAACGGTGTCGACAAAAGTAAGTTCAGGGGAGCGTCGCTTTGCGTTACCTATTGCTTTCGGATCATGCACGGTTACAGCTGCACCAGCTTGTGAAATTTGTTCGGCAATATCAAGTGCTGGCGAATCACGGACATCATCACTATCTGGCTTAAAGGCAGCTCCGAGGATTGCGATTCGTTTTCCTTTGAGATCGTTTCCGAGTTCTAGTCGAACTAAATCAATCACTCGCTGTCTAGCACGTTGATTAATCGAGTCTATCTCTCTCAAGAATTCAAGAGATTGCTTTGCTCCTAACTCTTCAGATCTGGCCATAAATGCTCGAATATCTTTGGGCAAACAACCTCCGCCAAAACCAATTCCTGCCTGTAAGAATCGCGAACCAATTCGCGGGTCGTAGCCAATTGCCTTAGCAAGTACCGTCACATCACCTCCGGCAACTTCACAAATTTCCGCCATCGCATTAATAAAGGAAATCTTGGTGGCAAGAAATGAGTTAGCGGCGACCTTAACTAGCTCAGAAGTTGGTAGATCCGCTCGAATCCAGGGAATTCCAGAATCGAGTAGCGATGCATATACCTCCCGTAATTTGGCCTCTGCTTGATTTGAAGTAACCCCAACTACCAATCTATTTGGACGCAAGGTATCTTCGATTGCAAATCCCTCGCGAAGAAATTCAGGATTCCATGCAAGTTCAACTTTTGAATTCAATTCCATAAGTCTCTTTGCAAGTCGCTCGGCCGTGCCCACCGGAACTGTTGATTTTCCTACGATTAATGAGTTTGGCTTTGCAACCGGCGCAATCATTTCGATTGCGCTTTCGACGTACTTCAAATCTGCCGCAAACGAATCAGTTTTTTGTGGAGTGCCCACGCAAATAAAATGAACTTCACAATCCGTTGCCATCGAAAAATCATTGGTAAATCGAAGGCGACCACTCTCTAGTTCTTTTTCAACTAGCTCTTGCAACCCTGGCTCAAAGAAAGGAACTACGCCGCTCTTAAGCGAAGAGATTTTCTCTTTATCTATGTCGATTCCGACAACATCAAATCCGAGTGATGAGAGAGCGGCAGCATGAGTGACGCCAAGATAGCCTGTGCCAATCACAGATATCTTCATGAAGTAACTGTACCTATCCGGCTAGACAAGGGTTATCAGCTGCGGTGCGAGTATCAAACTTGTCTACAGGTTTTGGCGGAGCGGAAGAGTCGGGGCTGGCGTATTCAACTAGAGCTTCATCATTTTTTATTTTTTCAAATAGTTGCGGAGCCAGCTCTGGGTCCCACAAGACTGAGGCAGTTACGCCATTCTTGTTGTAGTTGTAGTACTTAAGTGGAATGGTCAAAGTTCTTACGCTACTTGCCGATAGATTGCGAAGTTGTTTTGCAAGTGTAAGCAAATCTCCTTGAGAGAGACCAGTATCTGTTGTCACGCTAGCAAGAGAAGAATTGACAAAATCAATTAATTTAATTGGATTCAGTAAGACACCAGCGCTGGTTGCTTTTCTCAACATCGCGCCTGCGAACTCTTGTTGGCGTTTCATTCTTCCTAGATCGCCTAGACCATCAAAAGTTCTAGTTCGAACATACTTCAATGAATCAATGCCATCCAAAACATGTCTACCTGCGGGAAGAACCAGGTGACTCTTGGGGTCATCGATATCTTTCTTCGTGCAGATTTCAACACCACCCAAAGCATCGACCATTCTGACAAAACCAACAAAGTTAATCTCCACATAATGATCTATTCGAAGGCCCGACATCTCTTCGAAAGTCTGGATTAGTAGTGGCGCGCCACCCCAGTTATAGGCTGAATTTATTTTGGAGTATGAGCCGGGGATCTGATTTCCGCTATTAATCGAGATATGAGGTGGAATATATGCAAATGAATCTCTTGGGATTGAGATTATTGCCGCTTTATCTCGTTTTTTCGAGATGTGAACAAGAAGCATTGTGTCGGACCTTTTACCAGCGGCAACTTTTGTAGAGCCAACTCGCAAACGTTTTGTTTCCGCTTTAGTTAATCCTTCACGTGTATCAGAGCCCACTATCAAATAATTTACGGCAGATGATGCTTTCTTAGGTCGATCTTTCAAGTCACCAAATACATCGCTCTTTGGAATCGCCGCAGTAATACGCCCAAGTCCAATCCAGGAAATAGTAGATAGCGCAACGATAGATATCGAGAGAATGGTAAAAAAACGGATTGCGCGACCTGTTTTCACGCGATAAGCGTAGTGAAGCGATAGCGTTTGACTGTTATGTTTCCTGCGAATTCGCCGAGTGAATCCGCCCACGGCTGGCCGGGCGTATCGGTAATCCTTACCGTAATCAATGAGGCGGCACATCTCAAATCAGCAATCTCAGCAATACTAGATTCAGGTTATCCGGGGGCGATAGAGATTGCGATCGCGGTAGGCCCATCCAATGATGGGACTTTAGAAATAGCAAAATCACTTACGAATGACTCTCGAATTCGCGTTATTGATAATCCGTCGGGAAGAACTCCAGATGGATTAAATAGCGCCATCGCAGCAACAACAAATGAAATTATTGTTCGCGTAGACGGACACTCAGAAATCTCTCCTGGTTATATCCGTCGCGCTGTAGAGATTCTCAAAGAAACCGGCGCCGTAAATGTCGGTGGCGTGATGGCGGCTGAGGGAGTGACCGCATTTCAACGAGCTGTGGCGCTTGCAATGCGATCCAGAATCGGCGTTGGACCCGCGCGATTTCACACCGGTGGCGAACCTGGAAGTACCGACACTGTCTACTTAGGAGTGTTTAAGCGAAGTGCAATCGAAGCAATCGGAGGTTATGACACTAGATTTACCAGAGCTCAAGATTGGGAGATGAACTTTCGATTACGAAAAGCAGGAGGTTTGATCTGGTTTGATCCAGAGTTGAAGGTTACATATCGCCCAAGAAAGAGCGCTAAGGAACTCGCCTCTCAATATTTTCAATATGGTCGTTGGCGACATGCTGTTCTTAGACACCATAAAGGCTCCACGAGCGCTCGATATTTAGCTCCTCCAGTGAATCTTGCAATTCACATAATCGCAATACCGTTAGCAATTTTTCTAAATCCTTTCTTTTGGATCGCACCCTTGAGCTATTTGACTGTAATCACATTGGCTTCTCTGAAACTAGGTAGAAATTGGTCTCAACGAGTCAGACTTCCATTTGTTCTGATAATCATGCATTTTTCCTGGGGATTTGGTTTCATCTCTTCACCACGCACTTTGATTTCCAAATAATTTAGCCCTACTCAGGTACCCTAATTAGTGTGAGGAAATTTTCTGTTTTCATCTTGGTATTGCTACTTAATTTTATTTCCTTGCCTGCAAATTCTTCTGATCTAATTCCAAAAGAATTTCAATTTGAAGGGACTGGATACGGACACGGAGTTGGCATGAGCCAGATCGGCGCGCGTGGCCTTGCGTTAGAAGGTAGAACAGCCGCTGAGATTCTTGCTTATTACTATCCCGGAACTCAACTTGCTCCCTATCCAGACAACACTTTGATTAGAGTGAATATTGCCAATCAAACTGCAACTGCGAATCTCTCACTTGAGAAAGGTGTTGGGAGTTTTACCCTCTTCCAGGGTGATATTCCACTTACTGAAAATCCAGCGCCTTTTGGACAATATGACGGAACCGTTACCGCTTCTTTTACAAATCTCGGGGGACAGGTAATCCCGTTTCTTACCTCACCTACTGCAAAATTTGCCTCAATTCCTGGAGATAAATCTTGGACTATCCGTTGGGACCCACAGTCAGTAGTCGCAATGAAGAGTGGAGACAAAAGCGGTCGTTATAAGTATGGACAGATCACGATAAAAAGCGTCAGTACTCCGCTGACTTCTTATCTCGCGGTAACTACAACGCTTCGCCTCCATGATGAATATCTCTACGGAATAGGCGAAGTTCCATCTTCTTGGCCTCCGGCCGCATTAGAAGCACAGGTAATCGCAGCTCGAACCTATGCTCTTAACAAATTACCTAGAGTGCGTACTGAATGTGATTGCAATATCTACAGCACAACTGTTGACCAGAATTTCGTTGGCTATGCGAAGGAAACAGAGGCTATTTATGGAGTGCGTTGGAAAGAAGCGGTTAACCGAACCTTTGTAGATTCCGATAACTCTCTGGTAATAGTTTTAAATGGAAAACCGATTAATGCCTTCTATTTTTCATCAAGCGGTGGCAAGACACAGAATATAAAAGAGGTTTGGGGATCTGAAGCTTCATATTTGCAGGGTGTTCCTGACCCATGGAGCCAAAATCCAAAGATAAATCCTCGCTTCGCATTATGGACCAGGTTCGTGCCGCAAAACACGATAGCCCAAGCTTTTAGGTTGCCTGATGTAATTCGTTTATCGTTTGATGCAAAGACAACAACTGGAAGCATTTCTCAAGTTACTGCTTATTCACTAACAGGATCTAGGAGCACCCTTACTGGCGAGATATTTCGTTCGCGAGTAAATCTACCTTCAACTTGGATATATGATCGGAATGAATTGGCACAAATTCTCACTGGTAAAGTTAGAGTTATTGAATTACAAGAGATTTTGGTTCCCCCGGGTTTGGGTTAATACAGTTCACCAATATTTACAGCTACTAGTTGCTATGGAGCATAGAATTTAGTCCGCCCCAATCTCCAGATCTTGGAAGAAGTTCCAGTGCGCCATCTGTTGAATTGCGTCTAAAGAGAGCGCCGTTGACTCCTGAGAGTTCGCGAGCTTTAACTATTTTCCCATCCGGAAGTCTTACCTTCGAGCCAGCAGTTACATAGATTCCAGCTTCAACGACGCAATCATCACCAAGAGAAATCCCGATTCCAGAGTTAGCGCCAAGTAGTGTTTTCTTTCCAATACTTATAACTTCTTTACCGCCGCCACTTAGCGTTCCCATAATCGAAGCGCCACCCCCAATATCCGAACCTTCGCCGACCACAACTCCAGCCGAGATTCGCCCCTCGACCATAGATGCGCCCAGAGTTCCGGCATTGAAATTAACGAATCCTTCATGCATAACAGTTGTGCCACTGGCTAAATGAGCCCCAAGCCTCACTCGATCACCATCTGCTATTCGAACACCCTCTGGAATCACATAATCAATCATTCGTGGAAACTTATCAACACTAAAAACCGTAAAAGTAATTCCTTGCGCTTGATAAGTCTCTTTTACTTGCTGAAAGTCTTTAACTGCGACTGGTCCTTGCGAAGTCCACACAACATTATTGAGAAGACCAAAAATACCTTCTAATGAAGCTCCGTGCGGTTTTATTATTCTATGCGAGAGAAGATGCAACCTTAGATACACGTCAATTGCATCGACCGGAGCTGTGTCGAGATCTATTTCTCGTGCAATTAACTCAGATTTCGTGGAACGAATCTCATCAACTTTCAATAACTTCGCTAAGTCCGGCGCATCGTGCTTATCAAGTTTTCCTAGACCCAGAACGCTGAAGTAAGCATCCAGCACAGAACCATCTCTAGCTAGCGTGGCAATTCCAAATCCGAATGCACTTTTCATGCGCTAACGGTATCAAGTCCCGACGGTTACATGATTCTGCTTTAGAGTGAGCGTATGAAAATTGCAGTTTTCTGTGCATCCTCCACAGCAGTTCCTGAAAGTGCAAAGCAACTCGGATTCGATTTAGGAGCAGAGATAGCAGCAAATGGTCATGAATTAGTTTGGGGCGGCGGCGCTATTTCAGTAATGGGAGAAGTTGCGCGAGGAGCTCGCTCAAAAAGCGGAAAGACAATTGGGGTAATCCCAGAACTTTTAGTCGGCGTCGAGTTTGTCGATAGAGACGCGAGCGAGATTCACGTTGTAAAAGATATGCGTGAACGCAAAGGGCTAATAGAGCAATTATCAGATGGATTCATCGCTTTGCCAGGAGGGCTAGGTACGCTGGAGGAACTTTTTGAGATCTGGGTCGGTCGATATCTTGGCTTTCATCAGAAACCAATTGCGATACTTGATCCTGATGATGTCTACGATTCACTTAAAATTGCGCTAACGGATCTAACTATGAAGAATTTCTTGAAGCCAGGCCAACAAGATCAAGTTCGATGGTGCAAGACTATTGATGAGTCACTCGGACACCTAATATCAAAATGAAAATCGAAGAGTTTCGCGTTACTTTAAGGATTTCTGCTCCCACCCAAAAGGTATGGGATGAGCTGGTAACTTGGAAGAATCAAGGTAAGTGGATGGCGCTAACAAAAGTGAGAGCTTCACATAATGGACCGACGGATTCTGGAGTTGGCACAACTATCGAAGCATTTACCGGGATTGGAAAATTTGGGATTCTTGATGAGATGAGAGTTATTGATTGGCAACCTCCAAAATACTGCAAGGTTGATCACTACGGAAAAATCATAAAAGGAATTGGAATTTTTAAACTGATTGATGAAAATGGTATGACCCGATTCGACTGGTATGAAGAAATTAAGGCTCCGCGAGCACTACTAATCTTGATTAAACCTTTCATTTTGATTGCCGTGTACGCATCTCTGAGGAAATTCGCACGCGGCTTTGCCCAAAGCTAACTAATTGAGTCAATTCATCCTTGTAACCTTGGGTAGTGGCAGAAAAACCAACTTTGGCTCAATTGATTGCCGCCCTGCCTGAAGAAGAGCGGATTATCCTGATGCTCTATTTTGTGAAGAATCTTTCAATTGCGGAAATCGCCACCAAGATTGGGGCCCCAGAACGCTCGGTGCGAACTGTTCTAGAGTCGGGTCGCTCCCGCCTCCGTTCCACACTCGATTTCCCCTCATCCGACTAAATAAGAGATAATTCGCCTCTTCGAGAAAGAGGTTCTGATGGCAGCCATGAAGCCCCGCACTGGCGATGGACCGATGGAAGTTACCAAGGAGGCAAGAAGTTTGGTGATGCGGATTCCGCTCGAAGGTGGCGGACGCTTAGTGGTAGAGCTCAATCAGGAAGAGGCGCGCAGCCTCGCTGATGTACTTAACGCAGCCATATCTTTAATTAAGAAGTGAACTCCGCGATCCCGCGATTGGGCTCCCGAAAAGTAAAGGGAACCCCAACGGATCAAGCGCTCGTTGACCTCACACATATCGCGATTCCGGTAAAAGACTCGAAGCTTCAAATAGATCTTAAGTGGAAAAAGTTTTTAGAACGCCAACTTGAGGTTGATTTAGAGAAAGAAATCAAAGCCAGCAAAGAATTCACCGGCAAAGTTGGCGAGATTATCGAAGTAAAATCAAATACCAACCCAATGAAGATTCTGCTTAGTGGAGTTGGCGAAAGTAAGAATGTAGACCAGAGAAAGTTAGGCGCAATCTTGGGTCGAAGAATAAAGGGAAGCCCTACCAAGCTACTTTCGCTTTGCCCTCAAGATGAGCAGCAAGCACTCGTGCATTTAAATGCGCTCGCCCTCTCTAACTACTCTTGGAATTTAAAATCACTCAAGAAAAGTGAGCCCATCGAATTTTTTATCAGTGATGCATTTAAGAAAATGATAAACCGCTCCCAAATTCTAGTTGAGTCAACCTGGCAAGCTAGAGATTTAATTCATACCCCTTCAAATATTAAATCGCCTAAGTGGATGGCGGGCGAGGCAAAGAAATTAGCGAAGGAAAATCGGTTATTAATTACGGTCAAGTCAGGTCGTGAAATCGCTAAATTTGGCGGCCTTCGAGCCGTTGGTAATTCCAGCAAGAAAAACCCTCCCTGTTTTGTTGAAATAAGTTACAAACCAAAGCAGATTGGAGCCAAAAATAAACCACTTCCTCATGTAGTCCTCGTTGGCAAGGGAATTACTTTTGATACCGGAGGAATTTCACTAAAGCGCCCGTACGAGATGATGACTGCGATGAAGACAGATATGGCGGGAGCTGCTGCAGTTCTTCTGGCTACGGTGGCAGCGGCAAAACTTAACTTGAATCTCAAAGTCACAACGCTATTGATGCTGGCTGAAAATGCGATTTCGGCGACTGCGCAGCGTCCCTCAGATGTAATTGAACATTATGATGGAACAACTGTTGAAGTAATAAATACCGATGCCGAAGGCAGACTAGTTCTTGCGGATGGTTTAGCTTACGCAGATAAGAAACTTGCCCCAGATTATTTGATTGATGTTGCAACGCTAACGGGAGCTGCAACGCTTGGACTAAGTCGACATTTTGCTGCTCTCTACACAAGAGATGATGCAATGGCAAAAACATTTAATGAAATTGGGGAATTCACAGGCGATCGGATCTGGCAGATGCCTCTGGTAGATGACTATGCGATTGCCTTAGAGAGCGATATCGCGGACATGAATCACACCGCTGACAAATATGATTTTCAAGCTGGCTCAGTTACGGCAGCTCTCTTCCTCGAAAGATTTGCCGGCAAACGGCGCTGGTTTCACCTTGATATCGCCGGTCCAGCGCGCTCTGAATCAGATTCCGGCGAGAATCCCAAGGGCGGTACCGGATATGGTGTTCGCTTGCTTACAGAATGGATGGCACAACTTTGATTTCGGCATTCTCAGATCGTGGCGATATGCGCGCTTATGCCAATTCATATCTTCCCGAAAGTGAAATTATGCAACGCGCCCGACAGCGTGGAGTAGAGATTGCTGCTTATGACACAGCTCCCGCAGTCGGTTCACTATTGCGGTATCTCACAAGTCTTATCGGAGCTACTTCAATCGTAGAAGTTGGCACTGGCTCTGGCGTTAGTGGCTTGTGGATTATTCCGGCGATGAATGAAAAAAGCCTTTTTACTTCGATTGACCATGAAGTAGAAAATGCTCGATTAGCGCGCCAAGCATTTGATGAGGCAGGCATTTCTCAATCTCGATACCGATTGATTACTGGAAATAGCAGTGAAATTGTGGCAAAACTTGCTGACAATTTATATGACATGTTCATCTTACGTAACGGTCGTGATCTCTACGAGAATGTTGAAAATGCCCATCGATCGCTACGCCCCGGAGGAATAATGGTGATTGACCGCGCACTCGTTGGCGGAAAAGTTGCTGACCCAACTCAACGTGATGAGGAAACAGTTTCCTTCAGAGACTCCGTGAAGTTGATTCGTGAAGCTCGCGACTTATGGCTTCCGACGATGCTTCCTGTTGGCGATGGCGTCTTAGTTGCTACGAAAATCGCACTCACAGATTGATGAATTAGGATCGGCAGATGTTTGGAATCGGTGGCGGCGAATTTCTTGGCCTAGTCGTGCTTGCTCTATTCCTTGTCGGCCCAGATAAATTGCCTACGGCTGCCAAGGACTTTGCCCGTATCGTGCATAAGTTGCGCGGATTCACATCCAATGCGTCTTCAGAACTAAAACGCAATCTAGGTCCGGGTTTTGAGAACCTAGATGTAACTGACTTAACCCCTAAGAAAATTGCTAAGAAAGTCCTAGGGGATGCGCTCGAAGAAACTAAACCAGTTGTTTCGGAGGTTAGAAAGCGCAGCAAGGAATTGAAGGATGTCGCAAAGATTGATCCGGATCTCTTATGACGCAATCATTAAAGGATCAGTTAGAGAAAGCCTTATCTAAAGTCTCCGACCCAGAACTACATCGACCAATAACTGAGCTAGGTATGGTTGATTCAATCGAAATAATTGAAGACTTAGCAAAACTCTCAATACTTTTAACTATCTCAGGTTGTCCAATGCGCGATCGATTGCAACGTGATATCTCAGAAGCAGCGCTAGAAGTCTCTGGAATTAGGAAAGTTGAAATTACCTTCGGAGTCATGAATGATCAACAGCGAGACCGCGTGAAAAGTTTGCTTCGTGGAGGGCGAGAAAAATTTATTCCCTTTGCTCAGCCTGAATCGCTAACACGAGTTATTGCAATAGCTTCCGGTAAAGGTGGAGTCGGAAAGAGCAGCTTGACCGTTAATCTGGCGGTGGAACTTGCTAAACGTGGATTAAAGGTTGGTCTTTTGGATGGAGATGTTTATGGGCACTCGATTCCGCGGGCGTTAGGAATAGAAGGTAAAAGACCTACCGCGATAGATCAAACTTTTATACCTATTGAAGCCCATGGAATAAAGACTGTATCGATTGAGATGTTTAAGCCTGATCGGGCCGATCCCGTTGCTTATCGTGGTCCGCTGCTTCATCGCGTTTTAGAACAACTGCTCAGCGATGCTTATTGGGGCGATTTAGATTACTTGCTATTGGATTTACCTCCAGGTACTGGAGATATTGCTATTTCACTGGGACAACTAATTCCGAATTCAGAAATTATTGTCGTTACCACTCCACAAATCGCCGCAGCAGAAGTTGCGGAAAGAGCTGGAAGAATTGCACACCAGCTCAAGCAGCGAATCATTGGAGTTCTTGAGAATATGTCAGCCTATACTCCAAGAAATTCTAATGCCTCTGTCTCACTTTTTGGTGAAGGCGGAGGAGAAGAAACCGCTAAGCGACTTTCGACTCTAGTCGGCGCCGATGTTCCACTACTTGGCTCAATTCCATTTGATCCAGATTTAAGAGTCGGTGGGGATACGGGTTTTCCAATTGTCACATCACATCCTGACTCAGCAGCCGCTATCGCGATAGCAAACGTGGTTGACCAACTTGTGGCTGGGAAACGTTCGCTGTTAGGAGTTAAATTAGGGCTTAGTACCTGATTGATCTTTTATAGTTTTAATCTCTTCTACAAGTTCTTTTCGCATTGCCGCCAACTCGCGCACTAAGTACTCAGTTACTGCAAGATTTCGCTCGTCGCGACTTCGATCTTCTTGTAGCGTCACACGGTCACGATCGGCTTGACGATTCTGGGCTAAAAGGATTAAAGGTGCAGCATAAGAAGCTTGTAGTGATAAAAGTAGAGTGAGAAATATAAAAGGGTACTCATCAAATCTTAAATTTATTGGCCCTAATGTATTCCAGACAACCCAGAAGAAAACGAAAAATGTCATGTACACGAGAAAGCGAGCCGTACCGATAAAACGAGCAAAGGCTTCTGAAATACGACCAAAAGTTTCTGGATCATAATTTGGTCGGATGGATCGACGAGATTCCCTCGGCGTTGAAAGTCTAGATTTTTCCGTCATTTTCGCACCTCACTTCGACTATCTGATTCCATTGCGTTTCGCCAATTCTCCGGGAGTAAATGGTCTAGGACATCATCAACAGTAACGGCTCCAATTAGCCGATCACTCTCATCAACGACAGGTAGCGCAATTAAGTTGTAATTCGCTAACTGTTTAACCACATCATTAAGGCCGGTTTCAGGAGTTAATGAAGCTGTGGCCGGTTCGAGAATTAGACCGAGTCGAAGTGCTGGCTGTTCCCGCAATAAACGTTGGAGATGGACTATGCCGAGTAATCTTCCAGTTGGGGTCTCCAAAGGCGAGCGACAAACAAAAACCTGAGCGGCCAGCGCTGGAGCTAATTCTTTTCTGCGAACTAATGCAAGAGCGTCGGCAACAGTTGAATCTGCATCGAGGATTACGGGATCTGTGGTCATCATGCCGCCAGCTGAATAATCTTCATAAGTCATCAGCCTTCTAACATCTTCCGCATCCGTTTCTTCCATCAGATTTAGCAACTCTTCGGCGGTTTCACTTCCTACTTCTTTTAAGACATCCGCCGCATCATCGGGAGCCATTTCTCCAAGGACATCCGCAATTCTTTCTTCCTCAAGGTTTGTGACAAGTTCAACTCGATCCGCATCATCCATCTCTTCAAGAACATCGGCTAATTTGTCATCATCCAAACTTTTGGCGAGTTCTGCTCGCTCGTCTATCTCTAGTTCACTAAGCGCTGCGGCTACGTCTTGCGCGGACATGTCACTAATTTCTTCTGGAGAATTTGTAAGGTTTGGAACTAATCGCGATTCATATTCGACTTCAGACCAATCGATGGTGCTCATCGAACTCCGTCTTAAGCCGCGCTCTTTTTTCTTTACATGTGCCAAAGTTAGGCGCCAATCACCTACGCTAGTAAGTTCAATTCCTAAATCTTCTACGACTACTGGTTCGCCAGTCTTTCGCAAAAGAACTTCTCGATCCAATAACTCTTCGAGTAGCGCTACTTCACCGTGTTTTGGTTGGAAACGTCGAATGTTCAGTGAGCCGGTCATAAATAAACCGCTATCATCAATAGAAGTTACACGAGTAGCTTGGATAAAGATTCTTCTACGTTGTGGCACTTGGACCACAAAACCGATGATTCTTGGATTTGCACTCTTGCTTGGTTCAGTAGCAACTGCATCACGGACTTTGCCGACGCGATCACCATTTGGGTCGAATACAGGAGTACCTGCAAGCTTGGCGAGAAAAATTCTTGTTAGTTGCTCGTTGCGCATCAGGCACCTCCATGAGAGAAGGCTATCCGATAGTACGTTTACGCCGTGCGCGAGAGAGACCATACAAGAATTCCCTTTGGACGAGATTTGGGACTTTTGTCGTTAGTGGTTATTGGAATAGGAACCTCAGGTCCAGTTATTGCGCTAAGCGCGATGCCGATTCTCACTTTGATTTTCTGGCGAAATCTCGGCGGATTTCTCTTAGTGGCTCCGTGGGTAAAATGGCGGCAACTTTTTGCCGACCCGAAAATTTGGCGAAGCGTTGCAATGGCAAGTCTTGCCGGTCTAGCGCTAGCACTGCATTTTTTCGGATTCTTTCTTGCGATGAGATTAACTTCAGTTGCAGCAGGAACAGCGCTGGCTGCTTTACAACCAATTTTCGCCGCTTATTTTGTTCGTATTCTTGGGGGTCGAATTACTAGGCGCGTATGGCTGGGAATGATTGTTGCATTTATTGGCGTCCTTGTTATTACCGGAGTTGATTTTCAACTATCTACAGAAGCATTTCTTGGCGATTTAGCCGCAATTGGATGTGCAGCGTTGGCTGCTATCTATACGATTATTGGGGCACAGACACGTGAGACATTATCAACAGCAACCTACACATCAATTGTGTATCTCACCTGTGTGATTTTCTCGCTTTCCATCTCATTAATTGCTGGCGTTCAACTCTGGGGATTTCCATCGAAGGAATGGCTCTTCTTAATTGCGCTAATTGTGGGGGCACAGATAATGGGACATACAATTATGAACTTCACCTTAAAGCGGGTTTCACCTGTCATAGTCTCTACAGTTGTATTTTTTGAAGTTCCGGTAAGTGCCATCCTTGCATTTTGGTGGATCGGACAACTTCCCCCATTGGGCACAATTCCCGGTCTGATTCTAATTTTACTTGGTTGTGCCTTATTCACTTTGCGCCAGAACGAAAAAAGTTGAAAACCGATAAACTTCGTCAGTGAAAATAGATCTCCACACCCACTCAAATGCTAGCGATGGCACTGATTCACCCTCAGAGTTAATTGCTAGTGCAATTGATGCGGGGATAAATGTTTTGGCTTTAACTGATCATGACACGGTCGCGGGTTGGTCAGAAGCTGAAACGGCCCTATTAAGCCATCCCAAGGGCGCTGATTTAAAACTAGTTCTAGGTTCGGAAATTTCCTGTCAAGATCGACAAGGTACAAGCGTCCATATGCTGGGCCTGTTATTCGATCCGAATTTCGAACCGCTCATGCAAGAAATGGAGAAAACTAGAGAAAATAGATTAACCCGTATGGAACGAATTGTGGCGCGTCTGAATGAAGCCGGTATTGAAATAACAATGGCAGAGGTTTACGCCCAGAAACGAGATGATGCAACGCTAGGTCGACCACATCTAGCAGATGCCTTGGTTGCAAGAGGTCATATTGCAAATCGGGATGAGGCTTTTACTACATATCTTCACAACGGTTCGAAATTTTATATAAATCATTACTCACCTTCTCCCGCGGATGCAATTCGCCTGATCAAGGCGGCTGGCGGGGTCAGCGTAATTGCCCACCCACTTGCTTCTCGGAGTGGAAGAAAAATAGAGACTGAAATTTTTACAGAATTGATTGAGGCTGGGTTAGATGGAATTGAAATTCACCATCGAGATAATGCGGAAGATGAAAAGGGTCAATTAATTGATATTGCTCGTCAATATGATCTAGTAATAACAGGTTCGAGCGATTACCACGGAACTGGGAAGATGAATCGATTGGCGGAATTCACCACCTCACCGGAAGAATGGGAGCGACTAGAAGCTAGGGCGCGCGAGCGGAGGGTGATTGCTAAATGAATGAGTTAACAGCGCTCACATTCGGACTACAAGCTTTTGTAACACTTCTTGTAATCCTTGATCCTCCCGGTGCCGCACCACTTTTCCTAAGTTTGATGGGATCACGTCCGCGCAAAGTTCAGGTTCGAATGGCTTGGCTAGCTGCTGCCACTTCACTTTCCATAATTAGTATTTTTGCAATCTTTGGTCAGTTCATTGTGGATTATTTGGATATCTCAATAGAAGCTCTCCAAGGAGCTGGCGGTCTCTTATTGCTCTTGATCTCACTTGAACTTTTGAAAGGGATTGAGCAAGAGAAGAATGCAAAGACCCAGAATGTCGCACTGGTTCCACTAGGCACGCCGCTTTTGGCTGGGCCCGGAGCAATAGTCACAATAATGCTCTTCTCTTCGAGAGTTGATAGTCCAGATTGGATCCTCGCTCTTGCTCTTGCAGTACTAGGCGCACATTTAGTCATCGGATTAACTTTGATGTTCTCAACTCGAATTATTGAATTGATAAAAGAGACCGGAGTAGCCCTCCTTGCAAAGATTGCTGGATTATTGACAGCCGCAATTGCATTTGAAATGTTAATGACCGGGATCAGAGGTTTGATTTGATGCACGACAGCTATTTTGATCCAGCTGGAATTGTCTGGAAAATTCATTCCGACCCTTCCATGGTGGTTGGCGGAATTCGCGCGCTTCTAGAACAAGCCCTACATCCGGAAGCAATGGCAGGTGTTGCTGCACATTCAAATTTTCGGGAAGATGCATGGGGCAGGCTGCAGCGAACTGGAGACTATGTAGGAACACTTACATTTGGAACTCGGATTGAGGCAGATCGACTTTCAAGCCGAGTGCGCATGATCCACGAGAAACTTAAACTCGATGATCCAAAATTGTTGCTGTGGGTACACATGGCAATGGTTGATGCTTTTCTAGATACTGCACGTAGATCAGGAATGAATTTAACGCTCGAAGATCAAAACGAATACATCTCAGAAATGGTGAAATTTGCAGTTCTAGTCGGAATACCTGAATCTATGACTCCTAACAATGTAGATATGACGCAAAATTATTTCGAGTCCATACTTCCCGAACTCTCCGCCAGCGATGACGCAAAGCGCGCCGCTCTTTTCATTGCATTGCCACCGCTGCCACCATTTCTGCGATTCGGCACTCCGATTGCTCCAATTTGGGGAGGACTAACATCTCTAGCCGCAGCATCGCTACCGAAATGGGCAAAACGTCTTTATGGTTGGCCAACTATTCCCGGCGAAGAGGGCCCAACTGATTTGGCGCTGAAAACTGCGCGGGTAACTCTTAGCGCATTGCCTAAATCTTTTCGGGAGAGCCCACAACTTAAGGCAGCTCGCGCTCGTATGAACCAAGCCTCATGAAAATACTCTTGGTGGCCAACCTCGCTGGTGGCGTTGGGAAAACAACCTTGACCCACGCGCTGGCAACAGCGGCGAGTGAATACGGCAAGAAGTCTCTAGCCATAGATGCAGACCCTGATGCTGCGCTCACATTTCTTTCAGGTATTGAGAATCCTAGGTTCACCACGGCAGAAGTTGCGGTTGATCCAGGGAAAATCGACGGCACCATAGTAAAAACAGTAGATAGATTCTCATTGATTCCAAGCGCAAGCCGCCTTATTGAATTTGAAAGATTTAGCGAAAAATTCAAGGATGCGCTCTCCGATTATGAATTTGTAGTAATTGATTCAGCGAGTGGTCCTAATCGAATACTTCCGCAACTCCTACCGCTGGCTGATCGAGTCTTAGTACCTACTGATGGCACCATGCTATCTGTTAGGGGAGCTTTACATATTCGAAGATTTTTGAGTGAAGATAAGGGCAATCCAAAAATCAACCTTGTTATCAATAAAAAGCAGTCAGAGATTGGCTTAAGTCAAGTGAAGAGCGATATGGAATTTGTTGAGACTGAAATTAGATTTGATGAGAAAGTTATGCTGTCACAATTCACAAATCGCTCAGTCCTAACGGAATACCCGCAAAGTGAGTTTGCTTCTGATATTCGAGAACTGACTTATTCGTTACTTGAAGATTTTTCTATAATCTAAAGACCGGCGAATCCGACTCGACGTTCTGCGCTTTCGCCAATTTCTACTGAACTTATTTTTGCGGCTGGGACTATGAATTGGCGACCACGGATATCGGTAAGTACTAACGGTTCTCCTTGGCTTATGGCTGTTTTCACTGTCGAAAGCACTTCTTCGCGGTCGGCAGCTAGTTCGACCGTAATCTCACGTACTTGATCACTTACCGAAATACGAACTTCACTCTTGGCTGAATCTGATTTGCTGCTTTTCTTAGTAGTCATACCGATACCTTACTTCAACTTACTTATTGAGTGGGAAACCTGAGATTCCTCGCCACATCAAGCTTGTTACCAGTGCGCTGGCTTGAGACCTATCTATCTTTCCGCCTTTTTCGAGCCAATGACGCGCTGAAATCTGGGCGCATCCGATTAGCCCAATCGCAAGAATCATTGCTTCATCTTTAGGTAGCCCGGTATCTACCGAAATAACTGCACTTACCGCAACAGCACAGTCGTAGGTCATGCGCTCTAAGCGTTCTCTGACCTGGGGCTCAACGCTCATATCACTTTCAAAAAGTAAACGGAACGCCTCTCCTTCCCCTTCTATAAAACCGAAATATGCATCAATTGTCGCCTTCACTCTATTTTTATTTTCTCGAGTTGAGGCAATTGCTTTCTGAATACTGAATACCAATGAATCAATATGGAGATCTAGAACTGCCAAGTACAAATCTAATTTCGAGGGGAAATGTTGATAAAGCACTGGCTTACTGACATTCGCTCGTTCTGCAATCTCATCCATTGATGCTGCGTGATAACCGGAAGTTGTGAAGCTTTCTAAAGCTGCACTGAGAAGTTGTGCGCGGCGTTCATCCCGCGGAAGCCTAGAGCGGTTCTCACTTTTCACATCGGTGGTGCTCATCACCCCCATACTAGGGGCTGGCCCGTCAATACTCTAGTTGCTAAAGGTACGCTTAACCTCAAATGATTGAAAAAAAACAGCGCATGCTTTTAGTGCATGCACACCCAGACGATGAGACTATTAATAACGGCGTCACCATGGCTTTTTACGCAGCTCAAGGTGCACATGTAACTCTCGTAACGTGCACTCGCGGAGAAGAAGGTGAAATTCTTGTACCTGAACTCGCACATTTGGCTAGCGATAAAGAAGACAAATTAGGCGAACACAGAATTACCGAGCTTGCAGCAGCGATGCGCGAATTAGGAATTACAGATCATAGATTTCTTGGCAATAATGAAACGACCTGGCGAGATAGTGGCATGATGGGAACACCCCAAAATTCTCGACCGGATGTATTTTGGAACGCTGATTTGGATGTGGTAGCTGGAGAACTTCTAAAAGTAATTCTTGAGATTAGACCCCATGTCTTAATCACATATGATGAAAATGGCGGATATGGCCACCCAGATCATATAAAAGCTCACCAGACAGCTATGCGTGCTGCCGAAATGGCACGTACTTCAGGCTGGGAGATACCGAAAATATATTGGAACACGATTCCCGTCTCGGTTATCGAGGAGGGTATAAAGGCGCTAGCCGGAAGTGGTTCGGATTTCTTCGGTGTGGAGAAAGCTGAAGATTTTCCATTCGCAGCTCCTGATGAATTGGTTTCGACGGTAATTACAGCCGAGGAATATGTTCCAAAGAAGATGGCTGCGATGAAAGCGCACCCAACACAGATTTCACTTTCGGGACCATTCTTTGCACTCTCAGATAATCTTGGATTCAAAGTTTGGGGGAGAGAGTTTTATCGACTTGCTTATGGCACAGCTAGCGCCCCGTTTGATGAAAATGGACGAGAAACCGATCTTTTTGCAGGGGTAGCAAGCGATGCTTCGTAACTTGATTAGCCTGCTCTTTGGTACCGGCATCGGTATTTCTGGAGTTTTTCTCCATAATGCTTATCGACCATTTGGGTTAATAATTTCCAGCGTTGCTCTGATGCTTGCAACATATTTACTAAGAGAGATGTACCGAACCCGTACCAGTTTTCTCTTTTTTGCAATTGGTTGGTTATTTATAGTCGTTCGAGCTGCGAGCACTGGTAACGGCGGAGAACTTTTGGTAGAAGGAAATGGTTACGGAACATTTCTTCTGCTCGGCGGAATTGTCTGGCTGTTGATTGCTTTTGCTCGTACCTCAAAGATCGATTGACCAGTTCCACTCCTGGCCGCTGGCTGTGTCTTGAACATTAACCCCAAATTCCGCTAATTGGTCCCTTAGGGAATCGCTTAAATCAAAGTCTTTGGCAGCGCGAGCTGCTTTGCGCTCCTCAAGCAATTTAACAGCGCTATCTGGAAGAGTTCTAGTAGGCCGAAGCGATAAAAGATCTAATCCCAAGAGCGGTTCTAGATTCTCGAAGATGGCTCGCTTTTCTCCATCGCTAAATTCAAGCCGCTCTAAAGTTCTCAGTTTTAACATGGCTTTAGGAGTATCTAGATCATTTCGGAAATCATCAACTACAGACGCTACAAATTCGGATACTTGTTTAGTCTCACTTGGGTCACTTTTCGATGAGGTTGCGTAATTTTTCCGAAGCCGAGCGAGAAAATTATGCCCAGCTTTTAAAGAATCCCAAGAGAGATCCATCTGGCTCCGGTAGCGATTCTCCATGAAGCAAAATCTAAGAGCTAAGGGATCTAAACCTCGTTCAATCAAATCCTTAACCAACACCACATTTCCTGAACTTTTCGACATTTTTCGACCTTCAAACAACAAATGCTCACCGTGAAGCCAATGAGATACGGCTTCACCACTTACCATGGGATTTGATTGTGCTCGTTCATTTTCATGATGAGGAAACCGCAAATCTATTCCCCCAATATGTAAATCAACATGGTTGTTTAAGTACTTCAAGGACATCGCAGAACATTCAATATGCCAACCTGGAAAACCAGCGCCCCACGGCGTCTGCCAGATCATCTCCTTTCTATTTCCGGCAGCTTTCCAGAGCGCCCAATCTGCATGGAATCGCTTCGCGCCCTCTTCTTCATATTCATATCGATGTCCGGGCTTTAGCGCATCTAGTTTGTTTCCGCTCAATCCTCCGTAATCGATAGCTTTCTCGGCATCAAAGTAGATTGAACCATCACTACCTTGATAAGCAAACCCCATATCCATTAGCTTAGAAATAAACTCAATCATTAAATCGATACATTCACTCGCTCTTGGATAGAGCCGAGCTTTTGTTATTCCAAGGACGGCACAATCTTTATGAAATCTCGCTTCATAATCCCGGGCAATTTCAAAGGGATCACGTTTTTCACTCTTGGATTGCGCCAGAATTTTGTCCTCCTCAAAATCTTCACTCATATGGCCAACATCCGTGATATTTTGAACGAGATCTACTTCAAATCCAGTAAATTTCAATGTCCGAGTAACCAGATCGGAAAGTAGAAAAGTTCTGAGATTGCCAACATGCGCATCGCGATAAACCGTCGGGCCACAGCAGTAAATACGAACCTGCTTGCCATTACTAACCGTTACCGGCTTGATTTGGCGAGTCAGAGTGTCGTAGAGGTGAAGCTCTCTGCCCCCTGCGCGCTCCATATGCGTAGATTATGTACGATAGTCGCACCTGTCCTGGTTAGGAGTCGTTCGTGACCTATGTAATTGCGCTTCCATGCATCGATGTGAAAGACAAGTCCTGCATCGAGGAATGTCCGGTTGACTGCATATATGAGGGTGAGCGGATGCTCTATATCCAGCCTGATGAATGTGTCGACTGCGGCGCTTGTGAACCAGTTTGTCCGGTTGAGGCGATTTATTACGAGGATGATGTCCCATCTCAATGGACTGAATACAAGGAAGTGAATTCCGAATTCTTTAACGAATTAGGTTCTCCTGGCGGCGCAAGCAAAGTCGGACCTACTGGTAAGGACCACCCAAAACTGCTTCAGATAGAGAAGAAGCCGGAGTAGGACGCGGCCCAAACTGTCT
>JBMTVF010000004.1:0-63568 GCA_049451055.1 Candidatus Nanopelagicaceae bacterium | reverse complement strand
TCGGCAACTGCTCCAATTCACTGGTTCAGGGAGTCGAGTACTACAAGAACGCGCCCGATAACGAAGAGATACCCGGATTGATGAATGTTGTTGTCGGCGGCTATCACGTCCGTGATGTCAAGTTTGTAGCTGCGTTTGACGTTGACGATAAAAAAGTCGGTAAAGATCTGGTCGATGCAATGTGGGCGAGCGAGAACAACACTATTAAATTCTGCGATGTACCAAAAAGTGGTGTTACCGTATTAAGAGGGCCAACGCATGACGGATTAGGTCGTTATTATCGCGAGACAATCACAGAATCAAAGGCGGCTCCGGTAGATGTAGTTGCTGAATTAAAAGCAGCTAAAGTTGATGTTCTAGTTTGCTATTTGCCAGTTGGCTCGGAAGAAGCCACAAAGTTCTATGCACAATGCGCGCTCGATGCGGGTTGCGCATTTGTGAATGCGCTTCCCGTCTTTATCGCTTCTACCCCTGAGTGGGCCGATAAATTCACCAAAGCTGGCATTCCTATCGTTGGAGATGACATTAAGTCTCAGGTTGGCGCAACTATTACCCACCGAATTTTGGCGAAATTGTTCCAAGATCGAGGGGTAAAAGTTGATCGCACCTATCAATTGAATGTCGGCGGAAATATGGACTTCAAAAATATGTTGGAGCGCGATCGCTTGGAATCGAAGAAAATTTCCAAAACCCAATCAGTAACTTCCCAGCTTGATTACGACATGGGAGCGGGAAATGTTCATATTGGACCTTCGGACTATGTCCGATGGCTCGATGATCGAAAGTGGGCCTTCGTACGCCTCGAGGGGCGCGCCTTTGGCGACGTTCCGCTAAATATCGAATACAAACTTGAAGTTTGGGATTCGCCAAACTCAGCTGGAGTAATTATTGATGCTGTTCGCTGCGCCAAATTGGCCTTGGACCGCAAAATTGGCGGTCCGTTACTTTCACCTTCAAGCTACTTTATGAAGTCACCACCAGAGCAATACACGGATGAAGAGGCGCTAATTCGCACTAAAGAATTTATCAGCGGCAACCGCAACAGCTAAAAAAATTAGAACGCCCCTTGGCTATTAGCCAAGGGGCGTTTCCCCTCATGGAGAGCAGAGGGTTTAGACCGTCACACTTTCCGGTGTGCGACGGAGATGTAGGAACCCAAGAATGGAAAGCACTAGCATCAAGATTCCTCCAGCTAGCGCAGCCCACATTGCATACATTGCAATCTGTCCAATCTGCCAGAATGCATAAGTAAATCCGAGCAAACCTTTTAGAGTCTCGCCCATGAATAACGTCTGGCGCTGCCCCATCAACGTTGCTGCTTTAGCAGCTAATTCGGTGTCTCCCGGATTAGCTCTTGATTGTGCACTTACAGAGAGGGCTTCACCACTAACTTCGCTATAGGTCTTGCCGCCAGCAATCGCGCTTGCGTGTACCGCAATGTAATGATCTGCATACGCTTTTGCTTGTTCTCCCGTGGTTAATTGCATACCTGCAAACTGTGCAATCACTGCGCGATCGCCATCTGGTAAATTCCTTAGACTATCCGAATCCTCAGCCGGAAATGAAATACGTTGTGCTGATAATTGTTCGGTAACAGATTGGTTAGCAAAATTAAAGCCCCAATTCAAAAGGGCGGCTGTTACAAAAAGAAATGCCGAGAGCCCCAGTCCAATTAGGCTGACAACTCGGTCAATAGTTCTGCGTTTCATGACTTCTCTCCTAAGTTAAGCGGTCTTGGTCTAGACCTAGGAACTTTCGCTCCCATGAGAAGCAAACTCTTAAATTGCAATCCAAGTTAAAAAGTTCAGAGTGCTAGCACTTTCATTTGTTGCATGAGTGCTAGCACTTTGATGCAAATCACTCTACGTGGCGTGCGCAGTAACTTTTTCCGTCAGGCCCAATTTCTAAGTGCTGACAGGGAACACCAAGTTTCTCAAAGGCATGATCCCCAAAATGCGAACGGTAGGCCAATGCCAGCAATACTCGCATATTGATATCGGGTCCAGATTTAACCCCCAATGCTTTAGCCATCCGCGAGATTGTATTTTCAACAACTTTTTCTGAGTGCGAAGTTTCGCGCGCAATTGCTGCGTTCGATAATCCATCGCAGACCAATCCAGCGACTAGGTGCTCAAAAGGCGTCAAGTCACGTGTAAGGATGGTAAGCCTGTCCATGTTGCGCCCGCCCTTCTACTTAGATTTACGCCTATAAGATACCGAGGTGAGCCAGATTCTGCGTGACACCGAGGGATCAATTCTCATCCTAAAGTTAAATCGACCTGAGAAGCAGAATGCCTTGACGCGTGAAATGTATCAAGACTTGGCAAATGCGATAAATGAAGCACACGGAGATTTCGCTGTTAGAGCAGTAATCATTACAACTACCTCTAAGAATTTCACATCGGGAAACGACCTCTTTGACTTTCTAGAGGAGCCACCCGTTGAGAACGGCTCGCCTGTAATGAATTTTCTAGCTGCTATCCATAATTTTGCTAAGCCGCTAATAGCGGCAGTTTCGGGAAATGCGGTTGGTATCGGAACAACCATGCTCTTCCACTGTGATTATGTGACAGCTCATCCTGAGACACGGTTTTCGATGCCCTTTGTAAGTTTGGGCTTGGTGCCGGAAGCGGGTTCATCACTACTTTTTCCAAGGTTAGTCGGCCACCAAGTTGCAAGTTCAGTGTTCTTAAGTGGCGAACCTTTTGATTCTCAAAGCGCTAAAACTTTTGGCTTAGTGGCTGAGGTCTCAGAAACGCCCCTGGAGAGTGCGATGGATTTCGCAAAGAAAGTCGCAGAGCAACCACCAAATGCCGTATTACAAACGAAGGCGCTATTAAAAAGTGAGTTACACGAAAAAGTTTCGGCGGTCATGCGAGCTGAAGGAGAGTTATTCCAGATGGCTCTACAGTCCGACGAGGCTAGAGAAGCATTTATGGCATTCCTTTCTAAGCGAGGTAAGTGATGACTCTAAAAGATAAGAGAATTTTTGTTACGGGCGGCTCAAGGGGCATCGGACTCTCTATCGCTCTTCGCGCAGCTGCCGATGGCGCCAAAATCGCCATCGCGGCGAAGACAGCAGATCCACATCCAAAATTGCCCGGAACAATTTTTACCGCCGCCGAAGAGATCAATTCAGCCGGAGGAGTAGCTCTTCCAATCCAATGCGATATTCGCGATGAAGCACAGATTGCCGAGGCAATTGAGAAGACGGCCTCTGAATTTGGCGGATTAGATATTTTGATTAATAACGCGAGCGCAATAAATCTAACGCCGACGCTCGCCACCCCTGCAAAGCGATTTGATTTAATGTTTGATGTAAATGTACGAGGAACTTTCTTAACGTCGCAAGCTGCAATTCCTCATCTAAAGGACTCAGCTAAAGCTGGACGGAATCCACATATTTTGAATCTCTCTCCTCCTCTTTCGATGAAGGCGAAATGGTTTAAGAACCATGTTGCTTATACGATGGCGAAGTACGGAATGAGTATGTGCGTTCTTGGAATGTCAGAGGAGTTTCGCCGAGATGGAATTGCAATCAATGCCCTATGGCCGAGAACTGCAATTGATACCGCAGCACTTCAAATGATTCCAGGTGTAGATACCGCAGCTTGTAGAAAACCTGAGATATTGGCCGATGCGGCTTATGAGATTTTGAACCGACCTAGCGCTGATTGCACCGGAAACTTCTTTGTGGATGATGAAGTTCTAGCCTCAGCCGGAATTACAGATCTTGATAAATATTCTGTAGTGCCGGGCACGAAAGATTTCTTACTGGATTTCTTTCTAGATTAGAGACGAAATCCAACCGGAAGCTCTAAGCGATGTTCTGCAAGTAGCGAAGGTTTTGCAAAGAGTTCGGCAGTCGGTGCATCCGACACGATTGCTCCTCCAGCTAAAATTACTGAGCGCTCGCAAAGCTCAAGTGCATAGGGGAGATCGTGAGTAACAAGTAGAACCGTCACATCAAGTGAGCGAAGAATTTCTGCTAGCTCTCTTCGTGAGGCGGGATCAAGATTTGAAGATGGTTCATCTAGTACAAGAATTTCCGGATTCATTGCAAGTACTGTTGCGACAGCAACTCTTCGGCGTTGCCCAAATGAAAGATGGTGGGGAGGGCGATCTCTAAATTCCAGCATTCCAACCTTATCAAGTGATTCATCGACAATTCGATTTAACTCGTCTCCGCGAAATCCAGAGTTATAAGGTCCGAATGCGACATCTTGTGCGACTGTCGGCATAAAAAGTTGATCATCCGGGTCTTGAAAAACGATACCTACCTTCTCTCTCACATGTTGCAAACTCTCCGAGTTTTTTGGATCAACTAAAGTATCAACTACCGTCACGCTGCCCTGTTGAGTAGGAATAATTCCATTCAGATGAAGGACCAATGTAGTTTTACCGGCGCCATTTGGGCCAAGTAGTGCAACGCGCTCACCCTTTCGAATTTCAAGATTGACGCCAAAAAGCGCTTGATGTCCATCTGGGTAGGCATAAGCCAAATTCTTAACTCTCAAACTAAAATTATTGCTCATATCAATAAACCTGTGGCAATAGATAATCCCAAAGCTATTCCTGGCAACACAATTGCCAATCGTAATTCTGTCTCACGTACATCATTGTCATTCGGCATTTTTCCATTAAAACCTCGTGACAACATAGCTAAATAGACTCTCTCTCCACGTTCGTATGAGCGAATAAATAAGGCGCCAAGAGTCTGGCTAAGTACTCTCCAAGACCGAAGCCCTCTTGCTTGAAATCCGCGGGATTCTCGCGCAATTCGCATTCTAATCAGCTCATCATTAACGACATTTAAATATCTGATCATAAAACTTGCAATACCTAAAATTGCTGCGGGAATTTTAAGTCGAGCGAGCCCTTCCAGAATCGCTCGAGCACTTGTAGTGGCAGAAAGGATTATTGCCATGAAAACACCGATAGTCCCCTTTGCGATTATGGAGGCGCCAGCCAACAGGCCTTCCTTATAAAGGCTAACTCCAAGAACATCAATCTTTTCACCTGTGCCAAAGAATGGCATTAATACTGCAAACAACACGAACGGAACTTCAATCAGAGATCTTAGAAATAGCGTTCGATAAGGGATTTGGGCCAGACGGGTCAAAGCCAAGACAATTAGCAAAAAGCAGATATATGCAAAGTAGTTGTTAATAGGAGTACCTACCACGACAAGCACAAATAGAAACACGCTTAATATTTTGGTCTCTGGAGCTAAATCATGAATGAAGGTATGGCGATGAAGATATAAACGCTCACCTACATCATGACCATGATGATGCTGCTTCTCAAGTTTTATTTGCTTTTTCGCAGTCTCTTCGAAATTGCAAAGACAAGGTATGCAACAAGCGCCGTTGCAAGAACACCAATAATTCCAGATAAGCCAACGCTAAGGCGGGCATTTTCAATTCCGGAGATTCCATAGTCAGCAAGTGGCGAACCTGAGACCGATGAATCTTTTGCGGTATCAAGAAAACCCACATCCTCGGCAACTTTCTCCAACCCATCTGGATGGGATGAGGCGTAGTAAGAAAGCGCTCCGGCAACAATTAATGAAACAACAAAGAATGCTAAGTAGAAGCGCCCTAAAATTTTCTTCATCCGCGAACCTCCAGATTCGGCTTATATCCGTAAACTAAATCGGATCGAGTGGTAAGAATTGATGAGATCGTTATGAAAGTTATCAGCGCCTCTCCTAAGCCAATCAAGAGGTGGGTTCCGACCATAGCTGAAGTAACTGTTGTAGCGGAAATAGTTCCAGTACCTCCTAACGCGTACTGAATAGAGAATCCAATGGCGGCAACAGGGACCGAGATATAGGCAGCAACAGTTGCAGCAACTGTGACACCAAATTTCGATTTTGAGAAAATTTTCTGGAGGGATTTAAAGAGAAAATGACTTACCCAAACAGCAAGAATTGAAATGTTAAATATATTTAATCCAAGTGCGCTCAAACCGCCATCTGCAAAAAGAAGCGCTTGTACGCCAAGTACAACTGTCAACGCCAGCGTTGCGGCGTGTGGCCCAACAAGTGCTGTGGCTAGCGCGGCTCCGAGCAGATGACCACTCGTTCCGGCAGCTACCGGAAAGTTGATCATTTGGGCTGCGAAGATAAATACCGCCGTCAGGCCAGCCAGCGGGGTGGTTCGATCATCAAGTACGGCGCCCGCCCGCCGAAGCGAGATCGCGATTAGAGCGATGGAAATAATTCCAAAGAGAGCGCTAATTGGGATATTGATGAAGCCATCTGGGATATGAAGCTTGGCGATAATCATGAGAGTAGGTTAATGCAAATGATTTGCATCTGCAAAGATTTGGCGTAAATGCCTCATGGTTTCGCCCTAGATTTACGGGGTGACCGTCCTAAACCTTAGATCCAGAACCTGGATTTCACTCTGGACCGTCTATGTTGTTTGGGGATCTACCTATTTCGGCATCGCAAAGACAGTTGAAAGCATGCCCCCGCTACTCTCGATGGGGGTCCGATTTCTTGTAGCTTCAACTTTGATTCTGATTTATCTATTTCTGAAGCTTGGTCGTGCGGTGCTTCAGATTCCGAAGAAAGAATACCTAACAGCATCCACATTAGGCATTGGCGCATTAGCCGTTGGAATCGGAACTGTGGCGATTGCGGAAAAGCATATTCCAACGGGAGTTGCCTCCTTAATTATTGCGGCGCTGCCATTGTGGGTGGTGTTATTTCGCACCTTGAGTCGCGAATTGATTCCGGGATTAACTTGGATAGGAACGCTAATCGGATTTGGTGGCGTAGTAATACTTGTAAAACCAGGCGGAATTGAACCAATTAGTACTTCAAATTCTGATGAAGTTATTTTTTATATGCTTTTAGTTGTCATTGGAAACTTTATTTGGGCCTTCTCTACCTTTATAGCCCCTAAATTGCAATTACCGAAAAATTTACTACTTTTCACAGCTATAGAGATGGTGGCGGCCAGCATTGCATTAATCTTTGCGGGCCTAATTAGAGGTGAGAGATTTTCCGAGTTTAGCCTAAGCTCTCTTGAATCTTGGTTTTGGTTTGGTTATCTCGTAATTGTAGGTTCAATAATCGCCTTTACCGCCTATCTTTGGCTCGTCGTAAACGCTCCGGTATCACTGGTTGCCACTTACGCATACGTTAATCCAGTCATTGCCGTGCTCTTGGGCGTGCTATTTCTCAATGAAATAATCACTTTCAATTACGCTATCGGCGGCATCATCATTATCCTCGGAGTATTGGTCGTGGTTACTAGTGAAAGCAGGAGAAAGCGGGAAGCATGATTGAATTAATCGTTTTCATATTGGTTGCTGCCTTCATACTAGAGTCATCTCTGGAGCGGCTAAATCAGATAAGCGCTCAAAAAACACCGGACCCGTTGGTTGTTGACTTATACGATAGATCCGGTCGTGAAAAATCTATTAAGTACGGCGAAGAGAGAAATCGTTTAAGTCTGATCTCAGGAGCAATCTCTCTCTCAGTTCTAATCCTGGCGCTGACTTTTGGATGGTTTGCGGCCCTTGATCGCCAAATCTCAAATTTCATCGGGAGCGATTTGTTGGTCTCTTTAGCCTTTATTGGATCGATATCAGTAATTTCTTGGTGGATTTCACTCCCGTTCACTCTTTATTCTACGTTTTCGATAGAGAAGAGATATGGCTTTAACAAGACCACTCCAAAAATTTTTATCACCGACTCCTTAAAGGGCTCTTTAATTAGTTTATTAATAGGCGGTCCCATCTTGGCGCTGGTCATCTGGCTTTATCAAGAATTTGAGGAGAGCTTTTGGTTTTACGCCTGGGTTTTAGTTGCCACTGTCTCACTTTTTATCTTTATGTTTGGCACAAAACTAATTCTCCCGCTCTTCAATAAATTGACGCCGCTCCCAAAGGGCCCCCTTAGAACTGCCATTTCAAATTACTGTGATAGTCAAGGTTATTCGCTAAAGAACCTATACGTTATGGATGGATCCAAGCGATCAACCAAGGCAAATGCATTTTTTAGTGGCCTGGGAAAGAGTAAGACAATAGTTCTTTTCGATACTTTGATTGAGAAATTGACTCAAGATGAAATTGTGGCGGTGCTGGCACATGAAATTGGCCATTATAAGAAACGTCATACTTTGGCATCTTTTGTAGCTTCTAATTTTCAAACATTTGCGATCTTTGCGCTATTTGGTTGGGCGTTACAGTATGACCAGCTTTCAGAGGCTCTCGGAGCCGAAACTCCAAGCTTCCACCTATCAGCTTTGACTTTCTTCATATTGTTGACGCCGCTTCAGATTCTTCTAGGGCTAATCAATAACTCGTTATCAAGAATGAATGAACTTGCTGCAGATACCTTTGCCGCGAAAACGTATAAGAGAGCGCCGATGCGCTCGGCGCTCTCCAAGATTTCTACGGACAGTCTTTCGAACTTATCTCCGCATCCACTTTACGTGGCTTTTAATTACACCCACCCGCCGCTTGTAGCGAGATTGCGTAACGTTGGATAAGACTAAATATCGAAATAAAGTTCGAATTCAGCTGGATGTGGTCGGAGACGGACATAATCAATCTCAGATTGTCGTTTCCAATTAATCCAAGTTTCAATTAAGTCTTTAGTGAAAACGCCACCCTTTGTGAGGAATTCGTGGTCAGCTTCCAAACTGTCGATTACCGCATCTAGTGACCCTGGAACTTGTGGAATTGATTTGGCTTCATCGCCATGCAATTCGTAAAGATCCCTATCAACTGGAGCTGGTGGTTCAATTTTGTTGGTAATGCCATCAAGACCTGCCATCAAAATCGCAGAGAAGGCAAGATATGGATTTGAAGATGGATCTGGGCAGCGGAATTCGATGCGCTTTGCCTTAGGGCTGGAGCCGGTTATTGGAATTCGTATGCAGGCCGATCGATTTCTCGCAGAGTAAACAAGATTGACCGGTGCTTCGTAACCAGGAACTAACCGCTTGTAGGAGTTGACGGTCGGGTTAGTGAAGGCAAGTAACGATGGCGCATGTTTCAAAATACCGCCGATGTACCAACGAGCGATATCCGAGAGATTTGCATAACCATCGCCCCAGAAAAGAGATTTTCCATCTTTCCAAAGTGACTGATGGCAGTGCATACCTGAACCGTTATCGCCAAATAATGGCTTTGGCATAAAGGTCACAGTCTTTCCAGCTTGCCATGCAGTATTTCGAACGATGTACTTAAACTTCATTAAATCATCACCCGCATGAAGGATGTCATTGAATCTGTAGTTGACCTCCATCTGTCCTGCGGTACCTACTTCATGATGAGCTCGTTCGACCGATAACCCAACTTTCTCTAGATTCATGACCATTTGGTCTCGCAGATCAGCAAACTGATCCGTTGGCGAGACTGGGAAATAACCGCCTTTAATACGGGTGCGATATCCACGATTTGGAGTGCCATCAGCATCGGCAACGATTCCCGTATTCCAAGCCCCTTCATATGAATCTACTTCGTAATAACCGGTATTCATTCCAGTCTGATAACGCACTCGATCAAAGACATAGAACTCTGCTTCTGGGGCGAAATAGGCGGTGTCTGCGATTCCAGTCGAACGCATATATTCGACAGCCTTATTTACAACTTGTCGAGGATCGCGTGAATAGGGTGAGTTGTCATCGGGATTAACAACGGAGAAATTAACTACGAGAGTTTTCTCCTTGCGGAAAGGATCAATGAATGCTGTTTCTGCCGCGGGTAGGAGCTTCATATCTGATTCATGTATTGACTGGAAACCTCGAATCGAAGATCCATCGAACATAAAGCCATTTGTGAAAACATCTTCTGTCATCTCATGGGCAGGAACATTAAAGTGATGTTGAATTCCTGGTAAATCTATGAAGCGCACATCAACGAGCGCTACTCCTTCTTTCTTTATATAACTAATTAACTCAGATGATGATTTGAACATGGAATATCTCTTTTCTTTCCGGCAGTGTTTTCGGACCCCGATGTCCTAGGGCTGAAGCGTAGATGTTCGCCGTAACTGAGGCATGACCGCCTTGTTACATCTATGTTTCCCATCAGCTGGGCTAGCGTTCTGCCATGGGGGAGCGAGCTAGTTTTCCGAGGCGCCTTGGGGCCCTCTCGCTAGATTGGGCGGTCGCAACATTTACCGTCGCGCTGATCTATCCGCTCCAGGCAAGCTCACTGGCTCCTTCGCTAGCGCGGTTAGGTGTATTTGTCGTCGAAGTTGGATTGCTGACCTCTCTGGGGGGCGCTTCAATCGGCAAGCGGATCTTTGGGCTGCGAGTTGTTACTTGGCCTGATTACTTATACGTGAAAGCAAGTTCTGCATTTCTTCGGACTTTCTTGGTGGCCCTGGTTATTCCGGCTCTACTTATTGATAGCGAAGGCAGGGGCTATCACGAAAAATTTAGTAAAACCACCGTATTGCGAATTCGCTAATATTTTTAGCGAGGTTTTGGCATCCGAAGATTTTTAGGCATTGGTCCTTTAGGAATTGGAATATTCATTCCGCCAATAGATTTAAGCCTTGCGCGTAATTCTCGTAATTGGATAGCTGCTAATTTCTTTGGAAACTTTTTCATGCGACGTTGCAATTTCCGCACGGAGACTTCATCTACGCCATTACCTACTATCAATTCGTGAATTGGAACTCCGGGAGCAAATCTCTCCATTTTGCGACGCTCATCATTTAATAGTGCACGTACCGCCATCCCGCCTTCAGCTACCAGCACTATGCCTGGTCGGCCAACTGCTCGATGGACCATATCTTGATTCTTATTTACATTGACCGCGGGAGTTACCGTCCAACCTCGTCTAATCGACATCAATACGCTTGCGCCAGCTCCTTGTTGCCCTTCGATTGAAGCATAAGCCGCATTACTTGCTAACCTGGTAAAGAAGAAGAATCCACCTAAAAGCGCAATTGGGAATGTGACAAAAGCGGCGTAACCAGGGCGATCCCAAATTGATCCAACTCCAATTCCGAGCGCCCATAGAGGAGCAAAGACGGCAAGACAGCGCAGGAGAACAAAGGAATACTTACCGTTAGCAAGGGCATAAGCGTCGCGAATTGTTTTAAATCGCTTCTCTTTAGGATCTCTCTTCTTGCGTCCAAACACTTTACGGTTCCTTTCTCTTTCGCTTCTCCAATTCAACCATCTCAGGAGTCGGCGCGGTTCCGCCTAAGCGGGCGGGAGCCCAGCGCTGGCCAACGTGGGAATCGGGATAACTCCGTTGAACTTCGCTAAGTAACTCTGCCATTGAGCTCCGTAATTGCGACAAGCCCAATTCCGGGTCTTGATCACTTTTGAAATAGAGAGGTGGGCCGATTGCCACAATAATCGGAATATTGGACCTGGTGAAATTTCTTGGTTGGCGTTTAGTCCAAATCCTCTGACTTCCCCAAATAATTGTGGGCAAGATTGGAGCGCCAGATTCAATCGCCAACCGAATGACTCCAGTTTTCATATCCTTCAATTCAAAACTCTGAGAGATTGTCGCTTCCGGAAATACTCCAACGATTTCACCTTTCTGCAGCGCTTTAAGCGCGGCGACGAAAGATGGTCCACCATTATTTCTATCGACGCTGATGTGCTTCATCCCCCGCATCAATGGGCCAGCAATTGGATGATCAAAGATTTCTCGCTTTGCCATAAAGCGCGCCAGTCGCTTTGATGAGAGCAACGCAGTACCTGCGATTGCAAAATCCAAATAACTAACATGATTCATAGCAAGAAGTGCTGCACCTTTTCGAGGGACATGTGATTGGCCCTGGAAACTAAATCTCAGCCCCAATGTTTTCCATAGCCCTTTAAATATCCCAATAACTGGGGGATAAACGAATTCAGCCATTGCTTACTGCTCGAGCAGAAATCGCTTCTTTATAAAGTCGACCAGCGCGATAACTTGAACGAACCAAGGGCCCACTCATAACGCCCAAAAATCCAAGAGCTCTCGCTTCTGATGCAAGGTCCACAAATTCTTGCGGTTTTACCCAACGCTCTACTGGATGGTGCCCTGGGGATGGCCTGAGGTACTGAGTGATAGTTATGAGATCGCATCCAGCGGAACGGAGATCACTGAGCGCTTGTGATATCTCAGTTTTCTCTTCTCCCAATCCTAAAATCAGATTTGATTTGGTAATAAGTCCAAAATCTCTGGCCTTTGAAATTACGTCGAGCGATCTCTCATAATTGAATGCAGGTCTAATCCGTTTGAAGATTCGGGGAACAGTCTCAAGATTATGGGCAAAAACCTCTGGTTTTGATTCGAAAACTTGATGCAGTAGTTCATTGTTTCCGGAGAAATCAGGAGCCAGCATCTCAACTCCACAATCGCTGTTAAGTTCGTGTATCGCTCGAATAGTTTCGGCATATAACCAGGCGCCTTCATCTTCCAAATCATCGCGGGCAACTCCGGTCACAGTCGAGTAGCGAAGCCCCATTGCTCTAACAGATTCTGCGACTCGGCGTGGCTCATCACGATCTAAAGGCTCCGGTTTTCCGGTATCTATATTGCAGAAATCGCAGCGGCGAGTGCATTGCTCACCACCAATCAGGAATGTAGCCTCCCGATCTTCCCAACATTCAAAGATATTTGGACAAGCTGCCTCTTGGCACACCGTATGTAAGCCTTCTCTCGAGACTAAAGATCTCAGCGACATATATTCCGGTCCCATTTTTGCCCGAGTTTTTATCCAATCTGGCTTCTTCTCAATTGGGGTCTCGGCGTTTCGAGCTTCAATTCGAAGCAGCTTCCTTCCATCTGGAGCAATCATTAAATCGAAACTCTCTTTAGGGCTTCGCTAATCCGCTCCATAAGAAGAGGTTGGATTTCGGCAACTGCGACCTCTCTTCCAAGTTCTTTTGAAATTGATGTAACACCTGCATCTGGTATGCCACAAGGAATAATTCGACTGAAGTAAGAGAGATCCGGATTTATATTTAAGGCGAAGCCGTGCATGGTGACGCCTTTAGCAACCCTAATTCCGATTGCGGCAATTTTACGATCCCCATTTTTATCTCGAATCCAAACTCCACTTCGCTCGCAATACCGTTCTGCGGGAATGCCCAGCGAAATACATAAATCAATAAGTGATAACTCAATTTCGCGAACAAAACCAACAACATTTTCAGGCTCTCTTAACTTAATAATTGGATAACCAACAATTTGGCCTGGTCCATGAAACGTTATTTTTCCGCCTCTATCTACGTCGATAACTTTGGAACCATCAATAGGACGTTCCGAATCAAGCGTGCGTCGTCCCGCCGTAAAAATCGGTGGATGCTCCAACAAAAGGAGAGTATTTTCGAGTTCACCAGCAGCTACTTTCTGGTGAAGATCGCGCTGAAGGTCCCACGCAGATTCATAATCAACAATTCCAATCTGATGAATCGCTAGCGTGGATGTGGTTGTGCTCACCCCCTTAGCCTACTTTCAATGACCGAGCCTTGCTTCTGATCTGAAAGGGGCGGCAGCTAGCCTAGAATTGCGAATTATGACAATTACTGACGAGAAGAAACTTCGAAGCAAGGCAAGACAAGCCCTTTGGATTGCGATTGTGACCATTATCGCCTGGCTGGCCATCGGAGGATTCTCCGGGCAAGCCTTCTCCAAGATATCCAATGTTCAAGAGAACGATAACTCAGCATTTTTACCAAATAGCGCTGAATCTACGGCTGCCAGCAAGATAACTGTGAAGTTCCAAGATCAGAGCGCTAACTTGCTTCCGACGCTTCTGATATTTGTAGGTGAGTTAAGCCCCTCGAGTAATCCAGCTGGTTTCCAAAAAGTTAATGAGTTTGCCGCAACCCTTGGAACAAAAGTACTTCCCGAATCAGGAAAACCACTCTCAGATTATTTTGCCCCAGGAATTCCGCTACAAGCAATTCCCTCAGCAGACGGCAAAGCAGCGCTTATAAATGTTCAATTAAATGCCGAAATAGCCGGCGAAAATATCGGCGATGAGCCGGCACTGCCATTAATCGTGGAATTTATTCGTGAAGAAATGAAAAGTTCGGTACCAGGAATTGATTCGCACGTGACCGGTCCTGGCGGAATTTTCTCGGATTTATTTGATGCATTTGGCTCAATTGATACCACTTTGCTACGTACCACTTTGATTGTGGTTGCAATAATTTTGATTTTAGTTTATCGCTCGCCGATTCTATGGATAATTCCGCTTTTCACGGCTGGAACTGCATTGGGTCTAGCAACCATGATTGTGTATTACCTCGCGAAGGCAAATATTGTTGACTTGAATGGCCAAACTCAGGGAATTTTGGATGTACTTGTTTTGGGAGCAGCGACTGACTATGCGCTTTTGCTGATTTCACGATATCGAGAAGAATTACATCATCACGAATCTCGATACGATTCAATGCGAATTGCTTTGCGCGGTGTGATTGAACCGATCTTAGCTTCCGGTTCAACAGTAATTGCGGGTCTAATGGTTCTTCTCTTAAGCAATCTATCAAGCAACCGCGGTTTGGGCCCAGTTGGTTCAATTGGAATCGCTTCAGCTATGTTCGCCGCTCTTACATTACTTCCATCACTACTTGTAATCGTTGGTCGTTGGGTTTTTTGGCCAAGAATTCCTAAATTTGACGACGTAGACGAGAAGTTATCCGGCTTCTGGTCAAAAGTTGGAAATCTTGTTGATCGCAGGCCTAAGCCAATCTGGATTTCAACTGCAATCGGGTTGATTATTTTGGCTGGGTTTTCTACAACTTTAAAGAGCGATGGACTTTCCCAGACCGAAGCCTTTACATCTCGAACTGATTCGGTAATTGGGCTAGAGAAGTTGGGTGAACATTTCCCAAGCGGTGAAGGTTCACCAGTCGAAGTAATTGTGCCAGTAGCGAAAATTGATGCGGTAGCTGCTGCAATTCGTGGCATTCCCGATGTGGCAAGCGTCGTTCCAGTAACTGAAATTGATCCGGTTACTCGACAGCCTTCTGCTGATGTAAAAATCGTTGATGGTAAAGCGTTGCTATATGCCACGCTAAATGTTCCTGCCGATTCTGCGCAAGCAAAAGAGTTAATTCCTTCGATGCGAGAAGCTGCCAAAGCCGTAGATGAGAGCGTTCTGATTGGAGGTCAGACAGCGGTCGGATTTGATATTGATGAATCCTCCAAACGCGATAACCGAGTCATCATCCCGACAGTCCTAATACTGATCGCGATAATTCTTGGTTTGCTCCTTAGAAGCATTTTGGCCGCTGGCCTACTGCTAGCAACGGTTGTGCTTTCGTTTGCTGCAACACTAGGAGTATGTGCTCTTGTCTTTGAGCATGTATTCGGTTTTGCAGGAACAGACGCCTCATTCCCACTCTTCGCATTCGTATTCCTTGTCGCTTTAGGCATTGATTACAACATCTTCTTAATGACCAGAGTGCGCGAAGAAGCCCAGAAAATTGGAACCCGCGCTGGGGTAATTAAGGGGCTTACGGTTACAGGTGGTGTCATAACTTCCGCCGGCGTTGTTCTCGCTGCAACATTTGGAGTACTGGGTGTATTGCCACTTGTGTTCTTAGCAGAAATTGGCTTCGCAGTTGCCTTTGGCGTATTGCTCGACACCATTGTGGTTCGCTCACTTTTGGTACCAGCCTTAGTCAAAGTTATTGGACCAAAAATCTGGTGGCCATCTAAGTTGCAACATCAGAAAAATTGATGCGCGTAGGCATAATTGGTTACGGTTTAGCTGGGAGATATTTTCACGCGCCACTTCTTCAAGGCGCGGGTTTTTTCATTTCTGCAGTTGCCTCTCGCTCTCTCGATAAGCGTGGTCAGGCACATAAAGATTTCCCGCTCGCAACGATTCTTTCATCAGTAGAAGAGTTGGTAGCTGAAGACCTTGACCTAGTGGTTGTAGCCTCAACAAATGAATTTCATTGCGAGCATGCCAAACTCGCTATAGATGCTGGAATTCCGGTTGTCGTTGATAAACCTGTTGGCCGAAATTATTATGAAACTCTCGAGCTTTTTGAATATGCGGACCTTCAATCCGTTCCTGTAACGGCGTTCTATAATCGACTATTTGATAGCGATACTTTGACAATAAAGGATTTAGTTTTAAATAATTCGATCGGTGAATTATTTAGGTACGAATCCAGATTCGAGAGATTCCGTCCGGAACCTAATTTAGATTCGTGGCGAGAATCGCTTAGTTCCAATGATGGCGGTGGAATACTTCTTGACTTACAAACACACCTAGTTTCGATCGCTCTCCACTTATTTGGCAGCGCCGAATTAAAGTACTCATCAGTCAGGAGCGTAAAAAATGTGTCTGACGATGATGTTTTTCTGATTTTGAAGCATGCAAGTGGAATTGAATCGCATTTAAGCGCAAGTTCAATTTCCGGCGCTCCTGGACCACGAGTGAGGCTTCTAGGCAGAACAGGCGCGTTAATCTGTCGAGAGCTTGATCCACAAGAAGCGCTTTTGCGCTCGGGACTTAAGCCACAAGAGTTTGGATGGAAAGATCAAAATGCGACAAGCGAATTCGAGCTTTGGCGGGGAGAGGGAGCAGTAAATTATCCGGGAATTGCTGGAAATTACGTTGAATTTTATCGACTCGTAAAAGAAGCGATTAAGGCTAAATCAGAAATGCCAATCAGTCGTGAATTTGTTCTTGATATTGCGCGACTTATTGACCAAGCAAGAGAGTGGGAAAGCTTTAGATAATGCCACGCGCCTTGATTTGTGGAGCCGGGTGGGCAGGTTTGAATTGCGCTCGAGTCCTACAGGAGAGAGGTTTTGCGGTTCAGATTCTTGAAAAAAATGATCGTCCAGGCGGCAGAATTACAACGGACTTCGTAGAGGGTTTCACTATAGATAATGGTTTTCAGGTTATAAATCCGAGTTATGCCGAGTTACGTGAAACTGCGATTTTGGAGGGAATTTCTAGCAATAAATTGGCAAAGGGTCTAGAGATCGTTTATGGCGAACAAATTATTAAAGTTGGCGATCCAAGAAGTAATCTCAGTTTTATTCCAGATTTACTTTCTAGCTATTTTGGATCTCTTCCTGAGAAAATTACGTTTCTAAATTATCTTCGCAGACCAACGGAAGATATTTCATTCAGCGAAGCGCTCTTGAATTCGCCAAATTTAGTAACTAACTTATTGAAGCCGTTTCTTGATGGAGTCGTACTAACTGATGTCTCTTTGGTCTCAAATAAGGTAGTCAGAGAGTTGATTCATTGGTTCATAAAAGGCGCTCCCGTGTTGGTAGAGGGTGGCGTAGGAAGAGTCTCTGAGGCTCTGGCAGCTGGACTAGATATCGAATTCAATATCGATGTTAGATCAGTTTCGCAGAAAAAAGTTGTGACATCTAAAGGTGAATTCGATGCCGACTTTGTGGTTGTTGCTACTGATCCACTTTCTGCAAGCAATCTACTTGGGGTTTCTTCACCAATTATGAATTACAGTGCAACTTGGTATTTTGATATCGCAGAAGGAGAAATTACAAGCAAGTTCTTGCGAGTTGGGGGAAAGGGTCCAGTTATAAATTCCATTGCGCTTTCAAATGTGGCGCCAAGTTATGCACCAACCGGGCGCACACTCCTTGCCGCCACAACGTTAAAGGAAGTAGATGAGTTATCCGTAAAGAATCACCTCAAGCAACTTTGGGGAGTGGAAACAGCAGATTGGCGATTTTTAACGAAACGAGAAATACCCGTTTCGCTGCCTTTCAAAGCTCCGAGGAGTGAATTAGTCGCTGATTTAAAGGTTAATGGGATCTGGTGTGCCGGAGACTGGCGGACGACGCCCTCGCAGCAAGGCGCGTTATTAAGCGGAAAGCTAGTAGCAAATGCGATTAGCTCTTTTCAATAAGTGCATCGAGAGCTGGCGCTAAATGAGGAAAGTCGAATTGGAAACCTGCCTCCGTTAATTTTTGGGGGAGCACTCTCTTCGATCCTAAAACTTCCGTAGAAAATCCACCTAGAACCAATTTAAGCGCGATACTCGGGACAGGGAATAGCGCTGGCCGACGTAGCGCTCGCGCTAGCGCTGAGGTAAATTCTTGGTTAGTTGCTGGATTTGGTGAAGTTAAATTGATAGCACCTGATAATTCATTTTCGAGTAGAAAACATATTGCACGAATCTGATCGTGCAGAGTTATCCAAGACCACCATTGCCGCCCACTACCAAGTTTTCCGCCGAGACCAAGGCGAAAGAGCGGCAACATCTTGCCGAGCGCACCGCTATTTGGCTCCAGAACTAAACCGGTTCGCAGTTTTACCGTTCGCACGTCTTTAGCAATATCTGCTGCAGCTTCCCACTCCTTACAGACTGCGGCTAAGAAATCATCGCCCGAACGATCACTTTCAGTTACTGCACGATTTCCGGTCTCTCCGTACCAACCAATTGCGCTGGCTGAGATAAACACCGATGGCTTAAGTTGGGAAACCGCATTCGCAATCGTTGTGGTTCCAAGTAATCTTGAATTTAAGATCTCAGCTCGATAGCTCTTGCTCCATCGTTTATCACCGACATTGGCGCCCGCTAAATGAATGACAGCATCGACACCTTTTAAGGAATCAAGATCTATTTCGCCTCTCTTTGGATCCCAGGAAACTTCATCAGATGAAACCGTATTGCGACGAACTAATTTCTGTACGGTGTGACCTTCAGATTTTAGATGTCCCACCAACGCCGAACCGATCATCCCGGTTGCCCCGGTTATTGCAATCCGCTGAAGAGAGTTTGCCACTAGAGCCCTAGATCCGATTCAAATCTGCCGCTCTCGAGTCGCTCCTTTAATGTCGATAGGAATCGAGCCGCATCTGCGCCATCAACAATTCGATGATCGTATGAAAGCGCAAGATAAACCATGGATCTAATAGCAATTGTTTCTCCACCATCTTCGCCCTTAACCACCATCGGACGTTTTACAACAGCGCCAACGCCGAGAATCGCTACCTGAGGTTGATTGATGATCGGCGTATCAAAGAGTGCACCCCTAGAACCAGTGTTGGTAATCGTGAATGTTCCGCCACCTAATTCGTCAGGTGAGATTTGATTATCGCGAGTGCGCGCAGCGACATCTGCAATTTTGCGAGCAATTCCACCCATATTTAAATCGCCAGCATCACGAATTACCGGAACCAACAATCCACGCTCTGTATCGACTGCTATTCCGAGGTGTTCGGCGGCGTGGTAGGTAATCTCATCCCCTTCAACAGAGGCATTTAGAACTGGATGTACTTTCAATGCTTCGCAAACTGCGACTGAGAAGAATGGAAGGAAGCTCAACTTCACACCTTCGCGACTTTCAAAATTAGCTTTAGCTTGATCGCGCAACCGTGCTATACGAGTGATATCTACCTCAATGACAGTCGTCAATTGTGCGCTAACTTGGAGAGATTCCAACATGCGAGCTGCAATCACTTTGCGTAGACGTGACATCGTTACTTTGGTGCCGCGAAGTGGCGAGGCAGTAATTGGTTTTGGTTGGGTCTTTGGTTGATTAAGATTTTGGGTCGAGGAAATTATCGGCGAAGTGGGGATAGTCGGCTTACTTACGGCCGAGAGCACATCTTCTTTTCGGATCCTCCCACCAACTCCGGTTCCCTTTACCTTTGCAAGATCGACACCATTTTCATTGGCAAGTTTTCTAACGATTGGCGTTACGTAAGCATCTATAAGCGCTCCACTCGATTTAGCCGGCGCGGAAGAAACGCTTTCGGGGGCAGGAACGGTTTTTGGTGGCTCTTGAATTGAAGTTTGCGCTACCGGCGCACTTGCAGTTGGAGTAGAAGTAGTTGGAACACTGGGCGCAGGTGCTTTCTGTGCGCTACTAGCCCCAATTGAAGCTAAACGCGCTCCAACCGGAACCGTTGAATCTACAGGAACATCAATTGAGATAAGTATTCCTGTTGCTGGAGAGGGAATCTCAGTATCAACTTTGTCGGTAGAGACTTCAAGTAATGGTTCATCTGCATTCACTTGATCTCCGACAGACTTTAGCCAACGAGTAACTGTTCCTTCAGATACTGATTCACCGAGCGCCGGCATTGCGACAATCGTTGCCGAGTTAGAACTCTCAGTTGCATTATTAGTAGGAATCGGAGGAGCTGCGACAGGTTTTTCTACAACTGGTTGTGGCGCAGCCACAGCGCTGGATCCAGCGATATCGCCAATCAGCGCCAACTCTGCTCCAACAGCTACGGTTTGATCTACGGCTACGACAATTTTCTGAAGAACTCCAGCTGCAGGAGAGGGAATTTCAGTATCGACTTTATCTGTCGAAACTTCAAGTAAGGGTTCATCAAGTGCAACCTGTTCGCCCTCTGCTTTTAGCCAACGAGTAACTGTTCCTTCAGTGACACTCTCGCCGAGAGCAGGCATCTTCACCGAGAAGGTCATCTCATATTCTCCATTCCGTATTCTGATTATCCATGCGCATGAAGTGGTTTTCCAGCTAGAGCGAGATGCGCTTCACCCATTGCTTCAGAGAGAGTTGGGTGGGCATGAATTAGGGGCGCCACATCGATAGCTTCAGCCTGCCAATTAAAGATTAGCTGGGCTTCCGCTAAGAGTTCGCCAACGCGAGAACCAACCATATGAATTCCGAGTATTGGACCATCTTTCTGTGCAACCAATTTGATTGAACCAGCATTCTTTAGAATCTGGGCTTTTCCGTTTCCAGCTAAATCGTAAATTAATTCCACAACATCGATTCCACGAGATTTAGCACCTGCGGTAGTCAATCCTACAGACGCTACCTCTGGCTCAGAATAGGTAACTCTTGGTACTCCATCATAATTAATCGGTCTGGGATTTAGTCCGCCGATTTCTTCTGCTACAAGTATTCCTTCAGCAAACCCAACGTGAGCTAATTGCAGAGTTGGAATTAAATCTCCAACCGCCCAAATCCCCGGGACATTTGTTCGACACTTATCATCGACAATCACATAACCACGTTCCATCTTTATTCCGGCTGATTCATAACCAAGGTTCTCGGAAACCGGACCGCGACCAACAGCAACTAATAAGAGTTCGGCCGAGAAAGTTTTGCCATCCTCCAAAGTAACTGTCACATCTTTTTTGGATTTGGTGGCGTTTTTAAACTTTGTTCCTAACTCGAAATTAATTCCTCGCTTTCTAAATGCCCTTTCGAGTTGTTTGCTAGACGACTCATCTTCTAACGCGACTAGATGTGGTAGCGCCTCAATTATTGTTACTTCTGCGCCAAAAGAACGCCAGACTGATGCAAATTCACATCCAATTACTCCGCCACCTAAAACGATTACAGACTTCGGAACTTTATCCATATGAAGCGCATGATCGCTTGTGATTATTCGATCGCCATCAACCTCAAGACCAGGAAGTGTTTTTGCAAATGAACCAGTAGCTAATACAACGTTTTTCCCTACATACTTTTCGCCATTAACTTCGATAGTGTCTTTCGAAATTAATTTTCCATGTCCTTCCACATAAGTAATGCCGCGAGATTTAACTAATCCTTGTAGGCCTTTGTGGAGACGAGCGATTACTCCATCTTTGTAAGAATTAACTCCAGCCATATCAATCGAATGAAACTCAGCTTTGACGCCAAATGCTTCGGCTTCTCTTGCGTTATCCGCGATTTCACCGGAGTGAAGAAGTGCTTTCGTGGGAATACATCCTCGATGGAGACAAGTGCCACCAAGTTTCTCTTTTTCAATTAAGGCTACCGATAATCCAAGTTGGGAGGCTCGAAGAGCGCAGGCGTAACCCCCACTTCCACCACCCAGAATTACTAGATCAAAGTTCGCCAACGTTCGCTCTCCTGCTCTTCTCTCAACTTACCCAGCCTTTTTCAACAACTTCCTACACCGCTATCCTGCCAGCACTAGCGTCGAGCAGTTGCCTCAGCAAGCGCAACAAGAGTGCGAAGTGCGACACCTGTACCGCCTACCGGGGTGTAACCATGGGGATATTTCTCGTTGTAGGCCGGTCCGGCAATATCTAAATGGAGCCATGGCGTCTCAGGCGCCACGAAATCTTTTAAGAATAGACCGGCTACCAACATGCCGCCCATGCGCTCTCCGATATTTGCGATATCAGCAACTGGAGAATCTAGCGAGGCGCGCAGATCTTCGGGAAGTGGCATCGGCCAGAACAATTCACCTGTTGATTCAGCACAAGAGAGAAATCGCTTTGAGAGTGTTTCGTCATTAGTCATCACGGCGCTAGTTCGAGTTCCGAGGGCGACAACCTGGGCGCCGGTGAGAGTAGCAACATCAATCAAACCTTCTAGCTTTCTCTTTTTATCAGCTTTGGCTACTTCTGCTGCTCGAACTAATGCGTCAGCAAGAATTAATCTTCCCTCTGCATCAGGATTAAGAACTTCAACTGTCTTTCCTCCGTAAATTTTGATGACATCACTAGGTCTAGTGGCGTTATCGCTAACCATATTTTCGGCGAGCGGCGCCCAAGCATCGATTCGAATCGGCAACTTTAATTCTGCAATGGCCAGAATCGCGGCGCAAACCGCGGCGGCGCCACTCATATCAGATTTCATTGCTTCCATGCCTTGGGCCGGTTTGAGCGCTAGACCACCTGTATCAAATGTGATTCCTTTACCTACATAAGCCAGTGATTTCTTGGCGCCTTTAGGTTGGTAGGAGATATGTAAAAGTCTAGGTGGGTTAGCCGAACCTTGGCCGACACCAATGATTCCTCCGAAGCCTAACTTTTTTAATTGACTGTCTGAGGTAATTTCAATTCTTAATGGAAGTTTTTTGGCCAGCGTTCGAATATTTTCACAGAAGGTTATCGGCGTTAGGTGGCTTGGTGGCGTATTAATGAGGTCTCGAACAAGATGAGTGTTCTTAGCGATGATTTCGGCCCGGCGTAAAATAGTTTTATCTCTACCAAATCGAGTTTGAATTTCGATTGTAGAAAGCGGAGGTTTCTGCTCGGCTTTTGTCTTTCCGCGGAACTTGTCGAAGGAATAAGCCCCCAGCAATGCGCCTTCAGCAATCGCAGCAAAACCTGTTGAATCCTTGTGAGGAAGAGAGAACGAGGCTTTTTTCACTCCGGCAAGTGTTCTCGCCGCCGCACCGGCGGCAGCCCTGAGGGTTTCATGGCTGAAGTTCTCTGAATGCGCTCCTAAACCAGTTACCACCAATAGCTTCTGATTAATCCCGGGTATTTTCAGTACTTCATCTTTCGACCCCGTTGCGCCAATTTCGCCGAGAGCCTTGGCGAGCGCACCTTCGTCGAATTTAAAGCCGGAACTGACTGGGCGAAAATCTTTACCTTCAACTTTTGCCAGACCGATCACTATGACATCGGAGGTTGGAGATTCACTCGCGCTGATCTTAGACATTGGGCTAGGTTATTGGAGTGCCACGGTATTCGCCATTACACGAGAAGCATCGCGCTTTAGGAGCCAAGCTCGCAGATTTCGGTGGATGGGATATGCCAATCGAATATCCGGCAACTTCAGGCGGCGGGGTAGTCAATGAACATGTTGCAGTTAGAGAGAGCGTTGGACTTTTTGATGTCTCCCATCTCGGAAAAGCTGAAGTAAGTGGCGAGGATGCTCTGGAATCGCTCAATGCAGCTTTTACTAATGATCTGACAAAAATTGGAGACGGTCAGGCACAGTACACGATGCTCTGCGATCCAAATTCAGGCGGCGTGGTAGATGATTTGATTGTTTATCGAAAATCACGAAACGATTTTCTCCTAGTTCCAAATGCTGCTAACACGGCGGAAGTAGTTCGTCGCTTACAGAGCGGGAATGATTCAAAGAAATTTTCAATTAGAGATTGTCACGAAAAGTATGGAGTCCTGGCCCTCCAAGGCCCAAAATCAAGTGCGGTTCTAAATAATTTGGGTGTAACTAGCAATCTTTCATATATGTCTTTTCAAGTATCAAACATTGCGGGTTCAGAGGTAATTATTTGCCGAACTGGATATACCGGCGAACATGGATTTGAGATTCTTCCGTTGTGGTCAGATACTTCCAAGATTTGGGAGGCGCTCTCTAATGAAATCCAAAAATTTGGTGGAAGAGTTTGTGGGTTAGGAGCTCGCGATACATTGCGCACCGAAATGGGATATCCATTACATGGCCACGAGCTCTCACTTGAAATCACTCCCGTTCAAGCAAACGCAGGTTGGGCAGTAGGTTGGAAGAAAAATACATTCTGGGGCAGAGAAATTCTGTTGAATGAGCGCGAAATGGGTCCCAAGAGAATTCAGCGCGGACTTCGCCTCTTGGAGAAAGGCATTCCGCGGCTTGGAATGTCGGTTACAGCGAGTGGTAAGCCAATTGGAGTAGTTACCAGCGGAACCTTCTCGCCAACAATTAAATGTGGAATCGCGTTAGCTCTTCTTGCAAGTGATATCGAACTTGGGGCCAGAGTTTCAATTGATGTTCGAGGTAAGCTCCTTGACGCCGAAGTTGTAAAACCGCCTTTTGTAGAGTCTCGAGTCAAGTAAACACTTTCTAGGGCTAATCTTCGACCATGAAACATCGCAAACTTGGCAGTTCTGGAATGTATGTAAGTGAAATAACCTTTGGAAATTGGCTAACCCACGGTTCACAAGTAGAAGAGAAATCTGCGATTAAGTGCGTTCGAACCGCGTTAGATCTAGGCATAACCACGTTGGATACGGCTGATGTCTATGCCGGAACTCGCGCGGAGGCTGTGTTGGGGAGAGCTCTTAAAGGTGTGCGGCGAGAGTCATATGAATTATTAACTAAGGTCTATTGGCCAACTGGTTCGGGCAAGAATGATCGTGGACTCTCGAGAAAACACATTATGGAATCGGTCAACGCATCGCTCAAGAGACTACAAACTGACCATATCGACTTATATCAATTTCACCGCTTCGATTATGAAACTCCGCTTGAAGAGAGCTTGAGCGCTTTCGACGATTTAATTCGTCAAGGAAAAGTGTTCTATATCGGATTCTCAGAGTGGCGTTCTGAAGAAATTAAGGAAGCGCTACGAATTCAAGAACGGCGTGGTTTCGATAAATTTGTCTCAAGCCAGCCTCAATATTCAATGCTTTGGCGCGTTATTGAAAAAGAAGTCATACCGCTCTCGAAAGCGAATGGCATTGGCCAGATCGTCTGGTCGCCCGTTGCCCAAGGCGCATTGAGTGGAAAATATCTTCCCGGGAAGAAGCCGCCTGCAGGTTCAAGAGCGACCGATAAGAAAGGTGGGGCATCCATGATTTCGCGTTGGATGCGCGATGAAGTTTTAACCGCGGTGCAACGTTTGAAACCGATTGCAAAGAATGAGGGACTTACGTTGGCTCAGTTAGCCGTGGCCTGGGTTCTCCAAAATCCCCATGTATCGAGCGCAATTATTGGCGCATCAAAACCGGAACAGATTAAGGAGAACGTTGCCGCTAGCGGAGTGCAATTGAGCCCTGAAACTATGCGAGAGATCGATAAAGCGCTTGGTTCACTTCCTGAAAAAGATCCAGCTAAGACTGAATCTCCGAAACCTAGAGCTTAGCACCGCGAGTAACTCGAGGGAGTGGAGCGCGCAGGCGTCGAATCTGGGTAGAACGTAGCCAGCCGTACATCCCAACGCCCTTCAAGTTTTCTCCAGGGAATCGTTTTGCCACTTCGCCTTTTATTTTTCGACTGAGATAAAAACCATCGATAAATGAGAGGCCAAGAATTGAGTACATCAAAATTATTGCAGCGAGCTGAACTTGAATGACAGGGACAATCGTCATGAATAGAACTAATACGATTACTGGCAGAAAGAATTCTCCGATAGATCTTCTTGCATCTACATAATCTCTAACAAATTTTCGAATTGGACCACGATCGCGAGGCGGAAGCGCGCTCTCCTCGCCTCGCATATAGGCCTCTCGTTGAGCGCTTCTCGCAATTCGAGATTGCTTCTTCTGCAATTTTTTGGCTTCTTTAGTCGCTGCCGGCGCTAAGCGTTTTAAAACCCGTTCCTTCTCAGCCTCTTTACGCTTAGGGGTAGGTCTTCCTTTTTTCTCACTCATGAGAGTTAAGGTAGGGCGAGCATGCGCTCTAGCGCAACTCGTGACTCTTTAGCGATTTTCTCAGGAACCTTAATTTGATTGATAACTTTGCCGCGAACCAGCGACTCCAGAGTCCAGACTAGATGTGGCAGATCAATCCGATTCATTGTAGAGCAGTAGCAGACGGTCTTATCCAGAAATGTTATGTGTTTCTCTGGATTTTCGTTTGCCAGTCGCTTGACGAGATTGAGCTCAGTTCCGATAGCCCATGAAGAGCCTTCGGGCGCCGATTCAATTGTCTTGATTATGCTCTCAGTACTTCCCACGACATCAGCTGCGCTAACTACTTCGTACTGGCATTCAGGATGGACCAGAATCTTTATACCTGGTACGCGACTTCGCACCTCATTTACATTTTCGAGTGTAAAGCGACCATGTACTGAGCAGTGCCCCCGCCAGAGAATGACTTTTGCGTCACGTATTTCATCATCCGTTAAACCACCATTTGCTTTCCATGGATTCCATACGACGCAATCGGTCAACTTGAGCCCCAAACGCAGGACCGCGGTATTGCGCCCTAGATGTTGATCGGGGAGAAAGAATATTTTTTCTCCTTTCTCAAAAGCCCATCTCATTGCCCGCTCTGCATTTGATGAAGTGCAGACAGTGCCGCCATTTTCTCCAGTAAAGGCCTTGATGGCAGCGCTTGAGTTCATATAAGTAATCGGAATTGTGCGCTTAGTTATTCCCAATCGCTCAAATGTCTTCCAGGCATCTTTTACTTGATTAGAAGCGGCCATATCTGCCATGGAACATCCAGCTGCCAGATCCGGGAGGATTACTTGCTGTTTCGCACTTGTGAGAATATCGGCGCTCTCTGCCATAAAGTGGACGCCACAGAAAACTATATATTCGCTATCGCCACGATCTGCCGCCGCGCGGGCCAATTTAAAAGAGTCACCGGTGATATCTGCAAATTGAATAACTTCATCTCGTTGGTAATGATGGCCAAGGATTAGCGCCCGTTGCCCTAATTTCGCTTTTGCTGCCGTGGCCCGATCAACGAGCGCGGGATCGCTCGGCTCAGGAAGTTCTCCGGTACATGAGACGCCTCGCTCACTAGCGAGGTCTAAATCTCTTCCCAATAGATGCAATTCAGAGAGAACTTTGTTCATGGCAGCATTATCCTCTTCCTCAGAGTAAAATCAGAGCGAGAAGTTGAACCGATAGGAGTCGCGATGAGCACAGATACCAAGACCGGAATCGTCCTAACCCAGGTCGCAGCCGAGAAAGTTGCATCACTACTTTCTCAAGAAGGTCGAGATGATCTGAGTTTACGCGTTGCAGTACAACCTGGCGGCTGCTCCGGACTTCGTTACCAACTCTATTTTGATGATCGAGCGCTTGATGGTGATTCGGTCTCTGAATTTGGAACTGTCAAAGTTGTTACCGACAAAATGAGTACTCCTTATTTAATGGGCGCTACTATTGATTTTGTAGATACGATTCAAAAGCAAGGATTCACCATCGATAATCCAAATGCCCAGGGTTCCTGTGCATGCGGTGACTCTTTCAACTAGTTACATAATTCAATAATTAGTTCGAACGTAATCTAGCAATTTCGGTCGCGAGCGATTCAACAAGTTTTTCAATGGCTACCTCATCGTGATCGCCTTTTAGAGTAACTCGTAGCTGACCATCTTCGCCAAATCCCATTGCCGAAAGTACATGGCTGGGGGATAAGGCAGACGCAGAGCAAGCCGAACCTGCATCTATGAGAATCTGAGATTTCTCCATCTCTCGTAGCAGCTGCTCAGCGACTATGCCATCAACTATCAAGGCAATCCGCTGCGGGTCGCCGATTTGGGCGCTTGCGATACGCACTCCCGGAATTCGCGAGATCAGAAGTTGGCGCAGTTTTAAATTCAATTTTGTTAATTTCTTTTCCAACGCCGATAAGTTGTCAATCCACTCTTGAAGTGCCATCGCAGTTGCAATAACCGCACTCTTAGAGTGCGAGCCAAAATTTCTTCGGTTATCAAAATTTGGCAGCGGGCTTCTCCAGAATTCTGTTTCATCTCGTATAGCTAAAATTGCTAATCCCTCTGGTCCAGAGAAAGTTCGCGGATCCCAGATTGCGGCAACCCATTGAGGTGGCAAGACTTTGGGATTTATAGTAGAGGCCAAATCTGCAAAGAGCTTCAGCGAACTGTGTTTAGGAGAGACTTGCGTAACTCCCGTTTCTCTATTTGCCGCTTGCCAAGTGAGGATTGCATCATTTGGAATCGTCACGTCCTCAAAATCAACTAAACCTTCTTGGGAAACGGGCAGTTCCACAACTTTTCGCGCCACTTCTTCTCGCGCGATAGCATGAATAAGTTGGCGGTCGATTGCGGAGTAGATAAATGGAGCCTCCGAGGCGCGGAGCATTCCTTTGATCCCAAGCCAAAACCCAAGGCCTAACTCGCCTACAAATTCAATTTCAGCGGGTGTAATTCCAAGATTGGAAGCAATACTTTCCCGCGCCTCACCTAGAGCGTTACGTAATCGAGCAGAATCATGATGGATTTTTCGCGGATCAAGTCCAGAGAAATCCAAAGCATCAATTAGAGCTTGCTGAGACCGCGCGGATTGGCGAAGCTCACTTCGAAAATCTAGGTTTGTGATGGGGGACACCCTTGGAACGCTACCTCCTTATCGGCGCCACCGCGAGTGACTACTATCCTTAGCGAGTGCGCTTAACAAGACGGTTACTCGTGGCCGCATTCACACTTTCATCAACTCTACTTCTCGCAGGCTGCTCCTCAGAGGAGTTCCGCGGAGTTGGCTTTAGCGGAAACGTTTCCAGTGTGAATCAACACTCATTTACTCTCTGGCAGGGCGCTTGGATAGCGGCAGCAATCGTTGGCGTGTTCACGATGATCTTGATTATCTGGCCAGCAATCTTTCACAGAAAGAAGAACGATAAGTTTCCGAAACAATTCCAGTACAACATTCCCATCGAGATTGCCTACACCGTTATTCCATTCTTGATTATTGCAGTTCTATTTGGATATACGGCAAGAGCTCAAAATGAAATTAAAGAAGTATCTCCAATCACCGCAACTGATGTTCATGATGTGACTGTGAATGCAATTCAATGGTCCTGGCAATTTACTTACGAAGAAGCCGGCCCTGGTACGACTGTTACCGGCACCCCTGCGCAACCGCCAACCCTTTACATGCCTCAAGGTGAGAAAGTTCGATTCAAAATTACTGCCTCAGATGTAGTTCACGGGTTTTGGATCCCAGCGTTTATGATGCAGATTCAAAACATTCCAGGTGTTGAAAATCAAGTCGAATTCACGGCAAACGAACTCGGTACTTATCCGGGACGTTGCAACATTCTCTGTGGAAGGCAACACTCCCAAATGCTCTTCACCGTAAAAGTTGTTACGCCGGCCGAGTACCAGGCATATATTGATTCCTTAAAGGCAGGAGCAAGCGCATGACAACTTATGCAACGAGACCAGAAGAGCGCGAATATATTGCTCCGCGAAAACTCACCAAGGGGCAGCTCGCAGTAAAAATTCTTACTACGACTGATCACAAAGTAATCGGTTATCTCTACCTAATCACTTCATTTGTCTGGTTTTTAATTGGCGGATTGCTTGCGCTCGCCATTCGAGCTGAATTGACCCAGCCTGGTCTGCAATTTCTTAGCTCAGAGCAGTACAACCAAGTCTTCACTATGCACGGAACCATCATGCTCTTGATGTTTGCCACTCCGCTCTTTGTCGGTTTTGCGAATGTGATTATGCCGCTACAAATTGGTGCCGCCGATGTTGCATTCCCACGGTTAAACATGCTCTCTTATTGGCTCTATTTATTTGGCGCAACAGTTGCTACCGCAGGCTTTTTAACTCCGGGAGGAGCCGCATCCTTCGGTTGGACCGCTTACGCGCCGCTCTCTAACCACATTTATTCACCCGGCATAGGCGCAGATCTTTGGATTATGGGATTAGCAGTCGGTGGTCTTGGCACAATTCTTGGTGGCGTCAACTTTGTGACGACAATTTTCACTATGCGCGCGCCAGGTATGACTATGTTTCGAATGCCGATCTTTACCTGGAATGTTTTACTGACATCAATTCTAGTTTTAATTGCATTCCCACCTCTTGCGGCAGTCCTTCTTGGCCTAGAGTCTGATCGACTATTTGGTTCACATATTTTTGATCCTGCTAATGGCGGCGCCATGCTCTTTCAGCATCTCTTCTGGTTCTTTGGCCACCCCGAGGTTTATATCTTGGCGCTTCCTTTCTTTGGCATAGCCACTGAAATCCTTCCCGTCTTTAGCAGAAAGCCGATTTTTGGATACAAAGGTTTAGTTGCAGCAACAATTGCAATTGCCGCCCTCTCAGTCGCCGTCTGGGCTCACCATATGTATGCGACTGGTCAAGTATCTCTAGCCTTCTTCTCTTTTATGACCTTCCTGATTGCAGTTCCAACTGGGGTCAAGTTCTTCAATTGGATTGGAACTATGTGGCGAGGCTCTCTCACCTTTGAAACTCCGATGCTCTTTGTAATGGGCTTCTTGATTACATTTCTTCTTGGCGGTCTAACCGGCGTGATTTTGGCAAGCCCGCCATTAGATTTTGCAGTTTCAGCCTCTTACTTTGTTGTTGCCCACTTCCATTACGTTCTCTTTGGAACCGTGGTATTTGCCATGTTTGCAGGTTTCTATTTCTGGTGGCCAAAGATGACGGGGCGGATGTTGAATGAGAGTCTCGGCAAGGTGCATTTCTGGACGCTCTTTATCGGCTTCCACACCACCTTCTTGATTCAACACTGGTTGGGCATCAAAGGCTTCCCACGTCGTTATGCAGATTACCTAGCGACCGATGGTTTTACCTTCATGAATATGGTGTCAACGGTTGGCGCAGCCCTACTTGCGTTATCGATGATCCCATTCTTCATCAATATCTGGATTACAAGAAGCGCTCCTAAGGTTGGAGTAGATGATCCGTGGGGATACGGAGCTTCCTTGGAGTGGGCGACTTCTTGTCCGCCACCACGCCACAACTTCTATTCAATGCCTCGAATCCGCTCCGAGCGCCCCGCCTTTGATTTACATCATCCGGAGCATGCGGCCATTGAAGACGGACATAAGAAATGAAATTTGGATATCAACTCTTTCTCTTTCTTTTCTTCTTCTACGCCCTCGTAACTGTGGTTTATTGGCAGATGGCCAATGAACCGGTAGGAATAACTGCACTTGCCTTGAGCGCTGGCTTGGCTTTGATCATTGGATATTACTTCTGGTTCTCAAATCGAAGGACTGGGGGAGTACTTCCTGAAGATAACTTGACTGCGGAAATTGCAGATGGTGCAGGCGAGTTGGGTTTCTTCAGTCCACACTCTTGGTGGCCGTTGCCTGTAGCCGCCTCCGCCACCGCGGTTGGACTCGGTTTAGTAATTGGGTGGTGGATGACTCTTATTGCCGTTGGAGCTTTAATTGTTTCAATTATGGGTTTTGTTCTCGAGTACGAGAAGCCAAACTCAAGTAACCATGGCTGAAATTCGTTCTGAAATTCTCCAAACGAGTGATCCGAAGCTCAAGGCTGCGGCCATCGAGATTAACGCAAGCGCATCCAAGATATTCGCGCTATTAATTGATCCAAAAAAACATTCACTCATTGATGGTTCAAATTCAGTAAAAGGAGTGAATTGGGGCCCCGAAAAGTTATCTTTAGGTACAAAATTTGGAATGCGAATGAAAATAGGAATTCCCTACCGAATCACAAACTATGTAACAGAATTCGAACCAGATAAATTAATCGCTTGGCGCCACCTCGGAAAATGGGTTTGGCGTTATGAACTTACCGATCTTGGAAATGGGAAGGTAAGAGTAGTTGAGAGTTTTGATGGAAGGCCATCTCCGTATCAGTGGTGGCTAAAACGAAGAAATGCATATAAATATGTAGAGAAAGCGGTCGCGAAAAGTTTGGTCCGCCTAAAGCGTTTAGCTGAGGAAAACGCTTAGTGGTGACCTTCTTCAAGCTCTAAGATTTCTTTCGAAGTCGGCTTGGCAATCTGTTCTTGAGCGGCTTGGGAAAGTCGCGTGCGAATCCGCCCCTTGATTCCTTGTGGATTTGCAACGCCTTGCGCGTCCTCGCTACTTATTGCAAGCGGTGGATTCTGTTCATGTTGGGTTAAAACATAAGCCTTCTCAGGTGAGAGCGGTTCGTGAACTTCAATAAATTCCCCGTGTGGCAACATGACTAAACGACCTGTCTCTCGGCCATGGAGGACTAATTCTCGATCGGCGCGTTGCAAAGATAGACAGATTCGTTTTGTGATGACAAATGCCAGTGGCGGCAAGAGGATTATGCCAATTCGTGAGAACCACATAATCTGATTGATCGATAGATCAAAATGAGTGGCAATCAAGTCGTTTCCACCGTTGATTAGCGCGACTAAGGTGAATGTGAGCGACATGGCTCCAATCGCGGTTCGATTGGGATTATTACGTGGGCGATCCAGAATGTGGTGCTCACGCTTATCTCCAGTCATCCATTGCTCGATGAAAGGATAGAAAGCAAGTAGCGTGAAAATAATTCCAGGAACAATTAACCCCGGAATCAAAATGTTCCATGAAATCGTATATCCAAAAGCGTGCGTCTCGATTGGGGGAGCCAGCCGCACAAGTCCGTCCAGCCATCCCATGTACCAATCTGGTTGTGAACCGGCTCCGATCTGGCCGGGGTTGTAAGGACCATAAATCCAAATGGGATTTATGGAAGCAACCGCGCCTAGAAATGCCGTGACTCCGAAGACGATAAAGAAGAAACCGCCAGCCTTCGCCATATAGACCGGCATTAGCGGATAACCGACAACATTTTTCTCAGTGCGGCCAGGTCCAGGATATTGCGTGTGCTTCTGGTACCAGACCAACATCAAGTGAGCTGTGATGAGCGCCAGCATAATTCCCGGTATCAACAAAATATGGGCGGCATAAATTCGTTGAACAAAAACTTCTCCGGGGAAAGCTCCGCCAAATAGGAAATATGAAAGATACGAGCCAACGACGGGGATGGCTTGAATAATCGCTTCAGCGATTCGGATACCGGTACCAGATAACAGGTCATCTGGAAGTGAATAACCGAGGAAGCCCTCGACAATTCCAAGAGTGAGTAACGCAACGCCGATAATCCAGTTCAACTCACGTGGCTTGCGGAAAGCGCCTGTGAAAAAGACGCGCATCATGTGAATTACCATCGCAGCCATAAAAATTAGGGCGGCCCAGTGGTGGATCTGTCGCATCAACAAGCCACCTCGAACATCAAATGAGATGTTAAGAGTTGACGCATATGCAGCAGACATCTTGACGCCACTCAAAGGCTCATAAGAGCCTTCGTATTCAACCTCTTTCATCGAAGGGTCAAACCAGAAAGTTAAGAAGGTGCCGGAGAGCAAAAGGATTACAAACGAGTACATAACAATCTCACCGAGCATGAATGACCAGTGATCGGGAAAGACTTTTGTGAGAGTCTTCTTCATCCATTTAGCGGCGCCGGTTCGCTCATCAATGAAATTAGCTGTTCCGCCAGCAAGGCGTTCACGTGCGCTCATTTAGGAATCACGCTCCCAGAAACTCGGGCCGACCGCTTCATTAAATGGCGCTTGAGCGACCAAATAACCTTCGCTATCGACGGTAATTGCTAATTGTGGCAGAGGTCTTGCTGCCGGTCCAAAGATAACTTTGGCTGCGCGCGTAACATCAAAAGTAGATTGGTGGCAAGGGCAGAGGAGATGCTTCGTGGTCTGTTCATATAGAGCTACCGCGCAGCCCATGTGAGAGCAGATCTTGGAGAACGCAATTATTCCCTCATAAGTCCATGAGAGTCGTTCTGCATCTAAATTAAATTCTTCTGGTCGTAGCCGAACAAGTAAGACTGAGTCCTTAGCGATATCGTCAAGATGTCGCACCTTGCCTGGCGGAAATGCCGGTTGAACTTGGGCAACGCCACCAACTTCTAGATCTGAGGGGCGAATTGGGCGATCTCCCGGGTCTGTTACTAGACGAGTTCCTTCTTTCCAATTCGTTTTAGTTAGTTCATCGCCTGGAAGTGGCCCTAAATCTCGAAGAAGCAATAGCGGAGATAGGCCAACCAGGCCGAGCGCAAATCCCATGGTTCGCTTAATAAGAGGTCTGCGACCAAGGCCGGCATTTGCCGCACCTTCTTTCACCGTCGCGACTAAAGCTGCTCGATCTTCATCTTTCGATCGTTGTTCTTTTCGGTAGTCAACAACTTCGTGATCCGGCATCAGCGTCTTAGCCCAATGCACAGCTCCCATTCCAATAAAGAAGAGGGCCATAGCAAGACCCAGACCAAGAAATAATTGGTGGGCGTTAGTGGTGCCAGTGATGGGTAGAAAAATGAAGGTATCTTCGGGAATCCAGATGTAAGAGTAAATAAAGAGAATTGTTCCAATAGCCGAGAGAGCAAAGAGAATTGCAACTTGCCGCTCTGCTTTCTTAGCGGCACGTGGGTCTACATCTGTTTTGCGATGCAGATGTTCTGGAAGTCCGGGATCACTTAACTTCTCAACAGCTCCGCTATTTTTATTACTCATTTGTTACCGAGCCTTCGTAGTTAGCCAAACAGCAATACCAATTAACAAGCCAAGTCCCAGCGTCCAAGCAAGCAAACCTTCAGTAACGGGGCCGACTCGACCTAATGCCGCGCCACCAAGCGCTGGTTCATTCTCGGCATGCTTTATCCACTTAATAATTGAGAGCTTCTCATCGTGGGTCAAAACCGTGTTAGCAAAAACTGGCATAGCCTGTGGACCGGTAACCATTGCCTCATAGATATGTCGCGGTTCGACGCCCATCACCGTCGGCGCATACTTACCTTGAGTTAGTGCGCCACCTTGTCCTGCTAAGTTGTGACACATCGCGCAATTAGTTCTAAAGAGTTCGCCGCCAAGTGCGGTATCGCCGCTTCGCTCCCAAGCTAATTCTTCGTTGGTTACAGCGGCTGGCCCGGGAGCCAATGAAGCAACATATGCAGCTAGCGCTGCAACCTCCGCCTCGCTGTAAACCGGTTCCTTTCGCATCGCCTGTTGGCTCATATCTGCCATCGGCATGCGGCCAGTCGCTACTTGAAAATCAACAGATGCAGCGCCTACGCCAATTAGGGAAGGTGCGGCGCCGGCGCCTTCAGCATTTAGACCATGGCAAGAAGAACATCCACGGGCGAATATCTCTTTACCTTCTGCAATTAAAGATGCTTTATCTGATGTAGCTACTTGTTGAATCTCCGTCGTCGCGGCTTGGGCTACAGAGAATCCAATTCCGGCAAGCGCTAATCCGGTTATCAAGAGAGCGGGACCAGCCAATTTATGGCGTCGATACTTGGAAAGTTTTTCGAAAATTCTTATTAAGGGAGTCATCAATGCACCAAATAGATTGCAGAGAAGAGAGCGATCCAAACTATGTCTACGAAATGCCAATAATAAGAGACAACGATTGCAGTAGTAGCTTGTTGGTGGCCAAACTTTCTCGCTTTAGAGACGCGAACCATAACTATCAAAAATGCTATTAAGCCCCCAGTGACGTGGAGACCGTGAAAACCAGTAGGAAGATAGAAAACTGAACCATATGGTGAAGATGAGAGCGTCAAACCCTCATGGACAAGTTCGGCATATTCATAAATTTGGCCACCAATAAAGAATGCGCCCATGGCAAAAGTCAGAGCAAACCACTCACGCATTCCCCATTTTGAAAGTTGGAAAATGCTTCCCGTTCTCGCGTTTTGAAATCTTTCGGCAGCAAATACACCGAATTGACAGGTAACAGATGAGAGAACCAGAACCGTTGTATTTATCGCCGAAAACGGAATATTTAACATCTCAACGCCTTCGGCCCACTTTTCCGGACCTTGAACTGCACGCGTGGTGAAGTACATCGCAAAGAGAGCTGCGAAGAACATCAACTCACTGGCAAGCCAGACGATTGTGCCTACAGCGACAATGTTTGGTCTATTAGGTCGCGTGGTGGCTACCGAGGACATGGTCGGGATTATTCCGCAAAAGTGCAGCCAACTGCTCACTCCGCCCCGGTGAATGGGAGCCCGGTCACCGGTGAGACTCATCACGAATCTGCCTCTAGACTCCAGTTATGTCGAAGTTATCGATAGTGATCTATTCTGATGATTCCACCGTTCGACAATCCCTGCGAAAAGCATTGGGCGTGCGGCTTTCACCCGAGTTTCCTGAGAATGAAATACATGAATTTGCAACGGCCGATGCGCTCCGACTCTTTGCAGTCGAAGGCAATCGCGAGAATCGGAAGAAGATTTCGCTATTTATTTTAGATGGTGAAGCCACTCCAGAAGGTGGTCTCGGTCTTGCCAAGCAACTCAAGGATGAGCTATTCAATTGCCCGCCAACCATCGTGGTTGTGGCGCGATCACAAGATGCCTGGTTAGCAGGTTGGTCCCGGGCCGATGGGGTTATCACTCACCCAATAGACCCATTCACAATTGGTAAAACAGTGATCTCGGTTTTGTCCAAGAATGGATCTTTAGCCAAAGCTGAAAACAGTAACTAGAGCTATTAACGGTGGCCCATTGCACCGAAAGAATTCGAAAAATCTTCTTTGTAGCCAAGGCTTTCAGTTTTAAAGCGATTCTCGTCTAGACAAGCCCGAAGAAACTCGCCACCAAAGACTGGGCTCTGCCACGGTTCTGAGGAGTGGATAATTTCAATCTGATTGTTGTGGAGAAAACGCAAGATTAACTCAATCTCCTCATGAGTGGATGCGGGCAGACATTTGTCAGAGGGCTCCAACTTTTCGCAGAGTGCTCTTATCGCTGTTACTTCATCCAATGGTGAAGTCTTGGTTAATCGCGAAGCAATGAGTCGACCTGTTTGAATTAAGAAAACTTCCCATCCACTTGTGATTTTTCGGGCAAAAATGAATTCACGAATCTCAGTGAGAGATCGGATTCTCTGGCTTCGCGCCGCTCCTTTTGCGAACGCTCCCAGTCGATTTCTCACAAAAGCTGCTTCCTCAAATCTCTCTTTCAGCGATAGATCTCGCATTCTCTCTTGGAGTCTCTGGTAAACCACCCGGCTGTCGTTTTCGATTACGGTGGCAACTTCGGCTGAAATTGAAGAGTAGTTTTCGGTTGACTGTAAACCGATACAAGGAGCACCACATTTTCCGATATCTAAAAGTGCGCAAGGGCTGGCGCTTCTCATACTTTTCAATGTAATTCTTGAGGTGCACTGGCGAATTGGGAAAACTTCATAGAGCGCTTCTATCGCTAAAGCTGCCTCATCTCTGCTGCTGAAGGGTCCCAACCAACTATCTGACTTTGACATTTGGTGGACTCCGCGAACTTGGCTCAAACGTGGAAAATCATCTTTCGTGAGCTTTGTGGCAATTGCTCGACTCTGGAAACGAGAGCGACGATTAAAGCGTGGTTGAAATTCTTCGATGAGTCGTAATTCGCGTATCTCTGCCTCAAGAATTGTCGCCGTTTCTATGTGATCAAGCTTCTCCGCGAGTGAGATCATGTCGTGAATACGTCGTCTGGTTTCAGCTGCGGTGAAGTAGCTCCTTACTCGATTTCTTAAATTTCGCGTTGTGCCCACGTAAAGCGGTTCATTTCGCTCGCCACGAAATATGTAGACACCCGGTGAATGGGGTAGCCCATCTGCGAAGTGGCGTTTCTTGCGCTGTGAATCGGTAATTCGATTGGAAAAAGACTTTAGGTCTGAGAGTGTGAAAACTCCTAGAGATCCAAATCGCTCAAGTATTCCGTGGAATACATCGACGGTCGCTCTAGCATCTGAGAGCGCCCTGTGGTCAGGATTTGTGGATGAGCCAAAGAAGTTGGCTAGCGTCTGCAGTTTAAAGTTGAGCACTTCATCGCGCGATAGCGCATATCGTGAAATTCGCGCCGTATCGAGAACCTGGTATTTAGGCCAAGTTAATCCAAGAGAGTCGGCAGCTGATTTGAGGAACCCAATATCAAACGGAGCATTATGAGCGACCAGTACGTTCTCATTAGCGCTTCCAATAAATTCAATCAAGGAGAACATGGCTTCACCAATTCGCGGCGCTTCGATAACCATAGCGTCGGTTATGCCAGTTAACACTGTGATGAAGGGCGGGATTGGCGAGTCTGGATTTACCAGAGTTTGAAATTCGCCGATTATTTCACCGCCGCGGATTTTCACCGCACCAATCTCAGTAATTTTGGATTCGCGAGGAGAGCCGCCGGTTGTTTCTAAATCAATTACCACAAATGTTGTCTCGGCAAGAGTTAACTCAACTTCTTCTAGAGATGGCTGCCAACCGAACTCTGTATCGTCATTACCTCTTGTGCCAAACACAGGGCGAATCTATGAGACTGCGACGACATCCGCCTCTTGTTGACAGTCGTGCCTTACTCTTTGCGAGTGGCAATTGACGGCGCGCCAGCTGGTTGGCTTAATGATTATTATCGTCGTGGCCATGGAGAGTTAGAAAAAATTGGGGTTCTTTTATTACATGGTTTTACCGGATCGCCAGCCTCTATGCGACCTTGGGCCGATTATTTAACAGATAACGGTTGCACGGTGCGAGTTCCTCAAATTCCCGGCCATGGGACACGTTGGCAAGATTTAAATAAAGTGAAGTGGCGAGAATGGATTGAGAAATCCTCTCGAGAATTTGATCAACTTCGTAGCGAATGTTCTCGCATTTTTATTTTTGGACTATCTATGGGGGGAGCTAACACTCTCTACACAGCCGCCCATAAGCCGGGCCAAGTTGCCGGGATAGTTCTCGTTAACCCAATGATTCACATCAAGGATCCAGCAATTAAATTCATTGGATTGATAAAGCATTTGGTTGCGAAAAGACCATCAGTTGGTGATGACATCAAGAAGCCAAACACCACAGAATGGGGTTATGACGCGCTGCCAACAAAGGGAGTGGCCCAATTGAATCGATTATTGAAGGCGACGCGAGCTGTTCTCCCGACAATTTCAGCGCCGACACTCCTATTCCACAGCGTTGAAGATCATGTATTGCCGGTTAGCAATACTGAAATCATAATGAATGAAATCGGCAGCAGGCATAAGGAGCGTGTTGAACTTTTCAACTCTTATCATGTGGCCACATTAGATTTTGATAAGGAGCTAATCTTCCAGCGCTCACTGGAGTTTATTAAATCTAATATCTCCAATTAGTTACTTATTACGCCAAGGCTTAATAGTATGAGAAGAATAGATCCCAGTATCAGGCGATAAATCACAAATGGCATAAAGGAGTATTTTGAGACAAATCGAAGGAGCCAGGCGACGACTGCATATCCGACTAAGAATGCAATCAATGTAGCTACGAGCGTTTCTACTCCAGAAAAGCGCGAAAGTTCGGGGTTAGAAATTGAATTAGCCAATTCGAAAATACCGCTTGCCATGACTGCAGGAATCGCAAGTAAAAATGAAAATTTAAGTGCATCTACTCGTTTGAAACCGAGAATGCGCAGCGCTCCAATTGTGGATCCTGATCTTGAGACTCCAGGAATTAGGGCAAGAGATTGGGCTAAACCAGCAATCCAACTATCCGAACGCCGCATTGAGGAGAGTTCTTGCTGGTGTTTCCCGTATCGATCAGCTAAACCAATGAAGATTCCTCCAAAAATCAGAACGATTGCAATCAATCTAAGATCTCTAAATTCATCTCTGATTCTCTCTTGAAAAAAGAAGCCAAAAAAGACGATTGGCAGCGAGCCAAATATGATGAACCAACCTAATTTCGCCTCAGCGCTATCGTGCGGCTTTCTTGAAATGGAACGGCTCCAATTGGTGAGGATGCGCCAAATCTCTCTTCTGAAGTAAAGAATTACCGCAAGCTCAGTTCCGATTTGAATTATTGCGGTAAAAGTTGCTCCAGGATCTGCAGATTGCGGATTAAATAATCCAGCCACTCGGATATGGGCGCTTGATGAGATAGGCAGGAATTCAGTCAGACCTTGCAGTAGACCTAAAAAGACTGCCTCTAGCAAGGAAACTTTCCATTTCCACTATTTAGCGTCACGGTTTGAACTCTCGAATAGAACTCAAGGGCCAATTTTCCTTGCTCTCTTGCACCAAAAGATGAGTCTTTCGTTCCACCGAATGGAGCATGAAAGTCAACGCCTGCAGTTGGACCATTAACTTTCACCATTCCAGTAATAAGTCGCGTTGACACCTGAAGTGCTGCAGCTAGATCTTGAGTATGGACTGAAGCGGTAAGTCCGTAAGGAACAGCGTTAGCTAGGGATATTGCAGATGCAGTATCTGGAACATCGGCTATGTGGACTATCGGTGCAAATACCTCTTCGCACATAAGTTGGTCATCATGAGGCACATCGATAGTGATAGTTGGCTTAACCAATCTGCTTGCTCCGTCCACCACATCACCTCCGGTTAGAACTTTTCCAATCTTCCTAGCTCTCTCGACAGCGGCTTCATAATTTTCCAGCGCTTTACTATTAATAAGTGGAGCAACAAAAGTTTTTTCATCATTTGCTGGACCAACGGATAGCGCTTCGGTAGACTTAACTAGTTTTGCAGCAACTTCATCTCGGCGCTTCTTATCGCCCACAACGATAACTCGACGAGTTGCGGTGCATTTTTGACCAGAATAACTAAAAGCCCCAATCGGAAATTGCGTAGCGAAGAGATCTAAATCAGCGTCCGGCAGGACCAACGCAGGATTATGGCCGCCCATCTCCGCTTGGACCGGAATTCCGCGGGCAGCCGCTTGAGCAACAACGAGTTTTCCAACTCTTACCGATCCGGTAAAGGAAACTACATCCGCCACAGAAATTAGCGTTTTTGCCACCTCGCCATCGCCTGGAATCACTTGAAATACTCCATCAGGGAGCGCCTCTGAAATAAATTTTGAAATCAGCGTCGCTGTTTCAGTTGCAAATTCGCTGGGTTTGAGAAGTACTGAGTTGCCCATTGCTAAAGCGGGAGCTGCTTTCCAAAGTGGAATAGCTACCGGAAAATTCCACGGAGTTATAAGAGAGGCAATTCCATGCGGCCTCCGCATAGCCAATATTAGGTTTGGCTCGGTAGTTGGTATCGAATTTCCGTGTGGATCAAGAGCCGCTTGAGAGTAGTACTCAAGAATGCTTACTGCTCGACTAAATTCGCCGCGAGCTTCTGTTACTGGTTTCTTAACTTCATCGACCATCGATTTGATTATTGCATCGCGATTATCAAGAAAAATCTTCGCAACTTTTGAGAGGGCGACTGACCTGGCCATCGGATCTTTGGCCCAAGACGCCTGAGCGCTACGCGCCTTAGAAAACTGATCCTTCATCTTCTCACCCCTTCATCTTTGAATAGCGCCTTAGAAAAATGTTAAACAATAAATCCTTCTGGGAAGGGATCGCATTCATCCAATACCCAAGTCGATTCGCCCATTACCCAGGCCCTACCAGTTATCGTCGGAATTATTGCATCGAAATTTCCTACCTTAGTTCTAGTTTTAATCCGGCCCTCAAATGTTGACCCAATCCATGATTCATTAATTAGAACTTCATCATCCTTAATTTCGCCAAGCGCATACATCTGGGCTAATCGAGCGCTTGTGCCAGTTCCGCAGGGCGATCTATCAAACCAACCTGGATAAATTGCCATGGCATTTCTCCAATGCAAGCGATCTTTACCAGGAGCAATGAAATCGACATGGTGGCAGACTGCAATTTCTGGATTTTCTGGATGAATTGGACGGTTCTGATTATTGATTGCATCACTAATGCGAAGTCCTAAATCCAAAAACTTTTTTCCATTCTCCCGTTTATGTTCTATTCCTACGCTTTCACTAGTGACGATCGCGTAGAAATTGCCACCATACGCCATGTCGTAACTGATATTGCCAAAGCCGGGCACGGCAACTTCCTGTTTAGCTGCGAGCAAAAAAGAGGGAACGTTAGTGAGCGTAACATTCAACGCTTTGCCATCCCGAACGTTTACATCGACTTTCACCAGCCCGGCCGGCGTATCCAATTTTATGGTTGTGACTGGTTCGTGAATTTCCACGAGGCCACGCTCCACCAATACTGTGGCGACACCTATGGTTCCATGTCCACACATGGGCAAGCAGCCAGATACCTCTATATATACGACGCCCCAATCCGCATCGGGAATCGTTGGCTTCTGCAGAATTGCTCCACTCATAGCAGGATGTCCGCGAGGCTCGTTCATCAACCAACGACGAAATGAGTCGGTATTAGCCATGAAATGTAACCTTTTTTCAAACATGGTTGATCCGGGAATTTCGCCAAACCCATCAACAACAACGCGGGTTGGCATTCCTTCGGTATGGCTTTCAATGGTTTTGACCGAGCGGAGCAATCTAGACATCACGCTTTAAATGATTCTTTGAATTTTACGTACTGGGAATGTAATTTTTCATGATCAGATTTAGGTAGCGGCAGCCGAGGCAATCTTGTCGGCCCTCCATATCTTCCTTCGAATTCCATAGTTGCCTTGATCGCTTGGATGAACTCCTTCTTACTATCCCAGTTGAATAAGTCATGTAGCGCTGCGTAAAGCGGTCTTGCTTTGATGAACTCTCCAGCTTTTGCAAGGTCATAAACCATCTTTGATTCGCGTGGGAGTGCATTTGTAAAACCGGCAATCCATCCAGAAATACCGCCAGTAGCTAGTTCTAGTAATACGTCATCAGCCCCAACTAATATTTCAATTCGAGGAGCAAGTGAGTGGATTTGCCAAACCCTTCGAACATCTCCGGAAAATTCCTTTATCGCAACAACGTTTGCAACTTCATTGGCAATTCTTCCAACTAACTCTGGCGTTAAATCTACTTTGGTATCAAATGGATTGTTGTAGGCGATAATCGGAATTCCAACTTTTCCGACTTCTTGATAATGAGCAACTACTTCATCATCGTTGGCTCGGTAACTAGTAGGAGGCAACAACATAACGGCGCTGGCTCCAGATTCAGCCGCTTGTTCAGCCCACATGCGCGCTTCAAATGCTCCGTAAGCGGCAACGCCGGGCACAACATGGAATCCCTGTGGGGCGGCAGAAATGGCGCATCGAACCATTTCGGATCGCTCTTCTTTTGTTAAGACTTGATATTCACCAAGTGAGCCGTTCGGAATTACCCCTAAATGTCCAAATGAAGCTAACCACTTGACGTGTTCTGCATATTTTTCGAAATCTATTGCGAGATCTTTTTTGAAAGGCGTTGCAGTTGCGGTAAGAATTCCTTGCCAAGGTTTCATGTCCACGATGTTAGTCGGAAAGCTCGCCGAGCGTAACTGCCCCGCCAATTGGTCGGTTGGTCTTAGTGTTTTCGGAGCCAAAAAGTCTGGCCATATCTTGAACGTTTCGATGGCAGAGGCGCCCTTGACACATTCCCATACCAGCTCGAGTAAACAATTTTGAAGTTCTTACGGAATCAGCTCCCAATTCCGTAAAGGAACTTAATATTTCATCGCGAGTAACTTCTTCGCATCGACAAACAATTACATCCTCATCGCTCCAGTCAAACCAGCGATCACTAACCTTGTAGATTCGAGCTAGACCATCTGCAAAAATACGTTTTCGCCATCGATCTAGTTTCCTTATCGCGATGGCTAGGGAATTTGATTTACCGACAATATCTAAGGCAGCGATTTCACCTTCACGGATTGCCAATTCGTGGCCACCAATCCCTGTAATCTCACCGGCCGCCCATACGCCAAGTTTTGAAGTTCTTTGGTTTGAGTCAATCCATACAATTTCGTCAGAGAATTTATTTACAGTCTTAAGATTCAAGATACTGGGAATCGTTAAATCGGGAGTAAAGCCATAACTCATCGCAATTAAATCACATTCAAGATATTCGTCCGTCGCACCTTTGACTATTTTTTCTCGCTTAAGAGACTTTATTTGAATTTCTTTCGCTGTTTTAGTTTTACTTTCTTGAACTTTAGAAATAACTCTTCCAGAATTCACATTTAATTTATTTTTTCTCAAATATCTAAGGAAGCGAAGCGCTTCAAGTGCCTTATCAGGGTTTAGTAACAAACCGTGAGTGTTGCGCCACCATCGAGATAATCTACGAGCTTCGAAAATGCCGACAATTTCTGCTTTGCTTTGATTAGGGAGTCTCAGAGTTTTTTGTAGAGTCTCCACTACCGGAAAGAGAAATGGCCCAGACCCTGCAATGGCTATTCGATTACCTGGCACTACTCCTTGACCTTTGATTAACGCTTGAAGTGCGCCAGCGGTCATTACGCCTGGAAGGGTCCACCCTGGTATTGGAAGCGAGCGTTCAACTGCACCGCTTGCGACTAAGAGTGAATCGTATTTATTGGAAATTTGTTTTCCATCCTTTGTAGCATGGATTGAATATCCATCTTTTTCACTTTCAATCTGCCAGACATTGCAATCAAAAAACCAAGAAATCTTCGTCTGGTTAGCGAAATCTTTGAATCTTCTGTCTGGTAACGATTCGCCCTTTCGATGTCGCCAATATTGTCCGCCCGCTCGTGGGTATTGATCATAGACATCTATCGAAACCTCATACTTGATGAGGATGCGCGCTGCGGCGAGTCCGGCTGGACCGGAGCCAACAATTGCAATTCTCAATTCACACCGCGCTGACGCTTGATAACTAAACCTTCTCGAGCTTCCAATAAGCAGGCTCGTTGATTTATATTCTCATTTATTACGACCATGCAGTCGTAGCAGTGGCCAATTCCGCAGAAAAGCGAGCGAGGTTGCTGGGATTTTCTACTCTCTCTGAATTGCCAAATCCCGGCTCGTAAAAGAGCAGCAGCAATTGATTCTCCCTCATTAAAGGCGATTGCTTCTCCTTCAAATTTAAAGTGTTTCATTGATGTACCAACTGGAATCTGCCGGGCGAGAAAGGCGCGGGATCAACGATCGGAGTTTCACCTTTAATTAGCTGGGCAATCAACTTTCCACTTGCTGCAGATAATCCAATTCCAGCACCTTCATGACCAGCGCAATGAAAGAGGCCGGGAATTTTGGCATCTGCGCCGATAACTGGTAGATGATCGGGAGAGTATGGGCGAAATCCGTTATACACCCGGAGTAGTTGAGCATTTGCAAGTACTGGAAAGAGCGATGTCGCCTGTCTAGCTAATCTTTGAATTACTGGAACACTTATGGTGCGATCAAATCCAATTCGTTCTCTAGTTGCGCCAATCAAAATGGTTCCGCTCTGCGTGCCCTCAATAACTGTTGATGTCTGCAGTTCAGCATCACTACTTGCAACATTATCTACATAGTCAGAGTCATAAACCTTGTGATTTACGTACTTTGGCAGGGGAGCGGTAACTAAGATGAAACCACGCCTCGGCATGATTGGCAGATCACTTCCAGCGATTCGAGCGATTTCCCCTGCCCAAGTACCTGCGGCATTAATCACATAACCACATTGGATTTCTAAATCAGAGGTTCGAACAATGAGATTTTGGGCAATTCTTTCAATTCCGACAACTTTTTGATGGCCAATAAAGTTTAAACCGCTTCGTTGCAGTTGTCGCAGGATATGTGCGGCTGCAAGCATTGGCTGACATTGGGCATCCTGAGGATAATGCACTCCATTAATAATGTCTTTAGAAATATACGGTTCTAGTTCCTGAATTTCTTTTGGTCCAACTTTCTTGGTCAAGACTCCAGCACCACTTTGTTGTTCGGATAATTTGAAAAGACTGGTCGCATCGCCTCGAGAAACTGCTAATCCACCTTTAGCGACAAGTTCAAATTCATTTCCAATATCATCAGCTACTTCAAACCACATCTCACGAGATTTGAGAGCAAGTTCTAGTTCTGGCCCAGGTGGTTTATCGGAGACCATAATGTTTCCTTCACCAGCGCCTGTTGTCCCACTTGCGACGGTGCCGCGATCGATCACAATTGCTTTCAGACCAGAGCGATTTATGTAATACGCGCACATCGCCCCAACGATGCCGGCCCCAACAATGACTACTTCGGTGCGCATCGGCCTCATGAAGAAAGTCTGCCAGGGGCGGGGCAGCGGGAGATAACAAAAGTGTTACTTTCCCAGCGTGAATTAAATGGGTCAGGGCTAGTACGGACTACTCAAATTGAGCGCTCTCGCCTAAGGTTGCGCCTGAAGCAGGCAACCCCTGCAGATTATCCTAGGAAAGGTATACCTATAAATGAAGAAAAATCCTGCAAAGGTAGCGGTGATCGCAGCTGCGACAGCCGCACTCAGCTTGATTTTGGTTTCGTGCGGAGGTGGGAGTGGCGCGCTTGTAATTGCTTCCGATCTACCGAAGCAAGGTGGCTCTGCTGACCAGAGCGCATCAACAAACAACGCGATCAAACTCTTGCTTAAGCAAGTTAACAATATGGCCGGAACTTATGAAATTGAATTCCGCGAATATGACAACTCAACTGCTGCAAAAGGTTCATGGGATGACGCACAGTGCGCCAAGAATGCCCAAGAGCACGTAGCTGCTAAGGATGAAGTTGCCGTCATGGGTACTTATAACTCAGGTTGCGCGAAAATCATGGTTCCGATTCTTAACCAAGATCCAGATGGCCCAATGGTTATGGTTTCAAACGCTAATACCAACCCAGGTCTAACCAAGGCATGGGAACCAGGCGAGCCAGATAAGTTCTATCCAACAGGAATTCGCAATTACTGGCGCACAGTTACCACTGATGACAATCAGGGTAGCGCTGCAGCACAGTTTGCAAAGAGCCTTGGCGTAAAGAAGGTTTATGTATTGAACGATCGCCAGACTTATGGTCAAGGCGTTGCTCAAGCATTCACAGCAGCTGCGAAGGCACTCGGACTAACAGTTCTATCTGATGGTCCTGCAGGCGAAGGGTGGGATGATAAGGCTCCAAACTATGAAGCCCTCTTCACCAAGATTGCTGCACTTAAGCCAGATATGGTTTATGTCGGCGGTATCTTCGACCTAAATGGTGGCCAGCTTGTTAAAGACAAGGTCAAGTACCTTGGAGATAACAACAAGGTCAAGTTCATGATGCCAGATGGCTTCACCGGTTACCCAGACTTCTTGGCTTTGCCAGAAGCTGATGGCGCTTATCTATCCTTCACTGGTCTTTCAATTGATCAGTTCCCTAAGGGTGGCGCAGCCGAGAAGTTCCAGGCTGATTACCTTGCTGAATACGGCGTAGCTCCTACGAGCTCATTCTCCGTTTACGGCGCAGCAGCAACTCAAGTTATCCTCGACGCAATTTCACGTTCTGACGGAACCCGTAAAGGCGTTCTTGAGGCGATGAAGACAGTATCGATCTCAGCAACTGATTCAGTTGTTGGAACAGAACTTAAGTTCGATGCTAACGGTGATATCTTGACTAAAGACATCACGATTTTGATCGTCAAGGGTGGCGCAGAAACCTACCAAGACAAGATCTCAATCAAGTAGTAACACCGGAAAATCTTGGGTAGTTGGAAACGGCTACCCAAGATTTTCATTACAAATAAATCAAAAAAGAACAACAATATTAAGAAAGATAAATAGGAGCCTTCTGTGGCGAAAGTCGCCGAAATACAAAAATTTAAAGGGACTCGAGGCCAGATTCGCCGGCAGCGAATTGAGCGAATCGGCGCAATAGTTATATCCCTGGTGTTAGCACTTTGGATGTTGGTAAACATAATTGAAACGCCAACGCAGTTTGCCCAAGTCTCCGTCCTTGGCCTTCGCAACGGCCTCCTCTATGCCTTTATCGCTCTCGGTTACACCCTCGTATACGGCATCATTGAGTTGATCAATTTTGCACATGGCGATTTATTTATGCTCTGTGCCGTTTTTTCATCTTTCTTCATAACAATCTGGTTCAACCAAACTGAATCGAATCCAGTGGGCTGGGTAACCTTTGTTCTCTGTCTTTTTGCTGTTATGACTTTTGGCGCAGTAATCAATGTATTGATTGAGCGTTTGGCATATCGAAGATTGCGACATGCGCCGCGACTTGCACCACTAATCACAGCAGTAGGTATGTCGTTTTTACTAAATTTCATCGGCCTAAAGTGGAATGGCTCAACACCAAGACAATGGCCAACAGTAATTCCCAACTCAGATATCTATATCGGTGGGGTGCGCATTAGCATGGTCACAATTATTCTCTTTCTAGTCGGAATCCCTCTCTTATTAGGTTTGAATTTCATAGTCACAAAAACTAAAAATGGAAAAGCTATGCGTGCAACTGCACAAGACAAAGATGCCTCTACTCTTATGGGTATCAATGTAAATAAGACAATTGCCTTCACTTTCGCAATCGGAGGCGCAATGGCTGGAGCCGCTGGACTTTTTTATCAACAAGCAGTTGGTACAACTAATTACAACCTAGGATTCCAGCTTGGATTGATTGCTTTTACCTCAGCAGTTCTCGGCGGGATCGGTAATCTCTGGGGCGCTGTTACAGGTGCGATGCTCATCGGCTTTATTCAGGGCCTAAATGATGGCCTACCTATTGCATTTGGCCAGCAATGGTCACAGACCGTCGTATTTACAATTTTGATTATTATCCTGGTCTTTAAGCCGGCGGGCTTACTTGGCAAGGTCGCAACGGAGAAAGTCTAAATATGGCGAAACGTCCTGTTAGTAACGTAACTCTTACCAATCGCAAGTGGGCAATTGGTTATTCAATCGCCGGTGGAATTCTCTTCGCAATTTACCAATTCCTACTTCCGTGGGATGGCCTACCTGATGGAATTTATCGCGCTGTTTACCAGTGGATGCCTCCAGCTGCAGTCAACGAAAGTTTGGTTTACGTGCTAATGGCGCTTGGGCTAAATATTGTGGTCGGATACGCGGGACTTCTCGATCTGGGATATGTCGCATTCTGGGCGATTGGTGGTTATTGCGCCGGTTGGTTTATGTCTGAATTCTTCTACTTCCTAAATATTCATTTCTTTGGCTCCGTCGGACTCGATAGACCAGGAATCCACATTAACTTCTGGATGGTTCTCGTTATTGGCGGATTTGTCTGTGCACTCTTTGGCGTACTTATCGGCGCCCCTACTTTGAGATTAAAGAGCGATTATTTGGCGTTGGTTACTCTGGGATTTGGCGAAATCATTCCTCAAGTATTCTTCAATGGCGAAAACTTCTTTGGTTTCAATATCTCGAATGGAACTAAGGGAATAGTTGTCGTCGATCCGATCCCAGTTGGCGTAAAAAATCTCGGACCATTTGATTTCGGTTGGAAATTGCTAATTTTCCTTCTCCTTACCGCGGTGATGGTCTTCGTCTCACTTCGTCTGCGCAAGGGAAGATTGGGAAGAGCTTGGCTTGCGATTCGAGAGGATGAACTTGCCGCAAGTATGATGGGCGTTCCGTTGATGCGCACAAAACTTGCTTCTTACGCGGTTGGAGCATTCTCTGGAGGTTTAGGAGGAGTTGCTTTCGCGACTCACGTAAATGGCGTATATGCCGAGCGATTTAACTTCGCAATCTCAATCTTCTTACTCGCCATGGTTGTTCTGGGTGGAATGGGCAATGTTTGGGGAGTAATTCTTGGAGCGTTCGTGCTTTCTTGGGTTAACGGAACCGGCCTAGTTGCCTTTGGCAAGACCTTCAATACTCAGTTCGGAACGAATATTGATTTTGCTTCATTTACTTTCTTGCTTTTCGGACTGGTGTTAATCATGATGATGCTTTATAAACGCGAAGGATTGCTCCCAGAATCTCGATTAAAGCTGGTCCTCAATGAGGACGAACTAGATGCTGAGGCCGAGGCAAAGCAGGGCAAAAAATGAGTAATGTTTTAGAAGCCAAAGATGTCAGCGTTGCATTCGGTGGGTTGCTAGCTGTTAACTCAGTTGATTTCAATATCCCAGAACGCTCCGTGGTCTCATTGATCGGCCCAAATGGAGCCGGAAAAACCACATTCTTTAATGTTCTTACCGGGCTTTATAAGCCATCGGCTGGTTCAATTGAATATAACGGTCGAGACATAACCGATCTTCCTCCTCACAAAATCGCCTCAATTGGAATCGCGCGAACCTTCCAGAATATTCGACTCTTTGGGTTGATGACTGCCCAAGAAAATTTATTGGTTGCAATGCATTCACGTTTGAAATCGGGAATTACCTCAACAATCCTGCGAACCCCAAAACAACGGCGCGAAGAGCTTGCAGCTGAAGCAAAGGCGCAAGAAATCCTAGATTTCGTTGGGATTGGGAAGTGGACCTACGAGTTCGCTCGAAATCTTTCCTATGGAGACCAACGACGACTCGAAGTTGCTAGAGCTCTCGCCCTGGAGCCAAAAGTTTTACTTTTAGATGAACCGACCGCTGGAATGAATCCACAAGAATCCCAGGTATTCGTGGACTTTGTTCGAAGATTAGTAAAAGAGCGAGACCTCTCAATCATGTTGATTGAGCACGACATGAAAGTTGTCATGAGCGTCTCGGAGCGAATTACAGTTCTGGACCAAGGCGAGAAAATTGCAGAAGGAACCCCAGATCAAATTAAGAATAATCCTCGAGTTGTTGAGGCTTATCTCGGAAAGGCGAAGGAGTAAACATGACTTCACTTCTTGAGGTAAATAACATTGAAGTTGCCTACGGCAAAATTGTGGCAGTTAAAGATGTTTCACTTTCAGTTAACGAAGGTGAAATAGTCACTTTAATTGGCTCAAATGGCGCGGGTAAATCAACCACTCTTCGAACCATCTCGGGTTTACTAAAGCCTAAGAAGGGCGAGATAACCTTTAAAGGAAATCGAATTGATGGAACTCCGGGCCATGAAATCGTGGGGCTTGGAATCAGTCACGCACCTGAAGGTCGCAGAATTTTCCAGAAAATGAGCGTGCGAGAGAATCTTGAATTAGGCGCTTTTCTGAGAAATGACAAAGCTGGCATCGCCGCTGACATGGATCGCGTATTAGAACTCTTTCCTCGCCTTAAGGAACGTATTGAGCAACGCGCTGGAACTATGTCGGGTGGCGAACAACAGATGCTGGCCGTAAGTCGGGCGCTCATGGGTTCACCAAAATTACTTTTACTTGATGAACCTTCAATGGGTCTGGCGCCAGTTTTAGTTGAAATGATTTTCGATACCATAAAGAAAATTCGCCAACAAGGCACAACCATTCTTCTAATTGAACAGAATGCGATGGCTGCTCTTGAGGTGGCCGATCGCGCTTATGTATTGGAATCTGGAAAAGTAAAGTTGAGTGGCAAAGCTTCGGATCTTCGAAAGAATGACGAGATTACGAAGGCTTATCTCGGCCACTAATCTTTCACTTACCGAAAAGCATTCTCCCCGGTAATAGCTTGGCCAATAACTAGCATGTGAATTTCATGGGTACCTTCATAAGTTAATACCGTTTCCAAATTAGCCATATGTCTAAATATTGGGTACTCACTAGTGATGCCGGCACCGCCAAGAATAGATCTAGCAGAACGAGCAATTTCTAGAGCGCTCTGGACATTGTGAAATTTACCCATACTGATTTGTTCGGGCTCAATTTTCCCGGCATCTTTAAGATCTGCGAGATGGTAGGCGAGAAGCATTGAGGTAGTAATACCAGTCGCCATTTCGGCTATTTTGGCTTGCGTTAATTGGTACCCCGAAATTGGTTTATCGAACTGAATTCTTGTCTTGGAATATTCGACTGCGCATTCAAAGGAGTCTCGGGCGGCACCTATTGCTCCAAAAATAATTCCAAATCTAGCCTCAGCCAAGCACATGAGTGGAGCGCGCAAACTTGTCGCCCCAGGAAGTCGTTGAGAATCTGGGACGCGCATCTCATCAAAAACTAATTCCGCAGTTAGCGAGGCGCGAAGGGATAATTTGTGCTTTATAAGTGTTGCCTTAAACCCTGGCGTATTTGTCGGAACGCAAAATCCGCGAATCCCCTCATCGCTTTGGGCCCAAATAATTGCAACATCGGCAATGGTGCCATTTGTGATCCACATCTTGGAACCATTAATGACCCAATCGCCTCCATCACGTTTGGCGAAGGTGCGCATCCCTGAAGGATTAGAACCAAAATCAGCCTCGGTTAAACCAAAACATCCAACTGCCTCGCCCTTAGCCATCCTGGGGAGCCATTGTTCTTTCTGCTCATTACTTCCATATTCATGGATGGCAAACATTGCGAGAGAGCCTTGCACCGAAACGAGTGACCGCAGTCCGGAATCGATAGCTTCTAGCTCTAGACAAGCTAGACCATATGAAAGCGCATCAGTTCCAGCGCACCCGTAACCATCCAAGTGCATTCCAAGCAAACCTAAAGAACCCAATTTCTTTGCAATATCTCTTGCAGGTAAATCACCTGCCTCATACCAAGAGGCAATATTCGGGCGCAGTTCTTTATCGCCGATATTTCGCACGACCTCTCTAATAGCAAGTTGCTCTTTATTCAAACGAGAATCAAGAGCCATAAGTGAATTGAGTTCACGTGGTGTTACCGGCTTAGCCATGTGTTAAGTCTATCCGCGCTCTCAGAAATAAGCTCAAACTATGTTGTACTCGGGGCGGAGTGAATTAGGTCGCTCAAAACGTTCCGCGCTTAAATCCTTGATTGATACAAATGGCTCTCGGTCTAAATACAAATCACGAAGGATTTCTCCGATAGCAGGACCCTGGAGAAATCCGTGTCCGCTAAAGCCAGTTGCGTAGAAGAATCTTGAAACTTCTTCGTACTCACCCAATATCGCGTTGTGATCAGGAGTAACTTCATACAAGCCAACCCAACCTCTTCCGATTCCTACATCCAATAGACGTGGCGCGCGCAGAGCGGCAATCTCACCAAGCTTGGCTAGAAATTCTGGATCCTTAGGAGTTTCATATCCGGCGGGATTACTTTTATCGGAAAATCCCATCAGCAATCCTTTTCCCTCACGGTGCCAATAAAGTGAAGTTGAGTAATCGATTGTCATAGGAATTGCTGATGGTAGATCTGAGAACTGATCTCCTAATTCTTTTGTCACCACAAGTTCGCGGCGGTATGGGGTTACCGGAAGATGTAAACCTACGAGTTCACCAATTTTCGGTGACCAAGCTCCGGCACAATTAATAACAGCTTTGGTTTCTATCTTCCCCGCCGAGGTAGTAACGGAATTAATTTCTCCACGGATTACTTCAATATCTATAACTTCAGTATTTGTAAGAACTACAGCACCGTGGCGCTTTGCGCCATTTGCATATCCAATAACGACAGATTCAGGGGTGCAGTGGCCATCATCGGGTGTGTACGAACAGGCCAATAAATCATCAACATTTAGCAGCGGTGAAATTCGTTTTGCTTCACTGGGTGTCAACATCTCAGAGCGAATTCCAAATTTTTGATGAATCTTGGTTGATGCTTCGAAGAGATCTACATCAGTTTTTTTCGTTAGTGCAAATAAGTAACCTGGACGGTGTAGATCAATCTCATACCCCGGTCGCTCCTTAAAATTTGCAAAGAGCTCGAGAGAACGCGCGCCAAGTGCCACATTAAACTCGTCAGAGAAATTTGCCCGGACACCGCCTGCCGCCTTTGAAGTAGAGCCGCTGGCAAGCTCATTTCGTTCACAGAGCAAAACACTTACGCCCGCTTCGGCCAAATGAAATGCGGCTGATGCGCCCATGACGCCACCACCAACTACGACTACATCTACAGAGTGAGGTAATGACATCTAAAGTTGGAAATCTGGATTATGAGCCAATTCAACGGTATCCATCTGAGCCTTCTGTAACTTATTCGACCAATCCCAATTCATGGATTGCCAACGCGTAAATTGATCAAGTACCCAGATTCCGCTCTGCCTAGAGCCGTTACCACTCTTTCCGTTACCACCGAAAGGAAGGTGAGCCTCGGCACCCGAAGTTGAATTATTTACTGAGACCATTCCAGCAGAAATTCCTTCTCTAAAGCGCCAGACGTTTTCTGGATCGCGGGTATAGATCGCCGAAGACAGGCCATAGCCATGGCCATTTGATAAATCCAAAGCTTCATCTAAGTTCTTAAATTTTCCAACCGTAACGAGCGGGCCAAAAGTCTCAGTTCGATACAACTCATCATTAGCGTTCAACCCAGAAACAATCACCGGATGCGCAAATACACCGTTATCTGGATCACCAACAAACCCCTCTCTAGGATTGGATTTGGTGATTCTTCCGGTAGACGTTGAACCCGAAACTTTATGATGACCTTGAATCATTGAGAGATGATTTAGGTGATTTTCTAGATATTTTTCGCTAATCATCGGGCCGTAAAGCACGTCTGAAAATGGATCACCAACTTTGGCGCCACTCACGATTTTTGAATAGCGGGCAAGAAATTCATCATGGATTGATTCATGTAGCCAGAGTGTGCCTAATGAAGTACAACGTTGTCCAGCAGTTCCGAAACCGGCGAAGAGAGCGCCATCTAGCGCCAAATCAAGGTTTGCATCGGGCATCACGACCATCGGATTCTTGCCACCGAGCTCTAAGCAAGCGCTCTGGACATACTCACCAACTTTGGCGCCAATCTTTCGACCAACTTCAGTTGAGCCGGTAAAACCAATCTTATTTATCAGGCCCTGAGCCAATCCAAGCTCCATCGCTTCAAAAGTTGTTGCTCCATCTGCAACCACTGTGATCAGAAGATCTTCTGGAATACCACCTGCATGAAATAACTTGGTAAGGGCTTGTGCAACTGCGGGGGTAAATTCAGAGGGTTTCCAAACCACCGAATTTCCGGCAAGTAATGCAGGAACTAGATACCAAGAGGGAACTGCGGCTGGAAAATTACCAGCCGTAATAATAAAAACATTTCCAACTGGCATGCGATAGGTAAATAAATTCTTCTTCGGCATCTCGCTAGGGACGGTTTGGCCGTAAAGCCTACGACCTTCACCAAGGAAGAAATCGCAAGTGTCTATAACTTCCTGCACTTCTCCAAGAGCTTCTTTGTAAACCTTTCCCATCTCTTTTGTTACGAGTTTGGAGAGTGAATCTTTATTCTTTTCAACGAGTCGTCCCACATTTGCAATAACTCTTCCGCGTGCCGGTGCAGGAATTTTCGCCCACTTACTCTGTGCAACTTTTGCTCGATCTAAAGCGGCAACGATTTGGGCGCTGGTAGATGCGGGGATCTTTGCGACGATTTCCGAAAGATTGGCCGGGTTCTTTGAGAGAAACTCCATTTGAATATCTAACACTAAAGAATTAAGAAATCCTAGTTCGCTCGGACTCGGCACGTTTTTGCTGATGGGCTATTGTGAGAAAGTGAATCAGGAGCGCACCGTTGCGGCAGCAATATTAGATATCCTGGCTGCAAATCAAGTGACCGAGGTATTTGGAATTCCTGGCGTACATAACCTAGCTTTTTGGAATGCGCTAGGGCCAAATCGGCCAAAAATAGTTGGGGTTCGCCACGAGCAAACAACAGTTTATGCAGCTGACGGAAATTTTCGAGTATCGGGAAATCTTGGCGTGGCATTGACAACTACCGGACCAGGAGCAGCGAATACTCTTGGCGCATTTGGCGAAGCTTCAATATCCAATTCGGCAGTACTAGTTATCTCATCTGAAGCCCCTATTGCACTACGTAAATCAGAAATAGCTCGCGGGTTGTTGCATGAGATGAGTGACCAGAGCGCACTCTTCGCGCCATTGGCCAAGCAAGTCGATGGTAAAGCTCTAGCGATCTCAGCTTCAGATGCGAATTCAGCAATCAGATCTGCCAGGTACTTAGTGGAAAAACTCCAAGCAGCGCCGAGAGGCGTTGGGTATCTAGGAATTCCATCTGATGTCTTAAATCATTCGGCACCAGAAATAGATCCATTCAACGAAGTTGAGAAACCGATTTCAAATTTAGAGCAACTAACTGAAATTATGGATTTGTTGGAGCGGACGGACCGAATTGCGATTTGGGCCGGCGGAGGAACCCTAGATTTCTCAGAAGAAATCGGCGAGCTAGCGGAGCGACTCGGCGCACCAATTTTCACATCATTTGCCGGACGCGGCGTCGCATCCTCAAGCAAGAACTACCTGACTATGCCGGTTCATGAACCGGAAATCTCCGAGTTATTGGCTCAAAGTGAACTTTTATTGGTATTCGGAAGTGAATTAGATGGGATGAATACCAAGAACTGGACGTTGCCGTTTCCTAAGGAAATTGTAATTATTGATCCTGCGCCAATAAGAGCGGTAAAAAACTCTAACGCTAAGTGGAGCCTAACGACTGCTGATTTTCAGCTAGTAGCAACAGCCTTGCAAAAAGTAGGCGAGAAGAAAAATTGGCGTGATTATGTGAAGATATGTAATTCGACGAAAGAACGTATAGAGAATAGCGCTCGAGAGCGCAGCGGCATGATGTTTGTTAACGTAATTAATGAAAGTTGGAACCAAGAAAATTCAATTTTCTGCGATATGGCTGTTAGTGGATACTGGGTGGGAGTTTATGGATCGAACCGACGACCAAGGCGTAGCGCTTATCCAGTTGGCTGGGGGACATTGGGATTTGCACTCCCAGCGGCAATAGGAGCTGCGCAAACATCGCCCACGCTAGTTATTTGTGGAGATGGTGGCTTGGCTTTTGCTTTAAGTGAATTGGCAACTATCAAACAAGAAAACTTGCCAATAACAATTCTGCTGAACGATGATGGCGGCTATGGAATGCTTCGTTTTGATCAAGAAGTCATGAATCATCCAGAACGAGGGGTAAATCTCTTTAACCCTGATTGGGAGCTAATTGCAAAGAGTTTTGGATTTGATTTTCAAGAGGTATCTTTATCAAATCTAGCCGGCGCTCTAAAAAAGAGTGCGCTTTCAAAGAATCCGAATTTAATTCTCTTTAGAGATAAGTTGTATCCACCTAGAAGTACATCACCCAGATGGCGTGAAGTTAATTAGATAATCCAGCTTGGATGACAAAGAAATAAATGGTTAGGGCTACTGAAGCCCAGAGAAACCCGCTCCACCAACTCTGACTTAGTTTTAACTTATAGGTTTCCCAATTTACCTTGGCCAGGTTCTTATCCATTTTCACCTTATTCCGGTAATTAAAGACCATGTAACCTGCAACTAAAACTGCCCAGATAAACATAAATCCAGTACGCATGGGGAAAATCTACCTTACGTTTCAGATTTCTTTGTAAAAGAATGTAGTTGCAACGAGTTTTCCGGAAGGTTCAGCTGCATATTTGGGTATCGATCCAACTCTTTTCCAACCCCAAGATTCATATTTCTCAGTAACTAAAAAATCGGTGGCAGAATCTAGATATAGAAGAGAGATACCAATTTCCTTTGCCATAATACAAGCGAGTTTCTCTAGCTTCGCACCAATGCCGCTACGTTGATATTTCGACAATACCATCAGTTTTCTAAATTCGCCCCTGTGGCGACCATTAGTTCTAGTCTCTCTTGTGATGATAACCGTTCCGATAATCCTTGATTCATCCCAAGCAGAGAGAATTACGTTATTTGGATTCGCTAACTCAGTCTTCCAAAATTCTTCGAGCGATTCATCACTATCAGAAGCAAGAAAACCAACCGAATAATTATTTACGATTGAGTCACGTAGCAGCGAAACTAGGTCAGACAAAAGGGCTTCGGTTTCGCGCTTATCCGTTGATATCTCGCCAACTCGTATTGTCATAGGGGGCTAGTTTACGGTGGCCATAGAATAGGAAGTATGCCTAGAGAGATATCCGCAAATGAGGTAAATGATTTGTGCGACTTATCTTTGGCAATAGAATCACAGGAGAAAGTTTTTAGGAATTTTGCTAATGGCAAAGCTTTCTTAGGTCCAAGAGCGGTACTTTCGCAAGGAGATAATGCCCAATTCGCCTATCTGGCGCGAGCGTCTCAAGATGGGCCGACGATAGTGAAATTTGGATCGGTTTTCCCTAAGAATGCCGGAAGTAATTTCCCTGTAGTCCAAACTGAAATTCTTGTAATGAACCCTATCAACGGTTCTGTTGAATACTCTTTTGATGGCGAGAGCGTTACCAAGCTTCGTACAGTTGCCGCGAGCATGGTTGCAGCAAAAGCGTTGGCAAGATCAAAAGTAGATGCAATCTCTATAATCGGACTCGGTCATCAAGGTATCGCACACGCAAAAGCATTTCGCGAAATTTATCCAACCGCGAAGTTGATTGGCATAGGCCGACGTGGAATATCTCATGATGTTTTCGATAAAATATCTACAGACTCAAATGAGATTAGAGGTTCGGAGATTGTTTTACTCGCTACGAGTTCGAGCAAACCTGTCTTACAAGCAATTGATCCCGGCGTGACGGTAATTTCGATAGGTTCATTTGCCCCTAATCGAAGCGAGGTGAGCGCCGAGGCCGTATTGGGCAAAGAAATAGTCGTAGTTGATGATGTAGCAACTTCTAAAAGCCAATGTGGGTCCATCATTGAAGCTGAAAGAATTGGCAAACTCGAAATGAAATCGTTAGGTGAAATTCTTTTAAAGGGTGGTATTCGAAGTAATGAGAATCAGCGAGCGCTTTACTTTAGCGTCGGACTTGGAATTCAAGACGCTGCCTTGGTAGAGCTGATACTGGAGCGGCTTTGATACTCGAAACTGACGTCCTCGAAATCTTGAGAGATGAATGGGGAATTTCTGCTGAAATTTCCGCTCTAACAGGCGAGCGCGATCTCAACTTTGAGATCAAAAGTGCTCCAAAACGAGTACTTAAAATTTATCCAAACGCTTCCGAGATTGATCTGGAATTTCTTGAACTGCAGGATCGAGTACTCAATTTCCTTGAGGATTTGGACCGGACCCCGAGTCCAATAGCTGCGATATCTGGACAGACCACGATTCGGTTTAGTGGCGGGGTGGCTCGCCTTTTAACTTGGCTAGAAGGTGAGATGTGGGCTGAGAAATCAACTCGAAATATTGCCGAACTAGGCAAGTGCGTTGCTCTCGTAGACCAAAAGTTAGCTAAATTTGAATTGATCGAATCCGAAACCAAACTCTTGGACCGAGATTTTATTTGGAACATGTTGCAAGCTGAGAAAATTCTCAATCGACTTGACCTAATTACCGATCAAAAACTACGCGTAGCAGTATCAGACGAAGTCTCTGAATTTACGGAAAACGTACTGCCCAAACTTAAACAGTTGAAATCGCAGCTTATTCATAATGATGCCAATGATTGGAATATTGTCTGTGGAGAGAAGATTCGGCTCATCGATTTTGGTGACATCATTATGGCGCCTCGAATCGTCGGGATAGCAGTCGCTGCATCATACGTAGCGCTTGATTCAAATGATCCAACGTTCGAAATTTCTAAACTAGTTCGTGGATATCACTCAATATCGCCACTTACTTTGGATGAGATTGAGCTATTGCTGCCTTTAACCCGAGTTCGAATAGCGATGAGTATTGCGAATGCGGCGTTACAACTATCGGAAAACCCAGATAATTCTTATCTTGGGATTAGCCAAAACAAGACTCCAGGAGCACTAGCCAAGCTCTCTTCAATAGATAAGAATTTTTCTCTATTCCGCCTCCGTAACGCTCTTGGACTAGAGGCAAATCCGAAGGCTAAAATTATTCGTAGCTATTTGAATCGTAGAGTTAAAATCAATGATGTAGTTGCTCCGCCCCTAAACTCAGCCAAAAAAGTTTGGATTGATTGGTCAATTGATAATCCCAAACTTCCGCGAACTAGCGCTGAAATTGCTGCTTTCCTAAAAGATTCCGGAGCAGCTTTGGGGATTGGAAGATATTGCGAAAATCGCTGGGTGTATGAAAGCTCTGACTTCGATAGCGCTGATCCAAATGCCAGAACTTTTCATTTGGGAGTTGACCTCTGGATGCAAGTCGGGGCGCCGGTATATGCACCACTCGATGGAGTAATCGAGTTATTTAACGATAACGCTAAGTATCTGGATTACGGCCCGGTAGTGATATTGCGCCACAAATGTGATGACGGCACTCCCTTCTGGACTCTTTATGGACATCTCTCAAAGAAGTCACTTGCTAATTGGCAAATTGGCAAGGAAGTTAAAGCAGGCGAGCTGATTGGCTGGATGGGCGATGAGAGTGAAAACGTTGGATGGCCGCCTCACGTTCATTTCCAACTCTTAACCGATCTATGCGGTATGGGAATTGATATCTACGGAGTCGCACCTAGGGAAGAAGTCGGGCTATGGCGCGGTATCTCGCTAAATCCGAATTTAATCCTTCGCATCCCAGAAGGTGTCGACGCCCATAGTCGAATAAGTGGCAACTCAATTAAGGAAGAGCGCTCGGTTGCAATTGGCCGCAATCTCTCGCTTAACTTTAAAGAACCACTTCATATTGTTGCTGGGGATGGTGCTTATCTAATTGATGAATTCGGAAAGCGTTATCTAGACCTGGTTAATAACGTGGCCCACGTAGGTCATTGCCACCCCCGACTCACTGCCGCAGCGGCCAGACAAATATCAACTCTCAATACCAATACCCGCTATCTTCATCAATCAATCATTGAATATGCAAGATCATTAACGAGCACACTTCCGGATCCACTTTCGGTTGTTTATTTTGTGAATAGCGGAAGCGAAGCGAATGACTTGGCGATTCGACTGGCGAAAGCTCATACTAAGAGGCGTGGATTTCTTGCGCTAAATCATGCTTATCACGGTCACACCGATAGCGTCATTGATATCAGCCCTTACAAATTCCTTGGTAAAGGTGGCGTCGGCAAACCAAGCAATGTGAATGTGGCAAAGCTTCCCAATCTTTTCCGCGGTGATTACAGCGGAGTGGGCGCAACCGAGAACTACCTCAAAGATGCAGTCACCCAACTGGATACATTAAATGAACCGATTGCAGCCTTTTTTTCAGAGAGCATCGTGAGTACCGCAGGTCAGATTGTTTTACCACCTGGATATTTGAACTCCGTTTTTAACGAAGTTCGAAATCGTGGCGGCATATGTGTTAGCGATGAAGTACAGATTGGACTAGGTCGAGTAGGTGAACAGTTTTGGGGTTTTCAATTACACGGCGTTGTCCCAGATATTGTCACTATGGGCAAACCACTCGGAAATGGCCACCCGCTGGCGGCAGTCGTTACTACTGCGGAAATAGCTTCTTCTTTCAATAACGGGATGGAGTACTTCAATACTTTTGGTGGAAATCCAGTCAGTTCTGTAATCGGCCAGACCGTATTTGATATCGTCATGGATGAAGCGCTCCAACTAAACGCGCTCCAAACTGGCAACTATCTGATGAATTCGATTCGCGCATTAGGTAAAGAGCACTCAATCATCGCCGATGTTAGGGGCCACGGCCTATTCATAGGAGTTGAGATGATGCGTGACGAGAAGACTCCAGCAACAAGCGAAGTCTCTGACTTAATGGAGTTTGCTCTTTCGAAAGGTGTTTTACTCTCTTGCGATGGCCCAGATAACAACGTTCTGAAAATCAAGCCGCCTCTGATAATAAATACTGCCCAAGTTGACCATCTAACAAATGTAATTTCTGATTGGCTATCCCAATGAGCGGTGCGCTAACCGGTATCAAGATCGCCGATTTTTCTCGAGTTCTTGCCGGGCCTTATGCCACTATGTTGCTCGCAGACCTTGGCGCTGAAGTCACCAAAGTCGAGCGTCCCGGAGTTGGTGATGAGACGCGAGGCTGGAAGCCCCCCGTAGATAGTCAGGGTCGATCTACATATTTCCTTTCAGTAAACAGAAATAAGTCCGGCCTTGCGCTAGATCTCTCCAATCCAGCGGATCAAGTTCGAGCTCGTGAATTGATACTGGATTCTGATGTCGTCATTGAAAATTTTGGTGCTGGCGGAATGGCGAAATTTGGATCGGATTACAAAACTTTAAAGGAAATAAAACCTAAATTAATTTATTGTTCGATTACAGGATTTGGTTCAAGTGAAGTTGCTGCTCAATTACCCGGATATGACATGTTGGTCCAGGCGATGAGTGGTTTGATGCATGTAACGGGTGACGAATCGGGCGAACCAACTAAAGCGGGGGTAGCGGTAATTGATGTGATTGCTGGCCTCCATGCCTGTACTGGAATCTTGGCTGCGCTTAGAGCGCGAGATGAACAAGGCATTGGCCAGCTCGTTGAAATCAATCTCTTCTCCTCGGCGCTTTCTGCGCTAACTAATCAATCTGGAGCCTTTATTGCTAGCGGCATAGATCCCAAGCGGCTCGGCAATCACCATCCATCGATCGTTCCCTATGGAATTTTTACTGCTAAAGATCGATCAATTGCTATTGCGATTGGGAATGACCGGCAATTCGCTAAATTTTCAGATCTACTAGACATCACTGACCCGAAATACAGCGAGAATTCTCAACGCGTTAAGAATCGAGAAGCGCTAATAAAACTTATCAATGAAAAATTACAAATGAAAGTGGCTAGCGAATGGATTAATCTATTCCGAAATAATCAGATTCCTGCCGGACCAATTAACACTATTGCGGAGGCCTTTAAATTTGCCGAATCGATAGGATTACAACCGATAATTGACATTGCAGGGTCCAAATCGGTCGCGAATCCAATTAAGTTATCGCAGACTCCTGCCGAATACCTAAAAGCTCCACCTAATTTATAACTTTAGGATGCTGTCTTGAGAAAATGGCCCACGTAACTGCAGCGACAATTCCTACGGCGCAAATCAAAGTACTCGGTGGTACCACCTCATCTAGCAATAAGACTGATAGCCCTAGTGTCATAAAAACTTGTAGTTGTTGAACTTGTGCGCCGCGAGCAGTGCCAGCATCCTTTAGTCCGCGATACCACGGAATGAATCCGAGGTACATCGAGGATAGTCCGATAACAAGTAATCCGATATTGGCTTGTGCAGTAAGTATTGCCTTTGATTCAACGGTAATCCAGAGGTATATAGAAGCCGTCAAAGTTACCGGAAGGGCCATTACAACCACCCAAGAAATTACTTTCCAGCCCGGATAGATTCGTGTTAATTCAGCGCCTTGTACATAACAGAACGAAGAGGCAAGAACTGCGCCAAGGGCCAATAAATCAGCGATTAAATCCTCGCTATTGAAATTCCCTCGACTCGCCGTGAAGTAAATCAAGATTAAGGTGCCGACCACTGATGCAATCCAAAATTGCCTTGAAACATTCTCATGCCCCCGAAGCACCGCAAATATTGCAGTCACAAGAGGCATTATCGATGCCACGACTGCAACTGGCGCAGTCTCAGTTCTCATCAAAGCAAGCGCAATCAAAATCGGCCAGCCAAATACCGCTCCTAACAGCGTGTAGAAAAACTCTCTATAATGTCCTGGCGGCAATAATCTCTCGCCAGCAATTTTTAAGAAAAGTATTGCGGGAAGAGCCGCGATCAAAGCGCGACCAGTCGCAGTAAATAAAGGTGAATAACTCTCAAGGGCCCACCGAGTCATTGGCAGGGAGAGCGAGAAGAGAACTACTGCAAAGAGTGCAAAACCAATTCCTTGAAGTTGCGTCTTATTCATTTGCCTCTTCATTCTCCGAAAAGCGCTTTGACTCCAATTCTTGTGGACGATACTGGGATCGAACCAGTGACCCCTTCCATGTCAAGGAAGTGCGCTACCGCTGCGCTAATCGTCCAGATTAACTATTTAGAATTAAGTTGTAGGAAATATGGAGGTGGAGACGGGATTTGAACCCGTGTAGCGGGATTTGCAGTCCCGAGCCTC
>JBMTVF010000003.1:0-91449 GCA_049451055.1 Candidatus Nanopelagicaceae bacterium | reverse complement strand
CTACGACGACCGGATTATGAGTCCGGGGCTCTAACCAACTGAGCTACTGCCCCTTCTTTAATCATACTGGAAGAGAAACCTCACAGGAAACTTAGCGTTTTGTTCCCGAGACAACTCAGAAAGGGTTGCTACCTTCGCCGAATGCACACTCAAGTAAGAATTTTCGTGACATTTCTTCTAGCGCTAAGTTTCTTTAGTTCTTACTCTGCTAATGCGGAAACAACTTATGTTTTTCCAGTTGCTGGTTGCAAAGTATCTTATTCAAAATATCATCATGACTATCCCGCCACAGATATCAAGACTAAATTTGGCTGCTCATTTGTTGCACCCACATCTGGTGTTGTACAGGACGTTAGTCGAAAAGATTTATGGAATGGAAAAACGAACTTGGGAGAGCACCGAGGTGGCTTGTCAGTTTCGATTATTGGTGACGATGGTGTGAGGTATTACGGGTCTCATCTTTCTAAAGTTGAAACTGGAATTGAATCAGGCGTGAGAGTTTCCGCAGGTCAGAAACTTGGCGAAGTTGGTAGAACAGGAAGTGCTCGCGGAATTCCTAAGCCGCACCTGCATTTTGGAATTTCGTATCCAACGCAACCAGGCGATTGGGAGATCCGACGTGGAGCTATCTGGCCATGGAAGTATCTTGATGCTTGGAGGACAGGTGAAAATTTGTCTCCCGTTAAGAAAATTAATCGAGCCGCAAAGAAAGCTAAAAAATAAGAAGAGCCCCGAGTTTCCTCGGGGCCCCCAATAAGGCAAGTGGATTAGTTAGGAACTACCGCGTCAGCCTGTGGACCCTTTGGCCCCTGGATAACTTCGAAAGTTACTGCCTGACCCTCTTCGAGGGACTTATAACCGGATCCCTGAATTGCTGAGTAGTGAACGAAGACATCTTGTCCGCCGCCATCTACTGCAATGAATCCGAATCCCTTTTCAGAGTTGAACCACTTTACTTTGCCTGTTGCCATTTACTTATTTCCTTCAGTCTTGATTGGGACAAACGAGATTTTCTAGCTTGCCAGTCTTCCCGTTCTTCAGACCGATCAAGCTAAAGCAAGTGGTTTTCGAAAAGCGTTGGACTGAGCGTAAGCCTACCCTGATAAATCGCTGAAGAAAATTCGCCTATTTAACGCTCAATTTGGTGTGGACAAGAAATATAAATGAGGTAAGAATCGGTTCGGAAGCAGATGGGCTGGGGAAGGTCGCATCTGCAAGTAGATGCGGCTTGCTGACCCAGGAGCTGCCATGAAAACGCTACCCATTGTGGGATACGGACAAGCCCACGGATATTTGTATATTCACTCTGCGCCTCGCGTTATGGCAAAAAATATCGAGTGGACTCTGGATGAATCGCTCGGTCAATTGTGCAACCTGACATGGAGTCAACAGCCGCTAAATCCTGGTGGTTTGAGATGCGAACTCACTTGGAGTGGTCAAGTTGGCACGGGATCAAGATTGGCAAGTGCGCTACGAGGTTGGCATTACGTGATTTTTGAATTACATGAGGTTGCAACCCAGGGCGGCGAGGGAGTTATGTATATGCATACTCCTGATCTTGGACTTTTTCACTCAGCTGTTGGACCTCATGGCGATCTCTTGATAAATGAGAATCAGATTAAGCGTGTATTACAAGAAAATTTATCTACGTTAAAAATTGTTGAGGAGCTTGAGAATTTTGTGGGTAAACCGTGGGATAACGCACTTGAGCCATTTCGCCTTGGAAGAGAAAACTCTTTATCGGCAACTGATAAACTCTCCGTATGAACCAAGATTCAAGAGAAAAATCAATAACTTTGATTATTGCCTCAGCTATAGTGGCGCTGGCTCTTGGACTCGGACTAAACCAAGTAGGTAGTGGTTTTGCATCACGTTCTAGCGAAGGAATCACTGTCACAGGTTCGGCGCGAGTTGAGGCGAAAGCTGACAAAGCAGTCTGGCCGCTTAACGCAGAATTTGTCGCATCAACCCAGAGCGTAGCGGTCGATAAAGTCGGAGTAGCTGTTGATGGATTAGTTAAGTATCTGGTGAATGGTGGCATACCTAATGAAGCAATCGAGTTTGGTTCAGTATCTGCTTACCCACAAGAAGAGTTTGTTAATGGAGCGAGCACGGGTCGAATAACTAGCTACCGCGCCTCTCGCTCAGTCACCGTTCGAAGCGAAAATGTTGAACTGGTGCGGAAATTGAGTACTAATTTGGGATCATTACTAGAAACTGGAATTAATGTCTCGAACTACGGCCCGCAATTCTATGTATCTAAATTGAGCGAACTACGTCCCGAACTTCTTAAGCAAGCGATGGAAGATGCCAAGGTACGAGCTGAAGCGATTGTTTCAGCCACAGGGGGATCGGTTGGAAATGTAATGAGCGTTCGGTCCGGACCATTCCAAGTTACCTCCCCAGATTCTGTTGATACTTCATCCGGGGGTTATTACGACACTCAAACCATAGATAAAACGATTACTTCTACGGTCACTGTTATGTTTAAAGTAAATTAGTTTCGATTCACAAACCAGATTTGTAAGCTACTTGGACGAACTGTAATTACATCACTTGGTTTTCGCAGAGCAGGATTTAACTCATCCATATTTATTGCAGAATCAAAGATAGAGCGATAAGCATGGCCCCAAAAAGCATTTGGTAGCACGAATTCGATATCTTGCTGAGAGCTATTCAGAACAACATATAGGCCCTGGCGTTTCGTTGCATCCATCAAGAAAGCTAAATAACGCTTTGAATCATCTTGCCACTCAGTTAACTTCATCTCTAAACCATCGCTATGAAACCAAGCAATATCTTTCCTGCGGTTCTCGAGATTTACAGCGCCAGTAAAGAAACTTGAGAGCAGGTCAGATAGATACCGCTCTCGAATCTCTAGAAGTGATGAAATTGATTCGCTAAGAGGCGAAAAATCTTTACTCCAATTAAGCGCCCAACCACCATAAAAATTTGCCTCTGAGTCCCAAGGTTCTTGAGGATTGAGTGAATATGCATTATTTGATCCAGCTTGGCTCCGTCCATTTTCATCGCCCATCGTCAACATCGGAATACCTGCCGAAATTAATAATGTAGCAAGTAACGAGCGTTGCAGCCGAGCTCTTAATTCAAGGATTGAAGAGTCATCTGTGGGACCTTCAAAGCCACAGTTCCACGAACGATTATGGTCGCTGCCATCTCGATTTTCTTCAAGGTTAGGTTCGTTATGCTTTTGTTGGTAAGAGACCAAATCTGCGAGCGTGAAACCATCGTGAGCAGTGAGAAAGTTAATTGAACTTGTTGGCCCGCGACCGCTAAATATGTCATCTGAACCCGCGATTCGCGAGGCTAGTCGCGCAACACCAGAACCAAAACCGCTTGCGGAATCAGCCAACCAGAATTGCCTCACAGAATCACGATAAGCATCGTTCCATTCACGCCAGGGATTTGGAAAATGTCCTAACGCGTAACCTTTGGTATCCCATGGTTCTGCAATTATTTTCAATTTTGACAAGACTGAATCGCTATTTATTGCAGTAGTAAATTCGCTATTTGTATCAATTTGGTTTTCACTTCTGCAAATTGCGGTGGTTAAATCGAATCTAAAGCCATCAACACCAATTACATCGCTCCACCAGCGAAGTGAATCAATTACGAGCTTCACAGTATTTGGATTTCTTGTATCGAGAGTGTTTCCACATCCGGTTACATCTTCATACTCCATTGGCGAAATATGGCGATAATAGGATGCATCATCTAGGCCGCGTAAGGAAAGAGTCGGACCTGAAATACCGGCTTCTGCAGTATGGTTATAAACGACATCAATGACAATCTCTAATCCCGCCTCATGCAGTGCATCGATAGTCTCTTGCAACTCTTCAATCGGATTATCAGTTGCAGCATATTTTTGATGCGGAGCAGAAAAAGCGATTGGGTTATATCCCCAATGATTTTCTCTACCGCGCGCCCTAAGAATTGGTTCAGTGAGAAAAGCCTGGATAGGCAATAGTTCAATCGTTGTGATTCTTAGCTTCTTTAGATATGCGATAACGCTGGGGTGTGATAGCGCCTTGTAAGTGCCTCGATCCTTCTCTGGAATGTCGGGGTTTTGCGCGGTAAGTCCGCGCAGATGTGCCTCATAAATGACAGTTTCTTGCCATGGAATTTCTGGTCGCACGATTGATCTTGGTTTAGCAGCCGTAACCACGGAAAGGGGAACAAATGGAGCCGAATCTCTCAAATCTTGAATCCAAATATCTCCGTTACCAATCTGATCGATTGCTTGATGCGAATATATTTCGGTGGAGATATGTAGGTCTCCCACTAATAAGTGAGCATATGGATCGATCAACAATTTATTTGGATTAAACCTAAAACCAATTTCTGGCTGCCAGGGACCATGAACTCGATAACCGTAGCGTTGCCCCGCCTTCACTCCGTTAATAAATCCATGCCAAATTGGACCATCGCTACCATCTAACGGGAGCCGGATCTCCTTATGGCTACCTTCTTCAAAGAGTGCCAATTCGACCAACTCTGCCGAGGGCGCCCAAAGAGCGAACTCGGTTCCCTCGCTCGTCACACGGGCGCCAAGTTGTGGTGGATTCGGTTGTAGTGGATTGCTAGGAATCACTTTGCTATCCAACCATCCAATACCTTCGATGTAGGTCACATATGGAGAAGTTCGATTGGAGAGCTCGATTACCCTTGAGTAGCATGGCGATATGAAAATCGCGATCTGCGTTAAGCAAGTACCGGATTCCTGGGCTGAGAAGAAGATGGTTTCTGGTCGACTCGATCGCGAAAGCGTAGATGCGGTTTTAAATGACCTTGATGAATACGCTATCGAAGAAGCGCTTCGCATTATTGAACCATTAAATGAAGGTAAGGAAACACCCGAACACAGCATCACCCTAATTTCAATGGGCCCTGAACGCGCCACAGAAGCGATACGTAAGGGTCTCTCAATGGGAGCAGATTCTGGAATTCTAGTAACGGATGTAGCGCTTCAAGGTTCGGATGCGGTTTCAACCGCAAAAGTTCTTGCAACAACTATTAAATCTGGTGGGTTTGATTTGGTTTTCTGTGGAACCGAATCGACTGACGCAAGAATGAGTGTGGTTCCGGCGATGCTTGCTGAGATTTTAGGTTGGGCACAATTAACTTTCGCGGGATTGGTAAAAGTAGACCTTGGAGCAAGCCAAGTTGAAATTGCTCGCATGACAGATAGCGGCGTCGAGAATATGTCTGCGAAATTTCCGTGTGTAGTAAGCGTCATTGAAAAGATAAATGAGCCAAGATACCCATCATTTAAAGGAATCATGGCAGCTAAGAAGAAACCAATTGAAAACAAGACGCTAAATGACTTAGGTATTTCTGCCTCTGAATTAAGTGCTTGGAGCGAGGTAGTCGATGCCCAACCAAGGCCACCTCGTGAAAAGGGCGTCAAGCTTGAAGATTCCGGTGAAGGCGGCTCAAGACTTGCTGACTATCTATTAGAGAAACGATTGGTCTGAAATGTCGAAGAATCTTGTTTTGATAGATCACGACGGAGCAAAAGTCGCAAAGTCAGCCGCAGAATTAGCAACGTTTGCCAAACGTGCTGGAAATGCAATTGGAATACTCTTTACAAATTCGGGGGCTGGAGATTCGCTTGCTTCTCAATTAAACGCCACGGAATTTGAAAGAGTATTGGTCGTAGAGAACGATGAGATTAGTCGCCACGGTATCGCTGCGGCGACATCAGCTCTCGCACAAATCATTGAAAAAGAAGGGGCTGATTCTTTACTAATTGCCTCATCGGCTCGCGGTAAAGAGATTGCGGGAAGATTAGCGATTCGACTCAAATCTGGAATCATCACCGATGCGGTTGATGTATCCGCTGATCTCAACACAACCCAATCTGTCTTCGGGGGTTCCTTTACCGTCAAGGCAAAATTAAATACTCCATTATCAATCATCACTGTAAGGCCAAGCTCAATAGAACCGGTCACTTCATCTGCAAATCCTGCAGTAGAAAAAATTTCGGTGACGATTGATGCAAAAGATAAATTAGTTGAAATCTCTACTTCGCAACCACCTGTTAAAGGTGGACGTCCGGATCTTACGGAGGCAAAGATTGTGGTCTCAGGAGGCCGCGGCACAAATGGCAATTTTGCTGAAGTAGAGGCCTTTGCAGATTTAGTTGGCGGTGCCGTCGGCGCATCTAGAGCAGCTACCGATGCGGGTTGGTATCCACACACTCATCAAGTTGGCCAAACTGGAAAGACGGTTTCGCCACAGTTATATGTTGCCTGCGGAATCTCTGGTGCAATTCAACATCGAGCAGGAATGCAAACCTCAAAAACAATCGTCGCAATCAACAAAGACCCTGAAGCGCCAATCTTCGATTTAGCAGATTTTGGCGTAGTTGGAGATCTTTTCGCTGTGCTCCCACAGGCTCGCGAAGCCATCAAGGCCAAGCGCTCATAAGCGCATCCTCACCGAGGTTTTAGAATCTGCCTATGCCTCGAGTTTATTTCGACAACGCTGCCACCTCTCCAATTAATGAAGTGGCGTTACAAGCGCTACTCGAACAGGCGCGCGCAACGGGAAATCCTTCTAGTCTGCATAGCTACGGAAGAGAGGCGCGACGAAATGTCGAAGAGGCAAGAGAGCGCATAGCAGCATTAGTTGAATGCGAACCAAGCGAAGTTATATTTACGGGGAGCGGGACTGAAGCCAACAACCTTGCAATCAAGGGTATGTATTGGCACCGATTAACCGAGAATAAGAAGCGAAAAGTAATTATTACTTCAACATTCGAACATCACGCAATTTTGGATCCCGTCCGCTGGCTGGCCGAAAGTGAAGGCGCTGAAATTATCGAAGTCCCTGTAGATAGTTCGGGATATCTCAAATTGGATTACTTAGAAACAGCTCTTGAGAATCGTGGAACTGAAGTTTCGCTGATTAGCGTCATGCACTCTAATAACGAAGTGGGAACAATCCAACCAATCGCAGAAATTGTTCGACTCGCAAAGAAGTACGACATCCCGGTTCATTCTGATGCAATCCAGAGCTTTGGAAAGATACCTCTTTCTTACTCAGAATTGGGCTTATTTGCTCTAACTATAAGCGCGCATAAATTAGGAGGCCCGATTGGGGTGGGCGCTCTAATACTTAAAAAAGGTTTTGATGTTACGCCACTACTCCACGGCGGTGGCCAGGAAAGAGATATTCGTAGCGGAACGATTAATGCGCCAGCACTTGTTGCATTCTCCCTCGCTGCACAAGCAGCTCATCGAAATCGAGAGAAAAATTCGATTTACGTTTCAGCACTTCGCGAGTCGCTTCTCGATACTATAAAGAACGACATTCCCGACGCAGTCCTTAATGGCGGTCCAGGGGAACGTTTACCTGGCATATTAAATGTGAGATTCCCAAACACCGAGAGTGATTCGCTACTTCTACTTTTTGACTCAGAAGGAATCGCTTGTTCCACCGGATCTGCATGTACAGCTGGCGTACAACAAGCAAGCCACGTTTTGATGGCGATGGGATTAAGTGAAGCCGAAGCACGTTCCTCTTTAAGATTCTCACTTTCACCTGAGAATTCCAAAGGAGATATTGATTATTTCCATACCTGCCTCAAGAGAGTAATTGAGAGAGCGAGAGCGGCTTACCGGAGCACCGCATGAAATTAATTGCCGCGATGAGCGGCGGAGTCGACTCCGCAGTCGCGGCGGCTCGCGCCGTTGAATCAGGAAATGAGGTTATTGGCGTTCATCTTGCGCTCTCTAAGAATCCTAAAAAATATCGATCTGGCGCAAGAGGTTGCTGCACGATTGAAGATTCACATGATGCAAGAAGAGCAGCAGATCGAATAGGTATACCATTTTATATTTGGGATATGTCAGAAGAATTTCACGAAAATGTAGTTGAAAATTTCTTATCTGAATATTCGGCTGGCCGAACTCCAAATCCTTGCTTAAGATGCAATGAAAAGATTAAATTTGCCGCGGTTTTAGAGCGCGCTAAAGCTATGGGTTTTGATGGAGTTGTTACTGGACACTACGCTCAAATAAAAAAAGAAAACGGTAACACGACTTTACATCGTGCAATTGATGATGCAAAAGATCAATCTTACGTACTGGCAGTTTTGAATTACGATCAATTGCAGGGCGCGATATTCCCACTGGGGGATACCCGTAAAGAAGATGTGAGAAAAGAGGCCACGCGAAGAGGCTTAACGGTTGCTCAAAAACCAGATAGCCACGATATTTGCTTTGTTCCCTCTGGTGATAACGCCGGATGGCTTCGCGAACGATTAGGAAGTGAAGTTGGACCAATTGTTGATGCATCTGGAAAGAAATTAGGCGAACATCATGGCGCTTACACCTACACCATCGGACAAAGACGCGGACTTGGAATCAGCGAACCGACTCCCACCGGTTCACCTAGGTATGTATTAAAGATTGAACCAAAATCAAACACGGTTGTAGTTGGAGAACACGAGGAGCTTGCGGTAAGCGAAATCTCAGGAGAGAAGTTGATTTGGTGCGGTCCGAAAAATAATGCCAGCGGTCCCTTTAGAGGTTTAGCGCAGGTTAGAGCACATGGAAGCGCATATCCATGTTCATACTCCGTCCTCGGTGAAAATTTGGAAGTAAAACTTGATTCGCCAATTTTTGGCCTAGCTACTGGGCAAGCAGTTGTTATTTATGAGAGTGATCGAGTCATTTGTTCTGCAACTATTTCGAGGACTGCATGAGTCAAAGCGCCGACGTTCGCCGCAAAATGAGCGAGATTTCCGAGCAAATTAGGGATCACCAATATCGATATTATGTTTTAGATAAACCCGTAATCTCAGATGCTGAGTTTGATGTGATCTGGAGAGAACTCATTGCTCTCGAAAGTGCTCACCCGGAACTTATTGACCCAAATTCACCAACGCTTGAGGTCGGGGGAGGTTTTGCTTCACATTTTGAACCATTCAATCATCACCAGAAAATGATGAGTTTAGACAACGTTTTTAACGACGAAGAATTGAAAGCTTGGTTTGATCGGGTTGAGAAAGAATCAACTGGTACTGAGAAATCCTGGTTATGCGAACTAAAAATTGACGGACTCGCAATAAATCTGATTTACGAAAGCGGAAGACTAGTTCGAGCTTTGACGAGAGGAAATGGCGAAACTGGCGAAGATGTTACGGTCAATGTTCGAACCATCTCTGCCATCCCACAAATTTTAAAGGGATCCAAAATTCCGGAATTAGTAGAAATTAGAGGTGAGATATTTTTTCCAGTTGCTGCTTTCAATGAGCTAAATGAGGCTCTTGAAGAGTCAGGGAAAGCACCTTTTGCTAATCCAAGAAATGCTGCAGCCGGCTCACTGCGCCAGAAAGATCCAAGGGTTACGGCGTCTAGACCACTTTCTTGCATTGTTCATGGCATTGGTTCCGTTAAGGGCGCAAATTTCACTTCCCAAAGCCAAGCTTATGAATTAATGGCGAGCTGGGGAGCACCAATTTCTAAGAGCTATAAAGTTCTTGGAAGTTCAAGTGAGGTTAAGAAATACATCTCTGAATACTTGAAACGACGCCATGAATTAGAACATGAAATTGATGGAGTAGTTATTAAGGTTAATGAAAGATCGATTCAAGAAATGATTGGAACAACTTCCCGAGCACCAAAATGGGCCATTGCCTACAAATATCCCCCAGAAGAAGTGACCACAAAATTAATTGATATCAGAGTGAGCGTCGGACGAACTGGGCGGGTAACTCCTTTTGGATTTATGGAGCCGGTGAAGGTAGCTGGATCTACTGTTACAAATGCGACGTTACATAACATTGAAGAAGTTGAACGCAAGGGAGTTCTAATTGGCGATACGGTCATTCTCCGCAAAGCAGGCGATGTCATTCCTGAAATTCTGGGACCCGTTGTAGAACGTAGAACTGGTAGCGAAAGCAAATTTGTGATGCCAACCAAATGCCCAGACTGCGGATCCAAACTCAAAGCAATCAGCGAGGGTGATGTAGATATTAGATGCCCTAATTCACAAAGTTGTCCAGCACAACTTAGAGAGCGAATCTATTACATCGGTTCACGTGCAGCACTTGATATTGACGTACTCGGTTATGAAGCCGCTCAAGCTTTGCTTGATGCAAAATTGATTATTGACGAGGGAGATCTCTTTGATCTATCTCCTAAGAAACTACTTAAATCTGATTTCTTCAGAAAAAAAGATGGCACGGCGGCAGCAAATGCCGAGAAATTAATTCGCGGGCTTGAAGAAGCAAAAAATCGTCCGCTTTGGCGCGTTCTGGTCGCGCTCTCAATCAGACATGTTGGCCCAACTGCAGCCCAAGCGCTTGCCAGAGAATTTAAATCATTAGAAGCAATTTCTAATGCTTCTCAATCTGAACTTGCAGGTATAGATGGAGTCGGCGAGGTAATCGCAAAGAGCATTACTGAATGGTTCAGCATTAAATGGCATAGTGTGATTGTTGATAAGTGGCGAAAGGCAGGGGTAACGACGGTAGATATCGCCAAGAAAATGCGACCACAAACTCTCGCAGGCCTCACAATCGTTGTAACCGGCTCTCTAGATAATTTTTCTCGTGATGGAGTATCGGAAACTATTTTGGAACATGGTGGTAAGGCCGCTTCGTCTGTATCAAGCAAGACTGATTTCGTTGTAATTGGAGACTCACCCGGTTCGAAGGCGAAAAAGGCTGAAGAGTTGGGTGTGAGAATCATCAACGAAACGCAATTCTTAGCCCTACTTGAGAATGGGATAGATAGGATATGACCATGTTCGAATTCTTTAGCGAAGCGGGTCGCGAACTTCCAGCTTCACCGGCATTCTTTGGGATTTTGACTTTTGCAATACTGATGTTCCTCCTGTATCTAGTTATGCGCCTTGATAAAGACTAAGAACTGCGCAATATTCGGAGGCACTTTCGACCCAATTCACTTGGGCCATCTCCAAGTTATTGATAATTTATCGAAGTCAAAGAGATTTGATTCGATAGTAGTTGTCCCGGCGGGCAACCCCGCAAATCGCAAGGCAATAGCAAGTCCCCAGGACCGACTAGAGATGGTGAAAATTGCTATTGGGAAAAGGAATGTCGAAATAAGCGACTGTGAAATAAATCGTCTCGGTACTTCATTTGCCATAGATACCGCAATCGAAATACAAAAACAGCATCTAGATTCCAATCTTCATTGGGTAATTGGAAGTGATGCATTCGCTCAGATATCTAATTGGCATAAAATTGAAGATCTCGCAGATCTAGTTGAATTTCTTGTCGTTGAGCGTCCCGGATCAAGTATGACAAAGTCTAAATTCAAAGCTAATTCGATAAATCTTGATGCGCTTCCCATCTCGGCGACCAAAATTAGAAATTCAATAAATAACCCCGTGGTCGTTAAAGAGTTACTTCCAGCAGATGTCTACACATACATCAAAGCCAAAGGACTGTATGGCGCCGCGTAAAGAGACACTTCTATTACTTGAATCAGCATCAGAAGCGGCTCTTGATAAATTAGCGAAGAATCTGGTCGCAGTTGATTTAACAGAACAGATGGTCTTGAGCGAAGTTTTCTTAATCGTTAGTGGTCAAAATGAGAGACAGATAGAAGCGATCGCAGATAACATAGAAATGAAGCTCGCAACGCAAAATGAGCGACCGGTTCGCAAGGAGAAGTCTTCCCATTGGATTCTGCTGGATTATGAAGACTTAGTCGTACATATTCAAACTGAGGAGATTCGGAATTATTACATGCTGGAAAGACTCTGGAATGATTGTCCAAGGATTGAGATTTCGACCAATGAACATTTTGAAGGAGAGAATAAATGATCCAGAGAATTGTCCTTTGGCGACATGGTCAAACTGATTGGAATTTGGAAAATAGATTTCAAGGCCACTCCGATATTCCTCTAAATGAAACCGGTATTGCTCAAGCGCGAAGGGCTGCGCCGCTTCTAATGGGATTAAGGCCATCGAAAATAGTTTCTAGTGATCTGATAAGAGCGAGACAAACAGCCGAGGCGCTATCTGAGATCTCTAAATTGCAAGTTCTAATTGATATCGGCTTGCGCGAGACCAATGGTGGTAAGTGGGAGGGTCGAACTGGCGCCGAGAATCGCGCTGTTGATTTCGAAAGATTTGTGACTTGGCTTGATGGAAATGATGAGCCCGCAGGTGAGATTGGTGAGCGTAGAAGTGAGATTGCAGAAAGAGCGGTAGCTGCGATTGAAAGAGCAATAGAACCAAATTTAGAGACACTAGTTGTTGTGACTCATGGCGGCACGGCTCGAATAATTATTGGAAAAATGTTGGGATTGCCAATGAATCAGTGGGCAACCATTGGTGGACTTTCTAATGCAGCTTGGTCCATTCTTGAAAGCGGACATCATCGACCGGGATGGATATTGGTAGAACACAACGCTGGCTCCTTGCCAGAACCGATCTTTGGTGAGGAAAGTGGTGCTTGAGGTAAGGTGAGAATACGGGGCTATGGCGCAGCTGGTAGCGCACCTGCATGGCATGCAGGGGGTCAGGGGTTCAAGTCCCCTTAGCTCCACTCAACTTTAAGAAATTAAAAATCTAATTATTGGAAATCGTCCCAGAAGGTGGTTGAGAGTGAGTGAAAGAAATGGATTACCGCTACAGAGAATTCCAAAAAACTGGAGCGCCGCAGACCTACCAGATTTAACCGGAAAGCGATTTCTCATTACGGGCGCCACGAGCGGAATCGGTAAAGAGGCTGCCAGAGAATTGGCTCGAGCGGGCGGAAAAGTGATTATTGCGGCTAGATCAATATCTAAGGCTGAAAAAGTTAAATCAGAATTCTCGTCACAACGTATTGAAATTCTTGAACTCGACTTAACAGATCTAGAAAACATACGTCGTGCAGCCAATAACTTAAAGGGCGACATAGATGTATTGATTTTGAACGCGGGAATTATGGCTATCCCAAAGCTCACGACCAAGGATGGCTTTGAAATGCAGATGGGAACTAACCATCTTGGGCATTTCGCATTTGCTGGTCTGATTCGGAATCGCGTGCGTTCTCGAATTGTTTCGGTATCGAGCCAGGCACATAGGACAGGAAATTTTGGATCTGGAGATAAGGAGGCTATACGAGATATCTGCCTTGGGAAGAATAAATATTCTGCTTGGGGTGCTTACGGAAATAGCAAATTGGCCAACTTACTTTTTACATTCGAACTTGAACGAAAAGCGCGCGCTAATGACTGGAGTTTCAACGCATTTGCAGCTCACCCAGGTTACTCAAATACAAATCTGCAATCTGTTGGCCCACAATTCAGAGAGCGAATTTGGGAAGAACGGGCAACTTCATTCATGAACTCAATAATTGCGCAGTCAGCTTCTCGAGGCGCCCTTCCGACCTTGTGTGCCGCTACATTTCCAGACTTATATGGAGCAAGTTATATCGGCCCTGATGGTTTTATGGAGATGCGCGGATTTCCAAAAGCGGTCAGAGCCAGATCGATTGCATATGATCAAGAACTTTCATCGAATTTATGGCAAGTGAGTGAGGAGTTAACCGGAGTCGTATGGCGGTAACCTTGTCACATGCATGAGGCCTATGACATCCACGGCGTTCAAGAGAAGTGGCTACCAGTCTGGGATGAATTAGCTCCTTTTAGATCTGGAAGAAAAGATGACGCTCGTCCTAAGAAATATGTCTTGGATATGTTTCCTTATCCTTCGGGCGATCTTCACATGGGTCATGCTGAGGCGTATGCACTTGGCGATGTAATTGCGCGATATTGGGTGCAGCGGGGATTCAACGTTATGCATCCAATTGGTTGGGACGCATTCGGCCTTCCCGCAGAGAATGCCGCCATAAAGCGGAATGAGGATCCAAGTGTTTGGACTTATGAAAATATAAATACCCAACGAGCTTCGATGCGTAGATATGCCTGCTCTTTTGATTGGGACCGAGTTTTGTATACGTGCGACCCCGAGTACTACAAATGGAATCAATGGATTTTCTTAAAACTCTATGAAAAAGGATTGGCATATCGAAAAGATTCCGCGGTCAATTGGTGTCCTGATTGCCAAACTGTTCTTGCTAATGAACAAGTCATTGCTGGACTTTGTGAACGCTGCGATAGTTCTGTAACTAAGAAAAAATTGAACCAGTGGTACTTCAAGATTACTGCTTATACCGAGAGATTACTCGAGGATATGAAGCAACTTGAAGGAAATTGGCCCGACAAGGTTCTCACAATGCAACGAAATTGGATTGGAAAATCTACTGGAGCTGAAATTAAATTCGAAATTGAAGGCCGTAAGGAACCAGTTGTCGTTTATACAACCAGACCCGACACTCTATATGGAGCAACATTTATGGTTGTTGCCGTAGATAGTGAGCTAGCAAAGGAGCTTGCTTCAAGTAGCACAGTTGAATCTGAGTTCAATAAATATTTCGAATCTGTGCGTTCAGCCAGTGATATTGATAGATTGGCAACAGATCGAGCGAAGACTGGCGTATTTTTAGAGCGCTATGCAATAAATCCTGTAAACGGCGAGCGAATTCCAATCTGGGCAAGTGATTATGTCTTAGCGGACTACGGAACCGGCGCAATTATGGCGGTACCTGCACATGATCAACGCGATTTAGATTTTGCGAAGGCTATGAAGCTTCCAGTGAAAGTAGTTGTCGAAACCGGAGAATCTGATCCGCTTGAATCTGGAATTGCGACCGAAGGAAATGGGAAGATAATTAATTCCGGCTCAATTAGTGGGCTTGAGAGCTCAGCCGCAATATCTAAAATAATCGATGAACTATCGAAGAAGAATCAGGCATCTCCTACTGCCAACTATCGATTACGTGATTGGTTGATTTCGCGACAACGTTATTGGGGAACTCCAATACCGATAATTCATTGCGCTGCGTGCGGCGAAGTTCCCGTTGCGATTGAGCAATTACCCGTAAAACTTCCCGACTCAAAGACGGTCGACCTAAAACCAAAAGGAATTTCACCTTTAGCAACTGCCTCCGACTGGGTTAATACTGTCTGTCCTAAGTGCAACGGAAAAGCTCTTAGAGATACCGATACTATGGATACTTTCGTTGATTCCTCATGGTACTTTTTAAGATACACAAGCGTAAATAATCAAGATTTTCCATTCGACGATAAAGAAGTGAAGACATGGCTACCTGTTGATCAATATGTAGGTGGCGTTACTCACGCAATACTTCACCTTTTATATTCTCGTTTCTTTACAAAGGCGCTATTTGATATGGGCCTTGTTGATTTCAATGAGCCTTTTACTCGTCTGCTCAATCAGGGAATGGTAATCATGGACGGTTCGGCTATGAGTAAGAGTCGAGGTAACTTGGTACGGCTTTCCGATGAACTTGAGAGACATGGCGTTGACGCTATCCGGCTATCTATGGTCTTTGCCGGTCCTCCGGAAGATGATGTGGATTGGGCTGATGTTTCTCCTTCTGGCTCCGTTAAGTTTCTGAATAGAGCATGGCGCCTATCCGGAGATATCACCAGCAAGCCTGGGGTCAATTTCTTAAATGGTGATATCGAATTAAGGAAGATTACCCATAAGGCATTACACGATATTTCTTTTGCAGTTGAGTCTTTCCGATTCAACGTCGCAGTCGCACGAATTATGGAATTAGTAAATGCAACTAGAAAGGCTATTGATTCGGGGTGTGGCGCCGCCGATCCTTCGGTTCGAGAAGCTGTCGAAGCAATCGCCATATCGCTCTCATTGATTGCGCCATATACCGCTGAAGAAATGTGGGAAAGGTTGGGGCATAAACCCTCAGTCTCGCTCGCAGGCTGGCCAAAGATCGATGAATCACTTCTTACCGCTGATGCAGTAACGGCGATATTCCAGATTAATGGAAAAATAAAGTCGCGAGTTGATGTTCAACCTGATATCTCAGATAGCGAATTAGAAGCGATGGCGTTTTCTGACCCGGCGATAAAATCCGAAATTGATAACGCCACCCCCAAGAAAGTAATTACTAAGGCCCCGAAGTTTGTGAATATCGTCCTCTAAATCTGCGATTAGTTGGAGCGGTAGCGAGGAGAAGCCAGTATTCTCTTCCAGGCGACTCGGAAAAGAATGGTGGCAAATAAGTTGGGATTAGCTGAGTTAGTTTTGATTCACGGTCCAGAAGATGCGTTAGCGGATCGGGGACTTGAGCTTGCGCTAGCAGCTCGAAGCGATTTTGAGCGAACGGTTCTAATGGGAACTGAGTTGGAAGTCGGAAGATTCTCAGATGCGGTAGCGCCCTCACTGTTTTCAGAGAAAAGAGTTATCGTCTTAAAGGATCTACAAGATGTTAGCTCGGAGGTTTCCGAGGAGATTCAAGATTATTTGGAAAAATTTGAATCTGATTCAAATCTGAATTTGGTCTTCCTTCACGCAGGTGGCGTAAAAGGTAAGGGATTAATTGAAAAAATTAAGAAGTTAAAGGCCGAGTACATTCCTTGTGAGCCACTCAAAAAAGCAAATGACAAGGCTGAGTTTGTGAAGAGTGAATTTGCGCGTCACGGAAGAAAAATATCGCCTAGTGGGATTGAAGCATTAGTGAATGCAACTGGAAATGACAGTAGAGAATTGGCCTCTGCTTGCAGTCAGATTGCTTCAGATACCGACCCAAAAAAGAGCTCCATCGACGAGAGTGATATTTCAAAATATTATCAAGGTCGAGTTGAAGCAACAGGTTTTGATGTGGCTGATGCTGTCATTCTTGGTGATGTTAAAAATTCATTGATTTCACTACGCAACGCGCTGGAATCGGGCACAGATCCTATTATGATTATTTCGGCGCTATCTAGTTCAATTCGTTCACTTGCAAAAGTTTCGGATGCGCCTAAACATTTAAAATCTTTTGAACTTGCGGGAAAACTTGGTATGGCGCCTTGGCAAATAGATAAAGCAAGGCGGCAGCTAAATAAATGGCGCCCAGGCATGATTACCTTTGCAATCACTGAATTATCAAAAGCCGATATTGGTGTTAAGGGTGGCGAGGTGGATGGCATTTTTGCGCTAGAGAGAGCGGTTCTGGCGATAGCTGAAAACGTTGCCCGAGGTGGCGCAAAAGCCTCGGTTTGAGAAGGGATATCTACTACTGATACCCTGCGCGCTCGAATTCGAAAAGCAAGGAAGGCACCGTGGCAAATATCAAGTCCCAGATAAAGCGAATCAAGACTAATGAGAAGGCGCGACTTCGAAATAAGTCAGTGCGCTCATCCTTTAAAACAGCGATTCGTCGCTTTCGTGATTCCTTAACATCTGGAGACACCAAAGTAATTGCCTCCGAACTAAAGACCGCATCTCGCGAATTGGATGTTGCGGTATCAAAAGGTGTGATTCACTCCAACCAAGCTGCCAATAAAAAGTCAGCGATGGCCAAGGCCGCCAATAAGGCCGGCGTCCGCTAATAAGATAAATCGAGGCGGACTTTGCCCGCTATACCTCTAGCCAAAGCACCGCAACCGGCGCACACAAATCCGGAACAAATCCGGAATTTCTGCATTATTGCTCATATTGATCACGGTAAATCGACCTTGGCTGACCGAATGCTCGGAATTACCGGTGTTGTTGAGGCGCGCAATATGCGCGAGCAATATCTAGATCGTATGGATATTGAGCGGGAACGCGGTATCACAATTAAGAGTCAAGCTGTTCGTTTACCTTGGAAATCTGGAATCGATGGCAAGGATTACATTCTCAATATGATTGATACGCCTGGTCACGTTGATTTCACATATGAAGTTTCCCGTTCGCTTGCGGCATGCGAAGGCGCAATTCTCTTAGTTGATTGTGCGCAAGGTATTGAGGCCCAAACTTTGGCAAATCTCTATTTGGCGATGGAAAATAATCTCACCATAATTCCGGTTCTCAATAAAATAGACCTACCAGCTGCCCAACCCGAAAAGTTTGCTATTGAATTATCTAAGTTGGTCGGGTGCCAGCCCTCGGACTGCTTGAGGGTATCCGGGAAAACCGGAGAAGGCGTCACAGAACTTCTTGATCAAATCGTTGCCCAAATTCCAGCTCCCAAAGGCTCACCAAGTGCACCGGCAAGAGCGCTTATTTTTGATTCGGTATATGACACATATAGAGGCGTTGTCACTTACGTTCGAGTTTTCGACGGAAAACTTTCTCCGCGCGAACAAATTCAGATGATTTCAACCGGAGTTAAGCATGAACTCTTAGATATCGGAGTGATTTCACCGGAACCGGTCAGTAGTTCGGGATTGGGTGTTGGAGAAGTTGGTTATCTGATTACAGGAGTAAAGGATGTTCGCCAATCACGAGTTGGCGACACGGTAACTTCCTATCAAAATCCAGCAAAAGAAGCGCTTTCCGGATATAAAGATCCGAAGCCAATGGTCTTCTCAGGCTTGTATCCAATCGATGGTGACGATTATCCGATGCTGAGAGATGCATTAGATAAGTTGCAGTTAAATGACGCCGCTCTTGTATATGAGCCAGAAACCTCAGCCGCGCTTGGTTTTGGATTTCGTTGCGGCTTTCTCGGTCTATTACATATGGAAATCGTAAGAGAACGACTCGAGCGCGAATTTAATTTATCTTTGATTTCAACCGCACCAAACGTGGTTTATCGAGTATTTCTAGAAGATGGTAAGGAAAAGATCGTTACTAATCCGAGTGAATACCCAAATGGAAAAGTCGAGAAAGTATTCGAGCCAATAATCAAGGCGACAATTCTCGCCCCTTCTGAATTCATCGGAACCATAATGGAGTTGTGTCAGTCCCGTCGAGGCGTGTTGGGCGGGATGGATTATCTATCCGAAGATCGTGTAGAGATTAGATACACGTTGCCGCTTGCAGAAATCGTCTTTGATTTCTTTGATCAACTCAAATCGCGAACCAAAGGTTATGCATCTTTAGATTACGAGCCAATTGGTGAAGCTGAGGGTGATTTAGTAAAAGTTGATATCTTGCTTCAAGGTGATACTGTCGATGCATTTAGCTCGATAGTCCATCGCGAGAAGGCTTACCCATATGGAGTCATGATGACGGGAAAGCTTCGCGAATTGATTCCAAGGCAACAATTTGAAGTTCCTATACAAGCTGCAATCGGAGCGAAGATAATTGCCCGAGAAAATATTCGAGCAATTCGAAAAGACGTCTTAGCTAAATGTTACGGCGGAGACATCACGCGTAAGCGGAAATTGCTCGAAAAGCAGAAAGAGGGCAAGAAGCGTATGAAAATGGTGGGACGCGTTGAAGTTCCACAGGAAGCCTTTATTGCCGCACTTTCAACTAATTCGGATGGCGAAGGTGGAAAAGGGAAGAAGTAACGAGAGCTCAAAACTCTCGTTCTATATCCACATTCCTTATTGCACGAAGAGATGCGGTTATTGCGATTTTAATACCTATACGCCCGGGGAACTGAATTCTCCCAATTTGAATTTGATTACTTCGAACTACATCGATGCTGCGCTTAAGGAGATAGAGCAAGCATCAATTCAGTTAGGTCAAATTCAAGTTGAGACTATTTTCTTTGGCGGGGGCACGCCCTCACTTCTGCCGCCTTATGAGGTTTCTCGAGTTATCTCGAAAATAGCTAATCATTTCGAGATTCGACCAAACCCAGAAATAACTCTTGAAGCTAATCCAGATAACCTAAATGAATCTTTTTTGGAATCTATTAGATCAAGCGGCGTAAACAGAATTTCGATAGGCATGCAATCGGCAGTTCCTCATGTTTTAAGAACTTTAGATAGAACTCACAACCCAGAAAATGTTGTAAGAAGTTGCGAGCTTGTTAGAGAAGCTGGTTTTGAGCATTTAAGTGTGGACCTTATTTATGGCACACCGGGTGAGAGCCTTGAGGATTGGCAGGAAAGTTTTGAAGCAGCGCTCCAGTTACCGATTGATCATATAAGTGCATATGCGCTCATTGTTGAAAACGGGACAAAATTAGCTGCACAAATTAAACGGGGCGAACTTCAGATGCCACCGGATGATGAGACTGCTGAGAAATATCTGCAATTTGATGCCGTAGCAACTCGCAAGGGATTTAATTGGTATGAACTTAGTAATTGGGCGATTTCTGGTGCGGAAAGTTTGCATAACAAAGCCTATTGGAATGGTTCATCCTGGTGGGGGGTCGGTCCTGGAGCCCACTCATTTATTGATGGGAGACGCTGGTGGAATGTTAAACATCCAACCAAGTATCAAGAATTAATTAAACAAAATAAATCACCCAAGCAAGATAGCGAAGTGTTGTCTGAAGAAAATATTAGAGATGAATTTGTGATGCTTCGAATTCGAACTCGAGAGGGAATTGAATTAGATCGGCTCTCAGATAAGCAACTTGAAGTCGCAAATCAATTTAAGAATTCTGGATATATCGAAAGTTCAACTTGGAGTGATTCCCGCCTCGTTCTAACGGCGAAAGGACGCTTGATTGCAGATCGAATAGTGCGAGAATTGTTGGTGTAGTAACTTCACTCCCTATGCAGACTGCAAATACCATCATCGTACTTTTCCTAGCCATAGTTTTCTTGATAGCTGGACTCTCAAAAGCTAGTGGTAGCGCCGCTGGCCTATCCGGAACAAGAGATGTAAACGTTCCAGATGGACTAGCAAGATTAGTTGGAATGCTTGAAACATTGGCAGCGCTCTCTTTAGTTGTTGGTTTTGCTCTAGAAAATTTGGATCTACAAATCTATGGCCTAATTACAATTTGGATCATTATGGCAGGCGCAATATTTTTCCATTTCCGAGCCAATAAATCGAAAACAGCATTCCCGGCGATGCTATTGCTTCTAATAACAACTTTTGGGATTGCTTCAATTTAGGTCATTATGGAAACCAGACAGCTAGAAATCCTGAGGGCGATTGTCGAAGAGTACGTTGCGACTGAAGAGCCGGTCGGCTCTCGCTCAATCGCAGAACGCCACGGCTTAGGAATTTCTTCAGCGACCATTAGGAATGAGATGGCGGTATTGGAAGAAGCGGGACTAATCACGCAACCTCATACCAGCGCCGGGCGTATTCCTACAGATAAAGGTTATCGACTATTCGTCGACAAGTTAGCAAAAATCAAACCTCTTTCTTCTGCGGAAAGAAGAGCGATTGAAACATTCCTTGAGGGCGCGAGTGATTTAGACGATGTTGTTATGAGAACTGTTCGACTTCTTGCTCAAGTTACCAAACAGGTTGCGGTGGTGCAGTACCCGATGATTGCAAAATCCAAAGTCCGTCATATCGAACTTCTACTGCTGACCTCAAGAAGACTTATGCTTGTATTGATAACAAATACCGGTCGAGTTGAGCAGCGAGTTTTAGAGTTGCCGTACGCGCTAACGGAACAATCTCTCTCGGATTTGAAATCCAAAATGAATAATTTGGTTTTTGGCAAAAGTATGGCTGATGTAGGCAATTCGCTTGAAACACTTCTGGAGTATCTATCACGCGAAGAAAGAACTTCAGCTGCATTAATAATTTCAAATCTCATAGAAATGTCTTTAGAAAAGCCGGAAGAGAGAGTTGTGTTGGCTGGAACCGCTAATTTAACCCGATCCGGAAGTGAAGTCTCCAGTGATATCCATGGAGTCCTAGAGACTCTAGAGGAGCAAGTAGTCTTGTTGAGATTATTAAGTGACTCTGGAGAGACGATGCGCGTAAGAATTGGTTCAGAACAGCCAGAAAAAAGCTTAAAGACTACAAGTTTGGTAACTATGGGATATGGCAATCACGGAAATTCTTTAGGCGCGCTGGGAGTTCTTGGTCCAACTCGTATGGATTATTCAACATCCATGTCTGCAGTCCAAGCGGTCGCGCGTTATGTCGGAAGATTCTTAACGGATGGCAAATGATGGCAGATCTTTATCAGACTCTTGGAATCGATCGAAGCGCAACTCAAGATGAAATAAAGCGTGCCTATCGAAAATTAGCGCGCGAAATGCATCCTGATGTAAATCCAGATCCAAAAATTCAAGATCGATTCAAAGAAATAACAGCTGCATATGAGGTCCTAAGTGATCCACAGAAGCGAAGTTCTTATGATCGTGGCGGCGATGGATTTGCCGGTGGGTTTGGCGGTTTCAGTGACATCATGGATGCTTTTTTCGGCGGCGGAACTGCGCGTGGACCACGACCACGCATGCGACAAGGTCAAGATGCTCTTATTCGTGTAGATATAGATCTTGGCGAGGCTTGTTTTGGAGTAACAAAAAATTTGGCAGTAGAAACAGCAGTAATCTGCACAAAATGTGGCGGCGATGGATGCGAGGCTGGGAGTTCGCCAAGGACCTGCGACATTTGTCGAGGCAGGGGAGAAGTGCAACAAGTGACTCGTTCATTTATCGGGCAAGTTATGACTTCAAGGCCATGTGGCACATGTCAGGGCTACGGCACTGTTATTGCAAATCCTTGTCGAGAGTGTGATGGAGATGGACGAGTACGATCACGACGAGAGATTGAAGTAAAAATTCCAGCAGGAGTTGATTCTGGTAATCGAATTCAGTTGAGTGGACAAGGTGAAGTTGGACCCGGTGGCGGCCCGGCCGGAGATCTTTATGTAGAGATTGAGATTGACGAACATGAATTCTTGGTGCGTGACGGCGATAATTTACATTTACAACTAAATATTCCAATGACAAGTGCAGCGCTTGGCAGCACCCAGAGCGTTGAGACATTAGATGGCGAAATTTCCGTAGAGATAAAACCCGGGGCTCAAAGCGGTGATGTAATTCCAATTAGAGGAAAAGGCATGACTCGACTTAGGGGTGGCGGACGTGGCGAACTTTATGTCCACTTGAATGTGGAGATTCCAACAAAACTCTCAAAACCAGAGGAAGAGCTCCTGAGATCGTTCGCGAAGATGCGAGGCGAAGCCACTCAAGCAAATCAAGTCCGTAAGGGTAGTGAAGGCGGATTATTCACTAAATTCAAAGACGCGTTACGAGGTCAATGATGCTGCCACTATTCATAGTTGAAAATATTCCGGATCGCGGAGATGTAGTAATTGAAGGAGATGAAGCGCACCATCTTGGCGTCACACGTATAAAGGTTGGTGAACGCATCTCGGTTACAAATGGAATGGGACGCCGCGCTGAGGTAGAAGTGCTTGATATAAACAAAAGAAATGTTGGTTGCCGCATCCTTGATGTTAGTGATGAGCCTAGACCGAGAACTATTTTGACCGTCGTTCAAGCGTTAACAAAAGGGGATAGGGCGCGTGAAACAATCGAACTATTAACTGAGGGTGGCGCTGAGATCATAATTCCATGGCAGGCAGCAAATTCCATCGGAGAATGGAAATCAGAAAAAGATGCCCTTTCTAAATGGAAATCATGGACAAGAGAGGCTACGAAACAATCTAGAAGAAGTTGGATACCTCAGATACTTGATTTACATACAACTGCCCAGATAAAGAATAGAATTCAAGACAGCGAATTAACTTTTGTTTTTCATGAATCAAGCAGCTCTCAACTAAGTGAAAATTTGGATTTAGCACCGCCCAAAGATGTCACGCTAATTATCGGTCCGGAAGGCGGAATAACTGAGGATGAATATGCTGGATTTCAATCTGCAGGCGCTCGGGGTGTAAAGCTTGGCCGACCAGTATTTCGCTCAGCCCATGCTGGCGTGGCCGCTCTAGCTGCAGTACAAACTGGCCTCAAAATCTGGTAGATATCAACCATGGAATGCATCTTCTGCAAGATTATCGAGGGCGCGATTCCAGCGGAACTAATTTATGACCACAATGAGGTAATCGCTATTGAGGATATAAATCCTCAAGCTCCAACCCATTTGTTAATTGTTCCCAAGAAGCATTTTGAGAATGCTGGCGAGATTGCCGATAGCGATAGTGAAACTCTTGCTGAGATGTTTAAAGTTGCCAAAGAGTTAGCAAAAAGTCGCAGCCTCTCCGGTTATAGAACAATCTTTAATACCGGCGCTGATGCTGGCCAGTCAGTCTTTCACGCTCACCTTCACCTAATGGGTGGGCGAGCGTTTGGATGGCCACCTGGATAGACTTAAGCCAATGCCCAGCGCGCTAATCAAATTACCCTTAGATATCTCCAGCGTATCTTTGACCGGCCCAAACGATGCCTACATAAGAGCGATAGAGCGGGCATTTCCTGAGGTAGTCACAACGGTACGCGGTAATGAAATCTCTCTTAAAGGCCCCGCTGAATCAGTAGCCAAAGTTGAACGATTGGTTGAAAACTTTCTAGCAGTCGTACGTGCTGGCCAACCGCTTAGCGATGACGCGGTCCGGAGATCGATTTCAATGATACTTGGCGATGGCAATGAAACTCCTGCCGAAGTTTTAACTCTAAATATTCTAAGTTCGCGTGGTAAGACCATTCGTCCGAAAACTGTAAATCAAAAGAGATATGTTGATGCGATAGATAAGAACACGATTACTTTCGGTATTGGACCAGCCGGAACTGGGAAAACTTATTTAGCGATGGCAAAAGCAGTCCAATCTCTCCAGGCAAAGCAGATTAATCGAATAATTTTGACGCGCCCAGCCGTGGAAGCCGGAGAGCGATTGGGCTTCTTGCCAGGAACGTTACATGAAAAAATTGATCCGTACCTTCGTCCACTTTTCGATGCGCTACATGACATGTTAGACCCTGATGCAATACCAAGATTAATGTCATCTGGCACTATTGAAGTAGCACCGCTGGCTTACATGCGCGGTCGAACTTTGAATGATTCATTTATAATATTAGATGAAGCCCAGAACACTTCTCCCGAGCAGATGAAAATGTTTTTAACGAGGTTAGGTTTTGGATCAAAAATTGTCGTTACCGGAGATATCACACAGATTGATTTACCAAGCCATCAGGAATCGGGACTTTCAATTGTTCGTGGAATTTTGGATGGAATTCCGGACATTACTTTTATGGAGTTGACTTCAGAAGATGTGGTAAGACATCGACTGGTTAGTGAAATCGTTGATGCATATGGAAGATTTGATAATCAAGGCAATCGCGCTGCACGAAGAGAGAATAAACCGCGTTCTCTTCGTAACGAGCGCTAAACGTTAATAGTAATTACTGATGTTTATCGAACTTACTGATCTGACAGATTCTAAACTTGATACGAATCGGCTAAAGGCGTTGGCTGAATTCTCAAGTATTCAAATGGGAATTCATCCAGAATCAGAGCTAAGTATTTCGTTAGTCGATGAGGAGGAAATGAGCGCGCTTCATATGCGGTGGCTAAATGAAGCGGGTCCTACCGATGTGCTTTCATTTCCAATGGACGAACTAAAGCCAAACTCTTCAGCTGATGGTCCTGGACTTCTAGGAGACATAGTTTTATGTCCAGATTACGCAAATAAGCAGGCTAAGGGCGCTGGTCACTCACTTGAGGAAGAGCTTGAAGTATTGACAGTGCACGGGGTCCTACACCTTCTCGGATTCGATCATCGAGAAAATGAGGAGAAAATGGCTATGTTTTCGCGTCAGGAAGAGATTCTGAGAGAATGGCGCTCTCGCTCATGAGCCCATTTAATTTAATCCTAGTGATATTGCTATTACTTTTTGCTGGCTTTCTCGCAGGTAGTGAAGCTGCGATAAATTCAGTTTCTCGCGTATATGTAGAAGAGTTAAAGAAATCTTCTCGCAGCGTTATGTGGGTTAGAAAAGTTTTGTCTGAACCTGCTCGATACCTAAATGTCTTACTTTTTGTTCGAAAAGCATCAGAGTTAACAGCTACAGTTCTTGTTGCCCAGACGCTCATCGGCGAAATTTCCTCGCTAAATTGGGCGTTGGCAATCTCGGTTTTCACCATGCTAATACTTTCGTATGTAGTTGTAGGAGTAGGTCCTAGAACTCTTGGGAAACAGCGCGCGGGTACTTGGATTATTCCGGCGAGCATTGCTGCGGTCTTACTATCTAAGGTTCTGGGACCAATTACGGCATTACTAATTGCAATAGGTAACGCTTTAACTCCTGGAAAAGGTTTTAAAAGTGGACCATTTGCGAATGAAGCCGAGCTTCGGGATTTGGTGGATCAAGCTAGGGAGCGTGGCTTAGTTGAAGAGACTGAGCACGAAATGATTCATTCTGTTTTCGAGCTGGGCGACACATTGGTGCGTGAGTTAATGGTTCCCAGAACAGAGATGGTGTGGATTGAAGGAAGTAAGAATCTCAGACAAGGACTTTCGCTTGCATTGCGATCGGGCTTCACCAGAATTCCAGTTATCGGCGAGGGTCTAGACAACATAATTGGTATTGCTTATGTGAAGGACTTAGCCAAAAGAGTTCATGAATATCGCGAATCTGAAACCCAAGAATTGGTCTCTTCACATATACGGCCCGCAACATTTGTTCCGGAAACGAAGACTGCTGCAGATCTTTTGAAAGAGATGCAGCGAAACCAAATTCATCTTGCAATCGTGGTAGATGAGTATGGCGGAACTGCAGGATTGATTACGATAGAGGACATAATTGAGGAGATCGTGGGCGAAATAGCTGACGAATACGATGATGAAGTAGAAGAGATTGAATGGTTGACGCCAAACTCTAAAGCGCGAGCATCGGCTCGACTTCATCTTGAAGACCTAGCGGACCATTTAGAAATCGAGTTGGACGAAGAAGAGCGTGAAGACGTTGACACCATCGGTGGTTATATGGCGAAGCAGCTCGGTCGCGTCCCAATTCCGGGAAGTGAGATAACTCTTCACGAGTGGAAAATTATGGCGGAACGCCCAATAGGTCGAAGACACCGAATCGGAACCGTATTGGTTGAGAGAATGTCACCAGGCAACTCAAAAACTGGCGATTCCAATAATGAATAGGCCGCAAAAATGAGAATCGTGCGTTTTACGCCAAGTAGAAAAACCTCTTTAGGCAATGATCCCCAATTCGGAATTTTCGAGAATAAGGATTCTATTAGGTTGATTTCTGGAGATCCTCTTTATACAGGAATTCTGCCACTTGATGAGGTAATCAATATTTCTGAAGTAAGGCTATTAGCTCCAGTGATCCCGAGAAGCAAGGTTGTATGTATTGGAAAGAATTATGCCGATCATGCAACAGAAATGGGCGGAGATGTTCCTAAAGAGCCGATAATTTTCCTAAAGCCGAATACATCCATAATTGGACCAGACGAAATCATTCGATGGCCAGCTGATAGTTCAAGAGTAGATCATGAAGTTGAGCTCGCTATTGTGATTTCTAGAATTTGCAAAGATGTTCCGAAGGAAAAATACTCTGACGTAATTTTTGGTTACACAATCGCTAATGACGTGACCGCCCGAGATTTTCAAAAAATAGATGGGCAATGGACAAGGGCTAAGAGTTTTGACACTTTCTGCCCTATCGGACCTTGGATTGAAACTGAATTTAAGCCAGGAAACCAAAAAATTTCGGCAAGTGTCGCAGGTGAAATTAAGCAATCGGCGCGCCTTGATCAGATGGTCTTCGACATTCCCACGATAATCGCCTTTGTGACGAGAATTATGACCTTATTGCCTGGAGATTTAATCCTTACTGGTACGCCTGCTGGAATTGGGCCGATGGTTCCAGGAGGTAAGGTCTCGGTAACAATTGAAGGAATTGGTGAGTTGGTAAATACGGTGGCAAAATGACTCGCGAAGTGCGAACTAGATTTGCTCCATCTCCAACAGGAGACCTTCATGTAGGCAATATTCGAACCGCCTTATTTGCTTGGGCTTATGCCCGCCATACAAATGGAAAATTAATTTTTCGAATTGAAGATACCGATAGAGAGAGAGTTACCGATGAATATATTGGGAGAGCTCTCGATACATTAAAGTGGTTGGGAATTAATTGGGACGAAGGCCCAGAAGTTGGCGGACCTTACGGCCCATATTTACAGTCCCAGCGCCTAGGAATATATAAAGAATGGGCTGAAACATTTTTACGTAATGGCGATGCGTACCATTGTTACTGCACCACGGAAGAGTTGGAATCGCGAAGAGAAGCGCAGCGTGAAAAAAATCTTGCGCCAGGTTACGATGGAAAATGTCGTTCCATACAGGATTCGGATTTAAAGAAATATCAAGATGAGGGTCGAAAACCCGTAATTCGAATGCGCATGCCAGAGGGCGAGACTAAGTTTCAGGATCTTATTCGAGGCGAAGTTGTATTTGAGCATAAATATGTCCCGGATTTTGTCTTGATGCGAGCAGATGGCTCTCCGCTTTATACGCTCGCAGTCGCCGTAGATGATGTCTTGATGAAGATTACGCATGTTTTGAGAGGTGAGGATCTACTCTCATCAACGCCGAGACAGATTCGCGTTTATCAAGCAATGGGAGTTACAGATTCTGATTTTCCTGAATTTGCCCATCTTCCTTTTGTGATGGGAACTGATAATGCCAAGCTTTCGAAACGAAATGGAGAGGTGTCTATTGCCTGGTACCGTGAAGAAGGTTTCTTGCCGGAGGCCATCTGCAATTATTTAGCGCTTTTAGGATGGTCACCTGGCGACGACCGAGAAAATATTTCTATGAAGGAATTGACTGAACTTTTTACAGTAGAACGTGTTAATAGCTCTCCAGCAAGATTTGATATGAAGAAACTAGAAGCAATAAACGGAGATAAGATTCGAGCTCTCTCCCTCACAGAGTTTTTGAATCGTTCCTTACCTTTCTTACTGCGGGAGAATGTGATAACCGGTAGTGAAGATGAAGTTTCGCTTGTTAAAAAGGCTCTCCCAATAATTCAAGAGAGAATTATTAAATTAAGCGAAGTTGTACCGATGCTTAGTTTTCTTTTTAAGAAGAAACTTGAATTTGATGAAGAAACGAAGAGCAAGATCAAGGAATCTGACGCACAGAACGTCCTAAAATGCGCGATTGCTGCACTTGAAACACTTAGCGAATGGAGCCATATTCGCATAGAAGAGGCATTACGAAAGTCGCTGCTAGATGGGTTAGGACTAAAACCAAGATTGGCATTCGGTCCTGTGCGCATTGCCGTTACCGGTAGCCCAATCTCGCCACCACTATTTGAATCCATGGAACTTCTCGGCAGAGAGGTTTCGATGCAGAGAATTCGGGAGGCAATCGGTTAGCTAACTTCGCGCTATTCTTAGCGCTTTGGGGTATGGGGTAATTGGCAGCCCAGCTGATTCTGGTTCAGCTTGTCTAGGTTCGAGTCCTGGTACCCCAGCAGAAAAACTAAATATCGATGGCCCCGTCGTCTAGTGGCCTAGGACTCTGGCTTCTCAAGCCAGCTACGAGGGTTCGAATCCCTTCGGGGCTGCCATCACTTCTTTAATAAGTGTTCACTTAATTTTGCTGCAGTTGCGACAACAGCAGCAGCGTGAATTCTTCCCGGCTGTCTACCTAATCTCTCAATTGGACCGGAGATGCTTACTGCTGCAATTACTTTGTTATTGGGTCCGCGAACTGGCGCTGAAACAGATGCAACTCCTGGCTCTCGCTCACCAACGCTCTGCGCCCAACCGCGTCGCCGAACCGCAGATAATGCTGCTGCGCTAAATCTCGCGCCATTAAGTGCTCGATGAAGTCGATCAGCATCTTCCCATGCAAGAAGTACTTGGGCGGCTGAGCCGGCGCCCATAGTTAAGGCGGCGCCAACCGGAACCGAATCACGGAGTCCAGATATTCTCTCTGCTGCTGCAACACAGATTCTTTGGTCGCCTTGTCTGCGATACAACTGCGCACTTTCACCCGTTGCATCTCGAAGTGAGGTGAGAGCAGGCACCGCAACGGCCAACAATCGATCCTCTCCAGTTGCGGCTGCAAATTCGCTATTTCGAGAGCCGAGAATGAATCGTCCATTTAAATCCCGCGCTACTAATCGATGAACTTCCAGAGCAACTGCTAGCCGATGGGCCGTGGGACGAGCGATTTTGGTCGCCTTCACTAGCTCGCTCAGAGAATGTGGACCAGATTCTAAGACGGTCAAAATTCTTACCGCTTTATCAAGTACTCCGACTCCGCTATTCTTCTTGTCCATAATCTGATAATGCCATCTCAATAGGTGAGAAGTAAAGATGGACGGAGGGGCGATGGGCAAGACACTGGCCGAGAAAGTTTGGAACGACCACATTGTGCGGCAAAGCGCTGGCGAACCTGATCTGCTTTACATCGACCTGCATTTAATTCATGAAGTTACGAGTCCACAAGCATTTGATGGGCTACGTCTTGCCGGACGAAGCGTGCGTCGACCCGAATTAACGTTGGCCACCGAAGATCACAATGTGCCAACTGTCGATATTGATAAACCGATTGCTGATCCAGTTTCTCGTCTACAAGTAGATACGTTGCGTAAGAATTGTTCTGAATTTGGCATTCGAATTCATTCACTTGGAGATGTTGAACAGGGAATAGTTCACGTGGTTGGTCCACAACTAGGAATTACCCAACCTGGAATGACAATTGTTTGTGGCGATTCACATACTTCGACTCATGGCGCATTTGGCGCACTTGCATTTGGTATTGGAACTAGCGAAGTTGAGCATGTGCTTGCCACCCAGACACTTCCTCTAAATCGTCCAAAAATGATGGCTATAAATGTCGAAGGCACTCTAAAGCCAGGAGTCACATCGAAAGACATCATTCTCGCTGTTATTGCAAAGATATCAACGGGTGGAGGCCAGGGCTATATTTTGGAGTATCGCGGAAGCGCTATTAGGAAACTTTCCATGGAAGCGCGAATGACAATTTGCAATATGTCGATTGAGGCCGGTGCGCGAGCAGGGTTAATCGCACCTGATGAAATAACTTTTGAATATATTAAAGGTAGACCGCATGCGCCTAAAGGTCCAGAATGGGATGCCGCGCTTTCTTATTGGAAGACCTTGTTTAGCGATACCGATGCAAAGTTCGATAAAGAGATAACTCTTAATGCCGATGAACTCTCTCCATTTGTCACATGGGGGACCAATCCCGGACAAGGCGTGCCACTAAATTCTTCTGTTCCAATTCCAAGTGAATTTGCTGATGAGCAAGAACGAGTTGCTGCGCAGAATGCACTTACATATATGGATTTAAAAGCAGGTACTCCAATGAAAGCCATCAAGATTGATACGGTTTTTCTTGGTTCATGTACAAATGGTCGAATAGAAGATTTACGATCAGCCGCAGAAATAATTAAGGGGCGACGCATTGCGGGAGATACGCGTATGTTGGTCGTTCCAGGTTCGGCTCGAGTTAGATTACAGGCAGAAGCCGAAGGCTTAGATCGAGTATTTCTCGATGCCGGCGCTGAATGGCGAAGTGCAGGTTGCTCAATGTGTCTTGGAATGAATCCGGATCAATTAAAACCGGGAGAGAGGGCCGCTTCCACAAGCAATCGAAACTTCGAAGGGCGACAAGGAAAAGGTGGCAGAACACATCTTGTTAGTCCACTTGTAGCTGCAGCCACCGCAATCAAAGGAACGCTGGCTTCGCCAGCTGATCTCTAGGAGTTAATATGGAGAAATTTATTTCGCATTCGGGAACCGGCGTTCCATTAAGACGTAGTAATGTCGATACCGATCAAATTATTCCAGCTGTTTATTTGAAACGAGTGACAAGGACTGGGTTTGAGGACGGATTATTTGCTGCATGGCGAAACGATCCAGACTTTGTACTTAATCAGCCGCAATATAAGAATGGAACTATCTTGGTCGCCGGAGTTGATTTTGGAACTGGTTCTTCTCGAGAACATGCCGTCTGGGCGCTTCAAAACTATGGCTTTAAAGTTGTAATTTCATCAAGATTTGCTGATATTTTCCGCGGTAACTCTCTTAAAGGCGGACTATTAACCGTCATCCTGCCCCAGAACGAGGTCGAAGCGTTATGGACTGCAATTGAAAAAGAGCCGAATACTCTCATCAATGTCGATCTTCAATCACGACAGGTTAGCTATGGCGGACGGAATATTAGTTTTGAACTTGATGATTATACGCGCTGGAGATTGATGGAAGGTCTAGATGACATCGGATTGACGCTTCGAAAAATTGAGGAAGTGGAGAGTTTTGAGAATGGGCGCGCCAAATTTAAGCCAAAGACGCTGCCTATTCTTAACTGAATTAAATACTCTAAACCTATTGTTTAGACTTTCTAAATCTGCTAAAAAATCAAGGAAAATAAGGGTTTTCCCAAGATTTTAATTAGGCTTTTCTTGCGACACACCGAAAAAGATGCGCAAAATAGCGGTTTTGGGTGCGTAAATTGTGAGCACAGTTAAGCAAACGCTTGACTTTACGCGTAAATAAGGGGATTAAATGAACAAGACCCAGTTCATTGCTTCGTTGGCACCACATTTCAACGGAAGCAAGAAAGAGGCCGCCCACGCCGTTGAAATCGTTTTCGATTCAATTGTGCGAAATATTCAACGTGGCGAAGATGTAACAATCAACGACTTTGGCAAGTTTAAGAAAGTCGATCGCAAGGCTCGCAAAGGTCGTAATCCATTCACTGGTGAGACGATTCAGATCAAGGCGAGTAAGAAAGTTAGATTCCTTCCTGCAAAAGCTCTAAAGGAAGTAATCTCAGGCGATCGTAAACTTGGACCTGCTCCAAAGCCAGCTCCAGTTGTAAAGCCGGCCGCCAAGAAAGCAGCGAAAAAGGTTGCTAAAAAGGCTGGAAAAGCCAAGAAAGGCAAGAAAAAGGGTAAGCGGTAAGTAAATTATCGTTCGAGGCCACGCGCTTAGGCGCGTGGCCTTTTGCCATTCAGTTTAGGCTACTTCCATGAGCGGCACTCGAGTTTCCTACGCTCCTCCGAAAGGCAAGCCGCTTGGAACTAACTGGGCGTTCAAAATTGGTGCCGGAGTTCTCCGCCCCCTACTAAATTTAATTGTCAAAAAAGATTGGCGCGGTGCGGAGAATTTACCTAAGTCAGGGGCAGCAATCGTTGTTTGCAATCATCTTTCATATTTAGACCCGCTTACCTTTAGTCATTTCCTTTATAACAATGGCCGCGCGCCGAGATATCTTGGTAAAGAAGCGGTTTTCAAAGTTCCGTTTATAGGTTGGTTTATAAAGCAGGCCGGCCAGATTCCTGTTAAGCGCGAGAGCAAAGATGCGGTTCTTGGTTTTGAACATGCAATCGCCGTGCTTAAAGCTGGCCATCTACTTGGGGTTTATCCCGAGGGAACACTTACAAGAGATGAAAATTTGTGGCCAATGCGGGCCAAAACTGGAGTTGCACGATTGGCACTTATGACCGGCGTTCCCGTTTACCCATGCGCATCTTGGGGGCCAGAAAAAGTAATTCCGCCTTATGGTCGCAAAATCAGACTCTTTCCCCGGACAAAAGTTTCTGTAATTATGGGAGATAAGATAAATCTAGATCAATGGCGAGACAGCAATAACCAAAGCGATATTGAGGCTGCGACCGATGCGATTATGGATGAAATAACAAAATTGCTTGAAATATTACGTGGCGAAAGTGCGCCTAAGGTGAGATTTGATCCAAAGAAATCAGATTTACCTAGAACTGGAAATTTCAAGAGGGTTAGATGAAGATTTCAATTCTAGGAACTGGCCAGTGGGGCACCACTCTGGCTCAAGTGCTCACTGATGCTGGCAATGAAGTGGTTATGTGGGGCCGAAATGGGGATGTCGTAAGTGAAATTAACACTAAGCACACTAATGAGCGGGCGCTACCCGACTTCAGACTGGCCGAGACTGTAAGTGCAACAAATAACATTGAAGCAGCTTTTGAGGATGTCGGGGCTCTAGTTTTAGCAATTCCATCGCAATCCCTTCGTAAGAATCTTGTGGATTGGAAAAATATTTTTCCTAAAGAAGTGCCAATTATCTCGACCTTGAAAGGAGTTGAGTTAGGTTCGCATCTACGAATGACTGAAGTAATTCAAGATGTACTAGAAATTAACTCAGAACAAATTGCAATTCTTACCGGCCCAAATCTTGCAAGGGAAGTGGTTTTACGCCAACCAGTTGGCGCGGTATCGGCAAGTGAATCCCAGGCATTAGCCGATGCAACAGCAGAACTCTTTAGCGCTCCTTATTTCCGAGTTTATACATCTACCGATGTTGTAGGTTGTGAATTAGCTGGTGCTGCCAAGAATGTAATTGCGCTGGCTGTAGGAATGTCTATCGGCATGGGATTTGGAGAAAATACCCAGGCGCTAGTTATTACTCGGGGTCTAAATGAATTAACGCGCCTTGGTATGGCTCGCGGTGCGCGCCCATTAACTTTTGTAGGTCTCGCTGGAGTTGGCGATTTGTTGGCAACTTGTGGTTCCTCACTCTCCCGAAATCGCACTTTTGGTGAAGCTCTTGGACGGACGGGCTCAATGGAGAGCGCAGTAAAGAGCGTCCCGTCCACTGTCGAAGGTGTGTCGACCGCGAGCTCCTTGGTCGAATTAGCTCACTCAGTTGGTATTGAGGTGCCAATTATGGAAGCGGTATCTGAAGTTGTTACTAATAAAATGACCCCTACAGAAGCAATAATCCAATTGATGCAAGTTGCTACTGGGGCGGAGATTGAAGAATCGTGAAAAAACGAGTTGCCTTAATTTGTGGCGGTCGAAGTAGCGAGCACGAAATTTCTTGCATCTCAGCATCTGGCGTGTTGGATGCAATCGACAAAAGCGAATTTGATCCCATTCTTATCGGCATCAGTAAATCTGGAGCTTGGATTCAACTATCGAATGCTTCCGAGTTTGTAGCGGGCGAATCTGGACTCCCATCTGTTCCAGATCGATCTAGTAACTTGAGTTTTGGAAGTGATGGATTCTTATCTGATGGAAAACAAATAGAAATTGATGTGGCATTTCCGCTTCTACATGGCGCATATGGCGAAGATGGAACAATTCAAGGACTTCTTGAGATGTTAGGTATTCCATATGTTGGTTCAGGAGTTCTCGCTTCATCCGTTGCGATGGACAAGACTTTCGCTAAGCCAATCTACGCGGATTTTGGACTAAATGTTGCTGATGGAATAACTATTAATGAGAAAGATTGGAGCTCCAATAGGTCTCTAGAATTAGCGAAGGTTACTGCGCTAGGTTTCCCATTATTTATAAAGCCGGCTAGAAGTGGATCTAGTCGTGGCACTCACAAAGTAAAAGATGTATCGCAAATCGAAGCTGCTATTGATTCAGCTCATAAATTTGATCCAAAGGCGATGGCTGAAGCCGCCATATTCGGGCGAGAGATCGAGTGTGCAGTTCTTGAGATAGATGGCAAGGCTCAGGCATCAGTTCTTGGTGAGATTAAAGTGAATCCGCCACATGAGTTTTACGATTTTGAAGCTAAGTATTTAGATGGATCAACTACTTTTGAGATTCCCGCTGACTTACCTTCTACCCTCTCAGAGAGAATTCAATCGGCTGCGATAGCGGCTTTTTCTGCCCTGGGATGTGAAGGTCTAGCAAGAGTAGATTTTTTCTTAACTGAAGAAGGCAAGGTTGTAATTAACGAACTGAATACTATGCCTGGCTTTACGCCACGTTCAGTTTTCCCAATGCTCTGGCAAGCCTCTGGTAAAAGTTATTCGGAATTAATTAGTCAGTTAATCAAGAGCGCGCTAAAGCGCTCTAAAAACGTCGTTAGATAGTTATGCTCGAATCTGAGCTGCTCGAAGAGATTAAAAAACTTTTTGCAAGATCCAATCCAAATCTGGATTTAGGAATCGGCGATGATGGTGCCGTTTTCAATCCTCAAGGCAAGCAAGTTGTAGTAACAGATGTTGCGGTTGAGGAGGTTCATTTTAAGTGCGATTGGAGCAGTTATTTTCAGATTGGCCGGAAAATAACGGCCGCAAATCTTGCGGATATTTTTGCCATGGGTGGAGAACCCAAATACTTATTGGTTGCGCTCGTACTTCCGAATCGACATCGAAGTGGAGCTTTAGAAATCGCCGCTGGAATCGCGCATGAAGCAGATTTAGTGGGCGCAACAGTAATCGGCGGAGATTTGTCTAGTGGTAATGAATTAACAATTTCCATAACGGCAATTGGTGAGGTTTCTTCTCCGATAAGACGAGATGGCGCAAATATCGGAGATCGCGTGCTGATTTCAGAGTTGCCCGGTGCTTCGGCGGCTGGTTTAGCTTTGCTAAAAAGGGGCTCTGAAAATTCAAGTGAGATAGCAAAAGAGCTCGTAATTCAACATCTTGCTCCTAAGATCAATTATCAGAAATACCGAGAAGCGTCGGGAAAATTAAACTCGGCTATTGATACCAGCGATGGCTTATTGCTGGACGCATCTAGAATTGCTCAAGCAAGTAAGGTAAAAATAACTTTTTTCGAGGAAATTCTAAAGACAAGTATGTTGCAATCTGTTGACCCAGAAAACTATATGGAATGGGTGCTCCACGGAGGAGAAGATCACAAACTTCTTGGAACCGGTAGCGAAAAAATCGAAGGTTTTATTGAGATAGGCAGGGTGGAAGCCGGAGCGGGTATTTACCTAGATAATAAAGAGATCTCAATATCTGGCTATGAGCACAGATGGAGTTAACGAGTTACTTTTCCAGCCTTTAAGCAAGAGGTACAGACATTCTTACGCTTGGTGTAACCATTAATGAGTGTCTTGACCCGTTGGATATTTGGATTCCAGCGGCGTCTGGTGCGTCGCTTCGAGTGGGAGACGTTGTTGCCAAAGCTCGGTCCTTTTCCGCAAACGTCGCAGACTGATGCCATGGCTTAACTCCTTAAGTACGGTTTTGAGAGCGCAAGATTAGCCGGAGATCGCTAATTGACGCCAATCAGTGCGGAAAATTAGGGGCTTTCCGGACTTTAGGGTGGCGCTATTGGAGAATGAAGCATGGTTGACCTAAGTTCAAAAACCAGCCTGATTGTGGGCGATCGAACCGCAAAGGTTCTATTTGAAGAATTGGGCCTATCAACTGTTGAAGACATTCTTCGTCATTATCCGCGGCGCTATGTGGTTAGAGGTCAGTTAACTGATTTCCATCAATTAAAAGATGGCGATGAAGTCACGATTTTGGCTCGCATCGTTAGTTGTAAATTAAAGAAGATACCGGGTCGCAAAGGCGGCATTCTTGAAGTAGTTGTTTCTGATGGTTCAGAAAAACTGATTTTGACTTTCTTTAATCAAGCCTGGCGCATCAAAGAGTTACGAGAAGGTCGAGAAGGGTTATTTGCGGGCAAAGTTAGCCAATTCAAGAATCAACGACAGTTAGCTCATCCTGACTATCTCTTGATTCCGGAAGGTGAAGATGCAGAATCAGCAATTAGCGAATTTGCAGGTAAGTATCTGCCAGTTTATAAAGCCACTCGCAAACTTCCCTCATGGAAGATTGCACAATGTGTTTCGCTTGCATTAGCTAATATTGACAATTTAGAAGATCCACTACCAATAAAACTGCAGCAGCAACTTAACTTACTTAATCTCTCTCAATCCCTCAGAGAGGTGCATCAGCCAACGGACTTACTCGCTGCCGAAAAAGCCATATATCGTCTAACATTTGATGAAGCATTAGCTATGCAACTCTTTCTTGTGCTGCGCAAGAAAGAGATTAGGAAAAGTCAATCTAAGGTGCCAAATAAGCTAGATACCGAAATCTTGAAGCGTTTTGATAGTTCCTTAAACTTCAAATTAACCGCCGCACAATTAAGAGTCTGGGATGAGATTTGCACTGATCTGGAGGGTGACTCACCCATGTATCGATTGCTGCAAGGTGATGTCGGTTCTGGCAAGACCATTATCGCGCTAAGAGCTATGTTGGCGATTAAGGGCGGTCAATCGGCTCTATTGGCTCCAACTGAAGTATTGGCCCAACAGCATTTCAAAACTTTTACTCGGCTATTGGGCCCACTAGCTAAGAGAGGTGAATTGGATGGATCTCTGGAAGGCGTTCGAATTGAATTACTCACAGGATCAACAACTAGCAGCGAGAGAAAAGCGATATTAAGTCTTGCAAAGAGTGGCGAGATAGATATTCTCATCGGAACACATTCACTTCTAAACGAAGATCTAAAGTTCAAAAATCTAGATCTCGTAGTGATTGATGAGCAACATAGATTCGGTGTAGAACAGCGAGATGTGCTTAGAAATAAATCAAAGTATCCACCGCATATTCTAGTGATGACAGCTACGCCAATCCCCAGGACAGTAGCCATGACGGTCTTTGGTGATCTCGATGTTTCTACTTTGGATGAACTGCCTTTGGGAAGGACCCCAATCCAAACTCATGTCGTAAATTCATTGAGTGAACCAAAACTGATGGAGAGAACTTGGCAGAGAGTTCGGGAGGAAGTTTCTAACGGTCATCAGGTTTATGTTGTTGCTCCTAAAATATCACCGACCGATGATTCAGATTTTACTAACTTTGGTTTAAGTAGCGAAGAGATGAAGAGAATGAAGCGCCTATCGGGAGATCCAGAGCTACAATTTTCGCAACCAGCAAATTCGGTATTGGAACTTTTTCCCAAATTACGTGATAAACATTTAAAAGGTTTACGAATTTCAATGCTTCACGGTCGACTTCACCCAGATGAAAAAGAGTCCACCATGAGCGCTTTTCAGGCTCACGAAGTTGATGTCCTGGTATCAACAACAGTCATTGAAGTTGGCGTGGATGTTCCAAATGCCTCGATGATGGTGATTTTTGATGCAGAAAGATTTGGTGTTTCCCAATTACATCAGTTGCGTGGTCGAGTTGGTCGCGGCCAAACCCCCGGGCTCTGCATTTTGGTGACGAGCGCTGCTCCAGAAAGCGATGCGTCACAACGCCTGAAGGCAGTAGCGGCAACAACAGATGGCTTTGAGCTGAGTCGGTTAGATCTAGAACAGCGACGTGAAGGTGATGTTCTTGGCAGCGCCCAATCTGGGGCAACATCTCACCTTCGACTATTGAGAGTAATTCGCGATGAAACTTTGATTCTTAAAGCGCGAGACGTTGCAATGGAATTGATTAAATCTGACGAAGCGCTTAAAAACTATCCGGGCCTGCTCCATGAAGTTGATAAGTTACGCCAAGAAGAACGAGCCTCGTATTTGGAGATGAAATAGTGAGAATCATCGCGGGACTTGCTAAGGGGCGAAATCTAATTTCACCAAAAGAAGGCGTAAGGCCAACTTCCGACCGCGCCAGGGAAGCTCTCTTTTCAACACTGGAATCCGAATTTGGCTCAATTTCTGATTTAAATTTTTTAGACCTTTATTGTGGATCCGGAGCTGTAAGCGCTGAGGCGCTCTCCCGCGGGGCCTCTTTTGCACAAGGTGTTGATCGAGATGAAAAGGCAGTAGAAGTCGCAAGAAGTAATCACGAATTGCTCAGCAAAATTCAGGGTGTTGGCAAAAGTAGCGTTGTCCATATGTCAGTAAAAAGATTTCTTGAACAACCAGCACAAAATAAATTTGATATCGTGTTTATTGATCCGCCATATGATGCAACATCGAGTGAGGTAATTGAGGTTCTAAATCTTCTTTCAAGTAGCGGATTTCTTAAGAGGGGCTCAGTAATCGCGATTGAAAGAGATTCGAAAAGTAAGCCGATTAATTGGCCAAAGGAGTTGACCTTGCTTAAAGAGCGTAAATATGGCTCAGCAATAATCTTCTATGCCGAGGCGTGTTAGCGTTTGCCCATGAGAAAAGCGGTATGCCCTGGCTCTTTTGACCCAATCACAAATGGGCATATTGATGTCATAGAGAGAGCGAGTGGATTGTTTGATCAAGTTGTTATTGCTGTGCTCGCCAACTCTTCAAAGACTGGTTTATTTTCAATAGAGGAGAGGCTTGTCCTAGCGAAAGATGCCGTCTCTCATATCCCAAATGTGACAGTTGATACTTGGAGTGGATTGCTAGTTGATTATTGCAAAGCCAATAACATAGGAGCCATCATCAAGGGGCTTCGGGCTGTGAGTGATTTTGATTATGAACTTCAGATGGCACAGATGAATTTACAACTTAAGGGCGTAGACACACTATTGATGGCGACTAAGCCCGCATACTCATTCCTTAGCTCATCATTAGTACGCGAGATAGCTCGCTACGGAGGCGATGTATCTGCGCTAGTTCCTGCAGGAGTACTAAAGGAATTGAAAGCCCGGTCTGCACATGAAGGGAAAGGCAACTGATGGAATCGTTAGAAAAATTGGAGGCAGCCGTGACTTTGGTAAAAGAGTCTCGGGCTGTTCCGTTATCAGCCTCATGTGTAATACATAGGGGTGAACTCTTAAGTGTCCTCGATGACATCTCAAAGGCTCTTCCAAATGATTTTGCTAGCGCAAAAAAACTTTTGGCACATCGCGAGCAGATTATCGAAGAGGGACGCCAGAGCGCCGAACAACTTATTGCGCATGCACGTGAGGAAGTTGCAAGAATGGTGGAGCAGACTGCAATCGTTGCCGCAGCGAGAGAGGAAGCAGCTCGACTAGTAGATGAAGCTCACAACAAAGTTGAACGGGAGCGCGAAGAAGTTGATGCCTACATCGATTCAAGGTTGGCGACTCTCGAAGTAATCTTAAACAAGACTTTGGATGCGGTAAATCGCGGTCGAGAAAGACTTGCTGGCGCAAGTGATAAAGATGTGCTTTCCCAATTATCTGAAGATTAAATGAGCGCTTCCCCATTTAAATTAAATCTCCACGAACTTCCAAGACGCGCTGGCGATTTTAAAGATTATCGATTGGATTTTGCGACGCCAGAATCCATCGGAAATCCCATGATAGCTATACCGATCAAATCTCCGATACTAATAACCCTTAGGGCGGAATCGGTTTCTGATGGAATACTCCTCTCCGGAACCATAAGCGGAACCGCCGTTGGTGAGTGCGGGCGCTGCCTTGATCCAATCGAGAAAGAGATCAAGCAGAACTTTCAAGAATTATTCTTTTACGAGAATCGCGCAAGCGAGGAAGTAGATGATGATCAAGAATTCATTATGGAGGGCGATATCGCTGATCTAGAAATTCCAATTCGAGATGCGGTAATTCTCGCGCTTCCAATAAATCCAATTTGCAATGAAAATTGTCGAGGACTCTGTAGTGGATGTGGTGAAAAATGGGAGAACCTTCCGAGCGACCACGAGCATCAGTTGATTGACCCACGCTGGAAAGGTCTCTCCGAATGGAAATCTGACCCTCGATTTGGCAGGTAGATAGGTCGTGAGAGATACTTCTGCCCGCAAATTCATCAAGTAAAGGAGTCGGCCGTGCCATTACCCAAGCGAAAGATGTCGCGCTCGCGCACACGCCACCGCCGTAGCTCATGGAAAGCCACACCTGCTTCAACTGCAAATTGCAGCAAGTGCCAGCAACCAAAATTGCAACATACAGCATGTCCAACATGTGGCACCTATAAGGATCGCCAAGTTCTAGAGGTTTGATTCTGTCCCGGGCCTTCGATGAAAAACTCGGAGTATCGATAAATCCAGAGCTTTTAAAGCTTGCATTAACTCATCGTTCCTACGCTTACGAGTTTGGTGGATTACCTACAAACGAGCGATTGGAATTTCTCGGCGATAGCGTTCTTGGCTTAGTCGTAACCGAAGAGCTCTACGAAAGATTTCCCGATCTAGATGAATCACGTTTATCTCCGTTGCGTTCTGGCGTTGTAAATATGCGGGCGCTAGCTTCTATAGCCCGATCCTTAGAGCTTGGCGCATCCCTTCTAATTGGTAAGGGTGAGGAATTAACTGGCGGTAGAGATAAGAATTCAATTTTGGCAGATGCATTTGAGGCATTAGTTGGCGCAATCTATTTGGACCTTGGATTTGAAGTATGTCGCAAAGTAATTCTCGAACTGATGAAAGAAGTAATAGAAGAAGCAATTTCTAGAGGTTCTGGACTAGATGGCAAGACTGCGCTACAAGAATTGGTAGCGGCCTCCGGATGGCAGCCTCCGGAGTATCGAGTTACTGAATCTGGTCCGGATCATGATAAAAGTTTTGAAGCTGTTGCAATAGTCAACGGTAATGCCTTCAAACCTGGCAGCGGTAAGAGTAAGAGAGAAGCGGAACAAGAGGCGGCACGACTTGCGTATGAGGAATTATCTAAGAAGATATAGCCATGCCTGAACTGCCAGAAGTTGAGACAGTTCGCAGAGGTTTAGCAAAGTTTCTGCCGAAATCTAAAATCGTAGATGTCCAAGTTTTACATCCGCGAGTAAATCGAAATGGCGAGGAAAAACTTGACTCAGCTGTCGGCGCTAGGATTGAAAGTGTAAATCGGCGCGGTAAATTCTTATGGTTTAGTTTGGATCGCGGCAACGCCATTGTTGGGCACCTTGGCATGAGCGGCCAGATGCTGATTGAATCCAAGAGAGCGCCAATTTCCCCGCACGTTAGAGCGATTTTTAGATTTTCCGGCACCTCAGACGAATTCCGATTTGTTGACCAGAGAACTTTCGGTTGGCTTTCCATTGACCATCTAATAGCCACGCCCAGCGGAATGATTCCGAGGAGCTGCCTACATATCGCTCAAGATCCCTTTGACGCAAACTTCAACATTGACGAAGCGGTTGTTCGACTGAAAAATCGAAAAACCGAGATAAAGCGAGCGCTCTTAAATCAAGAGATTGTGAGTGGAATCGGCAACATTTATGCGGACGAAGCCCTCTGGTTGTCGCGAATTCACCCAGAGCGAAAAATTGAATCCATCTCCCAAATTGAATTACGAAATCTGGTAAAAAATGCAACCAAAGTAATGAAGAATTCTCTCAAAAAAGGCGGTACAAGTTTTGATGATTTGTATATAGATGTAAATGGACAGAGTGGTTACTACGAGATATCGCTCAAGGCATATGGTCGTGAAGGGGAGCCTTGTCGAAGATGTAGTTCGCATATTCGCCGCATCACATTTGCCAATCGCTCCTCGCATTTCTGCCCTCAATGCCAACGGACGCCGCGAACAAAAACAAAACTGAGAAGAAAACCGAGGAGGAATCGGGGCGGAAATCAGGGCGGCAAACGCTCTTCCCGCTAGGTTATACGTGTGTATTTGAAGAGTATGACCCTGAAGGGCTTCAAGTCTTTCGCAGCTCCGACGACCCTTCGCTTCGAGCCAGGTATCACCTGCATTGTCGGCCCCAACGGCTCTGGAAAGAGTAACGTCGTCGATGCGCTGACTTGGGTTATGGGGGAGCAGGGCGCAAAGAGTTTACGTGGCGGCAAGATGGAGGATGTCATCTTTGCTGGAACGTCAGGTAGAGCCCCATTAGGGCGCGCTGAAGTAGCGGTAACGATAGATAACACAGATGGCGCACTTCCGATCGACTTCACTGAGGTGACAATTTCTAGAACACTCTTTAGGAATGGCCAGAGCGACTATCAAATTAATGGTGAAAGCGTTCGTTTACTCGACATTCAAGAGTTACTAAGTGATAGCGGTATTGGACGTGAGATGCATGTAATTGTTGGGCAAGGTCAGCTGGATGCAATTTTAGTCGCCAACCCGGAAGAACGACGCGGTTTTATTGAAGAGGCAGCAGGCATTCTTAAACATCGAAAACGAAAAGAGAAGGCGCTGCGAAAGTTGGACTCCATGCAGACAAATATGTCTCGCGTTCAAGATTTAACTAATGAATTGCGGCGCCAACTTAGACCGCTTGGGAAACAAGCTGAAGTTGCAAAAAAAGCCGCTGTAATTCAAGCAGAAGTTCGCGACGCTCGGTTAAGACTTTTGGCAGACGATGTGGTTAATCTGAAATCAACTCTCTCCCTCGAAGTTGCCGATGAGACTGCACTAAGGGAGCGGCGATCTGAAGTCGAGCAGAGTCTTGATAGATTAAGAAATCGAGAGATTGAGTTAGATAGATTAACTCTTGAAGAAGGCCCGCAATTAACGGCAGCGCAAGATAATTATTACAACTTAACGGCTCAGCGCGAGAAATTACGTGGCACTCAAAATCTCGCCTCAGAAAGGGCGAGATTTCTTGCGGAGGAAGTCGATGAAGCTCGCTCAAGTGGACGAGATCCAGAAGTTATGGAGTCTGAGGCTCAAGGTTTGCGCCAAGAGGAATCAGTTCTTCGCGCATCCATCCTTAAGTCGCACGAAGAATTAGATGGTGCAAGTAGAAACCTAAGCGACTTAGAAGTGCGTCTGAAATCAGAAGAAGATCGCGTGGCTGCTGCGCTTCGCGCAATTGCAGATTATCGAGAGGGCACTGCGAGGCAAGAGGGGCATATCAAGAGTTTGCAATCCGCAATTTCTACTGCAGCTGCAGAAATAAGTAGATTGGATACAGCTCTGGAGGAAGCGAAAAGCAGAGTTGAAACTGCCCGTAAAGATTTTGCAGAATTAGAAAATCAAATCGCGGGGCTTGGAGTAAACGAACAAGGCCTTGATGCCGATTTCGAAAAGTCGAAATCAGATTTAGAAGATGCAAAAACTCGTTTAGAGAAAAACCAAGAAAGTCTCTTCGAATCAGAACGAAAACGAGCAGCTACAGGCGCCAAAGTTGATGCTTTAAGACAAGCGACGCTTCACAAAGATGGAAGCGGAGCCCTTTTAAATAATGGTCGAGGCATAAATATTCGTGGCAGCGTGGCTTCACTGATAAAAGTTGAGCCCGGCTGGGAGGCGGCGGTTTCTTCAGCGCTCGGAAGTTTTGCAGACGCTTTAGTGGTAAATGATGAAACTAGTGCGATAACAGCCCTCACTTTCCTAAAAGGCGAAGCGGCCGGAAGCGCCGAACTTCTGATCTTGGCAGATGAAATACCAGCGACTTATCAATATCCTGCAAATACAACTCCATTAATCTCGAAAATCACTACATCTACCCTCGACTCAATTCTGCAGAAGCTGCTTGCCGGTTTTATCGCAATAGATTCGCTATCTGAAGCGGGAGCGCTAATCGGCCGCAATAGCGATCTAGTTGCTGTTACCCGCGATGGAGATTTGATTGGCCGAGGTAGAGCTAGAGGCGGATCTTCTGGCTCGGCATCTCTAATTGAGATTACAACTTTGATCGAGAAGAGCGAAATTGACTTGGCGAAAATCAACCATGAGTGTGAGCGTCTAGTATTTGAAAATTCGACTCTGCAGGGTGAGGTTCGTGAAAAGCAGCGTCGATATGACGAAGCGCTCGCTAGACTAAATGAATCAGATGCTCGCATGGCAGGTTTGGCTGAGGAAATGGCGGCTGCCGGCCAAATTGTTAAGAGCGGCGTCGCTGAGATAACGAGAATTGAAGGTTCTCTAATCGAGGTCAAGAACGGCATGACCGGCGATCAATCAGAACTGGCGATAGCGGAGCGTGAATTTGCATCAGGCGAATTGCCAACCTCACCAGATACTAGTTTGTTGGAGAATTTACGGGCATCTGTTGCCACGGCGAGAGCGCTCGAGGTGGAAGCGCGATTGGGTCTTCGAACTATCGAAGAACGAGCTACAGCAATCGCAGAACGCGCCTTAAACCTTGAGCAATCTGCGATTGCAGAGCGAGAGGCAACTATTCGACAGATATCTCGCAGAGAGTCGCGAGCACGAGGCGCCATCACAGCTCAGGCGATTGCGGATGCTGCATATGAAGCGCTTATTCAAATAGAGAATTCGATTTCGCGAGCAAATCATGAACGAGCGAGATTAGAAGAATCAAGAAGCGCGCGAGATGGCGAAATCCTTAGCGTTCGAGCTCAAATTCGTGATTTAGCGGTTGAACTTGAACAACTAACTTCAAGCGTTCATAGAGATGAGATTGCAAGAGCAGAACAGAGGTTGCGCATAGAGCAACTGGAAGTAAAGGCCATGGAGGAATTTGGAGTAGATTCTCAGATTTTAATTGCCGAATTTGGCCCACAAAATGATGTCCCAACATTCTTTGAGGATGAAAATGGCGAATTGCAGCAAGGTGAACTCATTCCATTTAGGAGAGACCAGCAGGAGAAGCGATTAGCAGGAGCTGAGAAATCACTTGCCCTTCTCGGCAAGATTAATCCGCTAGCTCTTGAGGAATTTTCTTCTTTGGAAGAGCGTCTCAAATACCTCGCTGAGCAACTTGAAGATCTTAAGAAGTCAAAGAAGGATCTGCTAGATATCATCAAAGAGGTGGATGAGAAAGTTCAACAAATTTTTGAAGAGGCCTATCGAGACACGGCGCGCGAATTCGAAAAGATTTTCGCTCGCCTTTTCCCCGGAGGTGAAGGTCGACTTATATTGACCGAACCAAGCGATCTGTTGAATTCCGGAGTTGATGTTGAAGCAAGACCGCCAGGAAAGCGCATTAAACGTCTCTCATTACTTTCTGGTGGCGAACGCTCGCTAACTGCGGTCGCTCTTCTGATTGCAATCTTTAAGGCCAGACCAAGTCCGTTTTACGTTATGGATGAGGTTGAGGCAGCGCTAGATGATGCAAACCTGGGAAGGCTACTTGTTGTGCTCGAGGAGTTGCGAGCCGCTTCGCAGTTGATTGTAATTACTCATCAAAAACGAACTATGGAGATTGCTGACTCACTATATGGAGTTACGATGCGCGGCGATGGCGTCTCTGAAGTGATCTCGCAACGCTTGCGCGAGGTCGAGACCGAATCGGTTTAGGGATGGGAAAGCTCGGCGAGTTTTTCGCTAAATTTACTCGAACGAAAATATCGCCAGAAGACTTAACAACCTTTCGCGAACTTTTGATTGATGCAGATTTCGGAAGAGGTTATACCGATCAAATACTCGAAATTGCGAACAAAACTGATGGTTCAGATTTACAAGAGCGAATTATTTCCTCGATAAAGAACTCGCTTTCGCAAACTACACGTTCCCTAAATATTAATCCCGAAAGAATGACGACTTTTTTAATTACTGGAGTTAATGGCACCGGCAAGACCACAACTGTTGCCAAAATTGCTAATCAAATTAAGCAATCAGGCAGGTCTGTAACTTTGGCAGCATGTGACACTTTTAGGGCTGCGGCTGTTGATCAATTATCAACTTGGGCAACCAGAATAGGTGTTCCAATAGTTGTAGGTAAGGAAAATGCCGATCCAGCATCTGTGGCCTTTAGCGCTGCCGAGAAAGCGCTCGAAAACAAGAGTGATGTATTGATAATTGACACAGCAGGAAGGTTGCATAATAAAGAAAATTTAATGCAGGAATTAGGAAAGATTGAGAGGGTTGTTTCCAAAGTTTCACCGATTGATGAAAAACTTTTTGTTTTAGATGGGAACACAGGCCAAAACGGAATTGAGCAAGCAAAAGTTTTTCATGAGGCGATTGGAATTTCAGGGATTGTGGTGACAAAACTCGATGGTTCGGCTAGTGGGGGAATTGCCCTAGCCGTGGAGCGCGAACTCCAGGTACCGGTCAAGTTAATTGGCTTTGGCGAGGGGCTAGCTAATCTTGCAGATTTTCAACCGGACAGTTACTTGAAAAATCTTTTTACATAGCCGTAACAGCGGGCGCGATTAGCCGTAACGCTGCACCTTGAGACTGCGCTTACTCAATGGCGAGTGGATCGGCCCACTGGGCAAAAGCACCTCTGGGGTCCGGGACCTTTCAAGTCCAGGATTTTCAATTTTAGGAGTTTTCAATGAGTGAAGTTGTATTAAGTGCGGGTGATACCGCATGGGTATTAGCCAGCTCGGCGCTTGTCCTTTTGATGACGCCCGGCTTGGCGCTCTTTTATGGCGGCATGGTCCGTTCGAAGAGCGTCCTGAATATGATGATGATGTCTCTGATCTCAATCGGAATTGTCAGCGTCCTATGGGTAATTTATGGATTTAAATTAGCTTTTGGTTATGAGGCCAACTCTCCCTGGTACGGCTCTTTCTCGTTATCTGGTCTTGGAGAACAAGTTAACGATTTGGCAAACAATGGTGGGATTTATCCGATTCCAATGTTGGCGTTTGCCGTCTTTCAATTGATGTTTGCGATTATTACGCCCGCATTAATATCGGGAGCTATCGCAGATCGCGCCAAGTTCTTCTCGTGGGCGATATTTGTCGCTATCTGGGTGACAGTTGTTTACTTCCCAGTTGCCCACTGGGTATTTGCTTTTGGAAATAAGGTCGGTGACGATGTTACTGGCGTTGGATTCTTAGCGGGTAGAGGAGTCCAAGACTTTGCGGGCGGAACGGCAGTTCATATTAACGCCGGCGCTGCAGCGCTTGCACTCGCGATAATTCTTGGTCGAAGAATTGGATGGCAAAGAAGTCCAATGCGCCCACATTCGTTACCGCTTGTACTTCTTGGAGCAGCGCTACTTTGGTTTGGCTGGTTTGGATTTAACGCTGGCTCCTCGTTAGGCGCGAATGCCACAGCTGGACTTGCCTTTATTAATACTCAAGTCGCTACCGCTGGAGCTCTACTCGGTTGGATTCTCGTCGAGAAGATCCGCGATGGACATTTCACATCTCTTGGCGCAGCATCTGGTGTTGTCGCGGGCTTAGTTGCAATTACTCCAGCCTGCGCCTTCGTTGCACCTTGGGCAGCTGTAGTTATCGGATTGATTGCCGGGGCGCTCTGCGCTCTTGCGGTAGGTCTCAAGTACCGATTGGGTTACGACGATTCTCTCGACGTAGTTGGCGTTCACCTCGTTGGAGGAATCATTGGAAGTTTGGCAATCGGATTCTTCGGAAGCAGCGCAGTAAATAGCCTTGGCCTTGATGGTCTCTTTTATGGTGGCGGAACAGCGCTACTTGCAAAGCAAGCACTCGGCGTTGGACTAGTTATGGCATATAGCTTCGTTGCAACTTTAATTATCGGACTAATTATCGAAAAGACAATCGGATTCCGTGTTGAAAGCGATAAGGAGTTATCAGGCGTCGACCTTAGCGAACATGCAGAAAGCGCCTATGAAATGGGTGGAATTCTAAGGGGAGGTCGATAAATATGAAGTTGATAACTGCAATCATCAAACCACAAAAATTAGATGATGTGAAAAGTGCGCTACGTCAGATTGGAGTCCGTGGAATCACAGTCTCTGAAGTTTCTGGCGTCGGGCGACAAGGTGGGCATGTTGAGGTCTACCGCGGAGCCGAATATCCAATTGATCTGCTGCCAAAATTACGGTTTGAAATTCTGGCAACTGAAACCGAGGTCTCAAAAATTGTCGATGAAATAGTGAAGAGCGCTTCAACCGGCGCTATCGGTGATGGAAAGATTTGGGTTACGGCGGTAGAAGAGGTCGTCAGAGTAAGAACTGGCGAAAGAGGTAACGCCGCCATTTAGTAGGCTCGTGGTGTGTTCGACTCCCTCTCCGAAAAGTTCCAGGCCGCCTTTGCCACATTACGCGGCAGGGGACGTATCGGAGAGGGAGAAATCGCAGCAATATGCGCTGAGATTCGAGATGCGTTAATTGATTCTGATGTGGCTCGGAGCGTTTCAGATAAATTTGTAGCTCGGATCCAAAATGAGGCTAATGCAAATTTAGACTCCCTCAAGCGCAGCACTAATCCCTCTCAAGAGATTTATGCAATTGTGCAACGCGAGCTAGTCAAAATCCTGGGAGGCGCTGGTCGCCGTTTGAAATTTGCAAAGAATCCTCCCACAGTTATTTTGCTCGCCGGCCTGCAAGGAGCTGGAAAGACATCTCTTGCTGGAAAATTGGCAAATTTCCTAAAGGATTCGGGGAATACCCCACTACTTGTAGCCGCAGATTTGCAGCGACCAAATGCAGTAAATCAACTTTCGGTAATTGCAAATGGAATTGATGTACCAATCTATGCGCCAGAGCCGGGCAATGGACATGGCGATCCTGTAAAAGTTGCAATAGACGGTGTTGAGTTCGCTAAAACGAAATTTCATAACACGGTAATTATTGATACCGCGGGTCGCTTAGGCGTCGATGATGAAATGATGGCGCAAGTTCGCTCCATAAGAGATGCCACCAAGCCCGATGAAATTCTCTTCGTCGTGGACGCAATGATTGGCCAGGATGCAATTAGAACTGCACAATCTTTTGCTAACGGAGTTAATTTTGACGCAATAGTTCTCACCAAGATGGACGGAGATGCAAAGGGAGGCGCCGCTCTTTCCATTACGGAAGAAACGAGCAAGCCAATTCTCTTCATTTCGAACGGTGAGAAAACTAGCGATTTTGATTATTTCTATCCAGAGAGAATGGCATCTCGAATTCTTGGGTTAGGAGATATTCAGACTCTCTCAGAGCAGGCTAAGCGGGCTATAGATACCAATACCGCCAAAAGATTAGAAGATAAATTCTTATCCGGAGAATCTTTCACGCTAGAAGATTTCCTAGAACAGATTGAGGCCATGCAGAAAATGGGATCCATGTCTAAGGTTTTGGGACTTCTACCAGGAGCAAATAGCGCAGCAATGAAAAAGCAATTAGCCGCGATTGACGATAACGAACTCGTGCGAACCAAAGCGATCGTACAAAGCATGACCCCACAAGAGCGTCGAGAACCTAAAATTCTCAATGGATCGCGAAGAGTTCGTATTGCAAAAGGAAGCGGTCGGACTGTAACTGAGGTTAATAATTTGGTTGATCGTTTTGATTCGGCGGCAAAGATGATGAAGCAAAAGTCTGGCCTTCCAGGGCTGCCGATATCGCCACCTTCTAGACAAGTGGCGCCTAAGAAGAAATCTCGCTCAGGCAATCCGGCAAAACGCGCTCAGGAAGAGAGCAGATAGATGAGAAATTGGGATTTCTCCTATCGCATGGCAGGATAAGCCCCCTGTTCAAGAGCCCTCTACCTCTTGGCCGGCAACCAAAAAGTTCGAGCGGTACCGCCATGGCATCCCACTCTCGGCGTGATCATTGAACGAAACTAATAAGGAGCAAGCTTTGGCAGTAAAGATCAGATTGGTGCGACTTGGAAAGATTCGCACTCCGCATTATCGAATTGTGGTAGCCGATTCACGTAAGGCAAGAAACGGATTGAAAATTGAGGAAATCGGACGTTATTCGCCAGCCTCAGATCCATCATTGATTCAAGTTGACTCTGAAAGAGCACAGCATTGGTTAAAACAGGGAGCGCAACCAACTGAAGCTGTTGCTGCACTCTTAAAAATCACCGGTGATTGGCAGAAATTTAAAGGAGTCGCTGGCGCTGAAGGAACACTTAAGACCATTCCTGCTCGCCCAGATAAGCGGGCTGCTTATGAAACAGCAGTTAAAGCTGCGATGAATGAGCCGAAAGATGGCGCGACAACTATGAAGAAGCGCGCTGCGGAGAAATTAGCAGCCAAGAGTGCTCCAGCTGACGTAGCAGAGCCAGTAGAAGCGCCCAGTTCAGAAACTGTCGACTCAACCCCCGCTGAAGTTTCTGTCGAAGAGACTCCTGCAACTGAGTCAACCGTCGAGACTCCTACAGAGTAAAAATGATTGACGAAGCTTTAGAGCATCTTGTAAAAGGTATAGTCGATAATCCTGAGGAAGTTGTAATAACTGAACGCGATGGTAGACGCGGCACTACTTTAGAAGTACGAGTCCATCCTGACGATATCGGAAAGGTAATCGGTCGCAATGGTCGTACCGCGAAAGCGCTACGCACAGTTGTCTCGGCCCTCGCAGGTAGAAGTGTGAGAGTCGATCTGATCGAGGCTGACGAAGCTCGTTAGTTGTTGCTGGTCATTGGTCGAATTGGCCGCGCCCACGGATTACGCGGCGAAGTAACTGTTGAATCATTGACTGACAAACCTGAGGTGAGATTTCAAATTGGAAATCAGCTGCAAACTGATCCATCAGATCGGGGTCCGCTTCTGATTGAAACTTCAAGAGAGCACAACGGGGTCGTGCTACTTTCATTCAAGGGAAAGTCAGATAGAAATGCGGCAGAATCACTGCGGGGCACAAAATTACTTGCTGAAATCGAGATTCCTAAATCGACACCAGACTCAAATGAATTTCATATCTCGCAAATTGTCGGAATGAAAGCTAAGAATTTAAAGGGAGATTTAGTTGGAATAGTTGTTGATGTGCTGGATCATCCAGCCCACGACACTTTGGTGGTAAAGACTAATTCTGGTGAGATTTTGATTCCGTTTGTCACGAAACATGTACCGACGGTTGGCACCTCTGAACTCATAATTGATAATTTGGAGGGCATCGAATGAAATTCACGGCAATCACAATATTTCCGGAATATTTTGCGCCTATGCGCCTCTCTTTAATTGGCAAAGCCATAGAAAAAGCGGCGCTTAATTTCGAAACGATTGATTTACGAAAGTTTGCGACTGGCAACCATCGCAGTGTTGATGACACTCCTTATGGCGGAGGTGCGGGCATGGTGATGAGTCCTGAACCCTGGGGCGATGCAATTGACGATGTGATAGATAAGAGCGAAGGAATGCTAGATCTAGTATTTCCGACACCCTCCGGAACCGTTTTTAACCAGAGAATTGCAGAATCACTCTCTACAGCGCAACATCTAGTTTTCGCTTGTGGGCGTTATGAGGGAATTGATTCCCGCGTAGTTGAGTTTTACCGTTCCCACCCAAAAGTTCGTTTACACGAAATATCAATAGGTGACTACGTGATAAATGGCGGAGAGGGAGCCGCGCTTGTGATTATTGAGGCTATCGCGAGATTGATACCTGGTGTTATTGGAAATCCCGATTCACTTTTAGAAGAGTCGCATAATGAAATCGGAGAATTGGAATACCCGGTGTACACCAAACCGGCCGTTTGGCGAGGATTAGCAGTTCCGGATGTCCTTCTCTCCGGAAACCATGGAGCAATCCAAAGTTGGCGTAGAGATGCGGCTCAAAAACGCAAAGACGCTCAGGTTCGACGGGAATAATCTCGACACGCCGCAGGTTAGGCAGGACATATAAGCGGGTTATTGGGCATTATCCGCCCGGGACAGATGTAATCGGGATGGAAAAGGTGGTGAAAAATGGCAACCGACTATGACACGCCGCGGAAAACTGATGAAGAGCTTCATGAAGAATCTATTGAAGAATTAAAGGCGAAACGCGCTGAAGCACAATCAGGTCAGATAGATGTAGATGAAGAAGATCCCGAGAATGTCGAGTTGCCCGGAGCCGATCTCTCTGGTGAAGAATTAGCAGTCCGCGTCGTTCCTCGACAAGAGAATGAATTTACCTGCTCGAGATGTTTCTTGGTGCACCACCATACTCAACTAGCTAGAGGCGAGGGCGCCAAGGCTATTTGTAAAGATTGCGCCTAAATCCTTAAAGTATCTTTTATAAGGTTTCCTTTTCGAGAACTTATTAACCAGTAAGGCGTCGGATCCCTATCGTCAGAGAGATAAATCTTCACTCCGGTCTTTACCCAGAAGCGAAGCGCTAGAAATGCTTTGGGATTCAAGAGGTAGCTACGCTCATTTCGCATTTGAGCCTCATCTAGAAGCTCAATACGGTCGATAAATTTTCGCTCAATTTGGGCGCCTTTAACCTTAAATAAACTTTCAGTTACCTGGATTTTTAGCGTGGTTTTTACCGATGAATATATTGTAAGAATTGTTAGACCAAGGAATAGAGAAACAATCATTAAATCTGAGAGTGCTACGCCAATAGCGAGCACAATTGAAAGATTGAGCGCAAAAATCACGATCCAGATCCGCAACGGCCATCGAATTATCTCGGTCACAACGGTCAGATTACTTCAAGTACAGGGTAATCTTCGCGCTATGTCAAAGGGTTTAAATATCAATCCACCTCCGGGTTCTAAGGTGCCAGAGCGACATCCCAAAGCACCACCGGAAGGAACTCTTTTGGGATCTCACAATCAAGATTGTTTTGGTTGTGGAGTATCGCATCCAACCGGTCTTCACCTCACGGCTTATGCCGGTTCGGATATGACAATTACGGCAAAGTTCACCGTTTCCGAGCACCATCAAGGAGCACCGGGCTTAGCTCACGGCGGTCTCCTATCGTGCGCATTTGATGAGGCGCTGGGTAAATTAATGTGGTTAATAAGGGAACCAGCGGTTACTGGAAAACTTGAAACCAGTTTCTTATTGCCTGTACAAGTTGGTAAGACTCTTTTTATCAAAGCTGAAATATTTGGCCAGGATGGAAGAAAGGTTTACTGTCGCGCTGAAGGGCGGATTGATTCGGAAGATGGACCAATTGCTGTAGAAGCTGCAGCTATATATATAACGGTTCCACTCGAACATTTTGTAAATAATGCCCCGGAAGGCTTTCGAGAGGCTCTCTTTGGTATAAACGGTAAGACGCCGGAGCTTGAGATTAATCCATGAAAGTTTTAATCAAAAGATTGGATCCTGATTTACCGTTACCCAGCTATTCAAAACCGGGAGATGCCGGAGCCGATCTCTATTCGAGGATTGATATTGAGTTATCGCCGGGCGAAAGAAAGTTAATTCCAACAGGTATTGCGATTGCGCTTCCTCCAGGTTTTGCCGCCTTTGTGCATCCAAGATCCGGGCGCGCGATTAAAGAGGGGCTGGGAATGGTGAACGCACCAGGAACGGTCGATGCTGCATATCGTGGTGAACTACAAGTTATCCTAATAAATTACGATGCAAAGACTCCGATAACTATTAAACGTGGCGAACGGATTGCACAGTTAATAATTCAAAAGATTGAACACGCTGAATTTGTAGAGCTAGAGGAGCTTCCTGGCAGCTCAAGGGGCTCAGATGGATTTGGCTCGACCGGAAAATCATGAGCTCTCAAAACGATAAAGAAAAAATCATAACTGCATTTGGCGGGAAAAAAGGTTTGTTTGATTCCGGAATTCCGGCGCTGGTATTCCTCCTTGCTTTTAATATTACGAAAGAAGTATCACAATCAGCTCTAATAGCGCTCTCGCTCAGCGCAATCGTTACTGTCATTAGATTGATTAAGCGTGAAACAATTCAGCATGCTCTATCTGGGGTGATTGGCGTCGCGATTTGTGCGTGGATATCGAATCGAAGCGGAAAAGCGGAGGATTTCTATCTTCCTGGCCTTTGGACAAATGCAATTTACGCGCTTGCATATGCACTATCTAACTTAGTTCGCTGGCCCGTTATCGGCCTGGTACTTGGACCATTACTTGGCGAAAATTTGATGTGGCGCAAAGATCCAGCACGCCGAAATGTGTATATCAAGGCGACTTGGATTTGGGTTGGATTATTTTTATCTCGGCTTATTGTCCAATACCCGTTATACCTCTCAGAAAATGTGAATGCTCTTGGCACAGCTCGCTTAGCTATGGGCTATCCATTGTTCATATTGGCAGCTTGGTTAACCTGGAAGGTAATCAAAGCCGGCCCATCTCTTAAACCAGAATTAAGGCCTACTAATTAATTAGTTACGAAGCAGCCCTTTATTAATTCTTCAGCGCTACTTGAGGCAACAAAAATTAACTCGTCCCCAGCTGTGAAAACTTCATGCTGAGATGGAGTTAATACATGACCATCACGAATTATTGCGGCTAAGGATGCATCCACAGGTAATTCAATCTCTTCAACTGACTTACCAATGCACTTTGCGGTGTCGGGAAGTGTTATCTCGACCAGATTCGCCTCGCCAGACTTAATTGAGAATAGTCGAACCACATCGCCAACGCTTACAGCCTCTTCTACAAGTGCTGCGATGATTCGCGGAGTTGATACTGCTACATCAACCCCCCAGGATGAATCGAATAACCATTCGTTTTTAGGATGATTCACGCGAGCTACAACCCTAGGGACGCCATATTCAGTCTTAGCTAATAATGATGAAACTAGATTGACTTTGTCATCACCTGTGGCCGCAACCATGACTTGGCATTGATCAAGTCCAGCCTTGTCTAATGTTGAGATTTCACATGCGTCGGCAAGTAACCATTCAGCATTGGGAACGCTATCCATTTTCAATGCTTTTGGATTCTTATCAATAAGGAGAACTTGATGGCCATTTGCAATTAGTTCTCGGGCGATAGCTCGGCCAGCATTTCCAGCACCAGCAATTGCAATTTTCATCGCTGCTCTCCTGGTGGATTTCTTAGAGCTTCATCGACATTTTTAAGATTTTCTTCGGTAACAAGTAAATGGACGACGTCGCCTTCCTGTAGAACGGAATGTTCATCGGGTATCAAACCTTCTCCGAGGCGGGTTACAAAAGCCACTCTAGCCATTGTTAATTTCTCAATTGAAAGGACCTGATTACCAAACCAGCCCGAATGAAGAGAAGATTCAACTAGTTGAACCCGTCCCGATGCATCCTGCCATTGTGATTTCGCTCCTGTGGGAAGAATCCTGCGCATTATTTGATCGGTAGTCCAAAGAACTGTGGCAACGGTCGGGATTCCTAACCGCTGGTAAATCTCTGCTCTACCAGGATCATAAATACGTGCAACAACATTTTTTACGCCATAAGTTTCTCTAGCAACTCGTGCTGCCAAAATATTTGAGTTATCTCCATCTGAGACTGCAGCAAATGCATCGGCTTGTTGGATTCCTGCCTCAATCAGAGTATCGCGATCGAATCCGATACCAGCAACGGTCAAACCATTGAAGTCAGCCCCAAGTCTTCGAAAAGCTTCTCGATCCTGATCGATTACTGCAACTGAGTGGCCGAGAGCTTGAAAGTCTTTGGCTAATGTTGAACCAACGCGCCCGCATCCCATAATCACGATGTGCACAATGAGAGAATTTACACCCGCATCAGCGCAAATTACGAATCCACGCAGGCATAGTAATTCCAGCAAGGGGATATATGAAGATTGGTGACGAACTGGAACTTGAAATTGGTCCAGTTGCCCACGGTGGACATTTTGTTGCGAGAATTGAAGGACGAGTTGTTTTTGTCCGTCATGCGATTACTGGTGAACGAGTCATCGCAAAGATAACTGAGATTTCAAAGAGTTTTGCGAGAGCAGATTGCGTAAAAGTAATTTCACCTTCGCAAGATCGAATTCAAGCAGAGTGCGCATATGCTCGTCCGAATGGTTGTGGCGGCTGCGATTTCCAGCACATAACTCCAACGCGACAACGAGAATTGAAATCTCAAATAATTAAAGAACAGTTCAAAAGACTCGCAAATCTTGAGGTTGACGTTCCGGTTGAGGAAGTTCCCCCGATATTTGGGTGGCGAACCAGGATGGAGTTCAACATAAGTAAAACCGGCAAGGTATCGATGTTCAAATCAAGAAGTAATGAGTTAATTGAGATTGAATCATGCAAATTAGCGGACCCGAAGATATCGATTGAGTCATTAAATTCCTCGAGGCTAGCGCCTGGCTCAAAAATAGAAGTTGTAATTGACGGACTAGGAAATATCCATTCAGATTTTAGTAAAACTGATCGCCTGCCTTTTTTCATTGACAACCAGAAATTCGAGGTATCTTTTGAAAGCTTCTGGCAAAGTCATAAGTCAGCTCCGTCTCTTTTAACCAAAGTTGTAACCGAACTCTCTGAATATAGACCTAGCGACCATGTTATTGATCTCTATGCTGGAATTGGCATCTTGAGTTCACCCTCACTGAAAACAATAGGAATTGGTGGAAGATTAACCTTGATTGAAGAGTCTGAATCTGCAATAAGTGATGCCATATGGAACTACTCATCCTCAGGTAACGTCGAGTTTCGTAATGGGAAAGTAGAGAAGGAGATCCAAAAACTTTCAAGTTGCGACCTAGTTATCTTGGATCCTCCTCGAGCAGGTGCGGGAGCAAAAGTTTTAAAAGAAATTATTCGTCTGTCTCCTCGAACCATTGTCTACGTTGCCTGTGATCCAGCCGCGCTTGCTAGAGATGCAGGCTTTCTAACGAATAATTCCTATGAGATGGATACAGTGCGAGCCTTTGACTTGTTTCCCATGACACAACATATGGAATGTGTGGCGAGGTTCATCAGAAGGTAGGGCGCCAGAGTAGATGCGAGATTTGCAACCAAGTTAGGATGGGGCCATGAGCAAGAATTCCTTCGGCGCCAGAAGGGATCTTTCAGTATCTGGAAAAACTTACGAAATCTTCGATATCACCAAACTTGCCAAGGCGGCCTCGCTGCCTTTCTCACTAAAAATTCTCCTTGAGAACCTCCTTCGAACCGAGGATGGGGCGAACATTACGGCCGCACAGATTAAGGCGTTGGCAGAATGGAATCCTGATTCGCAGCCTGATACCGAAATTCAATTCACGCCCGCTCGAGTAATCATGCAAGATTTTACGGGAGTTCCTTGCATTGTTGATCTCGCAACTATGCGTGAAGCAATTATCGAATTAGGAGGCGATCCAGCAAAAGTTAATCCATTGGCTCCTGCAGAATTAGTAATTGATCACTCAGTTATTGCAGATCGTTACGGCACCTCGTCAGCTTTTCAAGAGAATGTGGATATTGAGTACCAACGAAATACTGAGCGATATCGTTTTCTTAGGTGGGGACAGACTGCATTTGATGAATTTAAAGTTGTCCCACCTGGAACTGGAATTGTCCATCAAGTAAATATTGAGTATTTAGCCCGAGTCATCATGACAAGAGAAGTTGCTGGCCAACTTCGCGCATATCCTGACACCGTCGTCGGAACCGACTCTCACACAACCATGGTCAATGGATTAGGAGTTTTAGGGTGGGGCGTTGGAGGAATCGAAGCCGAAGCTGCACTCCTTGGCCAACCCGTATCGATGTTAATTCCAAGAGTCGTTGGTTTTAAATTGAAGGGCTCACTCCCTGTCGGAACTACGGCAACTGATTTGGTTTTAACGATCACCGAAATGTTGCGTAAACATGGTGTCGTTGGAAAGTTTGTCGAGTTTTACGGGCCCGGAGTAAGCGCATTGCCAATGGCTAATCGAGCCACAATCGGAAATATGTCTCCTGAGTATGGTTCAACGGTCGCAATTTTCCCAATTGATGAAGAGACCTTGCGATATCTGGAGCTCACTGGGCGCAGTCGTCAACAACTTGAGCTAGTTGAAAGTTACGCCAAGGCGCAAGGAATTTGGCATGATCCAAATGCAACTCCGAGATACTCAGAACATTTAGAGCTTGATCTTGCGAAAGTTGTTCCTTCTATCGCGGGGCCTAAGCGACCACAGGATCGCGTTCCACTTTCGGACGCCAAAGTTTCCTTCCAGAAATCTCTTCCCGGGTATCTTGGTGAAAAATCTGCAAAAGGTGAAATCCCAGTTAAAGTTAACGGCCTAGAAGGAAACGTAAAGCATGGCTCAGTTGTAATTGCTTCAATTACATCGTGTACAAACACATCAAATCCAAGTGTGATGATTGGCGCTGGAATCCTTGCTAAGAAAGCTTCAGAACGAGGTCTAACTAGTAAACCGTGGGTAAAGACAACCTTAGCGCCTGGATCAAAAGTCGTTACGAATTACTACGAAAAGGCAGGGTTAACACCATACCTCGAGAAACTTGGATTCAATCTGGTTGGCTACGGTTGCGTAACTTGTATTGGAAATTCAGGGCCGCTACCTAGTGAAGTTAGTAAAGCTATTAATGAAAATGATCTTGCTGTTGCAGCCGTCTTATCTGGAAATAGAAACTTTGAAGGTCGCATCAGCCCAGATGTGAAAATGAATTATCTGGCATCTCCGCCACTTGTCGTCGCTTACGCATTAGCAGGATCTATGGATCATGATTTCGAAAGAGATCCAATTGGCAAAGATTCAAATGGTAACGATGTATTCTTGAAGGAGATCTGGCCGACGCCAGACGAGGTCCAATCAGTAATTGACACAGTGATCTCATCAGAAATGTTCCAGAAGGATTACTCGAGCGTTTTTGCCGGAGACCATCGATGGACTTCTTTAGAAACACCTAGTGGAAAAATATTTGAATGGGATCCAAACTCAACATATGTAAGACGTCCGCCATATTTTGAAGGTATGCCGAAAACGCCAAGACCAGTCTCTGATATCCAGAACGCTCGAGTTTTGGCGAAATTGGGGGATTCAGTAACCACAGACCATATTTCGCCTGCTGGTTCAATCAAGGCTGATTCACCTGCAGGCAAGTACCTTTTGGCTCATGGCGTTGATAAAGCTGATTTCAATTCATATGGTTCACGCCGCGGTAATCATGAAGTGATGATTCGAGGAACTTTCGCAAATATCAGACTCAAGAATCAGCTTTTGGATGGCGTTGAAGGAGGCTTTACCAGGAATTTTCTTGACGAGGGCAAGCAGACAACCATTTATGAAGCTTCAATGGCTTATCAATCTGAAAATATTCCTTTGGTAATTCTTGCTGGCAAGGAATATGGCTCTGGGTCTTCTCGAGATTGGGCAGCTAAGGGGACAGCGCTACTCGGTGTTCGCGCTGTAATTGCAGAATCATTTGAAAGAATTCATCGATCTAATTTGATTGGCATGGGAGTTCTACCATTGCAATTCTTAGATAACCAAAATTGCGAGAGTCTTGGAATTAATGGCACGGAAACATTCACCATATCGGGAGTAACTGGCTTGAACGATGGAAAAATCCCAGAATTTGTCCAGGTAACTGCAGGTAATACGGTGTTCCAGGCTAAAGTTCGAATAGATACTCCAGGCGAGGCTGATTACTACCGCCACGGTGGAATCATGCAATATGTTCTCAGATCACTTGTTGGCTAGTAATTAGTTAAGATTATTATCATGCGACAACTTTCAAGAATTACCTCTCCATCTGATCTGGTCAGGTTAGATGAGGATGAACTTCTCGAGTTATCGCAAGAGATTAGAGAGTTTTTAATCGAGAAAGTATCGCGAACTGGTGGTCATCTTGGACCAAATCTTGGCGTTGTTGAATTAACTATTGCTATCCATCGAATATTTCAATCACCGCACGATGTAATTATTTTCGATACCGGTCACCAATCTTACGTCCACAAGATTCTTACCGGACGCGTTAATGGTTTTGATTTGCTCCGCCAACGAGGGGGATTAGCCGGTTATCCAAATAGATCAGAGAGTATTCATGACGTCGTTGAAAATTCACATGCATCAACCGCACTCTCATGGTCTGAAGGAATAGCTAAAGGTTTTAGTTTGCAGGGAATAACAGATAGAACAGTTGTGGCAGTCGTTGGAGATGGCGCCCTTACCGGTGGGATGGCTTGGGAAGCTTTAAATAATATTGCAGCTCAGAAGAATTTAAGATTAGTGATTGTTGTTAATGATAATGAACGCTCTTATTCACCGACTATTGGCGGCGTGGCGACTTACTTATCTACCCTTAGGGCCACCAAAGGTTATGAACGTTTCCTTCAATGGGGTAAAGGTGTTCTAGAGCGCACGCCTGTAGTTGGACACCCAATCTACGAAACACTTCATGGAATGAAAAAGGGATTAAAAGACATTGTCGCCCCACAGGGAATGTTTGAAGATCTAGGTTTGAAATATCTTGGTCCGGTCGATGGCCATGATATTGCTGCACTTGAGCGGACATTGGAACAGGCAAAGAAATTTGAAGGTCCAGTTATCGTCCATGCAATAACTGAAAAAGGCAGAGGGTACGCACCTGCTATAAAAGATGAAGCAGAAAAGTTTCACGCGGTCGGGGTTGTCGATCCTGAGACTGGAGAATCTATCGCTAAGGCTGGACGAACTTGGACTGAAGAATTTTCAGATGCTTTGCTCGAAATTGGTCGTGCGCGAAAAGAAGTTGTGGCAATAACAGCAGCCATGTTGGGGCCAACCGGTCTGGATCGATTCCAAAAGGAATTTCCGGATCGAACCTTTGATGTTGGAATAGCTGAGCAGCATGCAGTCACATCGGCAGCTGGTCTGGCATTTACCGGACTTCACCCAGTCGTCTCGGTCTATTCGACATTTCTAAATAGAGCTTTTGACCAACTTTTGCTTGATGTTTCACTCCACAATGCTGGGGTTACTTTTGTGCTCGACCGTGCAGGATTTACCGGCGACGATGGCCCCTCTCATAATGGAGTCTGGGATCTTGCTTTAACTGGAATTGTTCCTAACTTAAAGGTTGCGGCGCCTAGAGATGGGATTCGATTAAGGGAGCTACTTGCAGAATCAATTGATATAAATTCGCCATCACTTTTGCGTTACCCGAAAGGAATTATTTCCTCCGAAATACCTGCTTTTGAAAGTCGTAATGGAATTGATTTTCTATATCGTGGAGAAAGCACCGATATTTTGCTAATCGCTGTCGGCGCAATGGCGCAAATATCTGTTGATGCGGCAACCCAGGCAAACCGCGAAGGCGTTGGCGTAACTGTTATCGATCCGCGATGGGTCAAGCCGCTTCCTATCGAGTTTCTATCAAAATTATCTGGAAAATATCGACAGGTAGTGGTTGTCGAAGATGGAATTGCGCATGGAGGTATAGCCAGCACGCTTTCTGAAAGTTTCAGGGCGCTAGATTTAGAGATTCCGATTCACTCAATCGGCGCCCCACTTGAGTTTTTCGAACATGGGAAACGTAATCAAATACTTGAAGAGCTAGGAATTACTTCGCAAACTATCGCTCGACAGATAGTTGGATGGTATTCCCAATCTTCTACTCAGGAAGTGAAGCGATTCCCGGTTGATGGAAACGTTGACCAGAGACCGCAACGCTAATTCCTTCGCGATCCAAGTAAGGCAAAATCCCTCCGAGATGCATCGGCCATCCAGCGCCTAAAAGCATGCAGAGATCAATTTCTGATGGAGTGGCTACTACGCCTTCATCAAGCATCATCTTCGCCTCTTCAGCAAGCGCCTTCAAAGCACGCTCTCTTACTTGATCTGAAGTTGAGGGCGAAGTTCCTTTCTCGACAAGTTCGAGCGCTTCAGAGTTTGGATTTAATTTACCGTTCTCATCTCTGATATAGAAAGACTTGACTCCTTTTTCAACCAATCTTGTGACGGTTGGCGAAATCTTGTAACGAGGTCCTAAATTTGCATTAAGAGTCTTGGATACATGTAAAGCCACTCCAGGTCCAACTAGTCCAAATAACTCCAGCGGTGACATTGGGAAACCAAGTGGTCGCAAAGCGCTATCTGCAACGTCATATGGCGTTCCTTCATCTATTGCGTCAGTAACTTCACCCATGAAACGAGTAAGTAGTCGATTCACTACAAATCCGGGAGCGTCTTTACAAATAATCATCGTCTTCTTTAAATCTTTGCCGACAGAAACAGCAGTCGCCGTAGTGGCATCATCAGTCTTGCTCGTCCGCGCTATCTCTAGAAGGGGCATAACTGAGACTGGATTGAAGAAATGGAACCCAACGACTCGTTCTGGGTTATGAAGGCCTTCGCCCATCTTTTCAACGGAGAGAGATGAGGTATTTGTTGCCAAAACACATTCCGGAGTAATTATCTTCTCTAAATCTTTAAATAACTTCTGTTTGATTGAAAGTTCTTCAAAAACCGCTTCGATAATAAAATCACAACTTGCGAAGATTTTCTGGTCTACCGAGCCAGTGATGAGTCCCTTTAGACGGCGACCACCCTCCTCGTTTAGCCGCTTTTTTTCGACCAATTTATCTATTTCGGAGTGGATCCACGAGATGCCTTTATCAACACGCGCTTGATCAAGATCTGTGATTACGACTGGCACCTTCATATTTCTCAAAAATAGAAGAGCAAGTTGAGATGCCATCAATCCTGCGCCAACGATTCCTACCCGGGTCACTTTTCGCGCCAAGGCGGGTTTTGGGGCGCCTTCAACTTTCTTACGTTTCTTTTGAATCAAATTAAATGCATAAAGTGATGCGCGTAGTGGATTGCTCATAACTAGTTCTGCAAGTACTCGATCTTCTGCATCGAAACCCTGGTCTAGGGTGTTGGTCCTAGCTTCTGCGATTAACTCCAAAGCACGACGCGGCGATTCAATATCTGCACCGCCATATTTTTTGGCAACAGCAGATTTACCTATTTCTATAGCTTTCTCCCAGGCCGCTGTATCTTTTGTAAAATCGCTTCGCTCAATTTTCTTCTTTCCAGAGAGGATATCTGCGGCGAAAGCGCAGGATTTCTCCAAGAAATCGGCGGGTTCGAATACGGCATCCACTACGCCAAGTTCGAGCGCGTCTTTGGCCTTCATCATCGTATTGTTGTTGAGCGCGTTCTGAATGATTACCTTGACAGCTCGTTCTGGGCCAATAAGTTTTGGAAGGATTGTTGCGCCGCCCCATCCGGGAACTAGCCCTAAGAAACATTCCGGTAGCGCGGTAAACGCCGTAGATGCGACAGTTCGATAATTGCAATGTAGCCCAATCTCAAGCCCTCCACCAAGAGCTAAGCCATTGATGAATGCAAACGTAGGTTTCTTGCCACGACCCAGTCGCTTGAAAAGATCATGTCCATATTTCCCAATCTGTAAGGCAATTTTCTTGTCATTTAGAAAAGGTAATCCCGAGAGATCGGCTCCTGCGGCAAAGATAAATGGCTTACCCGTGATTGCAATAGCCACCGAGTCACTTGACTCGGCGCTGGTTAGCGCAGCATCCAATTCCTGTAGTGATTTTTGGCCTAACGTATTGGGCCGAGTGTGATCCATACCGTTGTCTAATGAGATTAGAGATAACTTCCCGTTAAAGCCAAATAGGGAGAGATCAACTTCTCGAAGAAGTGCTCTGGTAACTACTTCTTCAGGCGCAGCAGTTTCGCTCATTATTAATTACCCTTCACTTGATAATGCGGGTTCTCCCAAATCACAGTACCGCCCATTCCAAGGCCGATACACATTGTGGTTATTCCGTATCGAACGTCAGGACGTTCCTTAAATCCTTCTGCGAGATTTAACATTAATCGAATTCCTGACGAGGCGAGGGGGTGTCCAACAGCGATTGCGCCACCATAGATATTGACTCGTGGATCATCATCGGCAATTCCAAAATAATCTAAGAACGAGAGAACTTGAATTGAAAATGCCTCATTAATCTCAAAAAGACCGATATCTTCAATGCCAAGGCCAGCTAACTCCAGAGCTTTGAGCGTTGATGGAACTGGTCCGTATCCCATAATTTCAGGCTCCACACCCGCGAAGGCAAATGTAACTAATTTGGCTTTTATCGGAAGACCTAGCTCTTCTGCTTTCTTCTCGCTTGCTAATAGAGCTGCCGTGGCGCCATCATTTAGACCAGCGGCATTTCCGGGAGTTACTCGGCCATTTGGTCTAAATGGTGTTTTGAGAGCGGCCAACGCTTCGAGAGTTGTACCAGGTCTTGGTGGTTCATCAATCGTAGCGACGCCCCAACCTTGTTCGGGATTTCTAACCGCAACTGGAATTAAGTTCGGTTGAATCTTTCCAGCCTTATAAGCAGATGCAGTTTTTAATTGCGAATTTAGCGCATATTTGTCAGCTCGCTCTTTTGTGAGATGTGGAAATTTATCGTGGAGCCGTTCTGCGGTATTTCCCATCGAGAGCGCATCGGTATCAACAATTTTTTCTGCTAAATATCGCGGATTTGGATCCATGCCTTCACCCATCGGATGGTTGCCCATATGTTCTACTCCGCCAGCAATTGCTAAGTTGTAAGCGCCCATATTTATTGCGCCGGCAAGTGTCGTAACAGAAGTCATGGCACCGGCACACCAGCGATCCACAGAGTAACCCGGAACAGTATTTGGAATGCCCGCGAGTATGGTTGCAGAACGTCCAATATTCATTCCTTGATCTCCGAATTGCGTGGCAGCAGCAATCGCCACATCGTCTATTTCGCGAGGATTGACTTGTGGATTTCTCTCAAGCAAACCTCTGATGCATCGGATAACGATGTCATCGGCCCGCGTGCCTTGATAGAGACTTCCAGCTTTTCCAAATGGAGTACGGACGGCGTCGACTAAAACAACATTAGTTTTTACAGTGGCAGATTTCATGGCAGAACCCTACTCGTGAGTAGCCTTCCCAGTCATCTACCTAGCGGCTTATCCAACGTATGGGGCCGTGGTGTTCGACCCCAACAGGGGCTCCAACTTTGTAGTTAATTGGACCGCCGACTCTCACTTTCAACTTCTTCTCCAAGCCGGGAAGCTCCAGTTCGAGTACCGCGTCGTGGCCGTAATAATGAATTTCTCGGATTATCGCTCGTGGATGCTTCTTTCCAGGCGCATGAATTCTTATTTCCTCAGGTCTTATAAGAAGCGAGCCCAATTCGCCCTTCTTAGCTGCAGCATTCTTGGTTGAGCGGCTTTTGGACTCGTGCAGAGGCGAGATTAGTTTGCCTCTTTTATTTCTTTCTGCTGGAAGCTCTATTACATCACCAGTACTCTCCGCAATTTCGGCTGAAATTGGCTGCATGTAAACATTTTCTGGAGTTCCAAATTGAACGACATGACCTTCGCGCATCAAGGCAATCAAATCTGCCGAGACAAGTGCGTCTTCTCGATCGTGGGTTACCATCAAGGAAGTTGTTTTCGTTCGTTTTAGTAATGCAACAACCTCCTCGCTTACTTCTGCGCGGAGCGTTTGATCAAGATTTGAGAATGGTTCATCTAGAAGCACTATTGCTGGTTTAGTTGCAAGCGCACGTGCTAGCGCTACTCGAGTCTGTTGCCCACCACTTAGTTGATGCGGTTTTCGATCCCCAAAACTACTTAATCCAACTAGCTCTAACATTTCTTCGATAATTTGTTTGCGTTCATTAACTTTAGAATTTTTTGGAAGCGCAAAACCGATATTTTCACTGACTGTAAGATGCGGAAAAAGGCCACCTTCTTGCGGCAGATAACCAATGTTTCGCTTGTGTGGAGGTAGAACTAGAGACGAGACGCTCACGAGCTTTTTACCGAAACGAATCGCTCCTGAAGATGGTCGTATCAAACCCGCAATCGTCCGCAACAGAGTTGTTTTGCCACAACCTGAAGGTCCAAGAAGCGCCGCATAAGATCCAGAGGGAATTGTTAGCGTAAGGCTCTTGAGAATTTCGCGATCTCCAAACTTCACACCTAAATCAGTTATCTCTAAAGTCGTCATTGGATTTCGCCTTTTTCTAAATCTCTATCAGGTCGACTGATCAAAAAGGTTGGTATCGCTGCTATGGCAATTAGTAGTAGTGCGTAAGGTGCAGCTTCACTAAAACGAAAGATCGAAGTGTTATTCCAAATTTCAGTAGAAAGAGTTTCAAAGCCAGTTGGACGTAGCATTAACGTTGCAGGCAATTCTTTCATGGAAGAGAGAAAAACTAAGAGAGTTCCGGCAAGAACTCCCGGTGCAGCGAGCGGTAGCGTAACCCGCAGGAATATCTTTGAGCGAGTCTGGCCTAAGGTTGCCGCAATCTCGGTCAAGTTCTGGGGTACTTTTGAAATTGCACTTCGAGTAGACCCAACGGATCGAGCCAGGAAGAGAATTGCATAAGCAAAAGCAAGCAAGCCCAGGGTCTGGTAAATCCCGGGAAAATCTGAACCAAAAGAAACTAGCGCTAGTCCCATGACAATTCCTGGGAGCGCGTGTACTAATAAAACGCCTCGTTCCGACCAAAGCCCTAACCGAGATCTTTGCGCAGCCATTATCGCAACGGGTAAGGCCAGCAAGAGAGCCAGGAAGGCGCCAAATAGCGAGACGCTGATGGTTGAGATTGATGCTTGCGTTAAGGAAGTAAAGTCAATTGGCTTTGGGCGAGAGATGAACCTGCTGATTAGAAGCGCCAAGGGCATTATGAGCGCCACTAGAAGATAAACAAAAATAAAACTCAAGGAAAAAATTTTCACGCGGTTAGAAGGATTAAATGGAGCTCTCTTGACAATTCGCACCGAACTTGAGAAAACTCGAGAGCGTTGCCTTGTACTTGATTCTGCATAAATAACAAGAGTTGAGATAGTCACCAACAGCAGAGCTAAAATTGAAGCGCTACTGCGATCAAAGCTACCTTGGTAAGCATTCTGAATCGCTCTTGTAAAGGTATCAACTCCGAGAAGAGAAACAGCGCCAAAATCGCTTAGCACATAGAGCGCCACCAATAATGCGCCAGAAGCAACAGCATTGCGAATCTGAGGGAGAGTTACCCGCATAAATGTGGCAATTGGATTTAGTCCAAGTGTTTGCGCAACATCTAATTGTGAGGAATCAATTCTTCGAAAGGCTGCTAGCGCAGCTAACGTAACGTATGGAGTAGTCGTAAGAGTCAAAACGAATAATGCGGCTAGAAAGCCCTTCGGCAAGAATCCTAATGAGAGCCAGGCATAAGCAAAAACGTAACTTGGAATAGCGATTGGAAGAATTACAAGGGCTCTGATCAAACCTAAACCTGGCAGCTCCACACTATTAAGTGCCCATGCAATTCCAATTCCAAAGAGAGTCGCAATCAGCGCAGTTCCTATGGCAAGGGAAAAAGTCGTAATAAATATTTCTACTGTTTTGAAGCGCCAAAAAACGATTCGCAGCGTCTCAGAATTTACTTCGAGTGCTCGCTTTGTTAAATAAAACAAGGGAAGAGCAACAATAAAAAGTGTGATCGAACCTGCAATTACTAAGGGCGGAGATGTTTTCGAACTAGGAAAAGTATCGGGGCCGGTAACCCTCATCGGATCTAAAACCGTCATCTTCTATAACATCCCAACCTTTATGAGGATTCTTTGAGTGACTTCTAGATCAGCTAAAGATGCCAAATCTACATTTGGTGCTGCGATCTCATTTAAAGCAGGTAGGCCTTCGGGGCGCAAATTTGGATTTAGTATTGAATATTCGTGAGTGTCTGAAACAAACCGAGACTGTTCACCCTCAGACAGTAGATATCTAATAAGTTGGACGGACCTCTCCTTATTATTGCTACTCCTCAAGATTCCGGCTCCTGAAACGTTTACCAAATTTCCAATATCTCCGGGAGCAAAAAATGAAATCTCAACATTTATTGGCCTGTCTAATTCTTCTGAGACTTCCCATTTGTAATAATGATTTGTAAGCCCGGCATCAATTTCACCTGAATCTATCGCTTGGACGATGAGACTATTTTTCTCGTAAAATTTTACAGAGTTCGTCATAAGTCCGCGGAGCCATGTTTCTGTAGCTGACTCTCCCTGCTTTTGAATCATGGCAGTTACGAAAGCTTGAAAAGAAGAGTTGGTAGGAGCAATTCCAACGCGGCCCTTCCAAATTGAATCAGTAAGTGATGCGATCGATTTAGGTAAATCCTTTACGCGATCAGGTGCGTAGGCCAAGACTCTGACTCGGCCGGTCAGCGCAATCCAATCTAATTTGGCCGACCTATACTTTTCTTCAACCTGATTAGTTAACTCTCCTGGTAACTGTGCTAAAAGCTCTGAGGCAGAGACTGCGCCGAGTGCGCCGGCATCTTGTGAGAGGAAAAGGTCTGCTGGAGAATTCTCGCCTTCCTCAAGAATTTGGGCGGCAAGCGCTGCGGAATCGCCATATCTGACTTCTACGGATATCCCACTCTCCTCGGTGAAACGCTGCAGAAATGGCTCTATAAATTCCTGGCTTCGACCTGAGTAAATGACCAGACTGGCTTCGCTCTCCGAGTTATTTGAGCAGGATGCAAGGGAAGCAAGAAGCGTCAAAGTGGCAAGAATTGCAAGGTTTTTCTTCAACACGGGACGACCCTACTTACAGTCCTGGATTTACGCAACATATTTGTTGCGTAATTGGTCACCTACTCTGGGTCTGCAGGGTCTGAGTTTTCCTCGGAATCTTCTGTCTTGGCTGGGGGAGTCGACTCGCATTTTGCTCTGGCGATGGCATCAGAGACTAAATCCACCTGCCATTTTCGAGCGCCAAACTCACTCAACTTAGCAACGATTTCCAATCGAAACTCCGGCGAATCTTTTGAGACCTCTTCTCTGCCGGAATTAAAAATTATTCGTTTCACCGTATCGGGCGAAATCAGATTTTCTTGTGGAATAGAAAATTGCTTTGAAATTTCCGCCAAATTACTTCTTGCATGAAGTAATTGAGCATTTGCAATCGGGAACTTATCACGCCAAACTTTTGGAGCTGGTAATGAGTCTCCGCGAGCTCGCATCTCCGGCCAATTTGCTTCGGGGATTTGATAGGCATTATTGAGCACAATCAACCAACGATCAATATAGCTCGCTTGAATCTCAGAACGAATACGCATTTTGACAATCGGCAGATTTAGAAATTCATCGCGCAGCTTTGGTTTATTTCGCGCTAATTCGATTATTACCGCATCGTTCAGGAGTCTTCCTGGAGCTAAGTCAATTTCCTTTGCAATCTCATCTCGCGCCTGCCATAGAGCTCGAATTAGTGCCAATTCAAAACGCGATCGAATTTGGTGCATACCCGAAGTTCTACGCCACGGTTCGGAGCGCGGCTTCAAAAGCTCCATCTTGAGAGCCGCGGCGAATTCCTCTTCCGCCCAGGTAAGTTTGTTGGAATCGCGCAGTGCAGCTTCGACTTTATCTCGCAGATCTATCAATACGGCGACGTCTAGAGCCGCATAATCAAGCCATTCACTCTTTAAAGGACGAATAGACCAATCAACAGCGCTATGTTCTTTGGCGAGTGAAATCTCGAGAAGCGATTCACATAATGGAGCTAAGCCGACTTTGGGAAAACCGGCAATTCGAGCGCCCAACTCGGTATCGAAGAGTTTTGCGGGATGAATTCCAAAATCGCGCAAGCAGGGCAGATCTTGGCTACTTGCATGGATGATGCTTTCGGCCTTCGAAATTAATTCTGACAATCTCTTAATATGCGGTGAATTTTGCAGAGCTATTGGATCGAGTAGATGCAGGCCACCGTTACGTCGATTTAACTGTATCAGATACGCCCGCGGGCTATATCTAAAGCCGCTTGCTCGCTCCGCATCAATTGCGATTGGACCGACGCCACCCTCTAGCTCATTTATCGCCCGTAAGAACTCAGCTTCGCTCTCAATTACTTTGGGCGTTCCGCCATCAGGGGCGGTGAGATTTCGCATCAATTCCTTGGTGTTAAAGAGGTTACGCCGTCAACTAGCGGGGTTAATCCGGAGGCAACTTCAAGAAGTCTTATCCAAGCAAGAAAGTGACGTTCTAAATGGTCTGCAGAAATTGGAGTCCAAGATGCACGGATTTCAATTTCCGCCGAATGTTCTGTGTCGGCCATCTGTCCATATGATGCGCTCGAGACTCGGGTAACCGTTCCACTACTCTCTTTACTTGGCGCTGCTGAATCCTTTAGCGAATCTTGAAACCAGGTCCATGCAACATCTGACATCAAGGGATCGGATTGCATCTCAATCTCGACCGCCGACCTTACAAAGGTTACGCAGCGAAAAGTGCCCGCCCAAGCTTCTTGCTCATTCGGATCGTGCAGCATCACAAAACGCCCAGTGGCAACATCATCATCTTTAATGATTACATCAGCGCTAAATGCAATCGAAAATGGTGCCAATTTCGCAGGCGCAGGAACTTCAGTGACAGAAATTTCCGGGCGAAAACGCAAGGCTCTCGCCTCGCTACAAAACTTCTGAAATTGAATCCCATCTTTTGCCACCGTCCAAGGGTAAGAGAGGGATCAAAGGTGAGGTGGAAGGCGCGTGGGAGTGCCATCCGGTAGGTTGCAGTTATGGGTTCGATTTTGGCGCTTTTTTCAAGCCTACTCTGGGGAACAGCTGATTATCTGGCTGGTAATCTTTCAAAGAGATATCGCTCAATTGCGGTAACTGGCGTTTCTCAATTTTTTGGCTTGATTTTTGGCTTTCTAGCAATAGTCACAACTTTAATTTTTGGCCGCGAATTCATATCCCCTAATCTGAGTTTCAGTGGTTACTTTCTCCCAGGTGTTATCGCAGGAATTTCGGGGTTTATCGGATTACTAGCTTTTTATAGCGGACTTGCTACTGGAAGGATGGGCGTTGTAAGTCCAATCGCTTCGCTCGCGGCCGTAATTCCACTCACTGTCGCATTTATTGAAGGGGAGCGACCAACATCGCTACAAGGCCTTGGGCTAATAGTGGCTTTAACTGGTGCATTTTTGGCAAGTGGCCCAGAAATTAAAGGGGGCTTACCAATCCGGCCGCTAATTTTTGCGGTGATTGCTGCGCTGGGATTTGGCGGCGCTTTAACTTTCATCGCAATTGGAGCGAGAGTTGATTCATTACACACGATGACCACGATGCGATTGGCATCTGTGACTATCTGTGTTTTCATTGCACTTCGCGCAAAGTCGCTTGGCGGCTTTACAAAGAGAGATCTCCCAACTTTATTGTTTATTGGAATTGCTGATTTTCTTGCAAATTTTCTACTTGGAATTGCAACAACAAAAGGGTTGGTCTCAGTCGCAATGGTTTTGGGCTCGCTATTTCCGATAGTCACTTCTATTTTGGCATTTAAATTCTTAGGCGAGAGGCTACACAGAATCCAGTATCTCGGTATCACTTTTGCGGTGGCCGGAGTCGCCTTTATCTCTGTGGGTTAGGCTCCCATATTTCAAAACTTAAACCATCTAAGGTTTCTTGAGAGGTCAATAAATAATTATCTTTTAAATTTCTCTCCTCAAAAATATTTCCATCTCCATTCGTATTCACACGCGTCAAGAAGAATTGATTAATAAGTTTTTCAGCGAGAATGCTAGAGAGGAAATTTACTCCGCCTTCAATAAGAATTGATTGGTATCTACTCTTTGCCAACTTCACTAAATCGATAGGAGAGCAGTTATGAAATTCAACGCCGGGTTCCTCAATCCGTAGGGATCGACTAGCTACGAGAAGGGGAGTAGAAATACCTCGATACGGTTCACCATTAAAGGTTTTGCCGCCGATCAAAATTACATCGGCCCCACTACGCAATAGGTGAAATCGCTCCCGGTCGGCCTTTGGACTAAGAGGTCGCGAACTGCCGTTAAGTGTGGTTGCGCCATTTGAGGCGAGAATGAGATTTGCCCGCACCTTTACCTCAGAGGCAGAATGCATAGAGGCCGAAGGCATAGAGGTAGATGGCATAGTGGCAGAAATAGTGGCATACGCTGTCAGTGCCCCTCTCTATCCTCTTGTTCATGATCATTGATTGCGACTCTTGTGCCGTAAGAGATTTGAACTGTGACGATTGCGTGGTCTCGGTTTTGATTGGCAACCCTCGTTCGATGGGAAGCGAGGAGTCCCGGGTAATCGACCTACTAGCCTCGCGAGGGATGGTGCCGCCGCTTAGATTCCAGCTCCAAGGCGACTCACAGGCGAAAGATTCGCTCTCAGGTTGAGCCTTCCCAGGTAACGCGGTTAGCCTAAAGCGATGACCCGCCCTCGGCTTCTCGCCTCACTACTCTCGGTGGCCCTAGCTATCACTTTGGCGCCGCCTTCGTATGGTGCGCCCAACCCGGATTTATTGAGAGTTCGCGCTGAGGTAGAACGTCTCCAGGAAGATGCCGCAGAAGCTGGCGAAAACGCACAAGCGGCCAAAATTGAATTAGGACGCCTCCAGAAACAATTGGCATCAGTCCAGCAAGAAGCGGCCAGCCAGAAAGAAAACGTAGATGAAATTAGAAAATCCCTCGCCTCAATCGCAGTCGCGCGCTACAAATCTACTGGATTAGGTGAGAGCGTTGAACTGCTCTTCTCCTCAGATCCGACACTTTATTTATCTGCCGCCGGATCGCTAGAGAGCGTAACGCGAAAGCAATCTTTGAAGTTGCGGCAATTTGCAATTGCTAAACAACGCCTTGATGCAACCTCACTTACTGTGGGAGATAAGTTAAGTCTGGTGAAAGCGGCGGAAGCTCGCTACCGCGCTCAGGCTGCTCAAGTCGAACAGAAGTTAGCAGCAGCTGAAAAGTTACTCTCTAAATTAGAGAAAGCCGATCGCGAGCGATTACTACGTCTCCAAGCGATGGATGAAGATGCGCGCGAAAAATATTCGAAAGAGCAGGCCCGTCTTGCGAATACGGTATCGGGTAGAGCAGGCGTTGCACTTAGATATGCAGTTAAACAAATTGGTGATAGCTATGTCTGGGGCGCATCTGGTCCGATTAAGTGGGATTGCTCTGGTTTAACTATGCGAGCATTTCAGCAATCCGGAGTTCGGCTTCCTCACTCTTCAAGAGCGCAATTTAGTTATGGACGAGCTGTAGCTCGAGGCGCTTTACTCCCTGGAGATTTAGTTTTCTTCGGCAGCCCAATCTCGCATGTTGGAATTTATATTGGCAAGAGCAAGATGGTGCATGCACCGCGCCCGGGGGCACGAGTCCAGATTGCTGAATTTGGAAATTTCTTTGGCCGCAAAAAATATGTAGGAGCTCGTCGTCTCTAAGGAGAAACCGGTTCGAGTATTACTTGTAACCAACGACTTTGGACCGCGCGCCGGCGGAATCGAAACCTTTATTGAGGGACTGCTGGCTCGAATATCAGATGCACAAGTAATTGTTTACACATCAAGCCAACCTAAATCTGAAGAATACGATTTGGAGTGGAAGCGTAAATTTGGAGTCGAAGTTATTAGAGATCGTAGCCGCATTCTTTTACCGACACCCAGAGTAATAAGCGCATTACGTAAAGTAATCAAGAAAACTGAGATTGACCTGATTTGGTTTGGGGCTGCCGCCCCACTTGGCATTGCAGCAAAATGGTTACGCCTGCCTAAAATAAGAAAAATTGTGACTCTAACCCACGGTCATGAAATTTGGTGGGCAAAAATTCCTCCCTTCTCGTGGCTAATGCGTTTTAGTGCGGGCCATATAGATAATTTCGGATATCTGGGTTCCTTCACAGCTAAAGAAATTTCAAGAGTTGTACCAAGTGAGAAACTAGTACAAATCGCTCCTGGAATAGATATAGAGCATTTCCGTCCTCGAGGGGATGGGTTAAGAAGAGAGTTAGCTTTATCCGATTCTCCTGTCATTGTCTCTGTCGGCCGATTGGTGCATCGAAAAGGTCAAGATCGACTTTTAGAAGCGCTCTCGATTATCAAAGAAGAATTCCCAAATATAAAGCTTTTGCTTGTCGGAGAAGGTCCGTATCGAAAAGAACTAGAAGAAATTTCAAGAAAACTAAAATTAACTGAGAACGTTAAATTCCTCGGCCGGGTTTCATATGAAGATCTTCCTAACTATCTATCAGTAGGAGATTTCTTTGTAATGCCCGCCAGAACTCGGTTATTTGGTTTGGAAGTAGAGGGATTAGGAATTGTTTACTTGGAAGCAAGCGCATGTGGACTACCTGTAATAGTTGGAAATTCGGGAGGAGCGCCCGATGCTGTACTTCACGGCGAAACGGGATTTGTAGTCAATGGAAAGGACGTCAGGGAGATTGCGGAGCGGTCACTGCATCTTCTACGAAATGAAGAACTTCGATCTAATATGAGCGAGCAAGCACGGTTATTTGCAAAAAACCATTGGGATTGGGATATCTGGGCTAAAGAATTCAATAAGTTACTGAAGATTTCTGCCGCGCAATCTGATTAATGAGGTAACAGACCCAACTTTCGTGCCGCGTTGATTGCTTGCACTCGATTTGTTGCTCCAAGCTTTCGATAGATGGAGGCTAGATGAGTCTTGATTGTGGATTCCGTAACAAATAGATGTTGCGCCATTTGTGAAACTGTATCTCCGGTGGGGAGTATCTCAAGAATTTCTAGCTCTCGTGCAGTTAACCCCACGCTTTGATTCTTTAGAGATATCGCATCTGTAATTTTCCTAGATGTAAAGGTAAGCGGATTTAATGAACTCGTCTTTATAGCGCTTATTAATTCACTTATGGGCGCTGATTTATCAACGTATGAGCTAGCTCCTGATTCCATACAGGCCAAGATGTGTTCTGGAAACTTCGAAAAGGTAAGGGCAACGATTCCCATTTGTTGCGATATGGCTCTCGCCCAAGCGATAACTTCAAGTCCATTTCCATCGGGCAGATGAAGATCTACAACTAGAACATCTGGACTGTGATGGGGTATTTGCACGAGCGCCTCACGTTTAGAGGCCGCTTCACCTACAACTGAGAATTCATTTTCCCGAGATAGCGCCCTTCTTAGCCCCTCTCTTACCAAGATGTGGTCATCTACGACCAGTATCCGAATGCTCATGCGAGTCGAATTGAGAGTAAATATCTAGATCCGGTTCCATCAGATTCCCAATTGACCGAACCATCAACCTTCTCGATTGCTTCGGTGATGGAGCGAATCCCAAAATTTCGATCAGAATGGGTTATTTCACCAACTCCGTTATCCGAAACTTCAATTACCAATAAATTATTGGAGAAAACGGACTTTACGGAGAATTGATCACAATTGGAGTGACGCGCACTATTACGCGCAATTTCGCTAATAGCTCTAACAATCGCATCTTCAATTTCTTGATTAAGCGAAAGATTTGGCAAATTAATGTCAACTCTTATCTCACCGAGAATATCTTTCAGTATTACTTCAAGTTCGAATAGTGATTTTGTTCTAAGCAGGTAGATCTCATCTCTAAGAGAACGGCTTAGTAGAAGAAGATCTAAGCGAATTTTTCGCAGTTGGTTACGAGTTGGACCTTCAAGGCTTGGGTCGCTAATTAGTTCATCAAGAGAGAGCCCTAAAGCAACAATTTGCTGCGCCGGCCCATCGTGAAGTCGGCGCGCAAGTTCCAATCGATCAGGCAAAAAGCTCTGCAATCTCGGAAGCAAACTCCTTTTGAACCACATGACGTTTCACAGAAAGCTTGGCAGTGAGATGTCCGCCAGCAATAGTGAAATCAACTGGAAGAATCTTAAATTTCCTAATTGATTCGGCTCGACTTACTGCCTTATTTGCTTCATCAACAGCAGTCTGAATTACCGATATCAAATCTGGATCATTAGTTAAATCGGCAACTGTGGCGCCATCTTTCTTATTGGCGGTGATCCATCCCTTGATAGATTCTGGGTCAATTGTTATCAGCGCTGCAATATATGGTTGATTATCACCGACGACGATGCATTGGCTCACAAGTGGATGAGCGCGAAGTCGATCTTCAAGAACCGCAGGTGCAACATTTTTTCCACCAGAAGTCACGATTAATTCCTTCTTGCGGCCGACTATATAGAGATAGCCTTCTTCATCTAGTTTTCCTAAATCTCCAGACTTGAAGTAACCATCATCCGAGAAGACTTCACTATTTGCGGCATCGTTCTGCCAGTAGCCTCGCATCACGATCGGTCCCTTAATCAAAACTTCGCCATCATCTGCGATCTTTATCGTGGTTCCAGGAATTGGCCTTCCGACAGATCCAACTTTGTGAGCGGTTGTTAGGTTTAAAGTTGCACCAGCAGTAGTTTCAGTTAAGCCATATCCTTCAAGAACTCGAACTCCAGCGCCTCGGAAGAAATGACCAAGCCGCTCACCAAGCGGTGCACCACCGGATATCGCAGCTTCAACTCTTCCACCTAGCCCATTTCTAATCTTGGAATAAACCAAACGATCAAAGAGAGCGTGTTTTATCTTTAAACCGAGAGGCACCTTTCCTTCATCGAGAGATCGACTGTATTCGATTGCGATATTTGCAGCCTTTCGGAAAATTGAACCTTTACCAGCGGCATCTGCCTTCGATTCAGCGCTGTTGTAAACCTTCTCAAAAATTCGCGGAACAGCTAGCACGAAGGTGGGCTTGAATGATGCAAGATCAGTAGTCAATCGTCCGAGCACATCACCACAATGTGCAAGGTGAAGTCCGGCGCGTAAAGAACCTATCTGCACCATACGACCAAAGACGTGTGCAACGGGAAGGAACAAGAGCGTTGAACCACCTGGTTTCAAGAAAAGATCGGAAGCTCCCATAACAACATTTCCGCACTCGGAAAGAAAGTTGCCGTGGGTGAGTTGGACACCTTTGGGCTTACCGGTTGTGCCGGAGGTATAAATCAATGTAGCGAGCGTGTCGGGTGTAAGAGCGCTGCGCCTGCGGTCAATTTCTGCATCGGAGATTTCACGACCGAGGTACTCTAATTGTGAAAGAACATTCTCAGTCATCGTCCAACAGTTCTTGGTAAAACTTGGGAGTACTGGTGTGACCAAATCTTTGAGTTGTGGTGTTTCAACAATTATTGCTACCGAGTGGGAGTCAGTGAGAATCCAATCGACCTGTTCGGGAGAGGAAGTCTCATAGATTGGTACCGGTACGCCGCCGGCAAACCAGATTGCAAAATCAAGAATTGTCCATTCGTATCGAGTACGTGCCATGATTGCAACGCGATCGCCAATCTCAACTCCGGATGCAATCAAACCCTTTGCTGTTGCTCGTACCTCAGCTTCTAATTCACGGGCGTTGACAGGCTGCCAACCATCACCAAGAGGTCTGGAAACCATGATGCGCTCTGGCTCAAACCAGGCGCGTTCTGCGATTAGATTGGTTAGGTTTCCGGCGGTTGCCGCCGGTTCAAGAGCTGGTACGAAGAATTCAGTCATGGCGGAAAACTACTGGTAGAGGGGTTCTATCGGAAGAGGTAACCTCACCCCATGGCGGAAATCTCTTCAAAGACGGTAACTATCGAGGCCCCAGCAAGCGATGTGGCGGCAACCTTGGCAGATCTTGAGAGCTTCCCGAAGTGGTCCTCGGCGATAAAGCAAGTTGAGGTTCATGAGCGTGATGATTCCGGACGTCCAACTTCGGCGACCGTAAAGATTGAAGCTGGAGTTCTAAAAGATCGCGCCAAACTTAATTACGACTACTCCGCATTTCCAAATTCAATCTCATTCACACTTGAAGAAGCTGATCTGATGACTGAGATGACGGGAAGTTACTCCATCAAAGATGGCGGCGAGAGTTGTGATGTCACATATAGCTTGAATGTCCAGGTCTCAATGCCCGTTCCTGACATGATGCGAAGAAAAGCTGAGATGGCGACAATTGAAGCGGCGCTCTCTCAATTAAAACAGAAACTCGAAAGCTAGCTTCAACTTTCAAAGGGATAACTCAAACCAATCTGCTTTCGTATTTCATCCATAGTTTCCATGATTTCCAAACTCTCGCTATGGCTCATAACCTTACTTTCAATTTCTCCAGAGCGGGTTAATTCCTTGAAAGCAAGTGCCTGCTCACGTAAGCCATGACCCAAATACAGATTGGGATATTCCTTTGTCTCGCCACTGATTACAGTACGCATAGAGGTGGGTGTATAGAAATTACTATCGATCTCAACTCGTCCAAGGCTTCCAACAATTGTTGCAACACAAGGCGTTCTAACCATAAGCGTGGTTGTCAGAATCGCTTGAGCGCCATTTCTATAAGTAAAAACCATGGAAGTTTGCGAGTCAACTCCAGAATCATTCATTACACCTTCGGCGATAATTTTTTCAGGTCGACCTAACAACATTGAAGCTAGTGAAATTGGATAAATGCCTAAATCAAGAAGCGCGCCTCCGGCTAACTCCGGAGCATGTAGTCGATAGTATGGGTTTTTAGGAAGTGCTTGGCCGTGATCGGCTTGGATAGTGATGATTTCACCAAGCACTCCGCTATTTACAATTTCTCGTAGGCGAATGAAGTTGGGTAGGAAGCGACTCCACATCGCCTCCATTAAGGGAAGTTTTTGCGATTTGGCGACATCAATCATCGCTTTAGCTTGTTCAGCGTTGCCAGCAAAAGGTTTCTCAACTAGAACCGGCTTTCCGGCCGAGAGCGCGAGGATGGCATTTTGGGAATGCACTGAATGCGGAGTTGCAACATAGATAGCGTCCACGTCGGTATTTACTAGATTTTCGTAACCAGTTATTGGCGTTGCCCCAAATTCACGAGCTAGCGCCTCAGCCTTTCCGGGAGTTCTTGATCCGAAATGTGTAACTCGATCTCCATCGGTAAATTCAAGATCTTTCGCAAACGCGCGTGCGATGCCACCGGTTCCAATCACGCCCCATCTAAAATTACTTTTCAAAGGGCTATCCCGTCTTCGTCATCGAGGTCTGGCTTCATCTGCCAGAAGAAAGTGATTACGCCAGCCATAAGTGCAATTGCGCCTGGCCAAATCCCGATACCAAGAAGATCAATCGGGGTCAGAGCTGTGATTAACATATAAATCGGACCACCAATTACACCAACAAGGGCTCCACGTTGCACGGAGGTTAAAGTAGGAAGCGGCTTATTGTCACCTGGATAAACATCGACTCCAGATTGCTCTAATTCATCTAGAAAATCATTGGGTGATGACTCATCTAGAGATAACCCTGCGATAATTGAATTAAATTCATCATCAATCAGAGTTTCCGTTGAGACTGCTCCAGTTAAAACATCACGTATAAATAGATTCGATTCTGAGACTAGCTGAGGTAGATCGAAATCAAGTGCTACATTGTGAAAAGAGTTTTCAAAAATAATCTCTCTAATATCTACTGAAGAGACATTATCAATTACCATCTCGGAAAATTTTGGATCTACTACATGGTCTTGGATTGAGTAGCCAACCATTAGCGGTATATCTATTTGAGATAGTTCCCCTCGGACCTTTCGCCACAATTTCTGTAAAGAGTGCAAGGCTTTTAAGGGGGTTCGGCCATAACTATGACGAGGTGGGTTTGGAGCTGCAACATCGGTGCCTCGCCCCGGAATTGAGGGAATGAAATATTTAATCATTGGCACTAGTGACATTATGAGTCGATCATCACCAATTGAAGGATTAATCAGCATCAATCCTTCTATCGCCTTTCCTTTTTGGGCGGCAAGATGAAGTGCGAGTGCTCCACCCATAGAAAATCCTGCAACGAAGATTCTTTTATGGCTATTTCGAATAGTTTCGAAAGTGTTTTCAATTTCTCGATACCAATCTTTCCAAGAAGTTTCATTCATCTCGTTCCAATTAGTCCCATGTCCGGGAAGTCGAGGGACGTAAACCGTATAACCCTCAGCATTCAAACCTTCTGCCCACGGTCGAATCGATACTGGCGAACCCGAAAATCCATGAATCATCAAAACGGCAACCTGATTTCCAACAAGGTGAAATGGCTCGGCATTAGGAATGCTCACACGCTCGATTTTGTCACAGGTTTGTCAGGTCAAGGCATAGGGGTCGTAAATTAACCCCATGGCGCTTCGCAGGCGGCCCTCAGTCGTTCAAGGCGACAAGGTTGCATATGGATTACTTAAATCTTTTCTAATGCCTGTTTTAACTCTGCTCTTTAGACCGAAGGTAAGTGGACTTAGAAATGTACCGGCACAGGGCCCGGTAATAATTGCCTCAAATCATCTCTCATTTAGTGATTCAATCTTTATGCCACTTGTCATCCCAAGGAAAGTAACGTTTCTTGCAAAGAGCGAGTACTTCACATCGCCTGGACCAAAAGGACTTCTAAAAAAGTTAACTTTTATCGCATTGGGCCAAGTTCCTGTTGATCGAGCCGGTGGATCCAAATCTGAGGCAGCGCTTCTAACGGGGTTATCAGTTCTTGCTAACGGAGAGTGTCTTGGTATTTATCCAGAAGGGACGCGCTCTCCTGATGGACGGCTATACCGAGGTCGAACCGGCGTTGCTCGACTTGCCTTTGAATCTGGAGCCCCAGTCATTCCAGTTGCAATGTTCAATACCGCTGAAATTCAACCAACCGGAAAAGTGATACCGAAAATACTTAGAGTTGAGATGAAATTCGGAGAACCTATGTATTTTCAAGGAGTTGAGAACGGTAGTGATCCTGAAAAGTTAAGGAAAGCGACCGATCAAATTATGAAGAAGTTACAGGAAATGTCTGGGCAAGAGTATGTAGATATATATGCCTCACAGGCTAAAGAGGCGCTGGAAGCAGAACGTAAGAAAAAACCAGTTAAAAAACGTAGTAGAAAAAAGAGCTAGTTACTCAGCTCCAAAAACTTCTCGGCGCTCAGAGATGAACTTACAATTTTCACAAGAGCTATCTCGGACTGGGGTTGGGCCTGAGACCATCGTAATAAATTCGGTTAACCGATTTGAGAGGGCAGCAGGGTCGCGCTTTATTGGGAACCATGAACTATTAAGTTCAAGATTAAATCCATCATTTGGATTTCCGACCGGCTTTTTTGGAGACCAAACTAATAGACCTAGAACTGAGACTTTCTTTGGGGTATCTGAGGCTGGATTCTCTAGCGAGAACGCATATGCTTCTAATTGTGGGGAGTAGAACTCACTCTTATCGTTATCTTTTCCTTGAAACTTACAATCGATTACACCGTACGTTCCATCAGAAAATTCCATTAGTAAGTCGTATTTGCCTCTAATAGCAAAAGGTGAGGAGTTTCCATTAATTGGGATTGGAGTTGATTTAACCCATCCACCCTTACCTACAACTCGACCTTCTGGGATATCTGGGTGAAGATCTTTTGAAGTTGCGTTAGCGAAATGGCCTTCTTGTAGCGCTGAGAGTTCACCTACTAGAGGAAAGAAGGAGGGGGCTTTTAATCCGTGGTTGTAATAAAGCCAGAGACAACGGTGGCAGTTATCCCAAGAAAAGGTGAGATCACTTGGGCTGATGAATTCGCGCGCTTTACTCATAGGCGAGATTGTGCCGTTGGGGACTGACAAACTTGGGCTACGCCACGGAAATCAGGGTAAAGAGACCGAGCGAGATTATTACTACCCCACCAAGTCTTCTTAGGAGCACAAGGCGCATGGGCGAACTTGCCATCCAGGCTCTTACTGTTCCCGCAAGCAGACCCCAAGTGCCATCGCCAATAATCGCCAGTATCGCAAAAGTTGCTCCCATTAGAAGTAGCTGGCCAGTGAGATTAGAACTATCTCGATCTAAGAACTGGGGGAGTATTGCTGCAAAGAACACCAACCCTTTGGGATTAAGCGCACCGACCCAGAAACCATCTCTAATGGAGCGAAGGTGTGAAGGCCTAATCTCGCTCTGGTTTACCATTTCCGAAGCGGCAATTCTTGAGTGCTTAAGTGCATCTATTCCAAGGTAGATCAAATACAAACCGCCCAGTATTTGTACAGCAATGAATGCAATTTCACTTCGTTCAAGCAGCGGACCAAGACCGAACGCAATTAGTATTGAAAGCGCAAACATTCCTAGCGCATTACCAATAACCGTTGCAACTGCCGTAGCACGTCCCCAAGCAATCGCCCGCGCAATTGCAAAAAGTACGCTCGGACCGGGCGCCAAGATAATGAGTGCTGAAGCAATCAGATACTCAGGAAATCTATTAGGAATTGCCATATCTCAATTATCTACATATTCCAGAGAAAAATGAAACAGAGGCGGAGAAATCCGCCTCTGTTTTACACGTTCCTAACTATGCAGCGCTAGTGCCTCTAGATTTGGAGATTGCGTGAAATACGCGATACCCAATTACTGCAACAAGAGTGGCATTAATGATTCCGTTAAATGTGAAATCACCGCTGGTCCAGGAAATATCTGCAATTCCAATAATGATTGCAGATGCTGCAACTACCAAGTTTGTGGAATCTGCGAAATTAACTCGAGATTCAATCCAAATCTTGGCGCCGAGAATTCCAATCATTCCAAATAGAGCAACTTGAACTCCGCCAAGTACTCCGCCTGGAATTGCACTAAGAACCGCGCCGAATTTCGGCGAGACTGAGAGCACAATCGCGCCAATAGCAGCGATCCAATAGGCCGCTGTGGAATAGACCCGCGTTGCTGCCATGACTCCAATATTTTCAGCATAAGTGGTAGTGCCCGATCCTCCGCCAGCTCCTGCGAGAGTCGTTGCAACGCCATCAGCGAGGAGAGCATTGCCCATCTGATCATCAAGATTCTTACCTGTCATCGTTGCTACTGCCTTTACGTGTCCAACGTTTTCGGCGATAAGAACTAGGACTACCGGCAAGAAGAGCACAATTGCGCTCAACTTGAATTCAGGTGTTGTGAAAGTAGGTGCTGCAATCCACTTTGCTGCGGAAATTCCATCGGTCTTAACATCACCCATCAAGAAGGCAACCAAATAACCAACTAGTAGCCCCATAAAGATTGAGATTCGACCAAGAAATCCTCGAGAGAAAGCTGCGAAGAAAGCGATTGCAATAAGCGTTATCGTGCCAAGCATCGGACCGCTAGCAAGGCTTCCCTTTGCGGCGCCTGCTAGGTTGAAACCAATAACCATAACTATGGTTCCGGTAACAACAGGTGGCAGCATCCAATCAATCCATCCAGTACCCACCATCTTTGCGATAAATCCAACGAGCGCTAAGAGCACGCCGGTTGCGACAACGCCACCAAGCGCAACAGCCATGCTGTCACTCTTTACAGATGCGGCTATGGGAGCAAGGAACGCAAAGGAAGAACCAAGATAACTTGGCAATTTGTTCTGGGTGAGAATAAGAAAGAGCATCGTGCCAACTCCGGAGAAAAAGAGTGTGGTCGTGGGCGGTAGCCCGGTAAGAATTGGTACAAGGAAAGTCGCGCCAAACATGGCCGCGATATGTTGTAGTCCAACACCGATTGTTCTTGGCCAGCTAAGTCGTTCATCCGTGGAGACAACTTCGCCCGGAGCGATGCTGGTTCCATTTCCGTGGAGTTTCCATGAGAGAAGGCTCATGTGATTGATCCTCATTTCTAGCGCGCCCATTGGTTATGAAGGAGGGGCACTAGAGAAAGAGGCTAGAACTAGTGACGCGTTACTTGGGCGTAAGGCACGCCGAAATTGGATTTATATCTTTGAGTTAAGGAGATTTCTTACTGCGCGTTGAGCGTCGTTAGCTGATTTTGAGTTGATAGCAATTTCCGCGGCTGTTCGAGCCTGAGATAGCGAGAGAGCATGAGAAATCGCAACTAGATCTGATACAGCTCCCGCACCTGCACTCAAAGACTCAACTCCGAGCCCAATCAGCACCGGAGCGAGTAGGCGATCGGATGCCGCCTCACCACAAATGCCAACCTTTATCCCTCGAGATTTGGCGAGGTCACAAATTCTTGAGATTGTCTTAAGCAGTATTGGTTGCCAAGGATTTAATAGATGCGCCACGGTAGAGTTTTGACGGTCGGCTGCAAATAAATATTGTGAGAGATCGTTTGTGCCTATAGATAAAAAATTTATGGATTCAGGTAAATTTGGAATATCTTCGATAATTGAAGGAACTTCAACCATTACTCCGATTGATTCGAAATCCAAATCTCTTGCGGAATTTGAAAAAACTGTTGCTTCTTGTGCATTTGCAATCATAGGGGCCATAATTGAAATTCTCCGACTTGGGAATTGGGCAGTAACTTCTCTGATTGCTCGCAATTGATTTTCATAAAACTGGGGTCTAACCCAGGAAATGCGTTGCCCCCGAACACCTAAGGCTGGATTCTCTTCTCTACCCAGATTTAAAAATGCAATTGGTTTATCGGTTCCGGCATCAAGAGTTCTAAAAATGATTTCGCCTTCTGGGCAATTAGCGACGATATCTTTATATATCTTGAATTGTTCTTCGATTGTTGGTTCTACTTTAGCGTCAAGGAATAGCAATTCAGTTCTGAGCAGGCCGACTCCTAGAGCGTTTGACGATTTAATAAGTGCAGCATCTTTTGCAGAGCCAACATTTCCTAATGGGCGGAAAACAGATGTTTTTTGTTTGGGCAGATTTGCCCACCATGGACCTAGGTGTTCAATCGTTTTCGAACCAAGATAGACCGCATTTTCTGTGGGATCTAACGTTATGGTTTCATCTGCTTTTAATTGAGAGATATCGCCACAACCTACAACTGCAGAGATGCGCAATTGCCGACAGACTATTGCCGTGTGGGAGGTCGGTCCGCCATCTCTTGTGACAACTCCTTTAATGGCAGATGTGAATTTAGAGGTTTCAAGCGGACTTAGATCATTAGAGACCACAATCCACTCACCATCTTTCGGAAAATTTAATGATTTGGAGTTTCCGGTTGCAGCATCAATCAACCTCACACCGATTTCTTTTAAGTCTGCGATTCGAGCCTCAAACTCCTCGCTACCGCCAACTAGAAGTGAAGTGAATTCGTTGATTGCAGTATCAATTGCTTGAGGTAGGGATTTCCCAGAATTTATTGATTCAATAATTACAGAAGAGAGCTCCGGGTCGGTAATCAGGGCTAACTGAGCACTGAGAATGTCCCTCAGCGTTGAATCTTTTGAACCCTTAATTGATTCATTGAATTCTGCTTCAACTTTCTTAACAGCTTCGGTTAATCTAGTAATGGCATCATCGGACGAGAGTTTTTTAAGTGAATAGTGTGAATCTGAGTTACTGCGTTCAATTAAAAATATTTTTCCGATTACGGGTTGATCGCCAACGCCGTAGCCTGTTATTCCCGCCATAGTTAATTTTGGATGCAGGCTTCTAAATTGTCCAATATCTTCTTTGCGTTTGCTTCATCGGAAGTTTCGCAGACGACCAATATTGATTCGCCTTGTGCGACCTTCAAGGTAAGCAAACGTAAGGGACTTGCGGCATTAACTAGTTGACTTTCGTTTCGGCCAACTTTCACCGGGAAACCAGCAGTTTTAGCAATTTCAGCAAATTGGGCAGCTGGTCTGGCATGGAGACCAACTGCAGCTTTTACTTCCATACTTCTCGTGAACATGTTAGGGGTTGACCACAACTTTGATAGCTGTACCACTCATCACAGCATCAATTGCATCATATACTCGATCCAAGGAGACTCTATGTGTAATCAGATCACCTACCGCCACCTTACCGCTAGATATCATGTGAAGCGCTTCAAGATTTTGACTTGGACTTGAACCATTGGCGCCGAAAAGCGTAACTTCTTTATAGTGAACAATGTTGGCATCACAATTAATGAAAGGCTTATCTTTTGGAAGGCCACCAAAGAAGCTAACTCTTCCTCCTGGGGCGACGATAGATATTGCCAGTTCTTGAGCCGCGCCGGAAGGTGCCGCAGTTATTACGACGGAAGGGCCACGGCCATTTGTCAGAGTTTTGATAGCGGTAGCGAGATCTTCTTTGCTCATATCAATTGATGCATCTGGCTTAACTTTTTCAGAAGAAAGTGCAAGACGTTCCCCGTTGATATCTGCAAGATAAACCGCTTCGGCACCTAAGGCGCGAGCTAGCCTTACGTGAAGACATCCAATTGGTCCCGCGCCCATTACAAGAACCGAGTCTCCTTTTGTGATTCGAACAATTTTCTGAGAATTAAGAACGCAGGCCAACGGTTCGGTTACTGCAGCTTCATCAAAAGATACATTGTCAGGAATTCTGTTGACACCATTTACCCGAATTACTTCCCAAGGAATAACCATAAATTCCGCAAAGCCACCAGCGAATTGATAGCCCATACTTAATTGGTTTTCACAGATAGTCATTCGATTGGATTTACATAGCCAACAGTCACCGCAGGGAATTGCGGCGATAACTTGAACCCGATCGCCAATTGTAAATCCAGTTATTTCGCCACCAATTTCAACAATTTCGCCAGAAATTTCATGGCCGATAACTTGAGGCGGCTTTAGGCGAGGGTGGCCATGTTTGAAGATTTTCGCATCGGTACCACAAGTAGCGCAGGTCTTCACTCTAATCAGAATCTCTTTGGGGCCGGCATTTGGTTTCGGCACTTCAATTATGGAGAGGTTCCCGGGTTCCTTAAAGAGCGCTGCTTTCACTGTTAAACCTTTCTATGGAGAAAAATCTGGCTAATTCGCTATCAGAATTTCAAGTATTTCTTCTTTATCCTCTGATTGATTCAGTTTTCGTAGTCGTTCTTCATCAACTAAGACTTCCGCAAGATTACCAAGGATTTCTCCATGCTCATCTTCTTTCGCTGCAATACCAATGCATATCGTTGCAGATTCATCGCCCCATGGGATTGGGTCAGTGAATCTTATAAATACTAGTTGGCCGAAGTTCACGAGTGAGCGAGCTTCATCAGTTCCATGTGGAATCGAAACGCCATTTCCCATATATGAAGGAAAAATTTTCTCTCTTTCCTGCATCGCAGATAAATAGCCGTCTTGTACTGCGCCCAGATCAAATAGCGCTTTACCGCAAAGGGCCACCGCCTCTTCTTTCGTTGAAGCGGTGGCACCTAAGTGGATACCTTCCAGCGAGATAAGTGGTTTAGCCATCTGAGATGGTTGAACCATCCTTTATCGCCTGAACTACTGATGCGATAGCAGGGTCGCCTAAGAACATGTCAAAGGGAATCACGACCGTGTCGGGCACCGTTTGTTTTGCTCGTCCGGAGAGCCCACGGTGGCACAGAACGAGATCTGCGCCCGAACTTGCCAATTGATTAACAGGCGAGTGTGTTGCTTTGATGCCATGAGCCTTCAACTGTTTGGCGATCATATTCGCAACCATCACGCTTGAACCCATGCCTGCTTCGCAGGCAATAACGACAAGCTTCACATCAGAGCCAGAGATACTCGCCATGTTAACCGTTCTTCAATGAATCTTTTCGTGCTTTAGCAGCCTCAAGATCAGCTTGATCCAATGATTTATCAGATTTCAACAATAGCCATCCGACTAAGAATGCTACTGCTGCTGACGCTGCTATCGCAAGAAGAACTTTAAATGTGTAACCCTGCGGTGTAACCACGAGGTAGGCGAAGATAGAACCTGGTGACGGTGTTGCAGTCAATCCGTTATCCAGTGCGACGTTTACAAATACGCCAGTTGCGCCACCTGCAATTGCTGCAAGGATCATTCTTGGCTTCATGAGAATGTATGGGAAATAAATTTCATGAATTCCGCCAAGGAAATGAATAATTACTGCGCCTGGTACCGAACCGCGAATTAATCTAGGTCCAGCTACCCAGAATGCGAGTAATACGCCAAGTCCAGGACCAGGGTTGGTCTCAAGCATGAAGAGAATGGAACGACCAGTCTCTTGAGCTTCAGCAACACCTAGAGGTCCAAGAACACCATGGTTGATAGCGTTATTTAAAAATAGAACTTTTGCTGGCTCAATTATGAGCGAAGCAAGAGGAAGAAGACCATTGTCAACCAATGATTGAATTGCATTGCCAAGAACATCGCTAATTGACTTAACGACTGGGCCAATGCCTAGGTATCCCAACATCGCCATAACAAGGCCGCTGATGCCGAGAGAGAAATTACTGATGAGCATCTCGAATCCGACAGGTACTTTTGGATCGAGTACTGCATCGATTTTCTTGAGAACCCAAGCGGCTAATGGACCCATAATCATGGCGCCCAAGAACATTGGGATATCAGTTCCAACGATGACGCCGACAGTTGCAACCGCACCAATTACTGCGCCGCGGTGGCCATGAACCATTCGGCCGCCAGTGAAAGCAATAAGAATTGGTAGCAGGTTAATAATCATCGGACCTACCATCTTTGCGAAATCTTCATTCGGAATCCATCCAGTTGGAATGAAGAGAGCGGTCAACAAGCCCCAAGCGATGAATGCTCCAATATTTGGAATCACCATACCTGCGAGATTGCCACCCACTTTTTGTAGGGTCGCACGCCAACCCGAGTGGGTCGAGGCGCTACCTATGTAGTTTGTCATGCAGTTTCCTCCCTTTTCGAAAAGAGATACGGGAATCTCCCGTATTCATATCCCCATTTGAGGGATATGAATTCTGTTTTTTCGCTCATACGTGAGAGCTCTCTGTTTGCAATAAATTCTTAATTCTTCCGCTTGCGATAATTCTTTTCACAGTCGATTCTTGAACAGCAACATCTAGATGCAGTCCGTGGTTAGAGATAATCGCTTCTGCCCAGGCAGTTCCGCAGGCGAGAGCAAATTCCAAACCCTTAGAAAAAGATCCGACAAAGCCAGCTAGTAATGCATCGCCTGCGCCGACGGTGCTCTGAACGGCTAGTTCAGCGGGTCTGATATGAATTAATGATTCGCTTGAGCAGTAAACACTTCCGGCACTTCCAAGACTTAGCAGAATTGTTTCTGGGCCCATTTTTCTTAATTCCTGTGCGGCTAACTTGGCATCTGATAAATCCCTTATCGAAGAATTCAATAATTCTTCTGCTTCGTCCCGATTAGGTTTAATCATGTATGGAGAAGCGGAGAGCACCTCTTTTAGCGCTGGACCACTTGAATCAACAACGATGCGAGTGCGACTCTTGTTTTCTCTGACCAAGTCTGACAACCACTGAGTTGGTGTTGACTCAGGAAGCGAACCACCAATCACGGCAAATTCACTCTTTCGAACCTGGGCGTGGAACGCATCAGAAATTCTCTTAGATTCCTTTTTTGACCAAGCTTTTGTTGCAGCATTTATCTTGGTGGTTTTCTGATTGTGAAGCAGCGTTACGTTAAATCGGACGCCGGATTCAATTTCAATTGCTTTTATGGGAATGCGATCGACTTCGGCACTTGCCAAGAAGGTTCCGCTCTCGGCTTCATTCAAAGGCACTAACGCATTGGTGGCTACCCCCATACGTACAAGTACGCGAGAGACATTAACTCCTTTACCGCCAGCGCGTTGTCCAAAATATCCGGCTCGATTTACCGCTCCTATTTGTAGATTAGGTAATTGATACTCAAGATCGAGCGAAGGGCTAGGAGTAAGTGTTGTAATCATGCCAACACAACCTCCACTTCAGAGCTTCGCAGGGCCTCAACTTGATCAAGCGGTGCTCCCACATCTGTAATTATTCGATCTACTTCAATGTTGGTAGCGAAGCTAGATGTATAAATTTGTGAAAATTTTGTATGGTCTGCCAGGACGATCGATTCTTGAGAATTAAGAATCATGATCCGCTTAACTTCAGCTTCATCGATATCAGGTGTAGTAAAACCAACTCGTGAATCGATTCCGTTGGTGCCGATAAAACAAACAGAGGCGTGCAAACTAGAGACCATGTTCAAGGCATGGGTTCCGACCGCACTCAATGTAACAGGGCGAATTCTTCCGCCGAGTAAAATTACATTTGTAGCGGACTCGCCAATTGCAAGCGAAAGATTTAAGCTGTTTGTTACGACTGTGAGTTCTGGGCGATTTCGAAGATAGGGAGCAAGCAGCTCGGTAGTGGTGCCGGCATCGACAATTATGGTTCCAGATTTCGGAATGTAGTTAGCAGCTACTTCTGCGATGCGTTGCTTGATTTCATGATTTTGGCTTCTTCGAATTTCGACTGAAAGTTCCGATTGAATTCGATCGATAAGGATCCCGCCGCCATGGACCCGCCTCATGATGCCTTGTCTTTGGAGAAGATCGAGGTCGCGCCGGATAGTTTCTACGGCGACACCGAAACGTTCGGCAGCATTAAGCGCATCTACTTTTCCAACCTCTTTAGCTAGGGCGATAAGTTCCAGGCGTCGCTCAGCAGCTAAGAGCGCCATCACTACCTCCAATCGCCTGTTTTTGCCCGAATGAGGGTAATTAAACACCTAATCGGGCAAAAAACCACACTCTAACTGGGAAATTTGCAGGGGATTTGAGAGGAATTAGCGTGAATTTGCCACTAGTATCCACTCGATATATCGAGTCGATATACAGGGGGATGCGTGCGGTCACGTTCAGAGTCGTTGGAGTTTGCCCTTCTGGGCTTGCTCGCCCAAGACCCCTTACACGGTTATGAACTGAGAAAGCGCCTGCGCACTATTTTCGGTCCATTTCGCGCTCTTTCCTTCTCTGTCCTTTACCCACAGCTTCGACGAATGACTGAGATCGGATTGGTGGAGCAAGAGGAAGTTCCAAAAGGTGGGCGTTCTAAACGGACCCGATTGGTTTACTCAATTACGAGAAAAGGTCGCGAACGCTTCGATCAATTAACGGAACAGGTTTCGCCTTCTGCTTGGGAAGATGACAATTTTGAAGTTCATGTTGCATTTTTTAGTCCAACCTCAAAGAGGAATCGATTAAGAATTCTTGAAGGACGGTTACGCCGACTTCAAGAGCGAGCCGACATACTCCGAGCTGATTTAGATCGCTCTGCAGTTGGTCTCGATAAGTACCTAGTGGAGTGGCGCCGCCATTCCTTAGAGACAGCGGAGCGAGAGATCGCTTGGCTCGAAGAAATGATCAATTCGGAAAGGAAGTCCTAGTGTCAAATAAAGAAATCCGCGTTGCAATTGTCGGTGTCGGCAACTGCTCCAATTCACTGGTTCAGGGAGTCGAGTACTACAAGAACGCGCC
>JBMTVF010000002.1:0-91716 GCA_049451055.1 Candidatus Nanopelagicaceae bacterium | reverse complement strand
CCAGAACCTAAGCCAGCAATGCCTGCGGCACCTGGCGGGGATATGGACTTCTAAACCAAGATAGAATCACTTCTTATGTCACGCGAGACTAAGAAGAATTCCGCAACAGTAAGCGGCGTCGATAACTTCGATGCCGCTGAACTTGCGCGTCGCGCAGCGATTGAAGATGCTAAGAATCAAGATTTTGTTGGTGCTTTAGTCGCTATTGAGAACGATGATCATGTTGCCAGTTACCTTTTTGAAGCCTCGCTTCCTGGTTATGTCGGCTGGCGTTGGGCAGTAACTGTTACCAAGATTGAATCAGATCAACCAACTATCTGTGATGTAGTTCTATTGCCTGGACCTGATTCGCTACTTGCTCCTGAGTGGATTCCATACAGTGAACGTATTACGGCTGGCGATGTAGTTGCTGGAACAATTATTCCTACCGCAACCGATGATCCGAGATTAGTTCCCGGAAGCGCGATTCTTCCAAGTGATGAAGAGTTAGATTTACGTGAATTATTTGAATTAGGTGGCACGAGAGTGCGAGTGCTTTCAATTGAAGGAAGAGATCAGGCTGCGAAACGTTGGCATGAAGGTGACCGCGGCCCAGATTCAGATATCGCACGTCTTGCGCCAAAGAACTGTGGTAGCTGTGGTTTCTATCTTCCGATTAGCGGCTCACTTCGCCAAGCCTTCGGCGTCTGTGCCAATGCAATTTCACCGGAAGATGCGCGGGTGGTATCGGTTAATCATGGATGCGGCGCGCATTCTGAGGCGATAAACTAGCCCCCTGTCCGCAGAGCGCGGCGCACACGACACCATTATCTTTACTCTTTAAGGAGGGCTTATGCCAACCGGTCGCGTTAAATGGTTTAGCCTCGAAAAAGGTTTTGGTTTCATCTCATCTGATGAAGGTGAAGATGTCTATATTGCATCATCAGCACTTCCTGAAGGTGTAACCATGTTGAAACCGGGAACAAAATTAGAGTTTGGTGTTGCCGAAGGACGTAAAGGGCCGCAAGCGCTCTCAGTTCGAATCGTTGAAGCTCCGCCATCGCTAGCTTCCTCTAAAGCTGGCGCTGATGATCTCGCTGTGATTATTGAGGAATCAATAAAGATGTTAGATCGCGTTGGAAATGGCCTCCGCTATGGCCGCTATCCGAGCGAAGCTGAAGCTGCGCGAGTCGCTAAAGTTCTACGCGGTATCGCTCAAGAAATCGAAGGTTAATCGCGCGCTGCGCGCCGTTTGGTGTAGCGAATACCGATTAGCCCCAAGAGGATTCCAAGAACACAAACCAGAATTACTTTTGCCATCGCGTTTACAATAATTGAAATCACTAGCGCGATACTCCACATTATTATGCCTGCGATGATTACCGGGATTGCGCCTTTCATGGATTAGAGACCACTCACAATCACCATAAGCACTAATCCAATTAAGATCACTAAGGTGACAGTTCTACGGAATTTTGGGCTCATTTCATTCCTTTCGCAACCACAAATTCGATACATGCAGTCAGCGCTTCGATATCGGATGGGTCGATTGCTGGGAACATACCGACGCGAAGTTGGTTCTTACCCAGTTTTCGATAAGGCTCGGTATCTAGGATTCCGTTGGCTCTCAAGACCTTGGCGATTTCAAGGGCATCGATTGAATCATCAAAATTTATTGTGGCAACAACTTTAGAACGCATCGCCGGATCGGTTACAAATGGCGTTGTATAAGAAGTTTTTTCAGCCCAGTCATAAATGATTTTTGCTGATTGTGCACTTCTACCAGCTGCAAAGTTAAGTCCACCGCCGGCATTCATCCACTCAATTTGATCAGCAAGTAATAGCAAAGTTGCTAAAGCTGGGGTGTTGTAGGTCTGATCAAGTCTCGAATTTTCAAGAGCTATCGATAAATCAAAGAATGCCGGAATCCAACGTCCACTCTTATTTATTTTTTCAATGCGCGCAATTGCGCGGGGACTCATCAGAGCAATCCATAATCCACCATCAGATGCAAAAGATTTCTGGGGCGCGAAATAGTAAGTATCAAATTCACCCGCCGAAACATCAAGACCGCCGGCAGCGCTAGTTGCATCAACTAAAACAAGAGCTTCACCGATTCCTTCAGGGCGCTTGATTGGCATAGCGACGCCGGTAGAAGTCTCGTTATGGGTCAAGGCATATGCATCAATTCCAGTTTCAGCTTTGGGAAGTGGATGAGTTCCAGGCTCGGAAGAGATAACGGAAGGATCCTTCAAGAATGGAGCGGCTTTTGCAGCGCTGGCAAACTTTGCTGAGAACTCACCAAAGGTAAGGTGTTGTGATCTCTCTTCAATCAATGCGAAAGTTGCAATATCCCAGAAAGCTGTAGATCCACCATTACCCAAGAGAACTTCATAGCCCTCCGGTAATGAAAACAATTGAGTAAGTCCATTTCGAATATCGCCCACAACGCCCTTGACTGCTTTTTGACGGTGCGAGGTGCCGAGGATTGATCGTCCTTTACTAGAAAGATTATCTAATGCGGAATCTCTAATTTTCGAAGGTCCGCAACCAAATCTGCCATCGCGGGGCTTAATGGAATCAGGAATATTAATCATAAGACGGTAAGCCTATGGGAAGAGTCGTTCAATCTTCCAATTGGCGCCAGTTCTCGTATATCGAATTCGATCATGTAAACGAGAGTATCTACCTTGCCAGAATTCAATTGTTAGTGGAGTCACTAAATAGCCACCCCAATTCTTCGGTCTTGGCACAGCGCTTCCTTCTGGATAACGAGAAGCAAATTGATTAAATCTATCTTGTAACTCTTCGCGAGAATTTAAGATTTCAGATTGATCACTCGCCCAAGCGCCAATCTGGCTTGACCAGGGACGAGTGGCAAAATAATTATCAGATTCAGTTTCGGAAATTGGTTTTGCGCTACCAACTATCTTGACTTGTCGTTCCATCGCATACCAAGGAAATAGCAATGCAACGCTTGGTGAGGCTGATATCTCTTTGGCTTTACGTGATTGGTAATTTGTAAAAAATGTGAACCCAGTATCTGTGACATCTTTTAACAGCACAGTGCGCGAACTTGGGGCGCCGCTATCGGTGGTTGATAAAACCATAGCGTTAGCTTCAACAATTACTTGGTTTTTAGCGGCCTCGGTTAGCCAGAGAGAAAATTGTTTAATCGGATCTGGATCAAGCGCGCTTTCTACCAGCCCCACTTCGCCATATGACTTTCTCATCTGAGAGATGGCTTCTCTATCTAAGGCATCCATGGATGTATCTAACGTCACTTTCGCTAAACGGTCATCCTGGATTGGGAGTGAACCTCGAAAGTAGGCAGAATACGCGCCATGAGCGATGACTTTAAGCCGGGTCTTGAAGGTGTTATCGCATTTGAATCGATAATCGCAGAACCAGATAAAGAAGGCAGTTCACTTCGATATCGCGGCGTTGATATCGATGATCTAGTAGGCAAAGTTTCCTTTGGAAATGTCTGGGGTTTACTAGTTGACGATTCGTTTTCACCCGGGCTGCCAAATGCAGAACCAATTGAACTGCCGGTTCACTCGGGAGATATTCGAGTTGATGCACAATCTGCAACTGCAATGTTGGCAGAACGTTACAAAATGAAACCACTTCTTGATATCTCAGATGAGCAAGCTCGCCTAGATTTAGCGCGTACTTCGACAATGGTTCTCTCCTTTGTCGCGCAATCCGCGCGCGGTATGGAAAATCCGGTTCCACAATCAAAAATTGATGCTGGAAAAACAGTCGTCGAACAGATGATGATTCGTTGGCGCGGCGAACCAGATCCAGATCATGTCCGCGCAATTGATGCGTATTTTGTATCGGCCGCAGAACATGGAATGAATGCATCAACATTTACCGCACGTGTAATTGCTTCAACTGGTGCCGATGTATCGGCAGCAATCTCTGGAGCTATGGGCGCAATGAGCGGACCACTACATGGTGGCGCGCCATCCCGCGTGCTATTTATGATTGAAGAGGTTGAGAAGCGTGGCGACGCAAGGAGTTATGTCAAAGATCTTTTGGATAAAGGTGAGCGTTTGATGGGATTTGGACATCGGGTTTATCGAGCACAAGATCCTCGCTCGAGAACGCTGCGACGAACTTGTGAAGAGTTAAAGGCGCCACGTTATGAAATCGCTAAAGCGTTAGAAGAAGCAGCACTCGCAGAACTTAGAGAACGTCGCCCCGATCGCGTTCTTGAAACAAATGTCGAATTCTGGGCTGCGGTGCTTTTGGATTTTGCGCAAGTTCCATCAAATATGTTTACTCCGATGTTTACTTCGGCCCGAACTGCTGGCTGGTCGGCGCATATTTTGGAACAGAAACGAACCGGAAGATTAATTAGACCCTCTTCTAGATATATCGGAGAAGGTCCACGAAAACCTGATTCCGTTGCGGGATGGAATCAAATCTCAAAGCTTGCTTAACCAAAAACGAAGCGGCTCATTAACTTGGCTTGCCCAGGCGCGTTCATTATGTCCAGCACCTTTAAATACTTTACTAACAAAATTATCTTGCCAACCAGCTTCAATTAATTTTTTATCAGCTTGCTTTTGAAATGGCGGATACTCAGCGTCATAACCACGTTCACCTCGGCTCATCCAGATTCGATGTTCTCCAGAACTTGGAAGGCGCGAAATCAGCCACTCAACTAGCGGTGTTCCAGCAAGACTCCAGTGAGTTGAAAGTGAGAGTGCGGTTTTGAATCTGGAGCCGTAATTGATAAGCGAATAGAGGGTTGCGAGCCCTCCCATAGAAGAGCCAATCATTGCGCTTTGTTCTGGCGAAATTTGTGATCGTGATTCTTGCAATATGGTTGGAATTATTTCCTCAAATATTTTTGCAGTGTAGGAATTTCCTCTTAATTGAGAAACTTCAATCGCAGGTGTTTGGGATGGTGTTACGCCATCTCGAAAAGCATCTTCTGGACATAAGTCACGTGCTCGACCGTGGGGATCAGCTTTACTTTTTCCGTGGAATACCGCAACGATAAGTGGCGGTTTTTGATTCAACTCAACTGCAACGCGAGTAGCGTTCTGGGCTAGGCGCCAAGTCTTGAAACTAGAAGCGGTCCGCCAATCGAATATGTTCTGGCCATCATGGGCTATTAGTAAGGAATCGCTGCCACCAAGCGGCGCCCAGTAGTCAACGATTCGCCCACTAATTCGCACTCGCTTCACCTCGCCATCAATTCCGCGAAGTTGGAAGCGCTTTATCTCTTCCATGATGGTTGAATCTTGCCATGGCGAATCGAGCGATTTTCTGGTTCCGGCGAGATCTTCGCCTCGCTGACAATCCAGCTCTGCTAGCCAGCTTGGATGAAGGAAACGAGGTAATCCCACTCTTCATAATGGATGATGAGATTGCCGAACGTGCTGGCGCACATCGACGAGCATATTTAGCAGCATCGCTACGAGCGCTAAATGATTCACTTGGCGGAGCCCTTCACTTAATTTCAGGCGATCCAGTAAATGTCTTAAGTGAGTTGATGAAGAAAACTGGCGCAACAAGTATTCATTCTGCTTTTCCCTACGCGCCTTATGGAAATCTCCAAGATGAAAAATTAAAGAAAGCTGGAATTGAACTAACTCAAATTGGAAGTGGTTATGCCGTAGCCCCAGGGCGCGTGTTAAAAGATGATGGAACTCCTTATCGTGTTTACACGCCGTTTTATCGGGCATGGAGCGCACATGGTTGGCGCAAACCAGTTGCTGCGCCTAAGAATCCAAATTGGGTAGCGCCAAATAAGGTCGCGCAAATTCCAGATTGGAGAGCTCCCGAAGGGGTGATCATCCAAGAAGCTGGTGAAGCCGCCGCCTTAAAAAGATTTAAAGATTTTCTTAAGCGTGCTGCGGACGATTATGGAGATGCGCGAAATATTCCTGGAATCGAGGGAACTAGTCGAATGAGTCCACACCTTCGATGGGGAGAGATACATCCGCGAACGATGCTCGAGCCACTCGGCCAGAAGAAAGGGCACGAGGTATATCGAAAAGAGATTGCATGGCGCGAGTTTTATGCAGATGTGCTCCACCATAATCCTCACACCTCTCGTGATTATTACGATGTGAAATACAAGAAGATGCGTTATGCCAAACCAGGTAAGGCTTTTCAAGCTTGGTGTGAAGGAAAAACTGGTTTCCCATTTGTTGATGCGGCGATGCGCCAATTAGTACATGAAGGCTGGATGCACAATCGCACTCGTATGGTCGTTGCCTCATTTCTGGTTAAGGATCTACATATTGAATGGCAGCATGGCGCTAATTTCTTTATGAAATATCTAATTGATAATGATGTAGCTTCAAATTCGCACGGATGGCAATGGACTGCGGGTTGCGGAACTGATGCCTCGCCGTATTACCGAGTCTTTAATCCGATAGAACAAGGTCGCCGCTTTGATCCCGAAGGTGATTACATCAAGCGATATATACCTGAACTTCGCCACCTATCAGGTGAAGATATTCATGAACCATGGCTGGTATTAGATGGCCTATCAAAGGGCTATCCAGAACCGATTGTTGATCACGCCAAGGAGAGGCTGGAATCCTTGGCGCGACTCGAAGAGATCAAAGCAGCAAAGCCACTTAAGCCAAATTAATTAACTAAGAAGTTCTGAAATTGCCAAGGGTCGTTCTTGTCGACCTTCTGGTAATTCCAACCTTCAAAGAGATCAACTCGATTCTTAAGCGGATCCCAATCTGCTGCATCTGAATGAATTCCACCCCAATATTTTTCGGCATAACTAAGTACTTCACGCCAGGGAAGTTCATCTGGAACCAGTAGACCGGCATTTGGATTCTGCATTGCCCAAGCAACGGCGGCATAAACAGCGGAGGAAACTTGGACTGTGGTTGCAGATTGTCCGGGAATAAGTTTTCTGGAATCCTCGATATTAAGCAATGAACCAGTCCACCAAGATTTATATGGATGGCCCATCAATAACACTCCTAGGCGATCATCACCGGCAGTAATCTCATCATTCATTATTCGTTGATTTTTATGGAGCTCCCAGTTGAGCATCTGAAGCTCGCGCATCGAGACGATTGCTTCATTAGATGGGCAATATGCATAGTGAACTGTTGGTCGATAGATAGCTTTGTTATCGCGCCAAACCGATAAGTGATCTGAGATTGTGAATGCTTCGCCGTGGCGAATTACCATGCCTTGAATTTCGAAATGCGGCACCCAAGATCGCACCCAGGTGGTAGCCCCAGGTTGAGCGATAGCAATCTGGTTTTTCGGTCCAGTTGGATGCTCATATGCATTTACTGGAAGCGTTTTTTCATGAGTTCCCCAACCGAGTTCTGCTGGAGCAACGCCCTCCTCGTAGAAGCCTTCGACCGACCAAGTATTAACAAATTCACCCCATTGTTTTGGTCGATTAGTTACTTGGGTATCTCGTTCTGAAATATGAATAACTTTTACATTTAAGATATGAGCGAGGTCGTTATAGCGCTCTTCAGTAAGCGCGTTTTCAACATCAGAGTTAACTTTCTTATCTTGTAGACCTTTAGTAGCGATATCGACGAGCGCTTTCTTAACAAGATGTGAAACTAGTCCCGGATTAGCACCATGTTCGACAATTGCGGTCGCACCCTTCTTGGTCCAAGTTGAGCGCATTTCGCGCATTCGCATATGGCGGTAATACAAAGTTCTCTCTAATGGATGGCGGTTAGCGCCACCAACATATGGGTCCCACTCTTCAATTGAAGTATTTAGATAAAGCACGCCGTGGTCATAGCACCACTGCAAAATTGTGTTGGCATCAATATTCCACGCAAGATCAAGAAGAAAATCGCCGGCTTTAAGATATTTGGAGAGTTGCGAATCAAGATTATCTCGAGTTATTTGATCTTGGATATAAGTTGTGCCTTTATCAAGCGCCGATTTAACGCGAGCTCTATTGTCTCGCTGGTCCATTATGGTTATTTGTTTAGCATCAACTAGATGTTCTATAAGTAGCGGAAGAACTGATTGGGAGACTGAACCGGCCCCCAGGATTAATACATTATTGGTAAAGCGTGCGCTCAATTAGCTGCCTCCTTTGTGTCTCACCCCATTCGGTTTTATATCGGACGGCGGGAATCATATGACCGCGCTGGCTCAACTCCTAATCGCATCGCCCCAACGGAAAACGCCAACTTGGCTCCGCTTCGCTTGGTACATCGCCTCATCTGCGCGCCGAAGTAGATTTGGCTCGCCAACTTCATCCGGATTTATTTCAGCTTCGCCGATTGAAACGCTTAGCGCAATCTCATTTCCATCTATTCGAAAGGGGAAAGAGAGCGTGGCGCGAAGCGCAATAGCGGTTTCAAAACCTTCATCTCCCGTTATGAGCGCGCCAAACTCATCTCCGCCAAGGCGTGCAAGGAGCGCACCGCGAGGCATTACTCGCTCGAATCGTTTTGCGACTTGGCGAAGCAGTTGATCACCAACTTCATGGCCAAGCCGATCATTTACCGGCTTAAATCCATCTAAATCTAGAATCAAGAGCGAGCCAATCTCGCTTTGGTATCGCTCAAATTCAGCGATGAAACGGCGGCGATTGGCAAGCCCTGTTAGTTCATCGGTGCGCGCCAAAATTCGCTCATCGCTCATCTTGCGGGCATCGCTCATCGCAACTGCCATCCGCAAAAATGCCAGCGCAATCGTGGCAAAAGCGGGGATTAGTACAAATCGTGGAAAGTAATCCGGCCGCAACACGCTAACTGCCAAAACCAAGGAGCTTGCGATTAAGGCGAGCGTTACCGCTATCGGATTAAAAGAGCGAGGATGGCTCTCTTCATCGGGTGCTAGCCAGAATGCGAAACTGATTGCAATGAAACCAATTAACCAGCCAGTATCACTTAGACCTGCATATTCATAAGCATCGTTCTGACTCAGATAAAGATAATAGAAATCACTTACTGCATAAATCAAGATACCGATCAAAACAAGAAGGTTTCTTGGCGTTAAATGTTGAAGTAGCAGTACTGAAATCACTGTCAGCAGAAGTATCAGATCACCAATTGGATAAAGAATCGCTAAAAATACTTCGAAATCACTACCTGAGATATTTTCTGTCGCAGTACGAAGTGCGAAAGTTGAGATGAGAGTTGTTCCGCTCAATGCAATAACTAAAGTATCAATTAGCTCAAGTGCATGACTTTTTTCTTGCGAGCGGAGCGCTCTAATTAATCCAAAGAGTGCGAATGGATAAAAGAGGCTGTAGGCAATCTCTGAATACAAGGACATCTCAGTGGAGAAAAACGAATCGATAGCTGAGACTATTGAGCCAATCATCCAAAATCCGAAAGCAAGCGCAACGCCACGACGACCCCAACGATCATCAGGCAGTGGAGATTTAAAAATTACGATTATCGCGGCTAACACAACAAAATTAAAAAGAATTAATTCACTCCACCAAGTCGGTGGATTGAAGTAGCGATAGCTCACATAAATTAGAAGTAAGAGTGTGGGAAGGATTCGGATAAAGCGCACCCTAGAGCGTATCTAGATTTCAAATTATCGCTGGTTGGTTCTGGTATTGCTTTTTTCAATATCGAGATGCTAGCGACGTTGTTTTTTACGCGCTCCCATGCCGGCGCTGCGGACCAATTTGCGAGGTGAAATTGAAATAAGCAGATGTAGTAATTTGTATTGCAGACCTGGAACGCTGATTGCTTTACCTTTCCGGGCAGCCCTCCAAGAATCGGCAACAACTTTTCGCGAATCGAGCCACATAAAATCAGGTAGCCCCTTCATATTCATTCGGCCGCGTTGGTGGAATTCCGTGCGAGTAAACCCAGGACAGAGCGCATGAACGATTACGCCCGTTCCTTTCAATTCGGTATGAAGCGATTCGCTCATCACAGTTAAAAATGATTTTGCAGCGCTATAGCTTCCGCCAGCAATCCACCCGGCAACGCTAGAAACATTGATAATTGTCCCGCTACCTCGCGAAACCATCCCAGGTAGTGCGGCATGCATAAAACGAAGCGGCGCTCTCACCAGTACATCCAATAAGTCACTTTCGGATTGACGGCTACTTTCGACAAAACTCTTATTTACTCCAAAACCGGCGTTATTGATGATTACATCAAACGGCAAAGCTTTATTTTCAATCCTTAACTCGACTTTCTTTATTCCTTCACTCGTTGCAAGATCTACGCTCAATACTTCAACTGAGATTCCAAAACGTTTCTCAAGATCTTTTGCGCGTTCATCTAATCTTGCTTTATCACGCGCGACGATGACTAGATTGTGGCCTTTTTCTGCCAAGAACTCGGCGAAGCTAGCGCCAATGCCCGCGCTCGCTCCCGTTACCAGTGCGAGGGGGCGGCCGCTCACTTTGTTATGCCTTCAGTTGACTCGTCACGAATATGCCAAGAAGTTCCATATTCTTCGAGCAATTTAAGGAATGGTTTTGGATCAAACCATTCTGGGCCATTAACACCTAGCGGTTTCCAATCACCACGATGAATTAGCTCCATCGCAATTACTGGATTTACTGCGGTCTGCCAAACAACCGCTTGATCGCCATACTCTTTCATTGACCATTCGTTATCAATTACGTTGTAAATGTAAACAGCTTTTGGTTCACCTTTTTTATCTAGGCCACGAACTAATGCGCCAGCGCATGTCTTACCTTTCATGCGAGCACCCAAAGTTGCAGGATCTGGAAGAGATGCAGCTAAAAGATCACGAGGTGCAACCGAGACTCCTTGCACATCAACATTCTCTTTACGATCCATACCAAGCATGTTGATGGTTTTTAAGATTTGGATAAATTCAGCGCCGAGTCCATATTTAAAGTTAACTTTTTTAGCGTCAATCTTCTGAGGGATAAGGACAACTTCTTCGTGCTCGACATTCACGCACTCAACCGGTCCGATTCCTTCAGGGAAATTGAAGGTCTCAAGTTCGCTAAATGGCTCGGTGGTAAACCAACCACGACCGTCCTCCCAAACTAGAGGAGGGTTCAAGCACTCCTCGATGGTGGTCCAAATTGAGAAGGATGGGGCGAAGTTGGCTCCCTCGACTCTTAGATTTGAGCCATCGAGAATCGTGATCGAATCGATTCGGCTAAAGAGCTCATCGTTGGCGTATTTGGCGAAGATATCGCTCATTCCAGGCTCAACGCCCATTCCGACGAGGGCGAAAATCTTCCGTTCTTCCCAGTTCCAATCGCGAGCAAACTGCTCGTCACCTAGCTTCACGCCGGTTTCGCGGTGTGGGTAATGAGGATGAGGGCGCGAAAGCGACATCGCCATATCAATGTAATTTGTATTTTCAATTTCACAAGCAAGGAAAATCGGCATAACAAAGCGCGGATCAACTGCGTTGATAACAACGTCAGGATCAACTTTACGAATTAATTCGCGAAGATCTTCCAATTCTGCGGCGTTAACTTGGGCAGCTGAAAATCTTGGATCCTTAAGTCTATGGACAGCATCTTGTGCACGTGCCAGGGTTCGATCAGCGACAATCAGCGAAGTTATAAATGACCTTCGTGCTGCAATGTTTAGTATCGCTCTACCGACTCCGCCAGCACCTATAACTAGCGCTTTCATGGTGAAAATCAACTCCAAACGAGATTCGAAACGTATTCTAACCTGTGAAAATTTATTTGGCAATTTCCCGTTGGAATACGCTCAATTATTATTAGATAATTCACAGACAATTGTCCTTGTAGCTCAGTGGATAGAGCAACCGCCTCCTAAGCGGTAGGTCGCCGGTTCAACTCCGGCCAAGGACACAATTTATTTTTGATTAATGATTAATCTGGAATCTTCTTAATGATTTAGGCGCCCACCAATTCCATTCACCAAATAAACGCATTAAGGCTGGAACTAGAAGTGCGCGAACTAAAGTTGCATCCAACAAAATTGCAAATGCAATACCAAAGCCCATCATCTTTATAGAAGTAACGCCGCTGATTATGAAGGCGGCAAAAACAACAGCCAAGATAAAGGCGGCAGCGGTGATGATTCGCGCTGATTTTTGTAGGCCAAGAGCAACCGATTCGATATTTGATTGCCCGGCATCATGTTCTTCTTTAATGCGTGAGAGCAAAAATACTTCATAATCCATAGATAGCCCAAAGGCCACGATGGCGACCAAAACCAGTGAACTCGTATCCAGAGTTCCAGTATTAATAAAGTCGCCGACCAAGAAGGTCAAGTTGCCATCAATGAAGATGTAGGTAAGTACGCCAATTGTTGCCAGGAGCGAAGCGAAATTAAGAAGGATTGCCTTTATCGGGAGTAAGACTGAGCCGGTAAATAGAAAGAGCAGTATCAACACGGTAATCACGATCCAGAGCAATACCCAAGGCAGATTAGTTGCAATCGCGTTCTGAGAGTCAGCGTAATCAGCAGCAATTCCACCAACTAACACTTCAGTAGAGGACTCAATGTCGCGGATGCGATTAATTAAGTCTTGCGCTTCTGGGGTACGCGGAGGGGTCTCATGAATTGCAATTAAACGAATATTTGCACCGACAGTCTCTGGTATTCCAACGCGTACGATGCCATCAAGTGTTCCCAGTTTTGATGCGTATTCACTTATAACGGATTCTTTACCTACACCATTCGGGAAGATAACTTCGATTGGATTGCTCTCTTGTCCAGGAAATTTTTCTTCAATAAAAGCGGAGGCTTGATAAGCCGGATCGCTTGCAGGAAGCACGCGACTATCTACTTGTGAGAACTTTGCATTGGTAATGGGCGCGGTAAGAAGGGCAAGAATTAATATGGAGAATGCGACTACTGGAATGGGGCGACGCATTACAAATCTAGAGAGGCGAGCCCAACCACCTTCACTTTTTGGAGTAATTCCATTCTTGCGGACAACGCCTTTATTAACTCTGCTTCCTAACAACATCAAAATTGCAGGAAGTGGGATTAAAGCTCCCACTACAGCCAGGGCAACAACGATTGCTCCGGCATAACCCATCGACTTTAAGAAATTCATTGGGAAAAATGCCAGCGAAATCAGCGTTAATACGACTGTAAGACCGGAGTAAAAGACGGTCTTTCCAGCGCTTCGCATCGTGTTAACTATGGCATCTTCGTTGCTCAAACCTTTATGTAACTCTTCGCGGAATCTATTTACAACTAAGAGGGCATAGTCGATTCCAAGGCCAAGTCCAAGACCGGTGGTGAGATTTAGCGCGAAGACGCTGACATCAGTAATTAAAGTAAGTAGATAAAGCCCGAGGAAAGTACCAAGAATTGCAGTAACGCCGATTACTAATGGCATCGCTGATGCGGCTAATGCGCCGAAGACTAGAACTAAAAGGATAAAGGTCAGTGGAATGGAAATTGCCTCGGAGAGTTTGAGATCATCTTGAATACGACCATTTATTGCATTTGCAAATACGGCGCCGCCAGCAACACGGAGAGTCAATCCTTCAAAATCACCTTCATATTTCTCTTGGTAATAGCCGCCGAGCTTGTCGATTTCTGTAAAATCAGAAGATTTGAGGTAGACAAATAAGTAAGCGGCGCTTTGGTCAGTACTTTTGAAACCGGGGTTGCGTCCCGCACTCCAATAAGAGATTACATTTTCAGCGCTATCTTCAGAACGCAACTTTGCCTCAAGTCGTGCCGCGCTCTCTACGACGGCGCTATCATCAACGGTGCCAGATGGCGTTTGCGCCGTGATAACTACGGCTGGGTCCTTGATTTTGAATTCATCTTCTAAATATTCGAATACTTTTGCGGAATCACTACTTGGGTCGGAATAACCGCCGGAATCAAAACGGGAGAAAACTTGGGTGCCGATGGTGCCAGAAATTGCGATAAAGATTAATGAGAGTGCGAGCACAGCTTTGGCTCGCCTTGCAATTAGATGGCCCAGTTTCTCAAACATTCACATGCCTCTCTTGACGTCAAAATGTAATTACGTAATAATGTAAACAATGTTAACACCCCAGCGCAAGGGCTCGGATTACCATCATGGTGACCTTCGTCATGCTGCAATCATGGCCGCGCGAAGTCTGGTATCAGCTAATGGAATGGCAGCACTTGGTTTACGAAAAGTTTCTGAGAAAGTTGCAGTTTCACCAGCAGCTCTTTATCGCCATTTTGAAGATTTAGAACAACTCCGAGCTGACCTCTCGGCTCAAGTGCGAATTGAGATTGGCGAATTGATGGTTTCAAAACGAGATCGAGCCAAAAAATCAAAGAGTCGAAGGCGAAATGCAATAGTGAGATTTGAGGCGCTTGGCGAAGGTTACGTTGAATATGCCAAAAAGAATCCGCGATTATTTGAGATTGCCTTCACGCTTTGCGACAAAAAGCCATTAGTTAAGAATTCAGATCTGGCCCATAGAGCGCTTGAGGAATCAGTTCATGAATTAGCTGCAGCCGGCCTGCTCAGTAATAAAACTGCAGAAATAGCGCCGATGTTGGCTTGGAGTTCAGTTCACGGACTGGCTACTCTGATTGCGCAAGACGCGATTCCGGCAAGGGAACATAGCGCTGCTCTCCAACAAATCTTCCAAGGTGTTCAGTTAGCACTTTTTAAGAGATAGAGTTGAATTTATGAGTGAAATATTGCCTTCAATTACTGAAGATGAAATTGAATTAGAACCAGATACCAAGAGAGATAAAGAGATTGCTGACGATAAACCGCCGCACCATTAATCTTTAGTTGGCTTCGATTCGGTCTTCGTTTCAGCTTTTGTTTCAGTCTTAGGCGTTTCAGTTTTACTTGTAGAACTAGGCTTTTTCTGGGAGTCAGTCTTGTAAAACCCGGAGCCTTTAAAAACGACACCAACATTGCTAAATATTTTGCGAACTTTCTTGCCGCACTGAGGGCAGCTCTCTAACGCCTTATCTGAGAAAGACTGGACGACCTCAAATTGGTGATCAGATTCGCATTGATATTCATAGGTTGGCACAGCGTAATCTTAGGTTCATGAATGGCCGATTGCGAATCGAGGCGAGATGCTTTTCGATTCAATAAGCACTGTCGCCGGATTGCTATCGGTGGGAATCTATTTCGCATTGACCTTTATCTTCCCTGAAACTGATGGGAACATAAATAGCACTTCCAAAAAGATTAGAAAGTTGTTGCTGCCGGTTCTTCTTGTTTGGATATTAAGTTCTATCGGAAATTTACTTGCAACTTTGGCAAATCTATTTGAAGTAGGTATAACTGAGATGTTGGATTGGGTATCAATACAATCCTACGTAACACAGACGTCCCTCGGACGGTTGCAAGCATTACAAGTCGTGGTTTCAGTAACGCTAATTCTGATTAATCCAATTATTCGTAGGATCGGTGGTGCATTTTTCGCATTTTGTATTGCAATGTCTGGCTTAGTTGCTCCGGTCTTTGAAAGCCACTCGGCACAAGCAGGTAGCCACGGTTTAGCGATTGGCACACTAGTAATCCATGTGATTGCTATTTCAATTTGGTTTGGCGGAGTTTCGGCTTTGTATTTTATGGATAGGGAAACGAGAAGTATTGCTCTCCCTAGAGTTAGCACGATTTCAACTTGGTCGCTTGTTGCCATTGTTGCGACCGGTGTAACTAGTAGTTTGCTGCGATTAGGTCTAAGTAGTGTCTGGTTTACTCTCTACGGACTACTAATAATTACAAAAGTAGTAATTCTCGGTTCTATCGTAGTTATAGCTTTGAAGATAAGAAAGAACATAGCTCAAGTGCATTTAGTCGGCTTTGAGAGTGCGCTCTTAGTAATTACGATGATAATTGGTTCATTACTTTCAAGAGTGACTCCGTTGATTGATGCGGAGCTACCAGTTGATCCTGCGCGTGATTTAGTGGGAGTAACGATGCCAGCTGCTCCAACATGGCAGCGACTCTTCTTCGAGTATGAAGCCGATGCCTTGATTTTGGGAGCGCTTATTTTTGTAACTGCACTCTATATAAGAGGCGTAGTCGCGCTCGTGCGACGTGGCGATCGCTGGCCAGTCGGGCGCACGATTTCATTTGCCATAGGAATATCACTTTTGGATTACAGTACAAGTGGCGGACTTGGTTTGTATGGAATCTTCTCTTTCAAATATCACATGGTCGCACATATGGTCTTAAGCATGATTGCACCGATTTTCATCATCTTAAGTGCGCCACTTACTCTTGCACTTCGAACTTTGCCCCAAGGAAGAGGTAAAGAAGAGCGCGGCATACGGCGCTGGTTCTTATCAATACTTCATTCGCGATTTTCAAGTGTTTGGACTCATCCAATTACAGCGTTGGCTATATTTGATGGTTCGCTCTTTGCTCTTTATTTCACACCGCTCTTTGGCGATTTGATGTCAAGCCATTTCGGTCATCTCGCTATGAATCTTCACTTCATAGGTGCAGGCCTGCTCTTCTTTTATGTAATTGTCGGCGTCGATCCCAATCCGCGGCGCACGCATCACTTAGTTCGAATGGTTATTCTCTTAGCGGCGATGAGCATCCATGCCTTTTTCTCCCTTGCATTGATGTCCTCGACAACTTTGATTGATGGTGGATATTACGAAAGCCTGCAACGGCCTTGGGATCTAGATTTATTAGCTGATCAACGCACAGGTGCGAGTCTGGGTTGGGCTATGGGCGAGATTCCGATAGTCATCGCCTTTATTGCGACCTTTATTCAGTGGCTCCGCAGCGATGCGCGAGAAGCTAAGCGCGCAGATCGAAATTCAGAGCGCGAGCTTGCCGAATATAACGAGTACCTGCGAGAACTCGCCGAACGGCGAAAGGACTCATAGGATTCAATTCATGGATCAGCTATACAAACTTCCCGAAGAGTATGTTGCACTCCGAGAGTCGGTACGAGCTTTAGCTGAAAAAAAGATAAAACCTTTTGCTCATGATGTAGATGCGAATGCAAGATTTCCGCAAGAGGCAGCTGATGCTTTACAAGCTGCTGATTTAGCCGCGGCACACGTACCAACTGAGTTTGGCGGACAAGGTGCAGATGCGCTTGCGGTAGTAATAATTATTGAGGAAGTTGCGCGAGTTTGTGCCTCCTCTTCACTTATTCCTGCGGTTAATAAATTGGGATCGGTTCCTCTTATGTTAGGTGGATCCGCCGAACAGAAAAAACGCTGGTTGAGCGAACTTGCGAAAGGTAAGGGCTTCTCTTATTGCTTATCTGAATCTGAAGCCGGATCCGATGCAGCTGCCATGAAAACTCGCGCCACCAAAAATGGCGCTGAATGGATATTGAATGGAAGTAAAAAGTGGATTTCTCACGCAGGCGTCTCTGAGTACTACACCGTATTAGCTAGCACTGATCCAACTAAAGGTTCGAAAGGCATTACTGCATTCGTCGTTGAAAAAAGTGATCCCGGAGTTTCCTTTGGAGCGCTAGAGAAGAAGATGGGTTTCAAAGGATCACCAACTCGTGAGGTGTATTTCGATAATGTGAAATTAAGTGATGATCGAAGAATAAGCGAAGTTGGCGCAGGTTTTGCCCTCGCTATGCAGACTCTTGATCACACGCGAATCACCATCGCCGCTCAAGCGCTAGGAATTGCGCAAGGTGCTTTCGAGACCGCTTCCAATTACGCCAAAGAGCGGAAGCAGTTTGGTAAAGCAATCTTTGACTTCCAAGCTGTGCAATTCATGCTGGCAGATATGGCGATGCAGATTGCTGCGGCACGCGAACTTACATATGCGGCAGCTGCTAGAAGTGAACGTGGTGAGCGCGACTTAACATTCTTCTCCGCAGCCTCTAAATGTTTTGCTACGGATGTTGCGATGCAAGTAACCACCGACGCGGTTCAAGTTTTAGGCGGTTATGGTTACGTTAGCGATCATCCAGTTGAACGAATGATGAGAGATGCCAAATTAACCCAAATCTATGAGGGAACTAATCAGATTCAACGATTAGTTATGGCGCGTAACCTTAATTTAGATTAAATCTAATCAATCCATTTTCAGTTAAAGCTGCTGCAACCTTTACGTCATGTGTTTCTACCGGTAACTTTTCTAAGAATTCAGATTGATTAATCAGAGCGACGCTCCAACCTTTAAAGTTCAACAAAGCCCGATCGAATGAACCGCCGCCTTGGCCAAGTCGATTCCCTGTTTTATCAACCGCAAGTGCAGGAAGAATCACTACATCAATAGCTCCCGTAAACGATTCACCAGTTGGTTCTTGAATCTGGCCCGTAGTCTGTAGCGCTTTCTCGTCCCCATTCCAGAGAATAAATTCCAATGACTTATCGCTGAGCATTCTTGGCAGAAGCAATTTCCTTCCCGAGTCAATAATTTCTCGGTTGATATTAGAAGAATCTGGCTCAGAACCATAAGAGAGGTAACTTGCTATTACATTCGCATTCTTCATCTCCGGCGCTGAAAATAACTCGGAAACTGCAAGTCGATTACTTTGATTCATTCTTGCTTCGCGAATTCGTTTTCGAATGTCAGACTTCGTGTTATCCACAGGATTAGCCTAGGTTCAAAGTAAGGTTTCGGTATGAGTATCCGAGTGGCTGATCTCGCAGCACAGTTATTAGCCTTATCGAAGCCGCTAGCTGCTTTTGATATGCCGCTCTTGGATTCACATGGTGCAACTCTGGCCAGCGACGTCCAGGTAAAAGATCGCGTCGTGCTTCGATCAGGTTCTCGAATTCGAGCCACCCAGATAGGCCTTGCCGCAGCAATTGGTTTAGATCGACTGCCCACAAGACCACAGCCGAGAGTTGTTGTGGTCTCGGTAGGTGATGATTTAGTTGAACCGGGCAGCCAATTGAGTGATTCCGAAGATGAGTTTGAAACTAATTCCTGGCTTTTGACTACCGCTGTTAAAGAAGCCGGGGGCGTCGGATATCGCGTAACCACGGTCCCGGAAAACTCCGAATCTCTAAAAGATGTGATTGAAGATCAACTAGTTCGTTCCGATCTAATCGTAATTTGTGGTGAAAGCCATGACGAATCATTCGAGTCTATTTATAGCGTGATCAAACAACTCGGTGAAGTTCAAAGCGTTATGCCAAATATAGAAGCAAGTGGAGCGCATGCCTTCGGCACAATTGGTCCGGACAAGACGCCAGTTGTTGTACTTCCTGGCGACCCAATTAGCGCGTATATATCCATGGAATTATTTATACGTCCCATGATTCGTAACATGATGGGATTAAATGAAATTCACCGGCCAATCGCACGCGCAACCCTTACAAATGAAACCGAAAGCTCATCTGGGAAACATTCATTTATTCGCGCAACTCTAAATAGCGATAAGCCGGAAAGACGACTAGTGACCGCGCTTGCAAATCAGGAGGACTTAGTAACGCTCTCTGATGCGACCGGATTGATTGTCATGAATGAAGAGACGACTCGGTTGAAAGCTGGTGACGAGGTAGACGTTCTGCTTCTAGAACGTCGCTTCAACTAAATGTCGACCTGGCCGATTGAATTGAAGGTAGGAGAGATTCGCTTACGGCCGTTGCGATATCGAGATCGAGGCGCCTGGTTAGATCTTCGAAGAAAGAATCGCGATTGGCTAAATCCGTGGGAAGCTACTACTCCATTAATCGAAGAACAGAAAGCGCCACCTACTTTCTTTGAAATGGTTAGGTACCAAAGATCTGAAGGTCGAGCCGGTCGTCTGTACTCATTTGCTATCTGGGAGAAAAATGAATTGATTGGCCAGATAACTTTAGGCGGAATTTCCTATGGCGCATTTAGAGGAGCGCACATTGGTTATTGGATAGATAAGTCCCACGGCAATAAAGGAATCACTACGGCAGCCGTAATTGAAGTTACTAGGTTTGCATTTGAGACTTTGCGGTTACATCGAATTGAAATAGCTTTACGACCAGAAAATGGCGCATCAAAACGTGTAGCAGAAAAATCTGGATACTCATTTGAGGGATTGCGCCCCCGATTCCTTCATATCGATGGTGATTGGCGAGACCATATTGTCTTTGTTAAAGAGAACACGAACATTTAGAGATTAGGGAAATACCCGAAAAGTCCGAATCTTGGATTTAGGGTTATCCTCCATGGGCTCCGGTCTCATCTACTTGATCATCGTTGGTATGTGGGTCGCCTATTTTCTCCCTCGTTGGATAACAAGTCATGAAGAGGGTTCGGGTAAGTCAATCGAAAAATTTGCTACAACCATGAAAGCTGTTGGCCGAACTGCGGGAAATGAAACTGTTGAAATTGAAGAAATCAGAAGGCGCCACGCTAACCAATTAGCAGTTAGAAGAATTTTATTTACTTCAATAATTGGTCTCACCTTAATAATTTCAATTTTAACTATCGTAGGAATGTTTACGCCAATAATTATTTTGATGCCATTCTCAGCATTAGTTCTGTACACAGTTCATGCCCGACACCAAATAACTGCGAATCGCGAAGAGTTAATTCGAGCGCTAAGTACACAACCAGAGCGTCCGCGTGACAAGTATCGAGAATTGATCGCTCGCTCTAAGCGGATTGCATATTCACGTATTGCGGTAAGTGATGAACATTGGACGCCGTTAGCCGATCGTCTCTCTCAAGCCGAGAATGAATCTCATGGCATCACGATTATCCCTAAAGGAATTGCAGGTCGACTTGATACTTGGAGTCCTACGGAAGTTCCTGCCCCAAGTTATGTGAACGCTCCTAAGGCTGCTCCACGCAGAATAATCGATTTAACAATCCCAGGAGCTTGGAGCGAAGATCAGGAAAGGCTCCTTCAAGAAGTGATGAAGTCTTCTCCCGATGAAATATTTGATCAAATCATTGCTGACGAGGTTGAAGAACAGATTCGAATTAATCGGGCAGCAAACCAGTAATTAAATCCAGCTTTTAAACCACATCCGAGCCGACCAAGCTTCATAACTTAGAGTTGTTCCAACAAAAATTGGTAAAAAGTAGATGAAAATAAGGGTTATTAGCGAGATTGCGGACTGAACCGCAATCTCCCCATATCTTTCCCCAATTTGCGTTTTTGAAAATACGTGGACTGAATAACAGATTGAGAGAATTAAAAATGGCTGCAGAGTAATTGCGTAAAAGTAAAAAGTTGTGCGCTCTGGAAATAGTAACCAAGGCAGATAACTTGCCGCGAAGGTCAGTACTATGAAACCTGCTATCCAATCCTTCTTGAAAATAAGGTAATTGAGCGTAAACAGAAGTGCGATTATTCCCATCCACCAAATTAAGGGAGTCCCCATAGCCAGGATTTCTCTCGAACACTCGCCAGCGCCACATTTAGAACTCTCATAGAAGAAGGAGGTAGGACGTCCAAGAATCAACCAGGCCCATGGACTGGCTTCATATGGATGAGCGGCATCTAGTGAGTTGTGAAAGTCCAGAATCTTTCGGTGGTAGTTGAAAAGCGAAAGCAGCGGATTTGCTGATGCAAATCGGCCGTAACCTAAATCTGATTGAAACCAACCAATCCAACTTGCCAGATATGTAACGGGTATAACGGAAAGATAATAAGGAATCGATCTACGTTCTTTCACTAATAAGTAAATTAAAAGTGTTGCAATAAGAAAGAGAGCGTTCCATTTTGTCGAGAGTGCTAATCCAAAGAAAAGGGCTGAGAGGAGATGCCTCTTGTAAAGAAATGAGAGGACGCCAGCTAAAAGAAGAGTTGTAAGAAAGATATCAAGAAGCGCTACTCGAGACATAACAAGGTGCAAGCCATCGAGTGAAGAGAGCAATGCCGCAATGAGTGCTAAATAATCAGATGCGAAAAGTTTCTTGGTTATTAGGAAGATCAAAGCAATCGCAATAGTGCCGGCGAGCGCTGAGGAAAATCGCCAACCAAAAGAATTATCTCCGAAGAGTCTGATGCCTACTGCGATCAGCCATTTTCCCAACGGGGGATGGACTACAAATTCGCCATCGCGGCCATCAATCTCTACGCCAACCGATAAGAAATCTCGAGCGCCATCTACATAATAGATCTCATCGAAAACCAAATCCCTAGGTTGATCCAGCCGCCAGAATCTTAGAAGCGCAGATATTGCAAGAATTGCTCCAAGGTAGAGGCGGGTCATGCACTTAAGGATACTGATGTCACAATTAGCAGATGAGTAAGTTGATAGTCGCCGCAACACCACTAGGAAATTTCCGTGATGCTTCCGAGAGGCTGCGTGAGGTAATCAAGGAATCTCGATTTATTGTTGTAGAGGATTCTAGAAAATTTTCTCGTTTGTGTAGCGATCTGGAAATTGAAAGTGAAGCAAAGATTTTGACATTCTTTGAGGGAAATGAAAAAGAGCGGTTAATTGAATTAGAGAGAGCTTTAATTGAGTTTCCGGAAGTATTGCTACTGACTGATGCCGGAATGCCAGGGGTAAGTGATCCAGGTTATCGAGCAGTATCTCTAGCAATCTCAAAAGGGATTGATGTGGTTGTCATTCCAGGACCAAGCGCAGTCACCACAGCGCTAGTTTTATCTGGATTACCTTCGGATCGTTTTACGTTTGAAGGATTCTTATCGCGCAAAGAAGGTGGACGGGAAAAGGAATTGGCGGCGCTGGCACAAGAGGAGCGCACCATGGTCTTCTTCGAGGCGCCACATCGAATCAAAGAATTTTTAAGTGATGCGGTAGAGATATTTGGTAGCGATCGGAATGCTGCCGTCTGTCGAGAAATGACTAAAACTTATGAAGAAGTGCAACGCGGCACGCTACTGGAACTAAGTAAATGGGCCGCAAGCAAGGAGATGTTAGGCGAAATAACTGTAGTAATTGCTGGCTTCGTGCCAAGCAGAATCGAATACAGTGATAAAGAATTAGCGGAAAAAGTTGTCGAGTACGAACAGGCGGGTATCGGTCGCAAGGAAGCAATTTCGATGGTCGCAAAAGAGCTGGCGCTGCCGAAGCGACTGGTATTCGATGCAATGGTTAAAAATAAGTAGATAGACTTTGACTGTGTCCGAGAAGTCTTTTTATCTAACTACGCCCATTTACTACGTAAATGACGCTCCTCATATTGGGCATGCATACACAACAGTTGCTGGCGATTTACTTACTCGCTGGCATCGCCAACGAGGAGAGTCAGTCTGGTATTTGACCGGCACTGATGAACACGGACAGAAAGTTATGCGTAGCGCTGAATCAAATGGCGCAAGTCCTCAAGATTGGTGCGATCGATTAGTAGAAAACTCGTGGAAGCCGGTCTGGCGGGATTTAGAGATTGCAAACGATGACTTCATTCGAACTACAGAGCCAAGACATATGGAGCGAGTGCAGCGCTTTATGCAGAACTTGATGGAGAAAGGCTTTATCTACGAGGGTAAATATGAAGGTCCATATTGTGTTGGATGTGAGGAATTTAAACTTCCGGGAGATCTCGATGATGGTAAATGTAAAATTCATTCCAAACCTGTCGAAATGGTCAGCGAAACTAATTGGTTCTTTAAACTCTCCGAATTTGTTGCTCCATTATTGAAGCACTACAAGGAGAATCCAAGCGCATGTGAACCTGAAAGCGCCCGAAATGAAGTGGTTTCTTTTCTAGAGGGCGGAGTTTCCGACTTATCAATTTCACGTTCCACTTTCGACTGGGGAATCCCAGTCCCTTGGGATACCAAACAAGTAATTTATGTCTGGTTCGATGCGCTCTTAAATTATGCAACAGCAGTCGGTCTTACTGATTCACCTGAAAGTGAAGGCGGAAAGTTCTTTTCAAAAACTTGGCCGGCTGATGTCCATTTAGTTGGAAAAGATATTCTTCGCTTTCATGCTGTGATCTGGCCAGCTATGTTGATGGCAGCAGGATTGCCAGTACCCCGTAAAGTTTTTGCGCATGGTTGGTTATTAGTCGGTGGCGAGAAGATGAGTAAGAGCAAACTAACTGGAATCTCTCCAGCCGATATAACTTCGCACTTCGGTGTGGATGCTTTTCGATATTACTTTATGAGAGCTATTCCATTTGGCAATGATGGGTCTTTCTCATGGGAGGATATGTCAGCACGCTACACAAGCGAACTGGCAAATGATTTTGGAAATCTCGCATCTAGATTATTGGCAATGGTTGAGAAATATTGCGATGGAAAAATTCCCCAAAATAGTGAAGCTGAGACGCTCGCAAAAACTCTAACCAGAACTGTAACGGTGGCCGATGAAGCTATGTGTTCACTTGATTTCCAGACCGGAATCAATTCAATTATGGATTTCTGTAAAGAGGTAAATGGATATGTAACTTCTAATGAGCCTTGGGTAGTAGCAAAAGATCCGAGCCGAAAAGTTGAGCTGGATGCAATTCTTTACAACACCGCAGAATCCCTTAGAGCCCTCGCAGTTCTGTTATTTCCGGTTATGCCGATATCTACAAGAAAGCTTTGGAATTCTCTCGGAGCCGAGAGTTCTCTTGGACCGATTGAGAAACAGGTGATCTCTAGAGTTTCTAATTGGGGCCAGCTAAAACCTGGCACCAAGACTTCTAAAGGCGAAATTCTCTTTCCTAGGTTGGAAGAAGCGGAGAAGTAATCGGCATGGCCGATCGACATAATCGAGATATTGATCGAAAGCCAGCCCCGCTCCCGGAGCCGTTACCAATTTCATGCGGTGATTCCCATGCACATCTAGAAATCGTTACCAATACGGAACCTGATCATCCAGAAGTAGCAAGAGTTATTAACGAAGCAGCATCGGTAGGGATAAATCGAATAGTTCAAGTTGGATATTCCGCAGAACAATCTGATTGGTGTGTTCGTCTAGCTGAAAGATTTCCAAATGTGGTTGCTGCAGTTGCGCTTCATCCAAATGAAGCACCCGTAGTAAATGATTTGGAGTCAGACCTATCCCGCATTACAGAACTTGCAAAGCATCCGAAAGTGCGAGCAATTGGTGAGACAGGATTAGATTTCTTTCGAACTGTACCAGCTCTTCAAGACCGTCAGCGTTATTCATTTAAGCGCCATATTCAATTAGCAAAAGATTTGGATAAAACCTTAGTTATCCATGATCGTGATGCTCACCAAGCGGTTCTAGATACGTTGGACGAAGTAGGTGCGCCAGCTAGGACCGTTTTTCACTGTTTCTCTGGTGATGCCGAGATGGCAAGTGAGTGCATTGCAAAGGGTTACATCCTTTCCTTTGCAGGAACTGTAACTTTTAAGAACGCGCCGCAATTACGTGAAGCGCTAAAACTTGTACCGTTAGACCAATTACTCGTTGAGACTGATTCGCCATTCTTAGCGCCGATGCCGCATCGTGGAGCCCTTAATACTCCAGCCCAGATTCCCAATATTTTGCGTTTTATGGCAGCAGAGCGTGGCGATGATTTAGTCGAAATGGTCAGCGCTATTGGAGCCAATCTAGATCGAATCTTCGGACCTTTTTAGCGATGACATTAAATCTGCTTGGCGCTATTGAAATTCGAAGAATTGCAGATGAATTGAAGTTATTTCCAAAGAAATCTCTCGGACAAAATTTTGTGGTTGATGCCAATACCTGCCAGAAAATTGCTCGGTTAGCCGATATCGGAAGCTCTGATCACGTTGTCGAAATTGGCCCCGGAATTGGATCGCTTACGTTGGCTCTTTTAGAGCGAGGTGCGAAAGTAACCGCACTTGAGATTGATCATCGATTAGCAGAAAAATTACCACAAACTTTAAAGGAACATGGCGCGCGCGATTTTCAAGTAATTGAAATAGATGCCTTAAACATTAAAGAGCTACCAAAAGATGTAAATAAATTAGTGGCGAATCTGCCCTACAACATCTCGGTACCAGTTTTACTCCATTTTCTAGAGAGCTTTCCCAGCATTAGATCCGGCATAGTTATGGTGCAGAGTGAGGTTGCAGAACGGCTAGCGGCCCAGCCTGGCTCCAAGGAGTATGGAGCGCCAAGTGCCAAAGCTGCCTGGTGGGCCAGATTAGAACTATCAGATTCAATTTCTCGGAAAGTTTTCTGGCCTATCCCTAATGTTGATTCTTCATTAGTTTCATTCGAAAGAATCGAACCGGTGGATCGAGATGAAAAATTGCGAAAGACTACTTTCAAGGTTATCGATCTAGCCTTTGGCAAACGTCGAAAAATGTTGCGCTCGGCGCTATCTGAGTTGTTTGGTTCCTCAAGCGCCGCAGAGAGCGCTTTAAGCGCCATCAGCATTAAACCTACTGATCGAGGCGAATCACTCTCAATTAGTGATTTTGTTGCGATAGCCCGCTCACTACCGATAGGCGATTAAGCGTTATAAGTAATACGCTCATGACATGATGGATAGAGCAGTCGTGAGAGTTCCGGGAAAAGTTAATCTTCAACTCTCTGTCGGTCCGCTACAAAGAGATGGTTATCACGAATTAGCAACCGTATTCCAATCTGTCTCACTCTTTGATGAATTGATACTTTCTCCAATCGATTCTGGATCGATAACAATTGATAGTGGCGGTAAGGCTGGAGTTCCGGAAGGAAAAGAAAATCTCGCCTATCGTGCCGCAGAATTGATGTTAGATCGTTTTGATATTGAATCTGGCGTTGCGATAAAGATTAAAAAAGAAATTCCTATAGCCGGTGGGATGGCCGGTGGAAGTGCTAATGCGGGCGCAACGATTGTGGGAATTGACTCGTTATTTTCACTTGGCTTAAGTAGAAATGAGATGGAGAAATTAGGCGCTGAGTTAGGCGCTGATGTGCCATTTACGATTTCTGGGGGAACCGCGATTGGAACCGGAAGAGGAGATCGAATAACTCCAGTTCTTTCCAGAGGCACATATCACTGGGTGCTAGCGCTATCTACTTCCGGGCTTTCTACGCCAGCGGTCTACAGCGAGTGTGACCGATTACGGGAGGGAATGGATATTGCGGCGCCACATGTAAACGATGATCTCTTGCAATCACTAACTCACGGTGATGCAAAATCACTTGGCAAGAAACTAGTAAATGATTTACAACCAGCTGCATGTTCATTAAAACCAGCGCTGCGATTAATTCTCGATGTTGGAATTGATTATGGCGCTTTAGGCGGCATCGTCTCTGGTTCGGGACCAACTGTCGCCTTTTTGGCTGAGAACGAGGAGCATGCGTTAGACCTCGTCGTTGCCCTTACATCTAGTGGCGTGGTCGGCAACGTGGTTCGTGCTCAAGGGCCAGTTCCGGGCGCGCGCATAGTTAGTGAGAGAACCCAATAGAATTCAGGTTCCTCCATTGTGTAGTGGCTAGCACATGGGCCTTTGAAGCCCAGGGTCCAGGATCGATACCTGGTGGAGGAGCTTAGAAGTTAAAGATTTGCGGAATTGGACGAGAAGATTTTGCGAGAGAATTAGCTCTCGAAGATGGCTAGGAAAGGTGGGGTGTTGAGCCAGCTCGATCTAGTGATCGTCCTCGCCGCTGGCGAGGGAACTCGAATGAAATCAGCTCACCCCAAAGTACTCCATAAAGTCGCCGGCGCAACGCTTCTCGAACATGTAGTAACAGCCGTTACCAAACTCGACGGAAAAGAAATTCGTGTAGTAATTGGTACTGGTGCTGATGAGGTTACGAACGAACTCTCTAAAGTCAACGCTAAAGCAAAAACAATACTCCAAGAGGTTCGAAGCGGAACTGGTGATGCAGTCCGCCGGGCGTTAACTAAAGATGATGCCGGTACGGTTTTGGTATGTGCTGGCGATACGCCATTAATTACAACAAATACTCTAGCCTCACTCTTAGCGGAGCATAAAAAGAACGCTGCTGCAGCAACTGTTCTCACCACAGAACTCCCAAATCCAACTGGATATGGGCGAATCGTGCGTGAGAAAGATGAATTAGCCAAGATTGTGGAAGAGCGCGATGCTAATTCGCAAGAACGTGAAATTCTCGAAATAAATACCGGAATATATGCTTTTGATATCGCAAAATTACAAGGTGCGCTGACCGAGTTAGGTAACGGAAATTCTCAAGGTGAGGAGTATCTGACTGATGTAATTGCTATCCTTAAAAATAAAGGCGAAACAGTTTCCGCTTTCGAAGGCTTAGACTTTACGGAATTCCTCGGTATAAATGATCGATCGCAGCTAGCAGATGTGGCGGCAATCTATCGAGATCGAATCAATGAAGCGCTGATGTTAAGTGGTGTCACTATCGTAGATCCCGCTTCAACCTGGATTGATTTAAGTGTTGAAATCGGAACCGATACCCGAATCGAACCGGGAACTACAATTTCTGGGAATAGCAAAATTGGATCTGGAGCAATCATTGGACCACGAACCACATTAATTGATTGTAAAGTCGAAACCGGAGCAAAGATATTTGAATCTCATTGCGAATCAAGTGAAATTGGCGCAAATGCCAAAGTTGGCCCATTCACTCACCTTCGAACGGGAACCGTACTTGCAGGTCAAGTTAAAGTTGGTTCATTTGTTGAGATGAAGAATGCCCAGGTCGGCACTGGCTCGAAAGTGCCACATCTTTCATATGTAGGAGATGCAAAAATTGGAGAAGAGACCAATATCGGCGCCGCTACGATATTTGTAAATTACGATGGCGTTGCAAAGCATGAGACCAAGATTGGCGATCATGTTCGAATCGGAAGCGATTCGATGTTGATTGCCCCAGTCTCAATCGGAGATGGGGCCTACACCGCCGCTGGTTCTGTAATTAATGAAGACGTGCCGGCGGGCGCGCTTGGCATAGGAAGAGCCCGCCAGGTCAATATTCTTGGCTGGGTGCTAAAGAAGCGAAAAGGTACAAAGTCCGCAGCAGCTGCCGAGAAGAAGGAGAAGGGGAAATGAGTAGCGAACTCCGCCTTAGTTCCGAGAAGCGACTTCGAATTTTTACTGGGCGTGGCTATCCCGAGTTAGCTGAGGAAGTTGGCGCCGAACTCGGAGTTCCAATCACCCCAACTTCTGCATATGACTTTGCTAACGGTGAAATTTTTATTCGATTTGAAGAGAGCGTTCGTGGTTGCGATGCCTTCGTAATCCAGAGCCACTCGGCTCCCGTAAATAAACAGATTATGGAACAGCTCATAATGGTTGACGCCCTAAAGCGCGCCTCCGCGAAACGAATCACAGTAATTGCTCCCTTTTATGGATATGCAAGACAAGATAAAAAACACCGGGGACGAGAACCGATTTCTGCTCGCTTAATGGCAGATCTCTTTAAAACTGCAGGTGCGGATCGATTGATGACGGTTGATTTACATTCCGCTCAAATCCAAGGATTTTTTGACGGGCCGGTTGATCACTTACATGCGCTTCCGCTGCTAGCAAATTATGTTGGCTCTAAAGTAGATAGATCACGATTAACAATTGTTTCACCAGATTCCGGACGAGTTCGCGTTGCAGAACGGTGGAGCGATATTTTGGGCGGCGCCCAGATTGCATTCATTCATAAGACGCGCGATCCAAGATTGCCAAACGAAGCTGTCACAGGACGAGTTGTCGGAGAAGTAAAGGGCCAGACCTGTGTAGTTATCGATGACATGATTGATACCGCAGGCACCATAACTAAAGCGGTAGAAGCGCTATATAACGATGGCGCTAAAGAGGTAATGGTCGCAGCAACGCACGCTGTATTTTCCGGCCCGGCCGCAGAACGTCTAGTAAATTCAAAGGTAAGTGAAGTGGTTGTTGCCAATACACTGCCGATTCCAGATGAGAAACGATTCCCTAATCTCACCGTACTTTCGATTGCACCGCTAATTGCGCGCGCAATTAGAGAGGTTTTCGAAGATGGATCAGTAACCAGCCTCTTCGACGGCCATGCCTAAACTAAATCGCATTCTCGCGATTACTTTAATTTCGTTAATTTCTCTCCCCATACCAACTGCTAAATCGGCGGAGCCATACCAATTAACCGTGATGTCACGCAACCTCTACCTAGGTGCTGATGTTGGTGTTGCGTTGGAACTAATTCCAAATTTTCCAGCAGCTGCACAATTTATGTGGGACCAGGTAACAACTACCGATTTTAATAAACGAGTATTGAAATTAGCAGGTGAAGCAGCCGCTGAAAAACCTGACCTGATAGGCATTCAAGAGGCGACCCAGTGGTACTGCAAGAAAAATCTTTGGGATGAAAAAATAGTCGTCTTCGATTTTCTCAAACAATTCGTAGCCGCCACCAAAGCAACAAGCGTCAGTTATGAAGTAGCCACCGCAAATGGGGTCACTGCGTTTAATCCAGGTTATTCAATTGCAGCCATTCCATACCTCACAAAGGTGAAGGACCCAGAGGTATTTCCAGCGATATTTGATAGCGATACAGCTGCCTGTGGTTTCACTATCGGCGATGCGATTTTAGTTCGCTCCGATGTTGCCGGATCGATTAAGCAAGTCGGAAATACCGAATACGATCAGATTTATTCGATCGTCCCAACAATCATGAAGATATATCGCGGATATACCTGGGTTGATTACCAATTAAATGATTCGTTAGTTCGTGTTGTCTCAACTCATCTTGAATCTATCTGGGATGAAAATAAAGTTCCAAACTCAGCGATTCAAGCTAGGCAATTGGTCTCAGACTTAGCAAACTCAAAGATGCCACTTATCGTTATGGGTGATTTCAATGCAGATTACCGCGACCCGCGACCTATCGATGCGCCAAATCCAGGGCTACAACCAGTTGTTAGTGAGGCTTGCCCAATTTCGGGGGCGAGTGAATGCAACGCTTACCAGACGATGATTGATGCCGGTTTTGCCAACGCATCTCCAGATGCGAAAGATCCCAAGTTTTTCTCGTGGGGAGCGGGCGCGCTCCTTGATGGCCCAGATCCAGATCGCGCTCTTGTTGCTAAGAGTTATGGAAATCAATATGGATTTACCGACCGATTAGATTACATTTTCACAAAAAATGTTTATGCCAATTCAAGTTCAAAGATGATTGGAAATATTTATCCAGATGGCTCTTCTATTTGGGATTGCGGAAATAAGAAATGTTTTGCTTCTGATCACGCCGGAGTTGTGGCGACTATAGAATTACCAAGAGGTGCTGGCACTGCCGATCCAGCGCTTGCCGATCACGCACGATTCCCATTTGGATTCTGGCATTACGTAGCGCTAGCGCTGGTTTCGCTGATTGGCTGGCGGATTTTCCTTCGCATTCGAAGATAGTTAGCGATTTGTCGAAACGCGGTTCGGCTCGGTAGCCTTCCGCTCCACGGCGAGGGGGTAGCCCCCGTAATCGACGAAAGGCAAGAGAATGGCAGAAGTAGCAATCCAAGGTTCGCTCCGAAATGAATTCGGAAAAGGCGCCTCTCGCAGAATTAGACGCGATGGTTTAGTGCCAGCAGTAATTTATGGCCACGGTGAGAAGCCGACACATATCTCACTTCCAGCTCGTGAAGTTGGCGTTGCAATTAAAACCTCAAACGTACTTCTAAATATTGATCTTGGTGAAAAACAAGAATTAGTTCTTCCAAAGTCGATTGTTCGTAATCCGCTCAAAGGAACTTTGGAACATATTGATTTGATTATCGTGCGTCGTGGCGAGAGAGTTGTGGTTAACGTCCCAGTTCACGCATCTGGCAAGCATGATCCTGAAGGTATTCTCGAGCACGTTCATAACACAATCGAAGTCGAAGCAGATGTAACAGCTATTCCACAATTCCTCGAATTGGATCTAACCGGTTTGATGGCCGGCGATTCGAAGTTGGCATCTGAAGTTGTACTACCTGAAGGAATCACTCTTAAGAGCGATCCAAAGATGGTTGTTGTTCACCTTTCAGTTCGTGCCGCGATGGAAGAAATTATTCCGGTTGCAGCTCCTGCTGAAGGTGAAGGCGCAGCTCCTGCTGAAGGTGAAGGCGCAGCTCCTGCTGAAGGCGCAGCTGCGGCTGAAGGCGCTGACGCTAAAGCCAAGAAGTAACCGCTTCCTACTAACCTTTATTCATGTTTCGTTCTAAGGAACGTTGGTTAGTTATAGGTCTTGGAAATCCCGGAGTGGAATACGAACGAACGCGCCACAACATCGGAGCCATGGTGGTTTCTCAGTTGGCTATATCCAATAGCTCGAAATTTACAAATCACAAATCTCGTGCCGACATTGCAGAATTCAAAATTGATGGATCATCAATAGTTGCTGCAAAACTTCGATGCTATATGAATGAATCAGGCGGTCCTACAAAATCACTTGCGGATTACTTTAAAGTTAAACCAGATCATGTAATTGCCATCCATGATGAGCTTGATATTCCCTTTGAGTCAATTCGATTGAAGTTCGGTGGCGGCGATAATGGTCATAATGGTTTGAAGAGCATCACTAGCGCTTTCGGTTCGGATTACTTCAGAATTCGAATGGGAATTGGACGCCCAGTCGGGGCGCAAGACCCCGCTGACTTTGTCTTGAAGCCATTTAATTCGCAAGAGAGAAATTCGCTGGAAGATTTCATAGCCAAAGGAGCTAGCGCAGTCGAATCGCTCGTCTCAGATGGATTAGATATCGCACAAACTCGCTTCAATTCGTAACGTTAATTTTTGATATTGGTAGCTCCATCCTTACGCCAAATCCACCGAGTTCAGATTTAAAAACTTTTAGGGTTCCAGACATTTTCTTAATCGCAGAATTCATAATGCTAAACCCGAGCCCAGAACCACCCTTTTCAAAAGCCCGATTATTGTTGAAGCGCTTGATGTAATCCTCTATCTGCATACTCTGTTCGCTATTTAGGGGTCCTGAATCCTCAATTCTTATGGTGGCCAAATTTGAAGTTTCTTCTAATTTCAACAAGACGCTTGCGCTCTTTGGGGTGTGGCGCGAAATGTTCAACAGCGCATTTCTAACTAGTTTTAAGATTAACTCTTCACTTGCTAGAACATATATTCCTTGAGCAATTGAGAAAGAAATTTCTCGAGAAGATTCTCGTTCTGCAAAGGCTCTAAATTCATTTTCTAGAATCAAGGAAAGATTTATTTCCTCCAAAATGCTCTCTCTAACCGATTCGAACTCTAGTACGGTCAGTAAACCTTCAATATTCCTCTCTAATCTTGAAGATTCCAGCTCTAGTTTTTCCAAAGTTTCACTATTCGAAATGTTGGAGTCACCTTTTGCGAGCGATAAGTAGCCTTTAACGATCGTGAGCGGTGTACGTAACTCATGGGAGGCATCCGAGATGAATTCGAGAAGCATATTGCGCTTAGATATCTCAAAATTAAGCTTTTCGTTTAGTCGAATATTTTCAGCTTCCCTTGACACATCTCTTGAAATGATTTTGCGGAGGATAAATTGAGATATCAGGGCACTAATCAGTATAAAGAATAAAAGAGAGAGATAATTGGCTTTTCTTTGCGAATCAAATTCTGAGACGTTTTCCAAAATTACAAGTGCGGAATCGCCTTCAATCAAACTAGATACCGATCTATATCCATCAGGGATGTTAATAAGTATATTTTCAGCGGTTAGTTTTAACTTATCTAGATTTAGGCTTGACTCTTCATCCGCTGCGTCGAATATGACCGTAGATTCTCCAATCTCGTCTATCAAAAGAAGAATAGGAGATAAGGAGCTACCTCGCACCAAACTGAGCGCCGTAATTATTTTATCCCCCGATGACTCATCAATCGAGTTCTTGATCTCAGTTATTGCCTTATCAGTACGCTGGATAGCGTCACCATGCGAAGTTTCGATAAGGGTAATTCCAAGAAGTAGTGAAACTACAATTGTAAGAGTCAGCGTGAACCAGGTTAGGCGCTTCTGCAATTGCATTACTGCGCCTTTAGTTGAAAGCCAATTCCACGAATGGTCTTAATACCTTCAAATCCATCCTTATGGAATTTTTTTCGTAAGTAAGAGATATAGGTATCTACTACTGTCGTAGTAGTTTGAAAATCGTAACCCCAAATGGCGTCAAGCAATCGTTCCTTTGTGACAACTCTTCCTGAATTTTCCATTAGGTATTGAAGAAGTCGGAATTCAGTCTTTGAGACTTCTATTGGTTGACCATTAAATGAGACTTCATAAGTTTCCTCAGAAAGAGAGATAGGACCTACCCGAAGAGTTGAGTTGGCTACCGAGGGATTACTTCGACGCAGTACGGAATTAACTCGCATTACTAATTCTTCTAAATCAAATGGTTTTGAGATGTAATCGTCGGCTCCAATTCGAAACCCTTCGATGACATCGATCTTTTCATGGCGTGCCGAAACTATAATTACTGGAATTGTCGGCTGAAATAGGCGCACTTTTTTCAATGTTTCAAATCCCGACATTATCGGCATATTTATATCTAGTAAAAGAAGATCAAAATTTTGAGTTTGTAATAGGTTTATAGCGGACTGGCCATCTGAGACAAGTGTGGGGTGGAAACCGGCGATGCGTAATGCCTCACCCAATAAAGTGCGAATACCCGGTTCGTCATCAACAACCAGGATTTCGCGCGCCACGCTCTGAGGATAGAGGTAAAGGGGGAGTCAAAAGCAAAAAACAAGAACTTCACAAGAAATTCACAAAGTTAGATGAAAGAGTATCCCCATGAAATTCTTGGCGAAAACAATCATGCTTGCAATGGTTATGACGTTAGCACCTCAAGCAGCAACGCATGCAAATCTTGATTGTCAGAATTTTACAACCGAATATGACCAGGCGCTTACGCTCTATCTAAAAGATGCGGTTAATGACGATCAAGAACGTAGAAAAATAGAGAAATTAAAGAGACGAGCCGACAAGCAACTAAGAATTTGTATTAAGTCAATTAATAGAGATTTTAAGAACACAATTCGACAATTAAAGATTACTTTTCCAAGAGTTCCTGATTCTAGAGAGTTAAATCTCAGCAATAAATCTCGGAAAGACGAAGGAATTGCAGCAGCCTCCCTTGAGCGAGATCGCCGAATCCAGGCGCTTCCTAAAATTCAATCGCTCCCTTTCCAAAATTAACAATCAGCTCCATAGATTTCAGAAGAGATATCACAAAGTTTTCGCAAGATTAGAAGTTAAGTTTTGCATGTTCGTCGAGAGTCGACGATAGAAAGGTTTAGATGAAAAAAATTATCGCAGCATTAACATTCGCACTTGCCCTCATGCTTAATCCGAGCGCCATTGCAGATACAACCCCAGCTCCTGAAAAATCCGCTTATAAGGCAGAGCGATCCGCTTTTAAAAGCGCGATGGAAACGTATAAAGCGGCGAAGCAAGCAGCATCTGCTCAGATTAAAGCGGCGAAAGCTTCTTTCCTTACAGCTAAAGAAAGCGCGACTACGCCAGAAGAGCTAGAAGCGGCTAAGAACGCATTCAAGGCAGCAAAAGCAGCGGCTCTTGCAACTGTCCCAGCAAAACCTGTAAAACCGGTTAAGCCAGCAAGAAGCTAGTAAGAGATTCATCTCCTAATCGATCGCACTAGAGAGTCCGGGTAACCTTCCATCTCGGACTCCCTCGTGGAGTAACTTTCATTATCATTGCCACACCTAGCCCCCTCCTCTGTAAGGAGCGGGGCCAATTGGCGTTTGGAGGCGAGTATGTCCAAGTTAAGTGGGCTAATTGCGCCATCTTCAAAGACTTTATCTCTGCTTGAAGAGAGTGAGGTTTTAGTTGCTCCAGCCTCAATATTCTCACAACTAATCGCGCAACGCTCCCAGGAAAAAAAGTTAGTAGTTGTCACCCATTCAAGTAAGAGGAGCGCGGAATTAGTCGGAGAGCTATCAGCCTATGTCGATGGAGTCATGGAGTTTCCCGCGTGGGAGACCTTGCCACATGAAAAATTAAGTCCTAATGGTGAGACGATTGCTAGGCGAATCCGAGTTTTACAAACCATTAAAGAAATCCCGATTTTGGTAGTCCCCATACGCTCCTTAGTGCAACCAATAATTTCTAATGTCTTAACGAAACCAATTTTGGAATTAAGAAGTGGTGCGCACTTTGAATTTGAAGAGTTGGTACGAGAACTAATTGAGCGCGCCTATTTGAGAGTCGATATGGTCGAGCGAAGGGGTGAATTTGCGGTAAGAGGCGGAATCATCGATATTTTTCCAACGGGGCGCGACTACCCAGCAAGAATTGAATTCTTCGGCGATGAGATTGAGGATATTCGAAGCTTTGAAATAGCGAATCAACGAACATTTCAGAGCGAGATTGAATCCGTTGTAATTTTTCCCGGTCGCGAGTTATTGATCGATAAAGATGTTAGAGAACGTGCTGAGGCGTTGCGACATCTCTATCCCGAACTTTTAGAGATGTGTAGCAAGATTTCTGAGGGAATTTATCCACCTGGAATGGAATCGATTGTTGGTGCCCTCTATCCCGAGACGAAATTGTTCATAGATTTTCTAGAAGATTCGCACGAAATCATTCTTCTGGAAGATGATCGGATTCGAAATCGAACCTTGGATTTAATTAAAACTAGTGAAGAATTTCTGGAAGCATCTTGGTCTAGCGCTGCATTAGCTGGTAACGCACCATTAAGAACTGAACTCCAACGGGCCGGGTATGTCTCGCTCTCTGATATTGAGATAAAAGCGGAAAGAAAAGGAATCGCCTGGCGCAGTATAAATCTCTTTGGTGATACGGATGAGGAGAAGTTAGATCAATATCGCGATCCACCTTCCTATCGCGGAGATATTGAGAAATTAATATCTGATATTCGAATCGCGGTAAAAGATAATAAATCGGTAGTGCTCTCGTTTCATGGTCATGGCCTAGCCGAGCGCTACTTACAACTTCTCTCGGAAGCCGATCTTCCAACTCGAATTGTTGATGAAATTTCAACTTTTCCGGCGCGTGAGGTCATCTCCTTAATACAAAGTTCGATTGAGCATGGATTTGAAGATTTGGTAAATCGAGTGCTTTTGATTACCGAAGCGGATATCAGCGGTTCTCGAGATCGACGTGCGACTTCCAAGATGCCAACGCGAAGGAAAAAGGCAATTGATCCACTTGAGTTAAAGAGAGGTGATTATGTAGTCCATGAAATTCATGGAATTGGCCGATACCAAGAGTTAATCAAGCGAAAATTACTTGGAGTAGAGCGAGAGTATGTCGTTATCGAATATGCACCATCTAAACGCGGTCAACCCGCAGATCGGATATTTGTGCCGACGGACTCATTGGACTTAGTGACCTCATACATTGGTGGTGAGACGCCAACTCTTAACAAGATTGGTGGCAGCGAATGGATAAAGAGCAAGGCGCGCGCCAAGAAAGCTGTTAAAGAGATTGCCGGAGAACTAATTCGTCTCTATGCAGCGCGAACCAGTCTTCCTGGATATGCCTTCGGTCCAGATACTGCCTGGCAGAGAGAGTTAGAAGATTCATTTGAGTATGTAGAGACAGCCGATCAATTAGTAACAGTCGATGAAGTAAAACGCGATATGGAAAAGCCGTATCCCATGGATCGAATTGTCTGTGGAGATGTTGGCTACGGAAAAACTGAGATTGCAGTGCGGGCTGCATTTAAAGCAGTACAGGATGGAAAGCAGGTCGCCATTTTGGTTCCGACTACCCTCCTAGTCCAGCAACACTTAGCAACTTTTACAGAACGTTATTCAGGATTTCCAATTCGAGTAAATTCACTATCTAGATTTAACTCAACAAAAGAAATATCTGAGACGCTCAAAGGTATTACTGATGGGACCGTAGATGTTGTAATCGGAACTCATCGATTGCTCTCTGACGATATAAAGTTTCGCGATCTTGGTCTAATTATTGTCGATGAAGAACAGCGATTCGGAGTTGAGCACAAAGAGCGCCTGAAGCGGCTGCGAACTACGGTAGATGTACTGGCGATGTCTGCTACACCAATTCCTAGAACTCTAGAGATGGCGATAACAGGGATTCGCGAGATGTCCACAATCACTACGCCTCCAGAAGAGCGACACCCAGTACTGACTTATGTGGGACCTCAAGACGATAAACAGGTTGTAGCAGCCATTCATAGAGAGCTGTTAAGAGATGGTCAGGTTTTTTATATTCATAATCGTGTGGAGAGTATTGATGAGGCGGCGGCTCGCTTGCGGCGACTGATTCCGGAGGCGCGAATTGCCACTGCGCACGGCCAGATGAATGAGGGGGTTTTAGAACAGGTAATTCTTGCTTTTTGGAATCGAGAATACGATGTTTTGGTCTGCACAACTATCGTTGAAAATGGAATAGATGTAGCTAATGCAAACACTTTGATTGTGGAACGGGCAGATAAATTTGGCCTTTCACAACTGCATCAATTAAGAGGGCGAGTCGGTAGAAGTCGCGAACGTGCGTATGCATATTTTCTTTATCCAAGTGATCGACCCCTGACGGAAATCGCTTTAGAGCGACTAAATACAATTGCATTGAACACAGAATTAGGTTCTGGAATGAGAGTTGCTCTAAAGGATTTGGAAATTAGAGGTGCCGGAAATCTTCTTGGCGGTGAGCAATCCGGCCACATAGCTGATGTTGGATTTGATTTGTATATGCGGATGGTAGGCGAGGCTGTAACGGAATTTAAACGTGGAATTGTTGATGGCGACCAAGTAAAGAAAGAATGCAAAGTAGAACTTCCGATTACCGCTCATCTCTCAACAGAATATGTGCCATCTGATCGATTACGCCTCGACATCTACCGTAGATTGGCAGATGCCGATAGTTTCGGTGACGTAGATGGAATCAATGAAGAACTCAAAGATCGATTTGGTGACCTACCCGAAGAGGCAAGTCGATTACTTGAGATTGCAAAATTGCGGATTGTTGCAAAAAGTCTAGAAATAACCGATTTGGCAATTCACGGACGCCATCTTCGAATGTCACCGATCGCTTTAAGTGAATCTCTAAAGCTTCGCATCGAACGGATTTATCCGGGAACAATCTACAAATCTGTGACAAAAACCCTCTTGGTAGCGCGTCCAGCAGTGGCCGCTTGGTCGAGAGAGAGTTCAGATATAGGAGATACTTCGCTCTTGGAATGGGTAAGCGAAGTCTTGGCCCAATTGAAATCTAGAGAGGTTAAGGCGTGAAAAAACTGGCAGTTCTCCTCGCAAGCTTGGTTCTGCTTCTCACCGGCTGCGCTCGTATGGATTCTGCTGCGACCGTAGGAACCACCGAAATAAAGCTAGAGACTCTGCAAGGTCGTGTGGATTCCATTCTTGCCGAGCGCTTGAAATTTGATACTTCTCAGATGCGTTTGGAAAGCGGTGATGTTTTGGCGCGCTCCCAACTCGCATTCTTAATCTCAAATATCATCTTGGATGAAATTGCTAAAGATGTTGAGATTGAAGTTTCAAATTCGGATTTAGAAGCTTATCGCCTCGAAATCTATGGAAGTATCGGTGGCGAACCTAGGCTTCCTGAAGTATTAGTAAATGCCTCCATCGCACCAGATGCCTTGAATGATGTGTTGCGCAGAGATTTAATTTTGCGAAAAATCGGAACTACCCTTGCTGAATCTGGAGCTGATGATGCAACCATCAATCAAGCTATCCAAACTCTAGTAACGCGAAAATCAGATGAAATTAAGGTAGTTGTAAATCCTCGCTACGGAATTTGGGACGCGGCCACGATCTCTGTCATCGGCACGGAACCTGCGGGTGACGCAGTAACCAACAAGTAGTTCTGTTATGGCGTATGAGAATCTCATCCGTCTAGTTGAGGTGATGAATCAACTTCGATCTCCCGGCGGCTGTCCATGGGATGCGGAACAGACCCATGAAAGCTTGATTAAATATCAATTAGAAGAATCGTATGAATTTATCGAAGCTGTCGAGAGTGGAAATCGAGAAGACCTTAGGGAAGAACTCGGAGATCTACTATTGCAAGTTTATTTTCACTCCCGGATTGCCGAAGAACATCCGGTAGCGCCATTTAACATCGATGATGTAGCCGGAGCAGTCGCAGACAAATTAATCTCGCGCCATCCACATGTTTTTGCTGATACCAAAGTTGAGTCCAGCGCCGAAGTACTTCGCAATTGGGAGAAGATTAAGAATGAAGAGAAAGGTCGAACGACCTTTGATGCCGGAGTCCCAATAGGCCAACCGGCAATGTCGCTAACGGCAAAGTTAATCTCGCGGGCTGAAAAAAATGGGCTCTCTACCCCGGTTCCGATTGAAATATTGAATGAAGAAGAGCTCGGTGAGAGATTGTTACAGCTGATATCAGGGGCAGTGAAGGCAGATATCGACCCAGAATCAGCGCTACGTAGCGCCACTCTCAAATATCGAGATGAATTACTAAAGAAACAAAAAAACGAGAAGAGATAGAATTTCCCACCGTGACTTCAATCAAAACTGTAAAGTCGAGAGAAATTTTAGATTCTCGTGGAAATCCGACAATAGAAGTTGATGTGACTTTAAGTGATGGCGCTTCTGGAAGGGCTGCCGTTCCCAGTGGAGCCTCTACCGGAGCTTTTGAAGCTGCGGAGTTACGTGATGGTGGCGAGCGATACTTAGGAAAAGGAGTTCGGAAAGCCGCCGAGAATATTGAGAAATCAATTGCCCCAAAAATTATTGGAAAGAGCCCGTTTGAGCAGCGCGAGTTAGATCAAGCGATGATTGAAATTGATGGCACACCCACTAAATCTAAGTTAGGCGCAAATGCAATTCTTGGTGTATCCCTAGCAGTTGCTAGAGCTGCAGCTAATTCTAAGAAACTTCCGTTCTATTCCTTTATTGGTGGACCGGATGCAAATCTGCTTCCAGTTCCAATGATGAATATCCTTAATGGTGGAGCTCATGCCGACACTAATGTAGATATCCAAGAATTTATGATCGCTCCAATTGGCGCTAAAACTTTTAGTGAAGCTCTACAGTGGGGCGCCGAGATTTATCATGCTTTAAAGGCAGTTCTAAAAAAGCGTGGCCTTGCGACAAGTATTGGCGATGAGGGTGGCTTTGCTCCGAATCTTGAGAGTAATCGAGCCGCATTAGATTTGATTGTGGAAGCGATTAATAAGGCTGGTTACAAACCAAGTGAACAAATCGCTCTCGCTATGGATGTTGCAGCAACTGAATTCTTCAAAGACGGAAAATATGAATTTGAAGGTTCCCATTTAACCGCTGAAGAGATGATTTCTTACTACAAGAGTTTGGTCGATTCTTATCCTTTGGTCTCAATAGAGGACCCGCTCTCTGAAGATGACTGGGATGGCTGGATAAGAGTCACAAAGGAGCTCGGCGATCGAGTTCAGCTAGTTGGTGACGATCTATTTGTTACTAATCCAGAGCGACTCTCAAAAGGAATTAAGAGTGGGGCTGCGAACGCTCTTTTGGTTAAGGTAAATCAGATTGGCACTCTCACGGAGACTTTAGATGCCGTTAAATTGGCGCACGATTCGAGTTATCGCTCAATGATGAGCCATCGATCGGGCGAGACAGAGGATACGACAATTGCCGACCTTGCAGTCGCCGCAAATTGTGGCCAAATCAAGACCGGTGCTCCGGCGCGAAGTGAGCGCGTTGCTAAATACAACCAATTGTTAAGAATTGAAGAGGAGCTAGGTTCGCGCGCCAGATATGCCGGTCGCGCTGCTTTCCCTAGATTCAAATGAGATTTAATTTCTCGCTTCGTGGCGTCTTCTCAGACTTTGCGGAGAGTAGAGGAATTTCAACTCGATTACTAATTCTATTTATTGTCCTTTTTGCTATGGCAATAACTCTCGCTCCGCCAACTCAACACTACTTCGCCCAGCGAGCCCAAATCAGCGCCTTAGAATCAAGCGTTGAATCCAATAAAAAGAAATTGTTGGAAGCTCGCGCAGAATTAGAACGTTGGCAAGATCCAAATTATGTGAGATCTCAAGCTCGATCAAGGCTACATTTTGTACTACCAGGTGAGCGTCAGTACATAATTCTGGGAGTCGAGAGCGAAGAATCAAGTGATGATTCAGCTGCAATAAATCAAGATTTTCAGTTAGGCGTTCCTTGGTACTCTCGAATAATCTCTTCGATCACCTCTGTAGGAGTCGGCCAAGAACCATGAGCGAACTTCCTTCAAATGAAGATTTGGCCGCTCTTGAAGTTCAGCTGGGAAGAAAAGCCCGAGATGTACATGCAATTGCATATCGCTGTCCTTGCGGAAATCCAGCGGTCATTGAAACACCACCACGTCTAAGCGATGGCACGCCTTTTCCAACTTTTTATTACGCAACTTGCCCTAACTTAACTTCTGCAATCTCTACTTTAGAAAACGGTTCATTGATGGATGAGATGAACCGCAAATTAGCAACCGATTCAAAGTTGGCAGGGGAATATCACGCCGCTCATGATGATTACATCGCCGCAAGAAGCGCGCTTGCTAAAGAACTACAGCTAAATGTGCCAGAAGTTGAAGAAATTTCTGCTGGAGGTATGCCCGATCGAGTTAAGTGCCTACACTCTTTAGTTGCACATTCTTTGGCAACTGGCGCTGGTGTAAATCCACTAGGCGATGAAGCGCTCGACTTACTTGGCAAATGGTGGGTTAATGGCAATTGTTTAGAGAGAAGATCTGAGAAGAAATGAGTCGAGTCGCAGCTATTGATTGTGGAACTAATTCAATTCGCTTACTTATTGCAGATATCGAGGGGGAAAATTTCCGTGAGGTATTTAGAACCATGGAGATTGTCAGACTCGGCGAGGGCGTCGATCGCGAGCAAAAGTTTGCACCAGCCGCTATTGAACGGACGCTACGCGCAGTCAGTGAATTTTCCGGGGAAATTAGAAGGCGCGGAGTAACGGCGATTCGGTTTTGTGCGACTAGCGCTACTCGTGATGCATCAAATCGAGACCCATTTATCAATGGCGTAATTGAGGTATTGGGAGTAAAACCCGAAGTAATCAGTGGTGATGAAGAAGCTCGCCTAACCTTTAAAGGCGCCACGCTCCAGCTCCATCAATCAGATGCGCCTTATCTGGTTATTGATATTGGTGGCGGGTCAACTGAATTCGTGCTTGGTGAATCCGATGTCGAGGCAGCAAAGAGTGTAAATATTGGCTGTGTACGCATGAGTGAAAGACATTTCCAGAGTTCTCCACCGAGTCGTGATGCCATAGCGCTTGCAATTAGAGATATCGATGCTGCAATAGATGATGCCGCTGCAAAAGTGCCTATCGCTAAAGCGAAGACTGTGATTGCAGTTGCAGGTACGGCTACCACAGTTGCTGCTGCGAGTTTAGAGCTAACCAGTTATGACCGATATGCAATTCACCTCTCCCGAATCCCAGCAACCAAAGTAAGCGAAATTACGGATCGATTTTTAGAGATGAAACGAGATGAAATCGCAGCTCTTGGTTATATGCATCCTGGCCGGGTTGATGTAATCGCAGCGGGATCACTAATACTCGATCGAATTCTGAAAAGATCTGGAGCCACAGAATTTGTCGCATCCGAATCGGACATTCTTGACGGAATTGCTTGGTCAATTGCTGGCGGTCCTAAATCTTGAAAAGAAATTTAGAGGTTATTGATAATAAATTAATTAAATGTAGTAAGTGTCCGAGGTTGGTAGATTGGCGGGAATCGGTTCCAGAACGTAAGTCATATCAAGATCAAAAGTATTGGCGTAGACCGGTTCCTGGTTTCGGGCCAAAAGATGCTCGCCTAGTGATTATCGGATTAGCCCCTGGCGCACATGGCGCAAATAGAACAGGAAGGGTATTTACCGGAGACAGTTCTGGCGACTGGCTTTATAAAGCGCTCTTCAACGCAAAACTTGCGCGGCTTCCGACCAGCCTTAGTAAAGATGATGGTCAAGAACTTTCAGATACTCGAATAACTTGTGCGGTTCATTGCGCGCCTCCAGAAAACAAACCAACAACAGAGGAGATTACGAACTGTGCCAATTGGTTGGAGTTAGAAATTACCGCTCTGATGCCAACTGCGCGCACATTCTTGGCGCTCGGCGCCATTGCCTGGAAATCGACGCTCCGTGCGCTCGGCTCGATAGGTGAGGAATTGCCTAGAAAACGCCCAAACTTCGGCCATGGAGCCAATTTCAAGTTTCAAGGAAGCGATGGGAATAATAGATTGGTCATTGGAAGTTACCACCCGAGCCAGCAGAATACTTTCACCGGAAAGCTAACGCGATCCCAATTGGATTCTGTTGTACGTAAGGCAGGTAGATTTGCCCACGCAAGGCCCCTGTAGCCCAATGGCAGAGGCAGACGACTTAAAATCGTCCAAGTGTGGGTTCGACCCCCACCGGGGGCACGACCAGAACTTAAGTAGAAAACTTAAGAACAAAAGAGGAGACCAATGAACAGTTCTAATCCAGTACTAAACCGTGCATATAGCCAGCGCGGTTACGCTGCGATGGATTCAGTACCTCAGTTGGAAGAGAGTTTCAATGCTCCAGCTGCATCATCGCTTCGTACCGGAAGAATGACGATGGATGATGTTGTTGCGCGGACTGCGCTCTTACTAGGAACCGCCGTTTTCGTTGGCGCTGCTGCCTGGTATTTAAATCTCCCACCTGCTCTCTTATTCGTGGGATTTATTGGTGGTTTGGTAACAGGTTTAATTGGCGCATTTAGTAAGAAAGTTCGTCCTGGACTTTATGTGACCTATGCCGTATTTCAAGGCTTAGTTCTTGGTCTACTTAGTAAGACCTTTGAACTTTTCTACCCTGGGATAGTTCAACAAGCGATTGTCGCAACAGTTGCTGCATTTGTCGGAATGCTATTTATGTACAAGAGTGGAAGATTGAGAGCCACACCTAAATTCACCAAGGTTCTATTGGGTGCTGCGCTTGGGTATCTAGTGCTCGGACTAGGAAGTTTGATCAGCGTTCTTCTAGGTGGCGGCAGTCTTTATTCGCTAAGCCTCTTTGGACCAATGCTCGCCTTTGCTGGCGTAGCAATCGCTAGCTTCTTCTTGATTCTAGATTTCGATGCCGCCGAACAAGGTGTGCGTATGGGAGTTCCACAAGAAGAGTCTTGGCGCGCCGGATTTGGGCTCGTGATGACCGTTGTCTGGCTCTACTTAGAAGTGTTGAGACTGCTCGCAATCTTGCGCGGCGGTAACGACTAACTCACTCTTCACGAAGCGTAGGCTTCTGCGAATCCCCGAGACGAACGCTATTTGTCTCGGGGATTCTTATTGCAAAGAATATGGCGAGCGAGAAAATCACCGCACTTACCAAAATTGCATCTCGATAAGAGAATAAGTCTGCGATAACGCCAAGTAAGAGCGGTCCAACAATCATTCCGGCATCACCGGCCATCTGAAATACTGCAAACACTCTACCGCTGCGCCCCTTAATGACATCTCCGACGACTGCGCCGGCGGATGCGGCAAATCCGGCTCCGATACCCATTACCACCATTGCAACTAAATAGATCAAAACGCTATTTGCCAATACCAGTATGGCCAGCGCCAACATAGTTATCGAGAAGCCAGCAATTATTACGGGCCTGCGACCATTTTTGTCGGAATATTTTCCAGCTCGTACCATTACTGATCCTTGTGCAATGAGAGCCAAAGTAAAACTAAGTCCAACAATCGCAGTAGTCGCACCCAAATCTGAAATAACGAAAAGCGGCAGAATTGACGAACGCATTCCAAAGAAGATCCAGCTACCTAGGAAAGCTAAGAATAACGAGTATAGGTACGGGCGGATTCGTAGCGCCTCACGTAGATTAATTACCGCATCTTCTTGGTTGCTCGTTACTTTTTTACCAAGACGTTTTTCATGCAGAAAAATAAAAGAAACAATACTTGCAGCAAGCAATAGCGCGCTATAGATAAAGAATGGCGCTCTTGGAGAAATTGCTAGCAACGCACCGCCAAAAGCTGGACCGGCGACTCCGCCAGCGATAAAACCACCGTTGTAAAGTGATTGTGAGCGGCCACGTTGGCTATCCGAAACAACTCGCAAAATCAATGCGCCAGCAGATACTGAGAACATCGCCGAGCCCAAGCCGCCAGCTGACCTAAAAATAAGTAGTTGAGAATAACTCTGTGCCAGACCCGCCAAGAGAGTAAAACCCGAGACCATCATCAAACCAAAACCAAGTACCAGGCGTTCGCCAAATATTTCTACTAAACGACCCGCAATTAATCCCGAGGTAAATCGCATCACAGCAAAGCTGGAGACAATCAATCCAATTAATGTATTTGAGACGCCAAATGTCTGGGCAAAGATTGGAATTGCCGGAACAATCAAGCCGAAACCAATTGCGACTAGAAATGAAATCGAAGTTAGTACTGATACTTCACGGGGAAGACCTTGGAAAGGAGATTTTGGAAATCTCATCCCATCGATTCGCCCGCAGCATCGCTGCGCGCACTAGCGTGTTCGGCGCTCGATTGAAGTGGCTTCTCCTTTAGGAATAAGGCAAAAACAAATCCGATTAATACAACCGGGAGCGCGACCCAGAAAACAGTTTGAAATGCGCCGGCAAAAGACTCAAGAACTGTGGTCTGGACTAGAGGAGGAAGTGTTGTGATTGCCTCGGTGTTATTTTGTAGAGAGTCCAAAAGCGCCGGATCTAGAGTTCCCAGCTGATCTGGATTGCTACTCGCTAAATCTGCGAAACCACTCTTCAGATTCGAATTCACTTGCTGATTAAGAATCGTGCCAAAGATTGCGGTACCAAAAGCGCCACCCAGAGATCTGAAGAAGGTATTTGAAGATGTAGCAATACCTAAATCCTTGTATTCAACAGCATTCTGAACTGCGATCACGATTGTTTGCATAGAGGCGCCAAGACCCGCGCCTACAATTATTGAAAACAAGGCAACCTGCCAGAATGGAGTCGTAGTACCAAGTTGGGTCATTAAGAGAATCCCCAGCGCCATAGTTATAGTTCCAAGAATTGGAAAGATTCGGTATTTACCTGTTTTAGTGATGATACGACCGCTAGTTATTGTGACTGTAAGAATTCCCAGCATAAGCGGAATTAGTTTTAGACCGGCTGAAGTCGCACTAGCTCCCTGAATAATTTGCAGGTATAACGGAAGCATAATGATGGCGCCGAACATTCCAGCACCAATAATGAATCCAATAATTGAAGTTAGTGCAAACGTCTGATTTTTGAATAGAGTAAGCGGCAGAATCGGCTCAGGGGAGCGTTTTTCCCAGAACATATAGGCAGCCACAATTGCAAAACCGATCACCAGAGAACTCACTGTCATCGGATTACTCCATCCATTTTCTGGACCGAATACAGATAGCGCAACCAGAATTGCAACAACAGCTGCGACAATCAGAGCTGCACCTAGATAATCCACTTTATGTTCGCGACGTTGTTTTGGAATATGCAATACGAGAGCTGTTACGACTAACGCCAAAATTCCAAAGGGTAGATTTATGTAAAAGATCCATCGCCAACCGGTAATTCCAAATATCTCAGCGCGATCAGAGAAAAAGCCACCTAGTAAAGGACCGGCGACTGAGGAAAGCCCCCAAACCGCTCCGAACATTCCTTGATATTTACCGCGCTCGCGGGGAGCTACTAGATCGCCGACAATTACAAAGGTGAGCCCCATTAGTCCGCCAGCGCCTAACCCTTGAATAGCACGGAAGGCGATTAATTGGTCCATCGAAGATGCAATACCTGAAAGAAATGAACCTAATAAGAAAACGATAATAGAGAATTGATAAACCGGACGGCGACCGTAGAGATCTGAAATTTTTCCGTAGAGCGGAGTCGAGGCTGTAGAAGTCAAAAGATAAGCAGTTACGACCCATGAATAATGATTTAGACCATTGAAATCTTCAACAATTTTCTTTAGTGCAGTCGAAACGATGGTCTGGTCTAACGCCGCTAAAAGAAGTCCGGTCATCAAACTACTCATAATGATGAGGATTTCACGGTGTGTTAGAGGCTTTGAGTGATCTACTTTGGCGCGCTTGAACATAACATCCTTTATTGATTGATTTTGTCTATAGTAGAAAGGCTACTACTCTCGAGACAATGAAAAGCGTGATTGCTGAAAATCTAGTAAAGACTTATGACAACGGTCGCATTCGTGCGTTAGATGGCCTTTCGTTAGATGTGAGTGAAGGCACAGTTCTTGGAGTCTTGGGCCCTAATGGCGCAGGAAAAACCACAACGGTGCGTGTGTTGTCCACATTGATTTCTCCTGACTCAGGAAGCGCCAAAGTTGCCGGCATTGATGTAATCAAACATCCAGAAAAAGTACGTGAAGTTATTGGTTTATCTGGTCAGTATGCCGCAGTAGATGAGACCTTAACGGGTTGGGATAACTTAATTATGTTTGGCAGGCTCTATCATCTTTCAGCTTCTCAAGCGAAGATTCGAGCAACCGAACTACTCGAGCAATTCAATTTAACTGATGCCGCAAAAAGACCGATTAAGACTTACTCCGGTGGCATGCGCCGCCGCTTAGATCTTGCAGCATCGCTAATTGTTCATCCCAAAATTTTATTTTTAGATGAGCCGACCACAGGTCTAGATCCGCGCGGACGCAAAGAGATGTGGGGAGTTATCAAAGGACTGGTCGAAGAGGGAACTACCCTTCTCTTAACTACACAATATCTTGAGGAAGCCGATCAACTTGCAGATGAAATTGTCGTTGTTGATCACGGCAAGGTTATAGCGCGCGGTACTGCTGATAGCTTGAAGAGAGATATTGGTGGAGAGCGTCTGGAAGTCGTAGTTGAACTAATCGATCTAGCGAAATGCAAAGAAATCATCACAAAGGTAGCGAGTGGTAAATTAAATGTAGAAGAGGATTTAGGACGAGTTTCGGCTCCGGTAAGTACGGGTACACGGGCTCTTATTGATGCGGCTCGACAATTAGATGAGAATTCAATTCATCCTTTGGATATTGGATTGAAGCGACCATCGCTAGATGATGTATTTATATCTTTAACCGGTCACGTTGCAGAAGAAACGGCTGAACCGGAGATTAAAGCGGGGAAGAGAGGACGATAATGGCTATTAGAATCTCTGCAGGGGCAATCTCTGACGCTTTAATCATCACTAAGCGTCAGATGCTACAACTCTTTCGAGTTCCCGAAGTTCTAATTTTTTCTACGATCCAACCAGTTATGTTTGTAGTTCTATTTCGCTTTGTATTTGGTGGCTCTATTTCAACTGGCCTTCCGGGGGTTGATTACGTACAACTCTTGATGCCGGGAATCTTCGTCCAAACAGTTGCATTTACCCTTGCCGGTACCGCTGTTGGGTTGGCCGAAGATATGCAAAAGGGGCTCATTGATCGATTCCGTTCGCTACCAATCTCAAGAGGTGCGGTTGTTTTCGGAAGAGCGCTTGGTGATGGGTTACTTAATGTTGTTGTGTTAACTGTTATGGGAATTACTGGATTTATAGTTGGGTGGCGTCCTAGTTCTGGCGCGTTTAACGTTTTTCTTGGCTTCTTATTTCTATTGCTTTTTGGATTCGCCATGGCATGGATTGGAATTTTAATTGGATTATCCGTTCGAGAAGCGCGAGTTGCTAGCTCCGTAGTTTTTATAGCGGTCTTTCCACTTACATTTCTCTCGAATGCATTCGCCCCTACTACTGGAATGCCGAAAGCACTTCAATACTTTGCTGAGTGGAATCCGGTTTCAACTATGGTGGCTGGATGTCGAGAGTTATTCGGTCTAGAGAATCTTTTTGGAGTAACTGCGAACTCATTGCCAAGCCAACATCCGCTTCAGATGTCGCTGCTCTATATGGTTTTAATAATGGCAATTTTCGTGCCACTCAGCGTTCGCAAGTATGTGAGAGCTAGTACGAAGAAATAAAGCAATTAAGCAAAAATATCTGTAGCAATTACTTTTACAGTTATCGATTTACCGTTGGGCGCGTTGTAGGTGCGAGTTTCGCCAATCTTTGCTCCCAAAACAGCTGCTCCAAGCGGAGACTGTTCACTATAGACATCTAAATCGCTCGCAATCTCTCGAGATCCGAGGAGAAATTGCATCTCTTTGCCCATGATCTCAACAGTCACTTTCATACCTGGGTTTACTTGATCACTAGCGCCAACTGGAGTTCCGATTTCTGCGTTCTCTAGCAGAGCTTTCAATTGTCGAATACGCGCTTCTAGTTTTCCTTGTTCTTCACGTGCCGCGTGATAGCCACCATTCTCTTTCAAATCACCTTCAGCGCGAGCGGCCTCAATTTTCTTAACCACTTCAATTCTGCCAGTCGTCTCCAGTTCAGAGAGCTCTGCTTGAAGTCGATCGGCAGCTTCCTGAGTCAACCAAGTTTTTGACATAGAGGAGAAGGTTACTTATCTAACCGACTGCTTGCCCAGTCGGAGCTTCAGCACAGGAAAGTACTGAGGCGGCCACTGGGCGGAGTCGAGTAGGAATCTCCGTCGTCAACCTCGCTCTATCCGGTCCGGGTTTAACTAAGTATTCGATCTCGCCAACAACATTACGATCGAAATCTTCGGCTAGTAAGGTACAGAGAAAGAGCTGCGTCTCGTCGCGTCTTGCAACTGTGAATGTGATTGTAATTTTTTCATCAGAGAGAGTTTCATAACTTATGACTGTGGCTTTATAAGGAGGGTTTGAAAAGCTCCAAGCGCTCCAAATTAGCCATGGAATTCCGATTAGCGAAACGATGAGCGCCACATAACGCCAACTGCGGTTGTTACGCTGGCCATAGCGTTGCCGCATAAGCGCTTCATTGCCCTCATACAAATTCTTATCAGACATGGGATGATTCTCGCATGCGCGAAGACTATTTGGATCAGGGAATTGCTGGCTCATTGACCATGATATTTCTAACCCTCGCCTCAGTAATTCTTTTCCGCAGTTTCTACAAGCGTTATAAAAGGATGGAGCAACGTCGGATTGAAGATGAGCAGAAGTAAATCTTTTGCTAACGCGATAATTGCTCTTGCTTTTGCAGCGCTATTTGTTTTCCTTGGATTCTGGCAGCTAGATCGCGCAGCTCAAGTCAAGGAGCTACAAAAACCGTTTCAGGAATCGCCAATTATTGCGCTCTCTGAAGTCACAACTCCGAGTTCTAACCTTTCTGGCGATGCCGTAAATCGAATCGTAGAATTTTCGGGAAGTTACGTAACTCAATACCTCGCGCCAAAACAAGTGGATAGCAAAAAATCTAACTCTTACGATTGGAGCGTGGCGCTCATGGAGGTCGATGGCGGTGGTCTCTTGCTCGTGGTTAGAGGAGTGGGATTAATTGAGACTCCCCGTGGCGAGATTGCAGTCAAAGGGCGCATTTACCATCGACAGTTTGAAGATCGCGCGCCAGAAGCAACTCTGTCCTCAGGTCAGCTTCGCAGAATAGATCCTTCTTTACTTCTTGCCGAATACTCCGGTGATTACTACGACGGATATGTAATAGCTATTAGTGAAGAGCGAAATGGCCGCCAGATAATCGAATCTAATCGAGTACCAGCTGAACCAACTGAGCCCACCGTTCCCGGTTATTACTGGCAACATATCGCTTATGTCGTTATTTGGTGGCTAATGGCCGGCGTAGTACTTTTCCTACCGCTCTATTCAAATTGGCGCAATCGGCAAACGAAGGGAGAGCTGAATTGAAACGCGGCGTTGTTATCCGGTTTCGAATTATGGCGCTTTTGGCCGGCGTAATGTCGCTTTTGCTCTGGTTTGTGGAGTTGCCAGTTGTTTATCTCTTGGATGCACCGGAACTTGCGGAAAAAGTTAAGTGGATCCCATTTGTCCACGGTTATATCTATGCATTTTATGTTCTGACCGCAATCCATTTCGCTGCCAAGGCCCGATTTACAATCCGCCAAATGATTGCCTTGATTCTTGCGGGGACTTTGCCAATTCTCTCATTTGTCGCAGAGCGGAGAGTTGCTAGAAATTACAAGTGAGATGTCAAAGTTCAAATCTCTAATTAAATCTACGCTTTATCCGATTTATGAGCGACGTCTACTTGCAAATCTTGACCTAGCAAACACTCCGGAACATATTGCCTTAATACTCGACGGAAATCGACGTTGGTCTAGAGAGAATCCTTCGGCGACGGGTGATACCTCATCACAACGCGGCCACCAAGCAGGAGCCGAAAAAATTCTAGAACTTCTAGATTGGTGCGAGGAGAGCAAAATCAAAGTAGTAACGCTCTGGTTGCTATCTAGCGATAATTTAAATCGAGACCCTGATGAACTGGCCTCGCTCTACCGAATCATCACTGAAACTGTTACCAAATTAGAGAGTACGGGAAGATGGCAGATTCATCCGATGGGCTCCCTAGATGCCTTACCTAGCGACCTACAGAATCTGCTACGCCAGGTAGCGCAGCGAACTTCTGGGATTGATGGCATAACTGTAAATGTGGCAATTGCCTATGGTGGCCGACTTGAAATTGTTGATGCAGTGCGACATTTTCTAAACGAAGAGGGAGCGAAAGGAAAGTCCCTTGCTGAGATTAAGCGAGAGCTATCTGCTGATGCGATCGGTCGCTATATCTACACGGCGGGACAGCCCGATCCAGAATTAGTAATTCGAACTTCCGGTGAACAGCGACTAAGCGGCTTTCTGCTATGGCAGAGCCATCAATCTGAGTTTTATTTCTGTGAGGCATACTGGCCCGATTTTCGAAAAGTAGATTTCTTGAGAGCGCTCCGCTCTTATGCCCAAAGAGAGCGGCGATTGGGTCGCTAAAAAACCTCAACCTCTACTTGAGCGTGTCGCTTCATAAGAGCCGGGGCAAGGATTTACCTTTTATTCCTTCCCTCAAATTGGGCAAATCCGCTCAATTTTGCAGGAACTAGACAACAGAATAAGTAAAAGGAAGCAATTGGCCCGTAAGAGCTCAAGCGGTGAGATAAAGACTTACGTCTTAGATACGAGCGTCCTTCTAGCAGACCCCACCGCAATTTTCCGATTCGCAGAGCATGAAATCATCATCCCTATCGCAGTTATCGGCGAGTTAGAGAGCAAGCGGGCTCATCCCGAACTTGGTTATTTTGCAAGAGCTGCGCTGCGCACTCTTGATGATCTTCGAGTTGCCAATGGTCGTCTCGATAAACCGGTAAAAATAAATGCCGCAGGCGGCTCACTCTCAGTGGAGTTGAACCACACCGATACCACTGCACTACCTCTGGGTTTTCTTCGTGATGGCTCCAACGATTCGCGAATACTTGCGATTGCTCGAAATTTAGTTAGTGAAGGTAAAAAAGTAGTTCTTGTAACTAAGGATCTACCACTTAGAGTCAAAGCATCTTCTGTTGGAATAGATGCAGAGGAGTATCGCGCCGAACTTGTACCAAATAGTGGTTGGACTGGAATGGTTGAGGAGAGCGTCGGTAGTAAATTGATAGATGCGCTTTATGCCGGGGAACGTGTCAGCGATCCATTGGCACGCGATCTACCCTGTCATACCGGAGTAGTGCTTCACTCTGAAAAAGGAAGTGCGTTAGCTCGCGTGACCGCTGATAAATCATTACTTTTAGTTCGCGGTGATCGCAGCGCATTTGGAATTCATGGAAGATCGGCCGAACAACGAGTGGCGCTTGATCTACTTCTAGATAATGAGATTGGAATTGTTTCTCTTGGTGGCCGCGCTGGAACTGGAAAATCGGCATTAGCTCTATGTGCGGGGCTTGAAGCGGTTATGGAGCGAGGCTTACATAAGAAAGTTGTGATTTTCCGACCTCTATATCCGGTCGGTGGACAAGAACTTGGTTACCTACCTGGAACCGAGGGCGAGAAGATGTCACCTTGGGCGCAGGCGGTCTTCGATACTTTGGGCGCTCTCGTTTCAAATCAAGTTATTGAAGAGATCATGGATCGCGGTCTTATTGAAGTGCTTCCACTAACTCATATCCGGGGTCGCTCGCTTCATGACTCCTTTGTGATTGTCGATGAGGCCCAATCTTTAGAACGGGGAGTACTTCTTACAGTTCTCTCTCGTATCGGACAGGGTTCACGGGTTGTCCTTACCCACGATGTTGCCCAGCGGGATAATCTGCGAGTCGGCCGCCATGATGGGGTGGTTGCGGTAATCGAATCTCTCAAAGGCCATCCGCTCTTTGCCCACGTGACCTTGACCCGATCTGAGCGCTCCCAGATCGCAGCGTTGGTGACTGAGATGCTTGAGGATCCAATCCAGCTCTTTGCCTAATGAGCTTTTTCAAGGAAAAGCATTAAAAGGTATTTTTCGGACATCTCCCTATCTGAACAGGGCTTTTCTTATCCACAATTGCTGAGAGATTTCTCTTTTTCCCGCCACGCGCCCATTTAGATTTGCGACTGCTCCGCTCCTTTGTCACCCTAAAGGTCATCCCCGATGGTCCAAACGCTCGAAAGAGCGGGTTATGGCCATGGGCGGAGTGAGGAGGGCAGATGAAGCGAGAGGTCTTAGCGCCGCTAATGGCTGCTGCCATTCTCTTCACCACGGTCAATAGCGCCCACGCGCAGCCGGCCCAAATCACCCTAGATCTTCCCGAGGCGAAGCTAAAGGTTCTGCCGCCCGGAGACTCCGAACCCACCTGGTCGACGCTGCTTGAGATGAGCAAATCTCTATCAGTCGATTCGATGGAGATGGCGATGGTCTCTGAGATGGTCGCCAAGGTTGAGGCAGCTCGAAAACCAAAAGGAGCAAGAGCGGTTGGTAAAGAGTTAGCGAAAGAGAATTATGGCTGGGGCAGTTATCAATATGGATGCCTCAATTCGCTCTGGACTCGAGAGAGCCATTGGAATTACCGAGCTAGAAATCCAATAACTGGCGCCCATGGAATTCCTCAAGCGTTGCCTGCGACTCGAATGGAGATTATTAGTTCTGATTGGCGAAGTAATCCAATCACCCAGATTGAGTGGGGGCTTCGTTATATAAGTATTCGATACGAGACGCCATGTAGAGCGCTCGCAAAATTCAAACGCTCTCGTTACTACTAATTCAAAATCTAGTTCGGTTTAGTTCCTATAGTTAACGGACGTGTAGTCTCCGCAAAGAAATCATTTCCTTTATCATCAACAACAATAAAGGCGGGAAAATCCACAACTTCAATCCGCCATACAGCTTCCATGCCAAGTTCCTCGTAATCAAGAACTTCAACCTTCTTAATACAATCTTGAGCTAAGCGAGCTGCAGGTCCGCCGACTGATCCAAGATAAAAGCCGCCATGTTTCTTACAAGAATCGGTGACCTGTTTAGATCGATTTCCTTTTGCCAACATAATTAGTGAACCGCCCAGAGCCTGGAATTGTTCAACATAAGAATCCATACGACCAGCTGTTGTGGGCCCAAAAGAACCTGATGCATAACCTGCGGGGGTCTTGGCTGGACCAGCGTAATAAACCGGGTATTTCTTAAAATATTCAGGTAAAGATTTTCCTGAATCTACCAATTCCTTTAATTTTGCATGCGCAAGATCACGCGCTACGACCATGGTTCCGTTTAACGATAGTCGAGTTTTAACAGGATACTTACTTAATTCAGCTGTGATTTCTGACATCGGCTTATTGAGATCAATGCGAACTACATTGTCATCAAGATGTTCATCAGTGGTTTCGGGCAGATAGTGAGCTGGATCGGTCTCTAATTTCTCAATAAATACGCCATCTTTGTTGATTTTTGCTTTTGCCTGTCGATCTGCAGAGCAGGAAACTGCAATTGAAATAGGTAATGAGGCGCCATGTCTTGGTAGGCGTATGACTCGAACATCATGGCAGAAATATTTACCGCCGAATTGGGCGCCAATACCAAGTTTTTTAGTTAATTCAAAAACTTGCCCTTCCAATTCTGTATCTCGGAAGGCTCTTCCAGTCTTTGCATTTCCAGTAGTAGGCAGTGAGTCGAGATACTTTGTTGAAGCGAGTTTGCCAACTTTGGTTGTGAACTCGGCGCTCGTTCCACCGATCACTATTGCTAAGTGATAAGGCGGACAGGCAGCAGTACCAAGACTGCGGAGTTTATCTTCGAGCCAAGTCAAGAAAGTCTTGGGATTTAAGATTGCCTTTGTTTCTTGGTAAAGGAAAGATTTATTCGCGCTTCCGCCACCTTTGGCGATGAATAGAAAGTTGTATTCATCGCTCTTTTCGTAATCAGAATATATTTCGATCTGTGCCGGGAGGTTATTTCCGGTGTTCTTCTCTTCCCACATCGTTACTGGCGCAAGCTGCGAATATCGAAGATTTAACTTAGTGAAGGCATCAAAGACACCGCGAGAAATTGTGGCTTCGTCGCGTTCACTTGTTATTACGTATTGACCCTTCTTTCCCATAACAATCGCGGTACCGGTGTCCTGACACATAGGAAGGATTCCACCAGCGGATATGTTGGCATTTTTCAAAAAATCTAGGGCCACAAATCTGTCGTTTGGAGAGCTCTCTGGATCTTTCAAAATATTAGTCAATTGCTGGAGGTGTTCGCCTCGAAGATAATGCGAGATATCGTGCATGGCTATCTCAGTTAAGTTACGAATTGCTTCTGGGGAGATTTTGAGAAAAGTCTTTCCATCTGCGGCAAAAGTAGATACGCCATCTCCAGAAATCTTGCGATACTCGGTTTTATCGGGGCCGATTGGAAGCAGATCTTCGTAAATGAATTCACTCATATTTTTAACTGTCAGCTATCTACCTGTTTAGCCGATTCCAATTTGGCGCGCGCTCCATCGAGCCACTCTTGGCAGATAGTTGCCAACTCCTCGCCACGTTCCCAGAGCTTCAGCGACTCTTCTAGACCAAGGCCGCCTGACTCCAGAGCTGAGACAACTTTTGCCAATTCATCTCTTGCATCTTCGTAGCTCAATTTCGCCATATTCGTAATCTACTCGCCTCGGATTCGATCAAGCTCGGAATCTCCGGTTGCTGTAGCCAGAGCCACACCTTCAGCAAGTCTTAGTCGCAGCGCCTCGCCTTTGGCTAGCGCAGTCGGGGTTCGCACAATTGAGCCATCGCTCTTCTGTACGACTGCATATCCGCGATCCAAAGTCGCTTGTGGCGAGAGCGCGCGAATCTGAGTGAGCATATGGTTTAGCTCATCGCTAGATCTCATAATCCGTGAGTTGATGCTGGCGAATGAGCGTTGCATCAAGTTAACGACCTTTGTCATTTCAAGTATTACTCGATCATTAATCTTCTGGTCAGCTCGATTTCGCAATAGGCGAATCTTCTCTAGCTCTTCTTTTATATCAGGTACAACTCGCTTGGCAGCATCGGTTGGAGTTGAGGCTCTAAGGTCAGCTACGAGATCAAGAAGTGGCGTGTCTTGTTCGTGGCCGATCGCGCTAACTATTGGTTTTTTGCAACTAGCGGCAAGCCTAACTAGTCCCTCATCTGAGAATGGCAATAAATCTTCAAAGGAACCGCCGCCACGAGTAATGATGATGACATCAACATTTGGATCTGCATCTAATTCTTTAAGTGCAGCCGAAACTTGAATAACGGCATCTGCTCCTTGAACCGCCACTTCTCTAGTTTCAAATTGAACTGATGGCCAACGTCGTTTGGCATTTTCTTTCACATCTTTCTCGGCAGCGCTAGCGCGACCGCAGATCAAGCCAATTTTTCGCGGCAAGAATGGCAGCGGCTTCTTTCGCTCAGCGGCAAAGAGACCTTCAGCTGCTAAAAGTTTCTTTAATGCTTCAAGCCTTGCTAGTAATTCACCGACGCCTACTTGGCGAATTTCTTTAGCATTTAAGGAGAGCTTGCCAGTCGGGGTATAGAAATTAACTTTGGAATTTATTACAACTCGAGCGTTTTCAGTTAAGGGTGCGATTGATTTAAATACTGATCGAGGACAGGTAACTTCTAGATACATATCAACGCTTGGATCTCGCAATCTCATGTAGACCATTCCGGAGCCGGCCCGATCATTAAGTTGTGCTATCTCGCCCTCAACCCAGATCTGTCCAAGTCGATTTATGTAATCACTAATTGCTTCTGAGACAACTCTCACCGGAACTGGTTTTTCGGCTGAGGTCTCTAGCACGACACGATAGTAATGGCGCAGATAGGATGCGCCTATGCCAAAACGAGTTCTGCTCGCTGCACCACGTGGTTATTGTGCCGGCGTAGATCGAGCAGTCATTACTGTGGAGAAAGCTCTTGAGTTATACGGAGCTCCGGTATATGTGCGCAAACAGATTGTCCACAATAAGCATGTAGTGGAATCACTCGAAAAACGCGGCGCAATTTTTGTAGATGAAACTGACCAGGTTCCTGAAGGTGCCCGTGTTGTTTTTTCCGCGCACGGTGTCTCTCCTAAAGTGCACCAAGAAGCAGCAGTTCGAAATTTGAAAACTATTGATGCCACCTGCCCCTTGGTAACAAAAGTGCACCAGGAAGCGCGACGCTTCGCGGCAGATGACCTCCAGATACTGCTAATTGGTCATGATGGCCATGAAGAGGTTGAGGGAACTGCGGGCGAAGCGCCAGATCACATCAAATTGGTAGATGGACTTGATAATGCGAAGAAAATTGAGATTGATCCCAATCGACCGGTTGCTTGGCTCTCCCAGACAACACTTAGCGTTGACGAGACACTTGAAACCGTTGCAATTTTGAAGGAACGTTTCCCACAACTTCAAGATCCACCCTCAGATGACATCTGCTACGCCACCCAGAATCGCCAGATTGCCATCAAGCAGATTGCTCCCGAAGCTGATTTAGTTTTAGTGGTCGGCTCAACTAACTCCTCAAACTCAGTCCGTCTCGTGGAAGTTGCCAAGGAATACGGCGCAAAACAAGCTTATTTGATTGATTATTCGCGTGAGGTAAAAGAAGAGTGGTTCAACGGAGTCGAGACCATCGGTGTTACGAGTGGCGCTTCCGTTCCTGAGTTATTGGTAAAAGAGTTGTTAAGTGATCTGGCAGAGCGGGGCTTTAACGATGTGAAAGAAATTACCGCTATGGAAGAGAGCCTTTTATTCGCTCTTCCTCCTGAACTTAGAAAAGATTTACGCGCCGCTGGAAAGTAACCGTTTTGCTTCTCTGAAGTAGTACCACCAACCAAATAGCGAGCCAGAAATTAAGAAGGGCGCAACGCTAGCGAGCCCCGTCACAAGGTCTACGCCAAGTCGAGTAACGCTTAGTGAAAAACCACCAACTGTTGGAAGTAGTACTAATGTGGCGATGGCAAGAGCAATTGGGGGATTAACTACTGCGACATAGGTCGTCCCGCTTCTTCCATAAATCAAACCGCCGTAATAGGTAGCCCAGATAGCGATTCCAGTAAGAAAACCAATATTTGAGCGGAAGAAAATTTCAACGATAGCTACGAGGAAGATCAATAGAAATTGGAGAATGGCAATTCCGGGTTTAGTTAAGCCCGCGCCTTTTACTGGTGATTTAAATGGTGGTTGGGGTAGGTCATTTCGCATCGTCATCATCGCCTAAATCTTCATCGTTTCCTTCATCAAATAGATCACCAGTTGTTAACTCTTTAGGTGCAATCTGGCGGAGTTCATCATCAACATCTTCTATTGCCTTTAACTTACTGCTTGAAGGTGCTCCCAGTTTTACCATTTTTCGAGCTGGTTTTAGAACATTCTCTTCAGCGCTCTTCACCAAGTCATTAAAGGCGCGTTCTGAGGATTTAATTCGCTCGCCGAGAGTTTCAATCTTGCTATGAACTTTTCCAATTCGTTTCAAGAGTTCACCTGCTAAATCGGTGATTTCTTGGGCATTCTTGGCAAGTTCACTTCGACTAAAAACATATGCAACAGTTCTTAACAAGGCCATCATGGTCGTCGGAGTTGCGATAGAGACATTCTTTTCGAAAGCTTTATGCAGTAATTGGGGTTCAGCCTCAAGCGCCTCAGAAAGTATTGATTCAAACGGTGCGAATAGAACTACATAATCGGGGGAGTTGCCGCTCTCTTGGTAGCCGCGCTTAGCGAGAGCGTTTACATGGCCTACTAGATCTTTTGCATGTAGTTGCATGAGACGATTTCGCTCAATTGGATCTTTTTCAACGATAGCATCAAGAAACCGATCAAAAGGAAACTTAGAGTCGATGAAGATTTCGCTACCTCCGGGAACAGCGATTTTTATATCTGGTTTGGTTATCTCAGTTCCGCTAGCTCGATAATCTTGTTTAAAGAAATGTACATTTTCAAGAAGACCTGCGCTCTCAAGGAGCGTTTCAAGTTGGGCCTCACCATATTTACCTCGAGTTTGTGAGTTGGAGAGCGCTCCTGCAAGTTTTGTTGTCTCGCGAAGTAAGTTTTCATTACCAAGTCGCATCGTTTCTATCTGGGTGCGCATCTCGCTCTCTGCTCGAGCGCGTTTAACCTCGGCTTCTTGACTTTGGGTGGCGAGTTGGGTCATACCGACGGTTACCGAGCGGAGTTGTTCATTCAAAGTAGTAAGTCGCGCCTCTTCTTTGCGCATCTCTTCAAGTTGTGAGTTAAGTAGCGCAACTTTTCCGCGTTCGCTATTTGTGCGCAGAGTTGCGAATAAGGCGCCGATAGCTAGGCCAATAATGAGACCAATCACAAGTGAGAGTGCGCCGTTCATGCGCATATCGTGGCAGTCGGGGCTGACATTGACGGTTAGGCTCTACCCCTCGTGAGCCTTTCTATCGGAATCGTCGGCCTTCCCAATGTCGGAAAATCGACCCTCTTCAACGCGTTAACGAAGAACAACGTCTTGGCGGCCAACTACCCCTTCGCCACCATTGAACCAAATGTCGGCGTAGTGGGCGTTCCAGATTCCCGCTTGCCCGTTCTAGCAAAACTCTTCAGCTCCGAACGGATCATCCCGGCCGCAGTCTCTTTTGTAGATATCGCTGGAATTGTTAAGGGAGCATCTGAGGGCGCGGGGCTTGGCAATAAATTTCTGGCAAACATTCGTGAGAGCGATGCAATCTGCCAAGTAATTCGAGTCTTCTCCGATCCTGATGTGGTTCATGTCGATGGACGTGTAGATCCTTCAAGTGATATCGAAACTATAAATACTGAATTACAACTTGCCGACCTACAAACCCTGGAGAAGGCAATTCCAAGAGTCGAAAAAGAGGCGCGACAGGATAAAGAGCGAGCAAAAGTACTTGAAGTGATGAAAGCGGCACAAGCGAATCTTGCTGAAGGAAAACTTCTTTTCGGCTCGAAAATGGATTTAAATTTACTTAAGGAACTTGGACTACTTACAGCAAAACCATTTCTTTATGTATTTAATGTTGATGCGAGCGAATTAAGTGATGCCGCCCTACGTAAGAAATTACAAGAATTAGTAGCACCGGCCGAAGCAATATTTCTAGATGCAAAGACTGAATCTGAATTGACGGAACTTGATGATGTAGAGGCTTTGGAATTACTAAAATCAATCGGCTTAACCGAACCGGGCTTAAGTACTCTGGCTCGAGTTGGTTTCAATACTCTTGGCCTACAAACATATTTAACTGCGGGTGAAAAAGAGGCGAGAGCTTGGACGATTCACAAAGGGGATACCGCACCTGCTGCGGCCGGAGTAATCCATACTGATTTCCAAAAAGGATTTATTAAAGCTGAAGTCGTCTCTTTTGCGGACCTAGTTGCCGCAGGTTCTATGTCAGAAGCGAAGGCTCGCGGCAAAGTTCGGATGGAAGGAAAGGATTACGTAATGCAAGATGGCGACGTAGTGGAATTTAGGTTCAATGTCTGAGATAAAGAAATCAACAGCTCACCTCACCGGCTTACCACTACTAGAGCGCAATGAACTGCGAAACATCGCGATCATCGCCCACGTTGACCATGGCAAGACCACACTCGTTGACGCCATGCTCTGGCAGAGCGGCGCCTTTGCGGCCCACAAAGACCAATCCGAATCACAAGATCGAGTTATGGATTCAATGGATTTGGAGCGCGAAAAAGGAATCACCATTCTTGCGAAAAATACTGCGGTAAAGCGCGGAGATACCATCGTAAATATCATCGATACCCCCGGTCACGCCGATTTTGGTGGCGAAGTCGAACGCGGGCTTGAAATGGTCGATGGCGTCGCGCTTTTGGTTGATGCTTCTGAAGGACCGTTGCCACAGACGAGATTCGTTTTGCGTAAAGCGCTCCAGAAAAATCTTCCAGTAATTCTAATTATCAATAAAGTAGATAGACCAGATGCTCGTATCGCCGCAGTCGTGGACGAGACTTATGAATTGTTCTTAGATTTAGATGCAACTGAGAAACAGATTGATTTTCCAATCGTTTACACCTCGGCTAAAGCTGGTCGCGCTTCACTTAATCGTCCGAGTGATGGCGGAATGCCAGATCAAGAAAATCTCGATGTTCTTTTTGATGTTATTTTCAAAACGATTCCTTCACCGAAATATCATGATGGCGCACCTCTTCAAGCCCATGTCACGAATTTAGATTCTTCGCCTTATCTTGGAAGATTGGCGCTCTGCCGCGTTCACGAAGGCAGAATTAGAAAAGGCCAACTTGTAACGTGGATTAAGAGCGATGGCAGCCAAGAAAAAGTAAAGATTTCTGAGTTAATGATGACCGAGGGTTTAGAGCGAGTCCCAGTCGCCGAAGCCGGTCCCGGAGACATCATTGCCGTAGCCGGAATCGAAACCATTACTTTGGGTGAAACCCTGGCAGATAGCGAAAATGCTCATGCATTGCCGCCTATAACTGTTGACGAACCTTCTATCTCTATGACAATTGGAATAAACACTTCACCACTTGCGGGTCGAGTTGGAAAGAAATTAACCGCGCGACTTGTAAAGAATCGGTTGGATAGCGAATTGGTGGGAAATGTTTCGCTTAGAGTTCTAAATACCGATCGTCCAGATACCTGGGAGGTCCAAGGTCGAGGCGAACTTCAATTAGCAGTTCTAGTCGAGATGATGCGCCGCGAGGGTTTTGAACTAACTGTAGGAAAACCGCAAGTTGTTACCAAGATGATTGATGGAAAATTAAATGAGCCGATGGAGCGCCTAACCATTGATGCCCCAGAAGATTATCTCGGCGTAATTACCCAACTTATGGCGCTTCGCAAAGGGCGAATGGAGCAGATGGTCAACCATGGAACTGGCTGGATAAGAATGGATTTCAAAGTTCCTTCTCGTGGCTTGATTGGTTTTAGAACTGAGTTTCTTACCGAGACGCGCGGAACTGGGCTGTTGCACCATGTTTTTGATGGCTACGAACCTTGGAGCGGTGAGTTACGTACCCGCCCAACCGGCTCTTTGGTTTCGGACCGTGCTGGAAGTGCAACCTCATATGCAATCTTTGGACTTCAAGAACGCGGCACCATCTTTGCTGAAGTTGGCTCTGATGTATATGAAGGTATGGTGATCGGTGAGAATTCGCGCCCGGAAGATATGGATGTAAATATTGTCCGCGAAAAGAAATTAACCAATATGCGCGCCGCCGGTTCTGATGAAAATGAGCGTCTGATTCCGCCAAAGATTTTAAATCTCGAACAAGCTTTGGAATATTGCCGAGAGGATGAGTGCGTTGAAGTAACTCCGGTTAATGTGCGGATTCGCAAAGTTGTGCTCGACCAGAACGAGCGATCTCGCCTAACGTCAAAGGCGAAAAAAGCCAACCAGGAGTAGCGCGACACGCCCCTAAAGGCGGTTTGTCAGTGGGTTCGGCTCTAATGCCCCACATGAACCTCCGTGAACTCGCCTTCCAGCTCTCCGCTATAACTCTGATTGTCGATGCCGCAAAAGAGGCTAAAGAACGGCTACGGCGCGAATTCGCTAACGCGCTAGATGAAGTTGGCGCTGATGCCGCTAAGGCGATGTTGGCTGGCGAAGAGATTGCGAAAGTTTCACTCGTACACCCAAAAACTTCCGCCCAGGTACTTAATGAGAGCGCTTTTATCTCTTGGGTTAAAACAAATTGGGAGTACGAAATTGTTGAAAGCGTTAGAGATTCGTTCCGTAAACATATCTTGGAGAGCGTTGAGAACGTGGATGGAAAAGCAATCTACCCGCGAACTGGTGAAGTTCTCGACTTCATTCACTTCAACTCACGCGACCCTTATATCGCAACAAGATTTAAAGATGGCGGTCGCGAAGCGTTAATTGAGGCATTTAGAGCCGGCGCACTCTCTCCTAATGAAGTTATTGCTGAAGAATTACTTATGGCGGTGGGCCAGTAATGGGTTACTTCAATCTTGAGCATTATGAGCCGGTTGAGAACCGAATTCGCGCTTTCTGGTCTAAGTATCCAAACGGGAGATTACTTACCGATTTAAATAGGAGCGAACGTGCTGACGGACGTATTGAATGGATCTGTCGAACTGAGGCCTACATAAACGCAGAAGATGCCCGCCCCCAAGCGACTGGATACGCAACAGAAATTGAGGGTACTTCGCCGGTCAACCGAGCAAATGCAAGTGAGAATTGCGAAACATCAAGTATTGGTCGCTGTCTTGCAAATCTTGGTTTCGCTGCCAAAGGAAAGCGACCAAGCCGGGAAGAGATGGGAAAGGCTATGCGTGGAGTAGCTCGAAAAGATCTTAAGAGCGGTGATTATGAATCACTATTAAAACAATTAATCACTTGCTCAACCCAAGAACAATTAGGCGCTTGGTCAGCTTACGCGGCAACCTTCAATATGCCAGAAGGAAAACGGAGCGAACTATTGCGAGCATTCACCGATAAGCGGAGCCATCTTATGAAAAACTCAGAAGTTGCTTAAATTCAATTAATAATTGTTGCACTTGATGCTAAGTGATCGCTAATACCTAAGTGGCTATGTATCTTGGCTTTGACATCGCTACTTGTTAGCTCTTTGCTCATTATGTAATCGAATTCGATACTTGGCTTCCATGATGGATAAGTCGCGCCTTTAACTAAATCATTCCACCCGATTAACTTCGGTCCGAGCCCCCACGGAAGATTAAAATCTCCAGTCATAATATGCACTCCCGGTAATTTCTCAACCCAATCTGCGATCTTGCGGAGTTGAATCCAATTTTTTAACGGTACAAAAGAGAGATGGGTAGTTGTGACCGAGATTCCATTCTCTAATTCTGCAACTAAAGCCGATCTCGGTTCATCATGTACATAAATGAATTGTGGTCGCTTTTCACCGGGCACAAGTAAAGGCATACCGATTGGAGCTCGTCCAAGATTTATTCGATGCCATCGCTTTACCGGAACTTTAGAGACGATGCCAATTCCATACATAGCATCAGGTGGAATCGAAGAGTTATTATCAAAAATAATATTTTCCTTGACACCATGCCATTTCTGGCCGGGGGTTCCAAACATAGATGGCGCGAATGCCCAATATGGCGCGCCAATTTCCTCGGCAACTTGGCGAACTTGATTACCGTTACCGGAACGATCTTGATGAACATCAACCTCTTGGAGCGCAATCAGATCGGTGGTGACTTCTTTTGCGAGCAAGTTAAGGGCGTTCTGTAGATTGCCTCCGGAGTTCGGCGGGATTGCCATGGCGTGGAGAAGGTTCCAAGAGGTGAGCGTGAATCCCTTCATGATTGCAAGGTTACTGGTGTATCGAGGTCGCTAGTAAGGTCGCCTCGTGCTGCTAAATCTGCCGCTCTCGAGATGTGAATTAGACCGCGCCGCCCATTTGCGTGGTGACTTAGCTGCGCTCGCTGAGATGTGGCAACGAGCAAAAATTATTGAGTTGATTGATGACCATTTCCGCATCAAGGATGAAGCGTTGGATTATGTCGCTCCAGATACCCCAGGCGATCGCTTTTTTCTAGGGCTTGATAAGAGAGAGACTCCTTATTTTGTCGTCTATCGACGAGGTCTTGAAAATAAATCTTCTGAGGAATTCCAGAGCCTTCGCACCGTTGGAAAGAAGTTGGGCGATCTTGAGATTGGCGCTGCCGTTCACGCTCTTGCGCTAACACAGTGGCACGAGAGCCACCAACGTTGCTCAAAATGTGGTGGCCCGACAGAGATGGGCATGGCCGGCGCCATCCGAAAATGTTCTGGGTGTGCTGCCGAGCACCATCCTCGTACCGACCCGGCAATAATCGTCTTAGTTAAAGATGAAAACGATCGAGTACTTCTCGGTCGCCAAAAAGTGTGGCCAGAAAAAAGATTCTCTACTTTTGCTGGTTTTGTCGAACCGGGTGAATCATTCGAGAGCACGGTTTTGCGCGAAGTAGCTGAAGAATGTGGCGGTCAAGTCATCTCTATGAAGTATCTCGGCTCGCAACCTTGGCCATTTCCGGCTTCGATAATGATTGCCTACGAAGCGGTAATTTCAAATCCAGGCACTACAAAGGCAGATGGTGATGAAATCGAAGAGATAATCTGGCTAGATCGAGAATTGCTAAAAGCTAAGGTCGCTTCGCAAGAGCTCTTACTTCCACCAGCAATCTCAGTTGCGCGAGCGATGATTAACTCTTGGTATGGGCCATCGGCGCGCGATTTGGTAACAAAAGAGAGCTGGCGGAACTAATGTCTGCCGCCGAAGAGATTTTGGCCGCACTAGATGATGAACAACGCGCAGTCGCTACCGCGGTTCGAGGTCCAGTCTGTGTAATTGCCGGCGCCGGAACTGGAAAGACGCGAGCTATTACCCACCGTTTGGCTTACGCCGTTGAAATTGGAATTATCGAACCAAATCGAATTCTGGCGCTCACATTCACCGCTAGGGCAGCTGGTGAGATGCGATCGCGACTTCGCACTTTAGGAGTTCCGGCGATTGCGGCTCGAACATTCCACTCCGCAGCCCTTAAGCAACTTTTATATTTTTGGCCGGAGGCGCTTGGCGGCAGATTTCCCTCACTATTAACGAGTAAGAGCGCATTCTTAGGCGAAGCAATCGATCGCGCAGGGTTGAAATTGAAGAAGAGCCCATCACTGCTTCGCGATATTTCCAATGAAATTGAATGGGCGAAAGTCCAGCAGATTCCAAGTGATGAATATGTCGAAGCCGCCTTGACAAATTCTCGGTCGATAAGATTTAGCGCTCAAAAGGTGAAAGAACCATTTGGACTTGAGGATATTGCAAAGACGTATGAGGCATATGAGAGTCTAAAGCGTCAAGAACGAGCGATTGATTTTGAAGATGTACTTTTATTGACGGTGGGAATGTTGGAAGAGGTTAAAGAAGTTCGAGATCGAGTGCGAGATCAATACCGCTATTTCACAGTTGACGAATACCAAGATGTATCTCCGCTCCAGCAACGGCTGCTAGATCTCTGGATCGGTAAACGTGAAGATATCTGCGTTGTAGGAGATCCGGCCCAGACGATTTACTCTTTTGCGGGAGCAACTCCTGCATTTTTATTGAACTTTACAAAAAAATATCCGAACGCTGAAGTTATTAGACTTAGCGCTGGCTATCGTTCCACTCCAGAAATCATAAATATTGCAAATTCAATCTTGCGAAGCGGTGAGTTGGGCCATGATTTAGATGCTATAAATTCTCATGGCAATCGTCCTAAAGTAATTTCAGTAAATTCAGAGGCAGAAGAACTTTTAACTCTAGCTGAAACCATAAAGAGTGAAATCTCAACAGGTGTTAAATCTGTTGCGGTATTGGCTCGCACCAATTCCCAACTCGATGCGATTGAAGCGGCTTTAAATAACGCAGGTGTGGAGAATCAAATACGAAGCGCCGAACGCTTCTTTGATAGAAGTGATGTGAGATCGATGATGGCAGCGATTCGTAGCGCCTCCGTTCTCTCATCCGGTGATTGGTTAAGTGAATTGAGAGATTTATTGAAATCATTTGGCGCTGAGGATAAGTATGTAAGAGCGTTAATTCAGTTAGCCCAAGAATTATCAAATGACGGAATAGATTCCATGCGAGCGTTCCTTCGAGAATTAGAGGAGCGCGCTGACCAGAACAATCCACCTGATCTTCCCGGAGTAACCATTGCAACTTTGCATAGCGCCAAAGGATTGGAGTGGGAGAGCGTCTATCTCGCTGGCACATCTTCTAGATATCTACCCTTGGCAGAGCCGATTGATGAAGAGCGTCGCCTCTTCTATGTTGGGGTTACTCGCGCCAAGCGCGCCCTCCATCTCAGCTATTCTGGCGAAGCCAGCCCATTTCTACGCGAGGCTGGACTGGTCTAATAACTCGTTTGCCAGGAGCGAAGCCCTTGGCTTACCCTTATCCACATGCAGACAACTTCGTTGAAGAAGAGCATCTCAACGGTGGCCGCTAAGCGCGCCCACCGCGTTTGGGCTGCCTATTGGTCTGCTCCGTCGACAAAGTCGGTTTTCACCTATTTTGCGACAAATTCCAAGGGTCCTGGAGCCTCTATCGGATAAGTAAGAGATAGAGAAGCCCAGGGGCCTCGAATCCAAAAGGATTCAGGCCCCTTTTTCTATCTCCGGCTAAGAACCAAAGTACAAAAAAATAAATGGAAAATAAATCGAAACTGAGAAGAAGAAAAACTGAGAAGAAGAAAGGGAGAGGTGAGAACTATGACAGTTCTCTTTAGTGAGTTATTGGTACCAGGTTGGGCAGAAGGCGAGAGCGCAAAGCTTGGCCTCGATTCCATAACTGGTACTTATAGCGATCAACGGTCAGTAACACTGCCCTGCCACAACTCCGATCCAGAACTTTTCTTCTCAGAGAAGATCGAAGAGATTGCTTTAGCGAAGAGCCTTTGTGGCGCCTGTCCAGTAAGACGTGAGTGTTTAGCTGGAGCAATTTCACGTGAGGAGCCTTGTGGGGTATGGGGCGGTGAATTATTTGAAGATGGTCAAGTAATTGCTAAGAAGCGAACCCCGGGTCGACCTCGACTTATTGATATAGAAAGTATTGAGTTAGCGGGTGCGAGCGCTTAGTTCTATACCTGTTGCAGATGGGAAGGCGTGATCTCGGGGAACCAAGAGAGCGCCTCATCCCTAAAATTACCTTGAGCGCGTAACTGACAGAAAATTCCAGTAGTTCCTAAAGTAACGCGATGGATTAATACATACTCGGCAGGCAGATTTAATTGGAAGCCAATTTTTGCAGTCGGATTTCTTGGATCGCCAACTCGGACGCTCTGTTCGCGTAACCATTCGCGGGTATATTCAAAATAAGGTGTACGGAGCGGTTCAACGAGTGGCAAGAGATAATCAAGAACTAATTGTGGGTCAACATCAACATCGGGAAGTATGAATCCGTCTTCTTTAAAGCCGTTGTATAGAGCGAGCGCATCGCCTTCTAAAGCATTACGAAGTAAGCGCTTAAATGGTTCAGGGAAGCCATTTGGTAATCGATTACACGCACCAAAATCAAGAACTCCCAATCTTCCATCTGCAAGAACTCGGAAATTGCCAGGGTGAGGATCGGCATGCAGTAAGCCAGCTCGCATCGGGGCGGTGAAATGAAATCTCGCCAATTTGATTCCAGCGTTATTTCGCTCTTCTTGGCCACCTTCGGCGATGACGCGGGCAAGAGGTTTACCCTCCAACCATTCGCTAACCAAGATTCGATCGGTAGCTAAGACCACTTTTGGAATTGCGATATCTGGATCATATAAATAGGCGTTCCAACAGGCTTCCTGGGCTTGCGCTTCAAATCGATAATCGACCTCTTCGATGATGCGCGCTTTTAATTCCTCTAGAAGCGGTTTCATTTCAAGACCTGGCATAAATAACTGGAAGATCTTGGAGAATCTTTCAATCTGGTTTAGATCAGAGACCAGGGCTTCTGCGGCTCCGGGATATTGAATCTTTACTGCAACATCTCGACCATCTTTCCAGCGGCCGCGATGGACTTGGCCAATTGAAGCTGAGGCGGCAGGTTTATCTTCAAATTCAGCAAAGTTATCCCGCCAATCTTCACCAAGTTCCTTCGCCAAAACTTTATGAACCACCTTTGCAGGTAGCGGTGGCGCAGCCTCTTGAAGTTTAACTAGAGTCTGTCGATATGGTTTTGCAATATCTTCAGGTAGCGCCGCTTCAAATACCGAGAGCGCTTGGCCGAATTTCATAGCCCCGCCCTTTAATTCACCGAGAACTTTAAATACTTGTTCTGCAGTTTTTTCTTGTAATTCTGCAAATGCAAATTGCGGCGATTGACCAATTAACTGTCTACCAAGTCCAAGCGCACCACGTCCTGCGACAGCTAGCGGAATACTCGCCAACTTGGCGCTGCGAGTGCTGGTCTTGCGGGGGATTTCATCGGCCACCCACGAATTCTCTTACTTAGGCTGGGGTGGCGCGAGTTGAAGGCAGATTTCTACAGCCGCAACGAGGCTGGAACTGCCAATTTGTGATGTGGGGCGCAATGAATTCAGTTCCGTTGTAAAGAGCGCTCTTGCCTATTAACGCGCTAGTTCCGGAATCGGCAAATCTCATGATCTCAAGCGCAGCGATTGTGGCAGCTAAATTTGCAAGCGCCGATCCAGTTTCGCGATGCGGTGATCTAAAAATGTAATTTCCATTTTCAGGAACTGCTCCAGTTTCAATCTCAGATAGCGAAAGACAGTTTGCGCATGGAGTTTTCCCGGCGATAACAATCGGACCAACTCTTATCGAATCTTGCGCGAAATTGAGGAGAAGATGGCTGATACCGTTATTTAGCCATCGGTGTTGAATATCTGGCGATGGCGTTCCGATAGAAATTGCAAATGTGAATCGACGAGGCGGGTCGATTGGTTCTGGGTAGAGCGAGGCATCCCTATCTATACGCTTAATTAGATCTGTGCGATTTAACCCGAGTTCGCATTTCTGCATTTGAGTACCGTTTAAATCTCCGATTACAGACTCGCCAGAAAGTTGCAGGGAGGTGCTTTCAAATCCAGCAGCTTTAAGTGCGGCAAAAAGATTTAAAGCGATGCGATTTGAAGAGTTTGGGGCGGTTGCTATTTCAATAGCAAAGTTTCGTCTTGCAATTAATTTCGATCTCCCACCGTCAATATCACCTTCTTGATGAGATGCGCTATCAGATTCAATCTCAAATCTCTCGAGAAACTGTTGAAGCGCAAGGTTTCGAGTTCCATCTATCGAACTCAAAGAAAATCGATCAGCTCGATATCGATATGAAATCTCAGTAATTTGCTTATCTATCAAATTAAGTCGTGTCAGCGCTTCGATAATTGGCTGATCTTCAGTTTCTGAAGAGTTACGCATTAGCCTGTTCAGCACCTGTATAAATGGGATTTCGCCGATTTTCTCAGGTAGCAGATAATGCTTGAACGGATTGCCGATGAAGAGCCGTTCGCCGCTGCGCCAGATAGAGATTCCCGCTTTTAATTTCGTTGCCATTACCCGATATTCCGATGAAACCCAGGCTCAACGGTTGGGTGCCCAATACTTAATGTGAAGAGTTATGCAATTTGTGTAAGTTCTGGGAAAGAAAAAAGCGGGGGCATCGCCCCCGCTTTCAAACTCCTTGATGCGGCAATTAAGCCTTGCCTAGGATGCGATTAACAGTGGTGCCGCACACAGGGCACTTGCCCTTCGCCATACGACGACCAGAGTCGGATACGTTTACAAGACCTTCGAACTGACGCTTCTCTTTGCACTTAACGCAGTAGGCCTCACCTTTGTATGTCTCAGCCATTTCTTCCTCCGATCCTCACAGGTTCATCCCGTGAATACCCTGACCATACCCCCGGGCCGCGCTCAAAATGTCGCAATCCACGCGCGCTGAGCGAGTTTTCTCGCTCAAAACCGAGATTTTCACCCCGATTCATGGATTTTCGAGCCTTACTGGCCGCGAGCGCCCGCCTCATACCCTTCGAGATAGGAATTGGCCAAGTCGCTCTTCTCGTAGCGGGCAAGGAGTGAATGGAAACTTTCGCCATGATCTGGGATTTCGAGATGGATAAGTTCATGAACCAGTATGTAGTCGAGAACATAATCTGGGGAGCCATTTAGCCGCGATGAGATTCGAATTGTTCGATCAACGGTTGTGCATGAACCCCAACGTTCATCCATATTCCGCCATTTAACGCTAGCTGCATGTGCTCGAAATTCTGGGAGATAGCGCGCCTGCAAAAATTCTGCTCTTGCAAATAGATCAGCATCGCTTATTTTTTCACGCGCCTCTCGAGCGAGAACTTTTTCAACCATCTCAGGGATAACTTCCTGGATCTTTGAGTTAGAGAGGTGGGCTGGAACTTGGATCACAATTGAACCATGCTCTCGGTAGGCGCTTATCGAGCGGCTTCTCCTTGAGCTTCGAACTACTTTAATTTCTGCTCCTCCCGAAACCTCCATAGGTGGAATTCGCTCGGTACTTTTCTTCGTCTTTGTCCGCATTCCGGCGAGATTAGCCCCGAACAATTCATCTTGGATGTAGTTATCCACACGCTTAAGCCTCTCTAAACCAAACTTTGCGCTCATAACTCTAGAGGTGTACCTGAGTCTTTTGTTGGAGAAACTTGCTTAAAGAAGTTGATTATTTCCGCAGTGATGTCGTACGTTGCGACCACGAAGTCCCCGGATAACCGTTCTTTATCTGCAAGGGGAAGGCAGATAATGAATTGTGCGCCCGGGGGCTTCGCTTATTTTCTAAGGATTTAAGCCAGAGAGATCATCTGGAACTGTCATCGCCCTAAGAAAGCCTTCGGCATCAACTAGTTGTTCCGCGTTTGGTAAGAGAACCGCCTCATCCCAGATAGCGTCTCTCTCTTTAATATCGCGCAGTTTTGTCACCTGGCTCCAGAACTCTCTCGCTTCACGGGTTCGTCTTGGTGAGACTTCTAGACCAACAAGCGATGCAAATAACTGTTGCGTCGGAGACTTGGTTGCGCGGCGACGCTGTTGGGTCTCACTTAACTTTGCAAAGTCGGGTAGGCGGTCCTGAACTGCCTGGGCAACAACTGAATCAATCCATCCCTCAATAAGCGCAAGCAAAGTCTCTAACTTCTCAAGCGCAGCTTGTTGAGCGGGGCTCTCCTCCGGCGTAAATAGACCGCCTGACATAGCTAAGGTCATCGATTCTGGATTGGTGATATCTAATTCGCCAGAATCAATCGCGCTCTGTGCCTGTTCTGTCATCGCAGTTATATCTACTCTGATTCCTTTTCCATAAGTAGCAATTGCAGAGTTAATGTGAGAGCGGAGCCACGGAGCGCCTGCAAACAATCTTGCGGCAGCAACCTCGCGAAGTGCAAGATAGATACGTACTTCTCGCTCATCGATATCTAGACCGGATCCCCAAATAGTTACATTTTGCGGAACAAGTTGTGCTCGTACTGGATTTAAAAGAGGTAGAGCAACATCGTTAGCGCCGGTAACGCTGGTAGATAGAGCGCCAATTGTCTGGCCGAGCTGAGTACTAATCATTGAACTCATAAAGGTAGAGATGATGGAGGTAATTGTGGCTTTAGATAGATTAAAGGGCGCTCCCGGGATAGTTATCTCATCGCCCTCGCCCGAATTCTCCTCAAATAGTTGAGTCATCGCCTCGCTCATGCCGGAAACTAGTGGTTTAGCAATTTCTTGCCAGCCAGCGAGCGTTGAGTCGATCCAATCGCGTCGACTGAGGGCGCAACCTTCTGGGATGGGAAGGTTTGGAAATACAGTAGCTTCATTCATCCATAGATCCGCAATTTGTAGCGCTTCGCGAACCTGGTTCTGAGTTGCGAGCGTTACCGGAACATCGCCGTGGGCTGAAAGAAACTTCTTTGAGATATCTCTTATCAATTCTTTAGAGAGCGCAGCGGGCGATGCTTGGCCCGAGAGGGATGCCATCAATCCAGGCAGGTTTAATCCAAGGCCAGAGAATTGTTTGAAAATTTCCTGGAAATCAAAAGGATTATTGGGATCTTTAGGATCCTCAGATGAATCATCAGGCGTAAATCCAAAGCCACCCAATTTCGACACCTACCTTCACTCGCTTATTCGCTAAAGCGTTTATTTCTACTATTCCTAGAACTTTTATTTCTAGGTAACCCTTCAACCACTTCGCCATCAGATTTCTTCCCGAACAGTTTTCTCCGCGCTTTCTCAGCCACCCTAACCTAGGCTAGGACTATGTTGAATCAACTAGCGAGCGATAGCGCCAGCGCCCCGGTTTCTGCCCTAGTCTGGTTGGTCATACCGGCCCTCGCCCTTGTCGGCGGTCTTGCCTACGCTTATTGGGTGACAAAGTTAAAGAGTAAATACGATAACCAAATTAATCGTTCTGTAGGAAGATTTAGAAAATTTCAAGATTCATTTAAAGATACCGAAAAGAATTCAAATACACCTAATATTTCAAATCCTATTTCTAAGAGCGATGAGTAATTTGATCTAATGCGAGATATTTCCCCACTTCGCTATCGCTGGCCGTTGACTGCGAGGATATTTTTCTTCTTTCTAACGATTGCAACTCTCGCGGCGCCGATTCCATACGTATATTTCAAACCGGGCGTACCGAATGATGTGACGGGAAAACTAATCACAATTGAACGAGCTAAAACTTATGAGCCAAATGGCAAGCTCTACTTAACATCTATCCTTGTCACCAACCCTCAATCTCCAGTTTTCGGTGCCGAAACCCTCTATAACTGGGCGATTGGACCGCACGCTGTTCTGCCTCGAGAGAGCGTTTATCCACCAGCGAGTAAGGACCGCGAACTGCAACGCGACTCAAGAGTCGAAATGGCGGTCTCTCGCACTGCGGCTACCGCTGCAGCTCTAAATTATCTTGGCTACGAAATAACCGAGGATTACGTTGTTAGCAGAGTGCGTGATTACTCCAATGCCGTCGGAATTCTTAAAGAGGGCGATCGGATTCGAGTGGTTGACGGGAAAGTTATAAATGAAATTGAAGAGATAAGAGATGCTTATAAAGGTCGTAAAGTTGGCGATCTGATTCGTATCGAAGTTGAGAGAGTTGTAGATGGTCAATTAAAGCGAATATCAGTAGATGTGAAACTCACGAAAAACATAGATGTCGGTGATGGACCCGCAATCGGAATTTTGGTGGGCACGAGCGCTGAATTTCCAATAGATGTAACTTTTAATCTTCGCGGCGTAGGCGGACCAAGCGGTGGATTGATTTTTGCCCTTGGCGTGGTTGAAAAACTTGGTGCTGAGGACTTGCTGAGAGGAAGAACAATTGCTGGAACTGGAACCATCACTCCAAGCGGTCGAGTCGGAGCCATTGGGGGAATTGAAGAGAAAATGATCGGTGCTTCGCGCAAAGGAGCGACAATTTTCCTTGCGCCGAGAGAAAATTGTGTAGATATCCGACATGTTCCTAAAGGTTTACAGGTAATCCCAGTCACTACGCTTGCTGAAGCAATAACCTTCCTGCGAGCGCCGGACACCTTCAAATTTCCTACTTGCGAGAGTTTGGATAACCTCGCCTCATGACATTTGGTAGCGGCCCCGAAAATCCTTTCCGCAATTTCAATTTTCCGAGGCGAAATCCGGGACAACCTCGTCGACTAGGCGCTCTACCTTTGACGGTAATAATTTTGACAGTCTTGGCCGTTGTTCTTGTCTCTCTTAGCGGTTTCTATGTCGACTACTTGTGGTTTAGATCTGTGGAGTATGCATCAGTTTGGACCACTCTTTTAGTTACTAGAGCAACCTTATTCGTAGCCTTCGGGCTGGTTACGGCCCTTGTAATTGTCTCCAACATAATTATTGCTTACAAGCGTCGACCTATTTATGTTCCTACAACTGTCGAAGCTGATAATTTAGAACGCTATCGATCTCAAATTGAGCCAATTAAAAAGATTGCAACAGTCGGCATCTTCCTCGCAATTTTCTATTTTGCCGGTTCGGCAGGTTCCCAGTTCTGGGAGAGTTGGTTTCTATATAGAAACGGAACTGAATTTGGCGTTTTAGATCCCCAATTCAATCGCGATATTTCTTTCTTTATGTTTACCTTGCCATTCTGGCAATCGCTAGTCGGTTGGGCAATTTCAACTTTGATATTGGCCACGATTGCTGCAACTGTCGTTCATTACATTTATGGGGGAATTCGCCCTCAAGTTCGCGAAGATCGCACAACTGTTACCGCTCGCGTACAACTATCGATTCTCTTGGGCGCGATTGTTGCCATTAAGGCGATTGCTTACTGGCTAGATCGATTTGCCTTAGCAACCTCCGATCAAGGAATTATCACCGGTCTTACCTACACAGATGTCAACGCAGTTCTACCTGCAAAATCAATCCTTACCGGCATCGCCATAATCTGTTCACTCCTATTTTTTGCAAATATCATCCGTCGCTCTTGGGTACTTCCTGCGGCAGGCCTAGCGCTTCTTGGCATCTCATCTTTCTTGATATCTGGCGTTTACCCAGCCTTAATCCAACAGTTCCAAGTAAAACCGAGTGAATCTGCCAAAGAATCACCATTTATCCAGCGCAATATTGAATCTACGAGAGCTGCATACGGTTTAGATAAGGTAGAAGTTAAGGATTACCAAGCCACAATAGATACCAGCGCGGGTCAGTTAAATAATGATGTCGATACTGTTGCAAACATTAGATTGATGGACCCAAATGTCCTGTCTTCGACATTCCGCCAACTCCAACAGATCAAGCCTTATTACACATTCACAGAATCTTTAGATGTAGATCGCTATTTAATCGACGGAAAGATGCGCGATATGGTCGTTGCCGTCCGTGAATTAAATATTGAAGGTAATCCAAATAGAAATTGGATTAATGACCATCTCGTCTACACCCATGGTTTTGGATTTGTCGGAGCCTACGGAAATGCTCAAGATATTGATGGTAAACCGATCTTCACAATGGGCGATATTCCACCAAAGGGAATTTTAGGCGATTTCCAACCAAGAATTTATTTTGGCGAGAACAATCCAGAATATTCAATTATCGGAGCTATAGAGGGCGGAGACCAAGTCGAGTTTGATTACCCAGATGACGCCTCGCCTAATGGCCAGAAAAATTACACCTATACCGGTTCTGGCGGCGTACCGATGGGCTCACTATTCTCAAGATTGCTCTTTGCAATCCATTATCAAGAACAACGAATTCTTCTATCTAATTTAATCAACTCCGAGTCAAAAATTATTTTCAATCGCGTTCCGCGGGACCGAGTCGCAAAGGTAGCTCCCTGGTTAAAGCTTGATGGCGACCCATATCCTGCAATTGTTGATGGGAAAATTGTTTGGATTATCGATGGCTATACAACGAGCGCGGGATATCCATACTCTCGAACCGTGGATGTATCGGGCGCTACGACTGATGCGCTTAATATAAATAACAATCCGCTAACTGCAGTCCCTAATTCGAAGATCAATTACATAAGAAACTCAATCAAGGCGACTGTAGATGCATATGATGGAACCGTAACTCTCTACGCCTGGGATGAGAAAGATCCAGTACTTCAAACTTGGACAAAAGCATTTCCAACCGTGGTTAAGCCACGTAGCGAAATGAGCGAGGCTCTGATCTCACACGTTAGATATCCCGAAGATATCTTCCGAGTACAGCGCGATGTTCTATCGCTCTATCATGTTAAGAATTCAAATGCCTTCTACGGCGGACAAGATTTCTGGAGAGTACCTAGAGATCCCTCCACCCTTGGCGCTAATGCTGGAGCCCAACCACCATATTTCTATACTTTGAAGTTGCCTGGCGAGGAGAAAGCTTCCTTCTCGTTGACTACGCCATTTGTTCCAAGAGGTGGACGTGAAAACCTCTCTGCCTTTGCAGTCGTGAATTCAGATCCGGGTGATAACTATGGCAAATTCACAGTTCTGCAATTACAGCGCTCCACCAATATCGCTGGTCCGTCACAGGTTGCCTCTAACTTTGAAGCAAATCCAACTGTTGCGCTCTCACTTTCATTATTGCGACAAGGTGGATCTGATGTAGTTCTTGGAAATCTCTTAACGTTGCCGGTTGGTGGCGGATTACTTTATGTCCAACCAGTCTATGTAAGAGCAACTGCTAACGCGGCTGCTTATCCATTACTGCAGAAAGTTTTAGTTTCTTTCGGTGAGAAGATTGGTTTTGATGACACGCTACGCGGCGCTCTCGATCAAGTATTTGGTGGCGATAGCGGCTCGCCAGATATTCCAGGTAGCGATACGCCAACCACGCCAGGAACCGGCAGCGGCGGCAATGATTTACAACAAGCGCTAGAAAGTGCGCAACGCGCGCTAGCTGATGCACAGGCAGCATTGACTCGTGGAGATTTTGCCGCTTACGGAAAGGCGCAAGATCGTTTGAAGGCAGCAATAGAAGCTGCTGTAAACGCGCAACGTCGCTAACGAATTTCTCAGCAGAGAATTGGTCTCGTTAGAGATTAAATCTCAGTAGAGATTTGGTTCATTCACCAAAGTACCTCTATTGTTCGACTTACCGACGCGGGGTGGAGCAGCTCGGTAGCTCGCTGGGCTCATAACCCAGAGGTCGTAGGTTCAAATCCTGCCCCCGCTACTTATTTCCTTCTTTTTCTTTTTGGGATCAGACATTCGACCAGCATGGGCCACGGCTGAAGGATCTCGCTTCGACTTAATCAAGCTTGCGATTGTGGAGATCGCAATAATTGAGCCAATCACAATCAAAGAGATATTGGTTGAAATCTTTGTTGGGGCATCAAACTCTTCATACGCCCAGAGCAACATTAATTTAATTCCGATAAAGACCAGGATAAATGAGAGTCCGAGCGAGAAGTAGATAAGTTTTTGTACCAAGTTCTTCATGAGGAAATAGAGCGCCCTCAATCCAAGCAGCGCGAAGGCATTGGCAGCAAAGACTAAGAAAGGTTCTTGCGTGACTCCAAATGTTGCCGGTATTGAATCTAGCGCGAATAGTAAGTCAGTAGCACCAATTGCAATCATTACGAGTAGAAGTGGAGTGGCAAACCGCTTGCCATTTTCTTTAATGAACAATTTTGTGCCATGGTATTGGTCTGTGAAATTGAATTTCCGCTGGGCGTAATTCACGATTGGATTTTCACTTAGATCTGGATCCTCATCCCAGTGCTGCATTAGTTTGATGCCGGTCCAGAGTAGTACGGCACCGAAGATTACGAAGGTAAATGCAAATGCTTCGAGAGCGGCGGCACCAATCGCAATAAATATTGCTCTCATAATTAGAGCAAGGACAATCCCAACCATTAATACGCGTTGATGGTAAATCGTAGGTACCGCAAAATTACTTAGGATGATAATAAAAACAAAGAGGTTATCCATCGAAAGGGATTTTTCGACGATATATGCTGCGAAATACTCCTTTCCAAATTGCGTTCCGAAATCAGCCCAAACCCAGATTCCAAATATGACAGCAACGGCGATATAGAAAATTGACCAGAAAGTCGCCTCTTTGAAGGAAACATCATGCGCCTTACGAGTTGAAGTCAATAAATCAAAGAGTAAGAGACCAAGAATTAGACCAACCGTTGCAACCCAGATTGAGAGAGTTATATTCACCGGGCGAGGCTAGTGCTTCGATTAAGTCGAAGCGAATTCAAAACGACGAATAGACTAGAAAAAGCCATAGCGCCGCCGGCATACATCGGATCTAACGCTCCAATTGCAGCTATTGGAATACCAATTACGTTGTAAATAAAAGCCCAACCAAGATTGGTCCGAATAATTCTTAGAGTTTTCCGAGAAAGATCTAGCGCCTTAATCGCATCGCCAAGAATTGGTTGCATCAAAGTTATATCAGCAGTTGCAATCGCGGTATCCGTTCCGGTTCCCATTGCCATACTTAAATCCGCAGCAGCTAACGCAGCTGCATCATTAACGCCATCTCCAACCATAAGAACTTTGGAACCAGTTGCCTGAATCTCCTTTACTTTCTCTATTTTCATATCTGGGGAAGCGCCCGCGAGCACTAATTTTTCATCGATACCCACTTCACTAGCAATGCGCTTGGTGACTGCCGCATTGTCTCCAGAAGCGAGATAGATACTTATTCCGCGCTCTCGCAGCTTACGGATTGCACTTGATGAATCCGGACGAATTGTGTCGCCCACTTCAAAGGCTGCAACGGCAATACCGTCAATCGCAGCTAAGGCGATTGAATTACCATTTTTCTGTGCGCCATTTATTACAGCCTCAAATGAATCTGGAATATTTAAGGTTGCTTTACGAATCGAATTTGGCGAACCGATTATCACCGGTAATCCATCCGCAGCAAATTGAACTCGAGCTGCAATCCCTTGACCACTAGTCTCTTCTAAATCAGTAAATGGAAGTGAAGGTACATTTGAGATTTCCATTGCCAGATTTCTAGCAATCGCACCGGCAACAGGATGATTGCTCTCTCTAGCTACAGTCAAAATAGCTAATTTCGTAGCATCCTCAGTAATACCAATCTTTGGAGAGTAATCAAAGATTTTATTCACAACTTGCATCTGACCAGAAGTGATGGTCCCCGTTTTATCAAGGATTACTGCATCAATCTTCGGAGCGACTTCTAATACCGCAGTTCTTCGCAAGATAATTCCACTACGTGCACCACGACCTGTAGCGACGAGGAGCGCTACGGGCGTTGCTAAACCAAGTGCACATGGACAGGCGATGACCAACACGGCGACCGCCGCTGAGATTGAATTAGAGAGCGGGTTATCAAGATAAATCCAGGTCGCTAAAGTTCCAATTGCAATTAGCAAGACTATTGGGACAAATACTGCGCTGATTCGATCGGCAAGTCTTTGAATTGGCGCCTTTTCACTCTGTGCTGCCAGTACCATTTTCGTGATTCGAGATAGTTCAGTATCACTTCCAACACGCGTTGCGCAGATAACTAATCTTCCTGATTGATTAATGGCACCAGCGATTACCGAAGAACCGATGCTTACCTCAACTGGAAGTGATTCACCGGTAAGTAAAGAATTATCTACCGAGCTCACTCCTTCAATGACTCTGCCATCTGTAGGAATTCGTTCGCCAGCGCGTACGATGCAGTTATCGCCAACTTGCAAATTCTCAATCGGAGCAACTATCTCTTCGCTGCCCCGCAGAATTCGCACCTCCTTACTTCCAAGTGAAATTAATTTAGCGAGCGCGCTTCCAGCACGACGCTTCGCTCGCGATTCTAGAAATCGCCCAAAGACGATAAAAGTAATGACTGCTGCTGCGACTTCCGCGTAAATGTCTCCAGCTCCTGTGGAATTGGCATAAATTGACCAAGCAAATGCAGATATTGAACCGAGTGAAATCAGATTATCCATAGTGGGATGAGTGAGATTGCGGATTGCAGCGCGGTGAATTGGCCAAGCGATAAAGATTACGACGGGAGCGGTCAAAGAAATAGCCAACCAACCGCTTGGAGAATAAAGAGGATTAGGTAAGTTAAATCGATCTAGTTGAGTCAATATATAATTATCAACATCGCTATGAATTGTGTGAACCATTGATATAACAATTACTGGAATAGTTAAAAGAATTGAAATTAGAGTGCGCAACCCCATCTTGCGCGTATGAGAGAAGCTCTCACTCTCATCGGTTCGCAATTTCGCTTTATATCCAGCACTGGTAACGGCGTCAATCAGATCCTTATTTCGAGTGCCACGTGGAACCAGGATATGCGCGCTCTCAGTAGCGAGATTTACCGTTGCCTTCGCCCCAGGTACTTTATTAAGAGATCTTTCGATTGTTGCCACACATGATGAGCAAGTCATTCCGGATATCTGTAGATCTACCTGCTCCAAATCAAGATCACTTGGCATTTTAATTACTTATTTTCCTGAGTTGATTGCAGCCAAAAATTTTGGGTGCAGCGCGCGATTAGAAGAGATACCGCCAGCTCCAAATGGACCGGGCACACCTTGGAAATCAGAGAAGATTCCGCCTGCCTCCTCAACAATTATGGCGAGCGCAGCCATATCCCAGAGCGCTAATTTGGGTTCGGCCGCGATATCGACAGCGCCTTCTGCTACCAACATATGAGACCAGAAATCTCCGATGCCTCTAACTCGCCAAACTTGGTCAAGTATCGCCAGATAACTCTCTTTGCGATCTCCCCAGTCTGCTAAATCTGAGAAAGAGATTGAAGCATCGCTTAATGCGCCAACTTTTGAGACATTAATTTGGGTGGCAGGTCCACCATTAACCTCTGTAAAAGCACCTAAACCAGCAGCTGCGTACCAGCGACGAAATAAAGCGGGTGCGCTAACCATGCCGGCAATTACCCGATCATCGCCCGAACTATTGCGTTCCACTAATCCAATCAGCGTTGCCCAAATCGGAACTCCCCGCAAGAAATTCTTGGTGCCATCAATCGGATCAATTACAAAATAATGAGTTCCATTTGAAATTTGGTCAGGAGAACCAAATTCTTCGCCAACGATTAAGTATTCGGGACGATCCTTTGCAAGAATTTTTCGCAGCGCCTCTTCAACGGAACGATCAGCGTCAGTCACTGGGGTGCGGTCCGGTTTGGTCTCAACCTTCAAATCCAGAGCGTGGTAACGCGCCATTGAGATCTCATCTGAAGTGTCAGCCAGAACTTTGAGAAGTTCAATTTCGCTCGCACCAGAAGAAATCATGGCGCTAGATTAGCGTTTACTGGCGGCAAGTATTCGGCGTAGACCCGCAATCCGACGCTTCGACCCGCTTTCATTCGCCTCATTTAAGGCACAACGCTCTTCATCATGAGAGCAATTCTTTGGACATTTCACAATTAACCGCGCTAACTCTTCAAACGATCCAATAATTCGATTTCTATCGATATGTTCAAGTCCAAAAGAACGAACACCGGGAGTATCAATAATCCAGCCCGAGCCTGGAAGTTCAAAGGCATATGCGCTTGAAGATGTGTGGCGCCCTCGACCAGTTGCTTCATTAACATCTCCGGTAGAGCGAAGCGAGCTATTCGCAATTGCATTTACCAAGGTTGATTTTCCAACACCGCTATGGCCGATTAGAACTGAACGTTTACCTTTTAGCGCGCTACATAGCTTAACTATTTCTTCGGATTTAGCGCTTTCGCTACGAATCTCTTTAGGTAGTGCGCTCTTAAAGATATCGATAACTAGAGATTCGTAATCTGAGATAAATTCGGCTGGATTAGCAAGATCCGATTTAGTGATTACAAGTATCGGTTTAATTCCTTGATCGAATGCGACCGCCAAGCAACGGTCCACAAAACCATGGCGCGGCTCTGGATTTGCAGCTGCAACGACAATCAAGAGTTGATCCACATTTGCTGCGACAACTTTTTCTTGTGCACCCGCATCATCAATTGTGCGAGAAAGAGTATTTCGCCTTGGCTCAACTTCAACGGCTCTAGCTAAAGTGCCAGGAGCGCCCGAAAGATCTCCATCCAATTTGATTAAGTCACCGACTACTATGGCGTTTCTTCCCAATTCACGTGCTTTCATGGCAGTCACGACAAGACCATCATCAAGAATTGAAGTTATTCGTCCGCGGTCAACGGTTATAACGGTAGCTGTAGCGAGCGATGAATAATCGGGCCGATCTTTACTTCTGCGGGGTTTGGAGCGGGGGGCGCGAATGCGAGCATCAGATTCGTCGTACCGTTTTCTCATTTGAGAAGCGTGCTCCAGAGTGCAACAAAATCAGGAAGAGTCTTACGAGTGGTTTCAATATTTTCAACTTTTATTCCAGAAACTTTTAGTCCCAACAGGGCTCCTGCCGTAGCCAATCTATGATCTTCATATGTATGGAATGTTCCTGCGTGCATGTTTTGTGGTTCAATCAAAAGTGAGTCTGGCCCTTCGGTAACTTTGCCACCAAGAAGTTCTAATTCTTTCTTGAGTGCGCTTAATCGATCAGTTTCGTGTAACCGAAGGTGGCCGATGCCAGTCAAATGTGAAGGTGAATCTGCGAGCGCTGCGAGCGCGGCAATTACCGGAGTTAGCTCACCCTCGTCGCGAAGATCAATATTCATTCCGTGTACTACACCGCTACCAGTAACTTTTAATCCAGATTCGACAAACTCCATAGTCGCGCCCATTCGGGTAAAAATTTCTCTAAGGCGATCACCTGGCTGCTTGGTTTTAATTGGCCAATCCTTAATTATTACCTCTCCGCCACAGATCATCACCGCTGCCATAAATGGGGCAGCATTTGAGAGGTCGGGCTCAATCGAAATAGTTCTTCCAGATAGAGATCCCTTAATTCGCCAAAGATTACTTTCGACACTGATTTCGGCGCCAAAGGTTTCCAATAAGTCGAGCGTCATATCAATATGAGGAAGTGAAGGTAGATGTTCTCCTACATTTCGCACCTCCAGCCCACTTCGCATAGCGGGAGCTGCAAGTAAAAGAGCAGATAGGAATTGACTAGATTTACTAGCATCAACTGATACCGAGCCGCCAGCTATACCGCCAGAACCATTTATCGTTAGTGGTAGCGCAAATCTCCCGCCATGCTCGATTGAAACTCCAAGATCAATTAGCGCCTTGATTAATGGCCCTACAGGTCGTTCGTGAGATCTTGGATCTCCATCAAAATGAATCAAACCTTGGGCGAGCGCAGCAACAGGTAGAAGAAAGCGCATCACAGTTCCGGCATTTCCAACATCTATGGAAGCCGGACCCATAAGTTTTTTTGGATTCACATTTATGGTGGCATCGCTATCGGAAGATGCAATAGAAATTTCAGTACCGAGAGATTTAAGCGCTTTGATCATTAATTCGGTATCTCTGGAATGTAGCGGTCGGATTAAGGTTGAAGGGGTCTGGGCCAAAGCTGCTAGTACTAGCGCTCGGTTTGTTGCAGATTTAGATCCAGGGATGGTTAACGTCGCTGAAATCGGCTTATCACCTCTAAATGGTGCTTGCCAATCGCTCATCATGGAATTCTACCTGTTGGATTAAATCGAAGAAGTCGACTTAAATGTCAGTATGTGTGGAAGATTTTCGCTTTCGGCAATGGCAGCAGAAATTGCTGAGGAATTCACCACTAGTGGCGAGCCGAATCGAATGTTGCCAGTTGATTGGAATATCAAGCCGACTCAAGATATCTACATAATTAAAGGTAAAGAGCGCGTTCTTGATGTCGTAAGTTGGGGATTAATCGCACCATGGAGCAAGGATGGTGAGACAGCGTTACGTTCTCAATCGCAAGCAATCAATGCGCGATCCGAGACAGTTTTCGAGAAACCAACTTTTCGGAATGCGTTTCATACTAAGCGATGCTTAATACCTGCTACTGGTTATTATGAATGGGCAACTGAATTAGGAGCACTTAAATCCAAGCAACCGGTTTATATTTCACGTAAAGATTCACATCTCCTTGCTTTTGCTGGAATCTTTGATTCATGGCGTTCGCCTGAGGGTGTAGAGCGAAGAAGCGCCGCCATAATGACTTGTGATGCTGTCGGTAAACTTGCTGATGTCCATAATCGAATGCCAGTATTTTTGCCACGTAATTTATGGGATCGTTGGTTGGATCCAAACTTAACTGAAACCAGCACACTTGTTGAATTGGTAAGTTTGCGAGAAGACGATAGCGCGCTTCAATTCTGGCCAGTTCGCCCACTTGTTAATTCAATTAAGAATAATGGGGCCGAATTAATCGAACCGCTTGAGGTTGGAGAACCGGAGACTCTCTTCTAGAGCTCTGAGAATTATCCAACATGGTGCTGAGGCGATATCCTTAGCATTGATGGCGAGCAAAGATGAGCAAAAAGAGTTGAGCAAGGATTCCAACTCTGGAGCGGGTGAATTGGTTCGCGTAGATCGCGAGAAAGAATCAGCCGCGCAGCGAGCTAAGCGTTTTGAGAAAGATGCTTTGCAATATATGAATCAACTTTATGCAGCTGCCCTTAGGTATACGAGAAATCCTGATGATGCCCAAGATCTCGTCCAAGATACATATGCGAAGGCCTACACCTCATTTCATCAATTTGAACCTGGCACCAATTTGAAAGCCTGGCTATATCGCGTATTAACAACTACTTTTATAAATACTTATAGAAAAGACCAACGCAGGCCACAAACTTCAGATAGCGAGGCGGACGATTGGCAACTGGCAGAAGCCGCATCTCACACAAGTGATCAAGGTAAATCTGCGGAGGATGTTGTTTTAGAGAATCTTCCGGATAGCGATATCAAACGGGCGCTGCTGGAAATTCCCGAAGAATTTCGAATAGCCGTATATCTTGCCGATGTCGAAGGCTTCTCATACAAGGAAGTGGCAGAAATCGTTGGGGTTCCAACGGGAACCGTAATGTCCCGGCTCCATCGGGGAAGAAAACAGCTCCGTGAGAAGTTGACCGGGTATGCCCGCGAATTGGGCTATGTAAAGGGAGGGTCATGATGGAGTCAATTAACTGCCTCCAATGCCAGGAATGGCTCATCCCATTTATCGATAACCAGATTGAGGATTCAGCAATATTCAATGAGATTGCTTTCCACCTTCAAGATTGTGCCGATTGTAGAAATCAGCTTGAGATTGAACGCCGTACCATCGATGTTGTGCGAGCGCTTCTGATTAGAACGTGTTGTGAGACTGCGCCAACGACTCTGCGGGAGCGGATTGCGCATCAGCTACATTTGATTCAACTACAACAGATGGCCGGATATAGCCAGACTGAGATTATTACTCAATACCGAAGAACTGAGATCACTATCGATGGTCAGACCCAAATTGAGATTGAAACTTCGCATGAGATTCGCAGAGATTTCCCATTAGAGTAACTACACCTAGTTTAACTACACCGAGATTAACGAGTAATAAAACTATCAGTTAAGTAGCGATTCCCTCGTGTCGTTTGACTCTTGCGATCACTCGATAGGTTATCGGCAAGAGAATTACTTCAAATAAAGTCTTGTAGATATAACCAGTAGCAAGATAATTTAGAAATTCTTCAAAATTTAATCTACCCAGCGAGGCAATTAATGTGAAGACGAAAGTATCAACAAACTCGCCCACAATAGTAGAGCCGATTAATCTTGCCCAGAGGCTCTTGCCATTCGTTCTTCTTTTAATCCAAACCAAAGTCCACGAATTAGAGAGTTGACCTAGCAAGAAGGCAATTACACTCGCGGCGACAATTTGTGGAACAAACCCGAGGATTGCTTCAAATGCTCCTTGGTTCTCCCAACTTGAGGCGGCGGGAGAGATTTGGATTAACCAGAAAGTCAGTCCAGCGAGGATGCCAATTCCAAAACCGGTAAAAATAACTCTGCGGGCAGCTCTGTATCCATAAACCTCAGTCAAGACATCACCCAAAATGTATGTGAGAGGAAAGAGAAATGCGCCCCCATCGGTCTTGATCGGACCGAAATCTATAAATTTAACTGCCCCAATATTGGAGATTAAGAGAAGCGAGCAGAAGATTGCGGCAAGTATGGGGTAGTAGCTTCTCAAGTAGCCAGCGTTGTTCTGCGAGAGGTGTTGCGAATTCATTCCGGTAAAGATACCGGAGATTCACCCTCTTACCCGTTAGATTAAACCTGATGCTAAACGAATCAGTTATTGGAGCAGTCGGTATCTCGCAGATGGTGGTGCGACCCGGCGATACCGCTTTGGCTCATGGCAGCGGCGATATGGCGATTCTCTCTGCCAGCTTCTTTGTTACATTAATGGAGAGTGCATGTAACTCGTCATTAGCGGATTTGATTGAAAATGGTGAGACGACAGTGCTAACAGATCTGCAATTTGAAGTTCTACACCCAGTTGGAATCGGTACGGAACTCCAGGGCGCTGCTACCTGCACTTCGTTTAGCGATGGAAATCTTATATTTATATGTGAGATACATGATGGCCAGCGCATGGTTGCGACCGGGACGATGAATCGGAAGTTGGTAGATCGCGTAACTTTTCTAGCAAAAAGCGCGGCGCTGGCTGTGATGTCACAACAAGCGCCGCGCGATTAAATTATCTGTTTTAAGTTTATTTCTTAGTAGCCCAGAATATTTCTGCTATCTCATCAATCTTAGAGATTAACTTCTCTGCAACGGCTACATCCGTGGTTCCCTTGGTCCCAGCAGCTCCGGCCAATTTTGTTGCCTCATTAAATAGACTGTGAAGTTGTGGATAAGCCTCAAAATGGTTTGGTTTGAAATAGTCAGTCCAGAGCACCCAGAGATGCTCTTTAACTAGATTAGATCTAGTCTCTTTAATAGAGACAGCACGCGATTTAAAATCTGCATCATTGGAAGCGGCGTATTTCTCCATACAGGCTTTTACGGAGAGAGCTTCAATCTTGGCTTGCGCTGGATCGTAAACTCCACAAGGAAGATCACAGTGGGCATAAACTTTTAGCATCGTTTCCTCACTTCTAGTAGGGCTTTTGATTGGCTACTTAGATGTTGGAGCCAGCGTACCTGGCATGGGAAACTCGCGCCAATGAAAAATTGGCCGATTCAGAGGGCGCGCGTAACTGGAGATTCAATGGCGCCGACGTACCGTGATGGCGAAGTCGTCTGGGTCCGGTTATTCGATTCGATTCCTCATGAGATTCGGCTGGGAACTGTGGTTCTAATTGAACGAGATGAACAGCCGGGAATCTTTTATATAAAGAGAGTGCACCGGTCACATGGCAGCAGTTACTGGGTAGAGGGAGATAACCAAGAGTTAGCGGCGCGAATGCATGATTCGAGAACTTGGGGTTTCATCCAGGCGCATGAAATACGGGGCCGTGCAATTAGATCGAAGAGAAATAAGCTTTATTGAACCGGTTGAAGTTTTCTCTTATTTAATTCGCAAAAACTTCAGCAATTAGCGCTTTCTGCTCCTCTTCATGAACATGGACACTTCCAGTAGCTGGGCTGGCTGAAGCGCGTCGGGAAATGCGTTGAATCGAATTTCCGGGGAGCGCTTCATTCATAGCGGCAGAGAAGAACGGCCATGGTCCTTGGTTTGCTGGTTCATCTTGAACCCAGAGAACTTTGGCATTTGGGTAACGCTTGATTTCGGAAATTATCTCATCTGTCGGGAGCGGATAAAGCTGCTCTAATCTTGCAATTGCAGTTTTCTTATCCCCACGTTTTGCGCGCTCGCCAATTAACTCCCAATACACTTTGCCGCTACATAAAATTAAGCGCTCGACGTTTTGAAGTTCAGGTGAATTCTCTTTTATAAATGGTTGGAAGTTTCCACTTGTAAAGTCACTTAGTTGCGAAGCCGCTGCCTTTAGGCGCAGCATTGACTTAGGTTCAAAGACAATTAATGGTTTGCGAGCTGGATTCTTAATCTGCCAACGAAGTAAGTGGAAGAAGGATGCGGCTGAGGATGGCTGGGCAACTGTCATATTGTTTTCAGCGCACAGCGTTAGAAATCTTTCGATTCGCCCAGATGAGTGATCAGGGCCTTGGCCTTCAAAACCGTGTGGAAGCAGCAGAACTAGAGAGGTGCGCTCGCCCCATTTCTGGAGCGAGGAAGAGATGAACTCATCGATGATGGTCTGGGCGCCATTTGCAAAATCTCCAAACTGACCTTCCCAGAGAACTAGCGCATCATCTCGTTGTAGCGAGTAGCCATGTTCAAATCCCATAGCGGCATACTCTGAGAGCAGTGAATCAACTACAAAGAATTGATTGTTATCTTCTATGAGTGCGCGAAGCGGTAGCCACTCACTGCCATCATTGTGATCTCTAATTACAGCATGGCGATTTGAGAATGTGCCTCTGCCAACATCTTGACCAGCGATTCGAACAGGATGGCCCTCGAGAAGAAGCGAACCAAATGCCAACATTTCGCCGCCCGACCAGTCAATGGTGCCATCATCCAACATCGAAACGCGGCGCTGTAATTGTGGCAAAAGCTTTGGGTGTACTTTGAAATTCTCGGGTATTGCAATTTGTGTTGCGGCGATTTTGCGCGCTACCGCCTCAGAAATTGAAGTATTTGTGCTGCGTGGGTCTGCTTCTATGAGTTGGTCGAATTCCGGCTTCTCCGGCATCTTGTCGTGAACAGTTGCAAAGATTCCTTCTAGTTGAGTTTGGAACTCTTTTGCGATGCCATCGGCCTCTTCTTGCGTGATGTCACCGCGACCAACTAGGGCTTCTGCATAAAGTACACGCGTCGTGCGCTTTGAATCGATCATCTGGTACATCCGCGGTTGGGTAAAACTCGGTTCGTCACCTTCGTTATGGCCACGGCGACGGTAACAGACCATGTCGATAATGACATCTTTGTGGAAAGTTTGTCGATACTCGAATGCAACACGTGCCACACGGACACATGCCTCTGGGTCATCTCCATTTACATGGAAAACCGGAGCTTGAATCATCTTTGCTACATCAGTTGCGTATCTAGAGGAGCGCGCTGACTCGGGCGAAGTTGTGAAACCAACTTGGTTATTGATAACCACGTGAATCGTTCCGCCAGTCTTATATCCGCGTAATTGGGACATATTCAGAGTTTCAGCGACTACGCCTTGTCCGGCAAATGACGCATCTCCGTGAATTAAAACTGGCAGGATTGAGAAGGCGTTAAGCACATTCTTCTTATCTTGTTTAGCGCGGACGATTCCTTCGAGGACTGGATTTACCGCTTCTAAATGCGATGGATTCGCAGCGAGATAGATCTTGGTTTTATCTCCGGTTTCAGTTACAAAATCTCCATATGTTCCAAGGTGGTATTTGACATCACCAGAGCCTTGAACCGAATTGGCCTGATAGTGGCCCTCAAATTCTTGAAAAATCTGACCATAAGATTTTCCAGCAACGTTAGCAAGAACATTTAAACGGCCACGATGTGGCATACCGATACAAACTTCATCAAGCTTTGCCTTAGCGGCATAACGGGCGATGGTGTCTAGCAGCGGAATTACAGATTCCCCGCCCTCAAGCGAGAATCGCTTCTGGCCAACAAACTTTGTATGCAAGAAGGTCTCAAAAGCCTCTGCAGAATTCAATTTGCGCAGTATTCGAAGCTGCTCTTCTCTTGGAAAGAATGGTGAGCCAACTTCAACTTGATTTTGTATCCAATGACGTTCTTCTGGCGTCTCGATATACATATATTCGACGCCGATAGAGCGGCAGTAAGAATCACGGAGCGTACCTAAAATATTACGAAGTTTTGCAGTATTCCTGCCGCCAAAGCCTCCGGTGGCAAAGTCGCGATCAAGATCCCAGAGCGTAAGACCATGAGTTACAACATCTAAGTCAACATGAGTGCGTTGTTGATATTCGAGGGGATCGATATCTGCCATTAAATGGCCAAAAGTTCGATAAGCGTTGATTAGCTGTTGAATTCGCGCTTCTTTACTAAGACTTACCTGGCTATCAAAATGCACATCAGCATGCCAACGAATAGGTACGTAAGGAATTCGAAGGGCAGCGAAAATTTCATCGTAGAAGCCATCTTCGCCTAAAAGAATTTCATGTACGCGACGTAAGAAATCTCCAGATTGAGCGCCTTGGATAACTCTGTGATCGTAAGTCGAGGTGAGAGTTACCACTTTAGAGATAGCAAGACGTGCGATTGTCTCCTCACTTGCGCCCTGGAATTCGGCTGGATAATCCATAGCGCCTACACCCAGAATCAAACCTTGACCTTGTACCAAGCGCGGGACAGAGTGAACCGTTCCAATCGTTCCCGGATTGGTTAAAGAGCAGGTAGTTCCAGCGAAGTCTTCTACAGTTAGCGCCCCATTCCGCGCTTTTTTAACCAGTGATTCATATGTGGCCCAGAATTGGCCAAAATCTAGCGACTCACAACCTTTGATAGAAGGCACTAGAAGTTGGCGCGTGCCATCTTCTTTTGCTAAATCAATTGCGATTCCAAGATTTATATGTTCTGGGAATCCAACAGCGGGTTTGCCATCCTGCTCGGTAAAAAATACATTCATTTCTGGCATCTCGCGTAATGCACGAATCATCGCGTAGCCAATAATGTGAGTGAAAGAAACTTTTCCACCGCGAGCGCGCTTTAGATGATTATTAATGACAGTTCTATTATCAATCATTAATTTTGCTGGAATTGCTCGAACGCTTGTTGCGGTTGGAACCGAAAGAGAAGCCTCCATGCTTGCAACTACTCGACTGGCAACTCCGCGAAGCGGTTCAACTCGGGCTGCGCCGGGTGTGCTGATTTCTTTAACCGGGCGAGAGATTGGTTGCGCTGGAGTTGGAGAACTCAATTTTGCTTGGCGGACTACCGGTTGGTTTCGCTGAACTGGGTTCGAGCTCTCGATGTTTTGCTCTTTGTTTTGGCTATTTAACGGAGCGCTCTGATTAATCTGGTTTGTTCTGTCTGCGAATTGATTATTTACAACTTGAGGTGGATTTACAGCGCCTCGTTGTTCTCGCTTTGGGATCGGCGGTACTCCGGCAGCCGATGCGCTAGAACCATTAGTTCCAGTTCCATTAGTTCCAGTTCCATTAGTTCCTGGTTTATATCCGGCAAAAAATGCTCGCCACTTCTCATCAATTGAGTTTGGGTCTCGGAGATACTGTTCATACATCTCATCGACAAGCC
>JBMTVF010000001.1:0-126297 GCA_049451055.1 Candidatus Nanopelagicaceae bacterium | reverse complement strand
CCGCTGCTCCAAATGCGGCGCCGTAGCTTCCTACGGGGATCGCCACACTTAGTGAATCTCGTAACACCGCGCGGCGATCAAATGACACGCCGCTATTTTGCCTCATCAAATCTTGGTCGAATACCACCTCAAAGATAGGGTCTCGCTCGTGAGCAAATCAGAACATCCCGAGATCGTCTTTCGAGATGATGTAACGGTTGAGCTTGTAAAGGCGAATGCGAATGATGCAGATGTTATTTGGGCTGCTCGAGTTTCGACGGCAGGGGAACAGTCGCGAGAAGAGATTGATAACGATCCAAATAGGTCAGCTGGATTAATTAATTTTCTTGCTCGAGAGCGACATGGATCACCTTTCGAACACACATCGATGACTTTTTTTGTGAGTGCTCCGATATTTGTTTTCCGAGAATTCATGAGACATCGAATCGCCTCCTACAATGAAGAGAGCGGAAGATACCGCGAACTAAAGCCTGTTTTTTATATCCCAAGCCCAGAAAGAAAATTAGTTCAAACTGGAAAGACTGGACATTATGTATTTGTTGACGGTACGAGAGAACAATATGAGCTGACCGTTAAATCAATGAAGGAAACGTACGAGTTGGCTTATAAGAATTACAAGCAAATGTTGGATGTAGGCGTTGCGCGTGAAGTCGCTCGCGCAGTTTTACCAGTCGCGCTCTATTCATCGATGTATGTAACTATGAACGCACGGGCACTGATGAATTTCTTATCTTTGCGCACTAGTCGCGAAGGTTCGCATTTCCCTAGCTATCCCCAGCGTGAGATTGAGATGGTTGCAGAGAAGATGGAGGAGCACTTTGCTCGATTAATGCCGCTTACTTACGCGGCATTCGAGAAGTCGGGAAGAGTAGCTCCGTAGTAGCCTTGGCGTATGCAAGCGCCATTTGGTCGACTCATCACTGCGATGGTCACTCCGTTTAAGGAGGACCTATCTATCGATTGGGCAGGAGTTGAAAAGTTAGCCGCACATCTGCAAAACACTGGTCACGAGGGTATCGCTGTAAACGGAACGACGGGAGAGGCGCCCACTACAAGTGATGAAGAAAAAATAGAGATTATTAAGACTGTTCGCAAAGCAACTGGAGGGAAGCTAAAAATAATTGCTGGTGCGGGAAACAACGAAACATCTCACTCAGTAGAGCAGGCCAAATTGGCAGCGGCGGCAGGAGCTGATGGTCTTTTGGTTGTGACTCCCTATTACAACAAACCTCCTCAAGCTGGAATCGAAACTCATTTTCGAGCAATGGCAGATGCCACAGATGTTCCGGTGATGCTTTACGACATTCCAGGAAGAACTGGAGTTCCTATCGAACCGGACACTATCTGTCGACTGGCCGAACATAAAAATATTGTGGCGTTAAAGGACGCTAAGGGAGATGTTGCGTCAACGTCTTGGGTAATAAAGCGTTCAGGCATTCCTGTTTATTCAGGTGATGACATTTTGAACTTACCACTTTTATCTGTTGGAGCAGTTGGATTTGTATCTGTCTGTGGCCACACAGTTGGATCTCGTTTGCGAGAGATGTTAGACATGTGGTTTTCCGATAAACCAGAAAATGCGCTAAAAATCCACCAAGAATTACTTCCAATATTTACGGGGACCTTTAGAACTCAAGGTGCAATTCTTACGAAGGCGGCGCTAAATCTCATGGGGTTGCCTGGAGGGAAAGTAAGACTGCCACTAGTTGATGCAACACCGGCACAAATTTCTCAATTAAAGGAAGATCTAAATCTCGGCGGAGTGAAGCTCAAATAATGAATCATCCGCACCCAGACCTTGGGTTGCCACCAAAACTCCCCGAACAGACTTTGCGCATAGTGGCGCTCGGCGGGCTTGCCGAAGTCGGAAGAAATATGACTGTCTTTGAGTACGAGGGTGAACTTCTAATCGTTGATTGCGGCGTTTTATTTCCAGAGGAAAATCAACCGGGCGTTGATCTAATCCTTCCCGACTTTTCCTATATTCGGGAGCGGTTAGCGGACATTAGAGCTATTTTCCTCACCCACGGTCATGAGGATCATATAAGCGCTTTAGGTTATTTGCTGAGAGAAAGAAGCGATATACCGGTAATCGGATCCCAATTAACTCTGGCGTTCGCAAAAGGAAAATTACGAGATCACCGAATCTCACCTATAACGATTGAAGTGCGGGAAGGGCAACGCCGTAAAGTTGGCAATTTTGATCTGGAATTTATCGCAGTAAATCACTCCATACCAGACGCTCTTGCTTTAGCAATTAAAACAAAGGCTGGAGTTGTTCTTCATACAGGTGACTTCAAAATGGACCAATTACCTTTAGATGGTCGAACTACCGATTTGCCTAGATTTGCTGAATTAGGTCGAGAAGGCGTAGACCTTTTTATGGTTGATTCCACAAACGCAGATATTCCCGGGTACACAACTTCAGAGCGCGAGATTATGCCGGTACTTGATCGAGTAATCGCCGCTGCTAAGAGAAGGGTTATCGTCGCCTCATTTGCATCTCATGTTCACCGGGTTCAACAAGTTCTACAGATTGCCAAAGCCAATGGCAAGAAGGCTGCATTTGTTGGCCGAAGCATGATTCGAAATATGAATTTAGCTGCCGATCTTGGTTATCTAAAAGTTCCCCCTAATACCTTAATCGAAGAAGATGAAATTGATGATTATGGCGATGATTTAGTTCTCATTTCAACTGGCTCACAAGGTGAACCATTGGCAGCTTTATCACGCATGGCAAATGGTGATCACAGAATTCGAGTTGGCGAGGGCGACACTGTCATTTTCGCCTCTTCACTCATTCCCGGAAATGAGAATTCCGTTTATCGAATCATTAACGAGTTAACAAGATATGGCGCGAAAGTTGTGCACAAAGGCAACGCATTGGTTCATGTCTCTGGTCATGCTGCTGCGGGAGAACTGCTTTATTGCTACAACATTGTTAGGCCGAAAAATGTGATGCCGGTCCATGGAGAATGGCGTCACATGAGAGCAAATGCCGAATTGGCAATCTCAACTGGAGTTAGGCGAGAAAACGTAGTGATTGCCGAGAACGGAGTAGTTGTTGATCTTGCGGCTGGCAAAGCGAAAATAGTTGGTGCCGTGCCTTGCGGAATGGTTTACGTTGATGGACAGAGCATTGGTGACATCACAGAAGATTCCCTAAAAGATCGAAGAATATTGGGAGAGGAAGGATTCATTTCTGTCATCGTTGTAATTGATTCACAGACTGGGAAAATTGTGGCTGGACCTGATATTCATGCTCGAGGATTTGCTGAGGACAAAGCGCTATTTAATGAAGTAACGGGCAGGATAGAGCAAGCTTTAGCGGGAGCGGTTGCGGGTGGCATAAATGGAACTCACCAACTCTCACAAGTTGTGCGCAAGACAGTTGGTAGTTGGGTTGGTGGGGAACATCGTCGCAAACCAATGATCGTTCCAGTCGTAATCGAAGTGTGACGGCGCGCCTTACCCTCAGTGATTTTCAAGTGCCATACGATTTTTGGTTGTGGCAAAGAGCGGTAAAAAGAAATCAAGTGGCCTATTAGGGACTTTAGCTAAGTCTCTTGGCTCAATTTGGCGTGCCATCGCTAAAAGTTTGGGCGCCGCCATTCGATTAGTAACGCGCGGTGCTAGAGATTTAGACGTTGCACATCAACGCGATGGGCTCGGGTTAATACTTTTAATTATTGGATTAATAGCAGCAGCCACCACGTGGTGGAAACTTGATAATTGGTTTGGAAATGCTTCTCATGCTTTTTTCTATGGCGCTGTCGGAAGATTAGCGTTGGCTATCCCACCTCTATTTCTGTTCTTTGCAATTCGACTATTTAGATCACCCCAAGATAAAGCAGCAAATGGACGAATTATTGTTGGTTCATTTCTTTTCATAGTTAGCTCCACCGGTTTAATTCACATCCTAAATCCCAGCTCCGTGGACACTGGCGCAACCGCAATTCGTGAAGGAGGTGGCTGGATTGGTTATGCAATATCGACACCACTTATCGCATTAGTCACTGATTTATTAGCGATTCCAATTTTGATTTTGATACTTCTTTTTTCGCTACTTGTAATTACCGCAACTCCCTTCTCAAAAGTAATTGAAATTTTTAGCGGTTTACTCTCAGGAGCCAGTCGAAAAGTTAGCGGCGCCATGGAAGAGCGGCGAGAGCGAAAGATTGCAGATTTCGAAATATCAGAAACGCCTCCCTTTGAAACACCTTTAGTACAAGAGTTCGCCCACCATCCTGAAGATGACATCGATGAAGTTGAATTTGATGAGGAATTCACCGTTGAGATTCCAAAATCTGAGCCAAGTAGCTTGATCAAGCCGCAACGACCAGTTCAACTAGTACTTTCTGCTACCGATTCCTATCTCTTACCTGATATGGATTTGCTGCGTTCTGGCCCGCCAAGTAAAGGTAAAAGTAAAGCAAATGACTCTGTGGTTGCCGCTCTAACCGAGTTATTCCGTGAATTTGAAATTGACTGCGAAGTTACTGGATTTATGCGCGGGCCCACAGTAACGCGTTATGAAGTAGAACTTGGAAGTGGCGTGAAAGTCGAAGCCATAACTGCTTTAAGTAAAAACATTGCATATGCAGTAGCCAGCAGCGATGTCCGAATTCTCTCTCCGATACCGGGGAAATCAGCTGTTGGAATTGAAATTCCAAATAGCGATCGAGAGATTGTTTCACTGGGGGATGTACTTCGCTCAAGTGTTGCTGGAAACGATCATCATCCCATGCTGATTGCGCTAGGAAAAGATGTTGAAGGAAGTTTCATCTGCGCAAATCTTGCCAAAATGCCACATCTATTAGTTGCGGGCGCTACTGGAGCTGGTAAATCTTCAATGATTAATTCACTAGTCACCTCAATTCTGATGCGAGCTACACCCAACGACGTTCGCCTAATTCTCATTGATCCTAAACGTGTCGAATTGAATGCTTATGATGGAATTCCTCATCTGATTTCACCCATTATTACCAACCCTAAAAAAGCGGCGGACGCACTATCTTGGGTAGTTCGTGAAATGGAAATGAGATATGACGATCTCTCAACATATGGATTTAGGCACGTAGATGACTTTAATAAAGCCGTCAGATCTGGAAAATTGGAAACAGCACCAGATGCCGAGGGGCCACTTGAGCCATACCCATATCTATTGATAGTTGTCGACGAGCTGGCTGATTTAATGATGGTGGCAGCAAGAGAAGTGGAAGATAGCATCGTGAGAATAACGCAATTAGCGCGCGCAGCTGGTATCCATTTGGTTATCGCGACCCAAAGACCTAGCGTCGATATTGTTACTGGACTAATCAAAGCAAATGTTCCTTCACGTTTATCATTCGCGACGTCATCTCTTGCAGATTCGAGAGTAATTTTGGATTCTCCTGGTGCCGAGAAACTAGTGGGCCAAGGCGATGGATTGTTTTTACCTATGGGTGCAAGTAAACCTATTCGAATCCAAGGTGCGTATGTCTCAGAACGGGAAATTGAATCTGTGGTTAGCCATGTGAAGTCACAACTCAAACCAGTTTATAGGGAAGATATTTTGCGTCCCGCTCCGACCACTAAATCTATTGAAGATGATATTGGAGATGATCTCGATTTACTTCTACAAGCTATTGAATTAGTTGTTTCAACTCAATTTGGCTCAACATCGATGTTACAACGCAAACTTCGAATTGGATTTGCCAAAGCTGGTCGCTTGATGGACTTGATGGAATCTCGAGGCATAGTCGGGCCCTCGGAAGGTTCTAAAGCTAGATCTGTAATGGTTAAGCCGGAGGATTTATCGAGCGTGCTCGCCACCATAAAGGGGTGAAGCATTGGGGTTAGGGGTTGTCCCGGTTGCTTGATGGGTCGTAAACTTTCGCCCTATTTCCATCATTAGATGACGGAGCAAAATGTCAGTCGGTAATTCTCTTCGCGAGATTCGTAAAGCGGGCGGCTATTCCATTTCTGAGCTATCTGCGCGCACTAGAATTCCAGAGAGTTTAATTGAGGATTTAGAGCACGATGATTTCTCTTCTTGTGGAGGCACAGCATACGCTCGCGGACATATTCGAAATATTGCAAACATTTGCGGAGTCAGTCCTGACGAAGTTTTAACCAAGTTTGAATCTCAAACTATTCCGCTTAACAAATCAATCCGTGAGTTATTAAATGAAAATAATGTAACCTCACTGCGACCTGTTAAGAAAAACATTTCCTGGAAAGCGCTAGCAGGAGTTGCGGCCGGAGTACTTGTATTTGCGGTAGTCGGTGGAGTAATTGTCACATCATCAAATAACCAAAACTTACCAATATCGACAATCAATCAAAGCGATACGGGCCCAGTCGCGACATTAGCTCAAGGAGTTACGGTAAAACTTAAGGGAGTAAACGGGCTATCTTGGGTTGCCGTCAGCGATAGCTCAGGTACAACTCTATTTAGTGGACGAATCCGAGAAGGCGAAGAGCAATCATTCCAAGATGATCAACTCATCTATCTCGTACTCGGAAATGCAGGCGCTCTTGAGTTAATAGTAAACGGGGAGAATTTGGGAACAGCAGGGGCCGTAGGCGAAGTCGTCAGATTAGAGTTCGGCCCACAAGCCCTCTCGCAAAACGGATAAAGATAGAGATTTCAACTCTGAAAGATAGAATTCTTGGGTGTCCCAGCCCCGGAGCGTATCAATCGTAACGCTCGGGTGTTCCCGAAATGAAGTTGATTCAGAAGAGCTAGCCGGAAGATTAGCTGCGGATGGATGGAGACTTGAAACAGACCCAAGCGCTGCCGATATTGCAGTAATAAATACATGCGGGTTTATTGAATCCGCGAAAAAAGATTCTATTGACGCGTTGCTAGAGGCACATTCTCAAAAAAGTGACGGGACTCTTCGTGCAGTTGTTGCTGTGGGTTGTATGGCTGAGCGCTACGGCAAAGAACTTGCAGAAGCGCTGCCGGAAGCCGACGGCATTTTGGGATTTGATGATTATCAAGATATTTCGCAAAGATTACAGAGAATTTTGGGAGGGGAACGCATTGCGAGTCATGCCCCAAAAGATCGACGGAATTTGCTTCCACTTGCACCTGCAAATCGACAGGAGTTCAAGGCAAATTTAGGACAGGGCGGTGCAATTCAACGAGTTCGAATGGGAAGCGAACCGGTAGCGCCGCTAAAGATTGCCTCAGGTTGCGATCGACGTTGCACTTTTTGCGCCATCCCCCAGTTTCGAGGTTCATTTCTATCGCGTCGTCCCAATGAGATTCTCGAGGAGGCAAGATGGTTGGTTGATAATGGAGTGAGTGAGCTCTTCTTAGTGAGCGAAAATACAACCTCTTACGGTAAAGATCTTGGGGATATTCGACTATTAGAAACTTTGCTTCCAGAGATGTCCAAAATTAATGGCGTAGAGAGAATTCGACTTTCGTACTTACAACCAGCAGAAATCCGCCCATCTCTACTTCAGGCAATCATTGCAACCGAGAAAGTTCTTCCTTATTTTGATATCTCATTTCAGCATGCATCTGGCTCACTTCTTAGAAGGATGAAAAGGTTTGGCGATAAAGAATCATTCCTGCACCTCTTGACGCAAATTAGGGCTCTGGAACCTAGTTCTGGAATTCGCTCCAATTTCATTGTTGGATTTCCTGGCGAAACTGAATCTGAGTTTGCAGAATTAATTGAATTCATAAGCCTTGCACGGCTTGATGCAATTGGGATATTTCCGTATTCTGATGAAGACAAAACAGAGGCAATGAATCTGCCGAATAAGCTTGAAATCGAATTAATATCAGAACGGACGGAGCAGCTTCGCTCAGTAGCAGAAGAATTAATGATCGAACGTGCTCAAGAGAGAATTGGAGAACGCGTACGTGTTTTGATTGAAGATGCTGAGCTAGGCGAAGGTCGAGCGGCGCATCAAGGTCCCGAAGTAGATACTACAACGTTGATTAGCGGAAGAATCAAATATCGAGTTGGAGAATACGTTGACGCGGTTGTGAGCGATTTATCTGCAACAGATCTGGTCGCGCAACCACTATGAATTTACCTAACGGACTAACGTTATTTCGCATTGCAGCACTGCCTTTCTGCGCTTGGGCGTTGCTTAAGGAAAGCGGAAATGATCCGACGTGGCAGTGGATAGCCTGGATATCATTTTTTGTAGTTGGCGTGACAGATATTCTCGATGGTCGAATAGCTCGACGTAGAAACCAAGTATCGCAACTTGGAATTATTTTAGATCCAATTGCAGATAAAGCATTTATTGCGACTGCTTTGATCGGTTTATCTTATTTAGATAAAATCCCGTGGTGGGTAACGCTCTTGATTCTGTTGCGAGAAGTTAGCGTAACGTTTTTAAGGTTTGCAGTTTTAAAGCGCGAAGTTATATCAGCTTCAAGGGGCGGAAAAGCAAAAACACTTATTCAAAATTTCTCCGTTGGGCTTTATATTTTGCCGCTCCCTAATTTCCTTTATTTGCCAAGAGATATCTTGCTAGGAATCGCAATATTCTTAACCTTGTCCACGGGTCTGGCATATTTTAGGAATGCGCTCCAAAAATGAATTCAATCGAAAAAGTAATCAGAACTCTGCGAAATCGAAGTGAGACCATTTCTGTTGCTGAATCCGTTACAGGTGGTGAGATAGCGGCGGAGCTGACTAAATTGCCGGGCTCATCAGAAGTTTTCTTGGGTGGAATCGTTGCTTATTCCATTGAAAGCAAGATTCGAGATTTAGGAGTTTCCAAAGAATTTATTAAGAAATTTGGGGTTTACTCAGAAGAGGTTGTACTTCAAATGGCCAGCGGAGTCCGAGAGAAATTTAATTCAGATTGGTCAATTGCTTCCTCTGGAGTGGCCGGACCAGGTTCAGATGCAGAGATTCCTGCCGGTTCAATCTGGATCGCGATTATCGGTCCGCGAGGCTCACAACACATTCGACTCTCCCTACAGGGCAGTCGAGAACAGATCCGTCTCGGCGCGGTAACGAGCGCGCTTGCGACCTTAGAGCGTATTCTTGACCAGTAGCAGAAGCGGAGGAACTATGGTTTTGATGAGAACCCACATCGGTCTCGTACTTCGTGGCGCTCGAATATCCCAGAAAAGAACGCTTCGCGAAGTGGCAAAGGTTGCGCGAGTATCTCTTGGCTATCTCTCTGAAGTTGAAAGAGGTCAAAAAGAGGCCTCTTCCGAGCTGTTGAATTCCATTTGTCTTGCCTTAGATCTCACCCTTTCAACTGTTCTCTCTTCTGTGGCTCACCAGATTTATTTAGAAGAAGCTCCGCAACTTACGGTTGTAGACACGAACGCTGCCTAAGGATGTTGTGTTGAGTTCTGCTAACTCTCGCTCTACCTATCAACATCAATCATCGATCCACCGTCGCACCAGAAGTGCAATTATGGATTCTGCACGGGAATTGCTTCGTCAAAGTGGAATAAGTTCAACCAACATGATTGAAATAGCAGATCGTGCGCAAGTATCTAGAGCTTCGCTATACAACCACTTCCGAGATAAGCAAGAAGTGTTTCTGGCCTTGGTTGAAACTGAGGTAGAGAGAATTGCAACTATTGCATTAGTTGCACCGTCGAGATCAGAAGCCCTGTATCAGATTTCTCGTGAGATTTCGGAACATGATGGTCTAAAAAAAGCTTTAGAGCGCGATGGTGAACTGGTCGCAGCGGCTTTAACTTCGAGAGATCACCAAATATGGGAAGAAATTTATAACCACTTAGCAAAAATATTTGCAACTGACGTCGTAGGGGTCGGACTAGTACTTCGTTGGTTGCTTGGCCAAATAACTGCTCCACTCTCTAAAGAACACTCTCGTGAACAAGCCAATCGCATAGCTGAGATTCTTTAAGGCGTCGCAAGATGCGCATTACAGAACTTCGTCGACGACTAATCGCACACTTTGGCGAGAATTGGGCCCCTTCGTATTCAAAAGATTTTGTCTTGGCTGAATTGGGCGGTCAAACGATTGATCAAGCACTTGCAATGGGGGTCGAGCCTTCCGACATTTGGCGAGCTGTTTTGCGCCACAACCCAGATATCAGTTCTGAACTTCGCTAACTCTCATAGCAACGCCACCTCTAGGTCGATAAGTTGCTCGTGGTTGCGCTTTAGGGAAGTCTCCGATGAGTTGCAACTTAAATCTCCGAGCTATTTCAAGAATAATGATTCGACCCTCAAGTAGTGCAAATTGGTCGCCGAGACACTTACGAGTTCCAGCCCCGAATGGAAAATATGCCCCATCTGGCAGGCTTTTTTCAAAATCGTTGAACCATCGCTCTGGGATAAATGAATCGGGAGAAGAGAAATATCTTGGATCTCGGTGTGTTACATATTGGCTGATCAATACATGCGCACCCTTAGGAATATCCGTGTCCCCAACTAGCACATCGGTAATAGCCCTCCTCGGTGCGACCCAAACCGGTGGCGCTAAGCGAAGCACCTCATTGAATACTGCACTTACAATTGGAGCAGCAAAGATGATTCTTGCGAAATCATCGCTCTCGGATTGGGCGAGAATGGTGTTGGCTTCTTCTGATAAAGCTTTCCATAAGTCAGGCCGCTTATCCAAGTAAGCAAATGTCCACGTAAGCACATTAGCCGTTGTCTCATGACCGCTCAAAATCAAGGTAAGAGTTTCGTCTGAGATTTCAGACTCTGATAATTTCTCACCTTCACTCGTTTCAGATTCAAGGAGTAAGCCGAGTAAATCATCGCGCTTTACATCGGATCTAATTCTCTCCTCAACGATACGAGTTGCAATGTGGTGGAGGCGGTCAGCTGCGCGCTCAAAACGTTTGAAGTAAGGGAGCGGAAGGTAATCTGTTTTTTCTAATCCAGGCAACATAGTTCGTTCAATTCGATCAATTGCTATATGCATAGATTCTTGAACTGCTTGGGTGTCATCTTTAATATCTGTCCCAAATAAGATATCGGCGACAATATCGAAAGTGAGCGCCATCATTTCTGGGCCAATTTCCACAGTGGAATTTATGCGCCATGAGTTTAGATGCTTTCTAGTTAATTCCAACATGGTTCTGGAATAATTAGAGATTCGATTGATATGAAAAGGTGCCTGCATTAAGCGGCGATGGCGCAAATGGATTGGCTCTTCATTGGTTAGTAATCCAGTGCCAAGTACTTTTCGCATTCGGTCAAAACCAACACCTTTAATGAATGAACGCTGTTTGCTTACCGTGACCTCATGAACCATTGCCGGATCGAAGGCGGCTATGAAGAGCTCTCGCCCCAGGTAGAAAGAGGCGATTTGGCCGTATTGATCACGAACATCTCGCAAGAAACCTGGGGTATCTTTTTGAAAGCGCAGCGTGAGAGTTAAGGATCGGGGTCCCGGCGGCAATTTCAAATCACGAGCGCGCCCCCGATGTATCGGTGTGGGGATATGGGGGTATGAAGCAGGGCGGGGCGAACGGAACGGGCTAACGGCCATGGGTCACGCTAAGTCGAGGCGTGTCTTGGTGTCATTAGAACAAATGTTCGGTAACCTTTACTGGTGATGGCGGAGAGCCATTACGCCAAACCAGAGCGGTTCCACAGTTCCGCCCGAGAATCCTCGGGCCGTCGGTGGTCTTCCGTACCTTCTGGACCAACTAACGAATAAGAGAAAGGCAAGACAGTGGCAAAACCTGCCAAAGATCCAGCAGAAGAAAATAAACAATCAGCTAGCCCTGAAAAGCAAAAGGCCCTAGATACCGCGCTTGCCCAAATCGAGCGTCAGTTTGGTAAGGGCTCCGTAATAAAAATGAGTGAGAAGACCGCAACGCCGATCGAAGTTATCCAAACAGGATCAATTGCACTAGATATGGCACTTGGAATTGGCGGAATTCCACGCGGAAGAATTATTGAAATATTTGGACCAGAATCCTCTGGTAAAACAACGCTTACCCTTCACGCAATTGCAAATGCACAACGCGCTGGCGGTATTGCAGCCTTTATCGACGCAGAACACGCTTTTGATGCGGAATACGCGAAGAAGCTCGGAGTTGATATCGATGCGCTACTCGTCTCCCAGCCAGACACTGGTGAACAAGCGCTTGAAATCGCAGATATGTTAGTCCGTTCGGGCGCTCTCGATTTGATCGTCGTCGACTCAGTTGCCGCACTTGTTCCTCGGGCTGAGATTGAGGGTGAGATGGGCGACTCACACATGGGTCTCCAAGCAAGATTGATGTCACAGGCTCTACGAAAAATCACCGGCGCCTTAAGCCAATCAAAGACAACTGCAATCTTTATCAACCAGCTCCGAGACAAAATCGGCGTCTTTTTTGGATCACCAGAAACAACGACTGGTGGAAAAGCGCTTAAGTTCTACGCCTCGGTACGTATGGATATCCGCAGAATAGAGACTTTGAAAGATGGACAAGAAGCTGTTGGAAACAGAACTCGCGTCAAAGTAGTAAAAAATAAGATGGCGCCCCCATTTAAACAAGCCGAATTCGACATTCTTTACGGTGTTGGAATCTCGCGCGAAGGAAGCTTGTTAGACCTAGGCGTTGATCTAGGTATCGTTAAGAAATCCGGCGCTTGGTTTACCTACGAAGGCGACCAGCTAGGACAAGGCAAAGAGAATTCACGCCAGTTCCTTTTAGATAATCCAGATCTGGCAAATGAGATCGAGTCAAAGATTCGTTCTCATTATGCAACAGCCGATATCGATCCAGCTCTAGTCGCTGCGATTGATGAAGCCGCTGCTGATGTCGAGTTCTAACGAACTACTTGAAGAGGTAGAGAGCGACCCCTACTCAGTTGCTACGACAATAGCGTTATCCGCGCTTGGTCGAAGAGCTAGGAGTAAGGGGGAGCTCTTTGCTCTCCTCAAAAAACGCGGCGCAACTGAAGAGGTAGCAAACGCGGTCCTTTTTCGCCTCCAAGAACAAGGTTTTGTAAACGATTATGAATTTGCCCGTTATTGGAGTGAATCAAGGCAGCGTACGAAGAAATTAGCGCGTCGAATAATCGTTAGCGAACTTCGCTCAAAAGGAATTAGCGATGAGATTATTGAGTGGATTACGAGCGATATCTCAGATGAAACTGAATTTGAAAATGCCCTGAAATTCGCTCAACGCAAAGTGAACGCGTACCAAAGACTTGAACCTGAAGTGGCCTATCGCAGACTCCACGGGGCGTTAGCTCGACGTGGTTTCTCTGGATCAGTTATCTCACGAGTACTAGGTGAGTTGGGTATTTCGCGTTCTTAACCTGCCAGAGATAAAGTCTGCACATGGCTTCATTTTTGAATTACAGAATCTTGCCAGTTCTTGTAATTCGCGACGCCTCTATATCTTCAGATTTGGCCGAAGTTCTAATTGATTCCGGATTGCCGCTTGTCGAAGTTACTTTAAGAACTGATGAGAGTTGGAGCGCAGTAGAGAAACTTATAAAATCTCAAAAATTAATGGTAGGTATAGGTTCTGTAAGTAAAGAGAGTGAATTAAAGCGAGCGCTAGAACTCGGCCTAAAATTTGCAGTCTCACCTGGATTTTCACCCGAACTATTCTCAACCGCACAACAACTCGAAATTGAATATCTCCCAGGCGTTGCCACCCCCTCAGAAATATTGAATGCGAGCCGTATGGGCGCGCGAAATCTCAAATGGTTTCCAGCAAAATCGCTGGGAGGCGTTTCTGCGCTTAGAGCTGCATCTGCTCCATTTCCAAATATAAATTTCATTCCTACTGGCGGACTTGATCTCGCCGGGGCTAAAGAATTCCTTAAAGAGCCAAACGTCAAACAGGTTGGTGGAAGTTGGATGCTAAAAGAGGAGTGGTTAGCGAATCGCGATTTTGCTGCAATTCGCGCTTCAATAACCGAGAGCCTATCTTTACTCAGCAGCGAGAAATAGACATGTCGGCACCAAAAAAATATTTGATTCAAACTCTGGGATGCCAGATGAATTCTCATGATTCAGAGCGAATTGCAGGTTCACTTGACGCTGCGGGTTATATCCCAGCGCGATCTGGTGAAGAGCCGGATTTAATAGTTTTTAATACGTGTGCGGTTCGTGAGAATGCTGACAATAAACTTTACGGCCATTTAAGTTTTCTTGCTCCGATGAAACGTTCTAAACCCAACCTGCAAATAGCAATTGGAGGCTGCTTAGCCCAGAAAGATCGTGGTTCCATAATTGAGCGCGCGCCTTATGTTGACGTAGTTTTTGGCACGCATAACTTGGGTTCGCTTCCAGCTTTGCTTGAGCGAGCTCGTATTGAAGAGAGATCCCAAGTTGAAATAAAAGAATCCTTAGAGCACTTTCCGTCCGTTCTGCCGGCTCGCCGACATTCCCCTTTCTCTGCCTGGGTTTCAATTTCAGTTGGGTGCAACAACACATGCACCTTCTGCATTGTCCCTTCTCTAAGAGGACGAGAGAAAGATCGCCCCGCATCCGAAATTCTCGACGAAATAAAGTCGCTGGTTGATCAGGGCGTCACCGAGATCACTCTTCTTGGCCAGAACGTGAACGCCTACGGCGTGGATTTCTCAGACCGAGAAGCATTTGCCAAACTCTTACGGTCATGTGGAGAGATAAATGGACTGGAACGCGTTCGTTTTATGTCTCCCCACCCAAGAGATTTCACTGAAGAAGTGATAGATGCAATGGCCCAAACTCAAAATGTTATGCCACACCTACACATGCCGCTGCAATCTGGCTCCGACAAAATTCTCCAGGCAATGCGACGATCTTATAGAAGCGATAGATATCGCGCGATCATCGATCGAGTGCGGACAAAGATTCCTGACTCAACAATAACTACCGACATCATTGTTGGTTTTCCAGGTGAGTCTGAGGAAGATTTTCAAGCTACTTTAGAAATCTGTTCTGATTTGAAATTTCTTGCTGCGTATTCGTTCAAATACTCAAAACGCCCGGGAACCCCAGCTGCAACTATGCCTGACCAAGTACCCGAAGATATAGTTAGCGAGAGATACGACAGACTCCACAATCTTCTTAATAAGACTTCTCTAGAGGTTAATAAAGCTGTTATTGGAAAAGATTTGGAGATATTGATAACCGATATAGAGAATGGGAAGGCCCAAGGTAAAAGTCGTGATTTCAGATTAGTTCACTTTGAGTTAGACAGATTTGCCCGTCCAGGTGATCTCGCTAAAGTAAGAATTAAAGATGCAAAACCACATTTCATATTTGGTAATTTGATTGAAGTTAGAGAAACAAAAGGCGGACTAGCTTTTGACACTCGTAGAGCTGAGGCTGAGGCAAGGGGCGTCTTTCTCGGCGTGCCCGAGATGAAGAGCCAACTGCTTAAATGACTTTAATTTTTGTCGTTGGAGCAACGGCGACCGGAAAAAGCGACCTAGCAATTGAATTAGCTGAGAGATTGCACGGAGAAATCATCAATGCCGATTCGATGCAACTTTACAAGGGGATGAATATTGGGACGGCAAAACTCTCAATTGAAGAACGTCGAAGGATTACTCATCACTTAATTGACATCTTGGATGTAACCGAAGAATCATCGGTAGCTCAATATCAAGCTCTAGCTCGAGCGAAAATTGATGAACTTCAAGCAAAGGGAATTCCAACAATAGTTGTAGGTGGAACTGGACTTTACGTCAAAGCAATATTAGATGAATTAAATTTTCCAGAAAAAAATGAAGAGGTTCGGGCACGACTACAGCGCGAGACGGAAATAATTGGGGCGCAGGCGATGCATGCCAAGTTAGCCAAATTAGACCCAGCGGCAGCAGCCGCGATTCCAGCTCAAAACTCCCGCCGAGTCATTCGAGCTCTAGAGGTAATTGAACTAACCGGGAAACCCTTCACGGCGAATCTGCCTCGTGAAGGAAGTTCGCGATACCCAAATGCGAAGCAGTTTGGATTAGTAATGGATCGTGAAAAATTAACGGAAAAAATCTCGAATCGCGTAGAAATGATGTGGGAGAGAGGATTCGTTGCTGAAGTCAAAGAACTACTTTCGAGGGGATTGCGAGAGGGAAAGACGGCTAGGGCAGGACTTGGCTACTCGCAAATAATTAGATTTCTCGATGGCGAAATTTCGGAAGCCGAAGCCAAAGAAGATACGAAGAGAGCCACTCGACAGTATGCGAGAAGGCAGGAGACTTGGTTTTCTAGAGATCTTAGAATTACTTGGCTAAAGGGGAGTATCGAAGAGAGACTTGAAAAGATTACCTCAACTACTATTAGCAATAGATGAAGAATCCATCAGCAACTTATGGTCACGGGACTGAGAATGATTTTGTATTGATTTTTGACCCAGATGACTCCATGCAAATAGCTGCCAAGGAAATTTCTCGAATCTGTGACCGCGAAAGCGGAGTCGGCGCCGATGGCTTAATTAAGATATTGAAACGCGACGGTAACTGGTTTATGGATTATAGAAATCGCGATGGGTCGATTGCAGAGATGTGCGGAAATGGCATAAGAGTTATGGCTAGATATCTTGTCGATCGCGGACATCAGCAACCAGGAATCTTTCCAATAAATACCCGAAGTGGAAAAAAGTTTTTAAGCGTCCCAGAAATTGGAGATATAACGGTCAATATGGGCCAAATAGCGATTGAACCTGGAGAAGTAACTTGTGATGACTTAACTGAAAAAAATTCTGGAATTAGGGTAAACGTAGGTAATCCGCACGTGGTCTTTTTCGTGGATTCATTAGACTTTGCCGGAGATCTGAAAAAAGAGCCGCGACTTTCACCAATTTTTCCAGAAGGCATTAATGTGGAATTTGTTAAAGAGCGAAACGATGGCGAGTTAGATATGCGAGTCCACGAACGTGGCGTTGGAGAAACGAGATCTTGCGGAACCGGAACCTGCGCTGTGGCTATGGCGGCCACTTTTAGACACGGAGGCAAATTGCCGAGCAAGTGGGTTATCCACCCTCCTGGCGGACGATTAGTAGTTGAAATCGATGCTCACTCAAATGCGATATTGACTGGGCCAGCACTTCTTGTGCGAGATATTGATCTAGCCGGATTTCTAGATAAGTAGAATATAAGAAGTATAAATGAGAGATAGATTTGATGAACTTCTCAATGAGACTCAAGAAGTAGTTTCTGAGTTTGAAGCATTTTTGCCAGACTCTTTTAATTCAACGCAATTAGATTTAAGCGACCGCGCTGCTCTTAAACGAATCATTGGATTATCGACTGAATTAACTGATATTTCAGAGGCTGAGTACCGAAAGCTCCGCCTAGAGCGAGTGGTTTTGGTAGGCGTCTGGACTGTTGGAACAGATCAAGATGCTAAAAACTCAATGGCCGAATTAGCGGCTCTCGCGGAAACCGCGGGATCTGAAGTGCTAGACGCGGTCATCCAAAGGCGCGAGAAACCTGATCCCGCAACTTACATTGGTTCCGGAAAGGTAAATGAGTTGAAGGGAATTGTTAAAGCAAGTGGTGCCGATACCGTAATCTGCGATGGAGAATTAAGCCCCAGCCAACTTCGCAATCTAGAAGATAAGGTGAAGGTTAAAGTTGTGGATAGAACCGCGCTGATTCTGGATATTTTCGCTCAGCATGCGAAAAGTAAAGAGGGAAAAGCGCAGGTTGAATTGGCCCAGATGAGCTACATGCTTCCGCGGCTGCGCGGTTGGGGTGAATCGCTATCTAGGCAGGCAGCGCGCGCTGGAGGTATTGGCGGTCGCGGCCCTGGTGAAACGAAAATTGAGATTGACCGACGCCGAATTCGCGACAAGATGGCCAAGCTAAAGCGAGAAATTGGTGAGATGAAAATTGCTCGTGACACTAAACGCCAGGAGCGGAAACGGAATTCGATTCCCTCTGTAGCAATTGCTGGCTATACAAATGCAGGAAAATCTTCGCTATTGAATCGTTTAACCAACGCTGGTGTTCTTGTCCAGAATGCACTCTTTGCCACGCTCGATCCTACGGTGAGAAAAGCTGAAACTGCTGATGGCCGAATTTATACATTGGCCGACACGGTCGGCTTCGTCCGACATCTACCTCATGAATTGATTGATGCATTTAAGTCGACGCTTGAAGAAGTCTCTTCTTCGGATTTGATTGTTCATGTAGTAGATGGTTCTAGCCCCGATCCACTTGGTCAGATTGCTGCGGTCCGCCAGGTAATTAGTGAAATCGGCGGATCAGATATTCCAGAAATTGTCGCCTTAAATAAGGCCGATATTTCAGACCCAGAAACAATTCGAGCCGTATTGAGAGAAGAGCCGGCGGCGGTGAAGATCTCAATACATACTGGTTTAGGGATTGACGAGCTCATTCGATTAATTGAAAAAAGTCTTCCAAGGCCGAAAATTGAGATTTCTGCCCTAATTCCGTTTAGCCGAGGCGATCTACTAAATCGAGTCCACGAAAGCGGTGAAGTTCTATCGATTGAACATACCGAATCTGGGACCAAGATTCGAGCGCGTGTTGATGGGGCCTTGGCGGCTAAATTAAATAGCTATGTAACTTCTATTAATTGATTTACCGCTAGCGAACAGATCTAAGTACTGCGGTCACTTTTCCAAGAATTTCGCAGTTGTCGCCATTTATTGGTTTGAAGGAATCGTTTGCCGGCAAGAGCCAGATATGGCCATTTTTTCGTGAAAAGGTTTTTACTGTGGCTTCTCCATCGATCATTGCGGCAACAATCTCACCCTGATTGCAATCTTTCTGGGCGCGAATCACAACGAAATCACCATCGCAAATTGCGGCATCTATCATTGAATCGCCAACTACCTTGAGCATAAATAGATCGCCTTCGCCGACAATTGAGGCGGGCAAGGGAAGTAGCTCTTCAACATTCTGTTCAGCCAAAATCGGACCACCGGCTGCAATTCGGCCAACTAGTGGAACGTTGTAAGTTTTTTCTGGGGAGATATCTTCAAATTTATCTTCTGGAGTTAGCACTTCGAGAGCGCGACCACGTGAGGGGTCCCTTCGGATCCAACCTTTTGCCTCTAGAGCTTCAAGTTGATACTTGACGCTCGAGGGCGAGGCGAGACCAGCCGCTTCTCCGATCTCTCGCATAGATGGCGGATAACCATTCTCATCCATTGCGATCTTTATCGCTTGAAGTATTTTTAGCTGGCGAGGGGTCAAGCCATTTTCGTCGACAGGGCCATCGGGCAACTCGGTTATGCGAGGGAGGGGTTTCTTTGCCACGATAGAAGTTTAGAACAGATTTACGAAAAATTCAAACAAATGTTCTAAATTGGCTTGCTGATGTCGGTGGTAGGGGGTACTCTTCGCATTAGAACAGACGTTCGAAGAGTATCCCCACTCTCAACGATCGTTCTTTACGAGGAGAGAACGATGACGACGATCGCCATCAATCCGTCTATAAAGGTGAGCGGCCCCCGCCTAACTCGCCGAGGCAGGTTCTTAGCCCGCCTTGCGGTTATCGCATCGCTCTCAATCCTCCTCTTAGCGGGGTTCTCACTCGCCACAAACTCGCAGGCCTCCAGTGAGAGCTCCGATTCGCCCTATGTAAAGATCACCGTCAAACCTGGTGAGACTCTCTGGTCAATCGCTGCGAAGTTGAGCGATGGCGATAGGCGAGCTCTTATCGATGAGATCATCGAAGTTAACAATTTGAAAAACCCAGAAGTAAACGCTGGCCAGAAGTTGTATCTGCCGACACGCCCTTAAGGAATCTCTCACCTGATTGAAAACTCTAAACCCTTGCTTTACTCTTACCCCTAGATATTGGGGTTGGAAGTTGATATACTTCCATAAGTAGTGGTTCGAGGGAGAATCGCTAATACACCCAAAATCTTGGGATTTTCAGTATTGAGAGGAACGACACGCCGTGAACTGCCCCTTCTGCCGAAATGAGGAGTCTCGAGTAATCGACTCTCGCCCGGTTGATGAGGGCACCTCAATTAGACGTCGACGTGAATGCACCAACTGCGGCTCGCGCTTCTCAACCCAGGAGACCTCGGTTCTCTCCATCATCAAGCGAAGCGGAGCAGCTGAGCCGTTTAGCCGCGAGAAAGTTATCAACGGCGTCCGCAAAGCCTGCCAGAACAGACCGGTCTCTGATGATGATTTAGCCCTTCTGGCCCAGCGAGTGGAGGAGGTTCTGCGCGCTACAGGTCAGGCTGAAATCGAGGCTCAAGAAGTCGGTATGGCAATTCTCTCACCACTTCGCGAATTAGATGAAGTGGCTTACCTGCGATATGCCTCTGTATACCGTAACTTTTCCTCCCTTGAAGATTTTGAAGGTGAAATCGCACTTCTCCGCGCTATACCTTCAGAGAAAGCTTCAGCAACAAAACCGCAAGTTTCTTCCCCGCAACTCAAATGAAGTGTCCGATAAGTAGTTGAGAAGAACGTAATACAGCAGCACCAGCAGTAAATAAAAAAACTTAAGATTCCTAGAAGAAAATGGAGAAAAAAAGAATGTCGGACACGGTGATCAATCGCCAAACGGCCAAGAACAAAGTTGGAAAAGGGCTCCAGATTGAAAGAGTCTTCAGCACTCCTGGCGTACACCCATACGATCAAGTTATCTGGGAGCGTCGAGATGTTGTCCAGAGCAACTGGAAGACCGGTGAAATTGTTTTTGAGCAGAAGGGCGTTGAATTTCCTGACTTCTGGTCGGTAAATGCCTCAACGATCGTAACCACAAAATACTTCCGCGGCGCAGTCGGCCATGACAATCGTGAATGGTCATTAAAGCAAGTTATCGATCGTGTTGTACTTACTTACACAAAAGCTGGCAAGGAGCATGGCTATTTTGCTTCACCACAAGATGCCGAGATTTTCGAGCATGAACTCACCTACATGCTTCTTCACCAGATCTTCTCTTTCAACTCTCCAGTCTGGTTCAACGTAGGCACCACAGCTCCACAACAGGTCTCAGCTTGTTTTATTCTCTCCGTGGATGACACCATGGATTCAATTCTTAATTGGTATCGCGAAGAGGGAATGATTTTTAAAGGCGGATCTGGAGCTGGATTAAATCTCTCTCGAATTCGTTCCTCTAAAGAGCTTCTCCGTTCTGGCGGAACTGCTTCGGGCCCCGTTTCATTTATGCGTGGCGCTGATGCCTCAGCTGGAACCATAAAATCTGGTGGCGCCACACGTCGCGCTGCCAAAATGGTAGTTCTAGATGTTGACCACCCAGATATCGAAGAATTCATCGAAACCAAAGTCCGCGAAGAGGACAAAATTCGTGTTCTCAGAGATGCAGGATTCGATATGGATCTCGGTGGCAAAGATGTAATCTCAGTCCAGTACCAGAATGCGAATAACTCAGTTCGCGTAAATGATGAATTTATGCGGGCTTATGAGAATGGTGCAAAGTTCGGTCTGCGTGCTCGCTCTACTGGTGAAATTATCGAAGAAGTAGATGCGAAACAATTATTCCGAAAGATGGCAGAAGCTGCTTGGGCATGCGCTGATCCTGGAATTCAATATGACACGACAATAAACGATTGGCACACCAATCCTGAAACCGGTCGTATTAATGCATCTAATCCATGCTCTGAATATATGTCACTCGATAACTCATCTTGCAACCTCGCATCTCTAAACTTGATGAAGTTTCTAAAGAGCGATGGCTCTTTCGATGCTAAGAATTTTGTTAAGTCAGTTGAACTAATCATCACTGCGATGGATATTTCAATCTGCTTCGCTGATTTCCCAACAGAGGCGATTGGCGTAACTACTCGCGCATATCGTCAACTTGGTATTGGTTATGCAAATCTTGGCGCTTTATTAATGGCATCTGGTTTGGCATACGATTCAGATGGTGGTCGCGCACTTGCTGGTGCAATTACCTCGCTAATGACCGGAACTTCCTACCGCCGATCCGCAGAAATCGCGGGAATTGTTGGACCATATGAAGGTTATGCCAGAAATGCTGCCCCTCATACTCGAGTCATGAAGAAGCATCAAGCCGCATCACTATCTGCAAAGTCAGTTTCGACTTTGGATCGCGATGTTTGGACCGAGGCGAACAAACAATGGGATAGCTGTCTTGCAATTGGTGAGAAGAATGGATGGCGTAACGCCCAAGCATCAGTTCTCGCCCCAACTGGCACCATCGGTTTGATGATGGATTGCGATACCACTGGTATCGAGCCAGATTTCTCACTAGTTAAGTTCAAGAAACTAGTTGGCGGTGGTTCAATGCAGATTGTTAACCTGACCGTTCCTCAAGCTCTGCGAAAACTTGGTTACACCGAAGAGACAATTGAAGCGATAGTTGAGTACATAACCGCTAACGGCCATGTAATCGATGCCCCAGGTTTAAAGCCAGAACATTACGATGTTTTTGACTGCGCACTTGGTGCAAGGTCGATCGCTCCAATGGGCCACGTTCGAATGATGGCCGCGTGCCAGCCATTCCTATCTGGCGCAATCTCAAAAACGGTAAATCTCCCCGCGGATGCAACCATTGAAGAAGTTGAAGAGGTTTATTACGAAGGTTGGAAGCTCGGCCTAAAGGCAATCGCAATTTATCGCGATAATTGCAAAGTCGGCCAACCTCTCTCCGATGCAAAGGCAACGCAGAAGAGCGATACAACGCAAGCCTCTGCTCCAGCTCCTGCAACACGTAAGAGGCTTCCAAAGTCACGGCCATCTAGAACCACCTCATTCGCTGTAGGCGGCGCAGAAGGCTATATGACTGCAGGAACCTATGAAGATGGCCAACTTGGTGAAATCTTCCTAAAGCTTGGCAAGCAAGGTTCGACTCTTGCTGGCGTAATGGATGCATTCTCAATCGCAGTATCAGTAGGTCTTCAATACGGAGTACCGCTTGAGACTTATGTCCAGAAGTTCACAAATTCCCGATTTGAGCCAGCCGGCATGACTGATGATCCAGATATCAGAATGGCGCAATCTATGATGGATTACATCTTCCGCAGATTAGCTCTCGATTATCTGCCTTACGATGTCCGTTCATCTTATGGAATTTTTACCTCTGCAGAGCGCGCAAACTCTTTGGAAAGCGGCGATTATGCAAAAGCCCAACCAATAGAAGCTCTTGAAAGTGAACCGGCTCCAAAGAGCGAGAAAAAACCGGTTGAGGTGAAGATTGAATCAGCTCCAATTAATGTCGGATCTTCGACAGAACTTCTAGAGAAGATCTCTGGTGTTAAATCAGACGCTCCACTTTGCGTTACTTGTGGCGTGAAGATGCGCGCCTCAGGTGCTTGCTATGTATGCGAAGGATGCGGTTCAACATCCGGCTGTAGTTAATCCATAAACTGCTGACTCATTCACATAAGGTTCAATTGTGAACCTGGAACGAGTCCGCGAGGCACTAGATGCAGCAGTCTCTGCCATAAACGGTTCGCCACGACCTGGCCAACTTAAGATGGCGGAGGCTGTTGCAAATGCCTTAACTGACAGAAACCACTTACTTGTTCAAGCCGGAACTGGAACTGGAAAATCACTTGCGTATTTAGTGCCTGCATTACTCCACGGGAAAAGAATTCTTGTCGCAACTGCGACCCTTGCGCTCCAGAGACAACTAGTAGAGCGAGATTTGCCAAGAGTTAAAGCTGCACTCGAGAAGGTCTTGAATCGAGAAATATCTTTTGCCGTTTATAAAGGTGTTGGAAATTACTTATGTCTCCAGAAAATGAGTGTTGCCGAAGAGCAGCCAGATGGCGAAATTCTCTTGGAAATATCTTCGTTAGAGCGAGATGCAAAACGGTTACGAGATTGGGCCGCAAAGCCTGGAATCAGCGGTGATCGAGATGATGCTCCTGACGTTGATCGCCGCGTCTGGTTAGCCAACTCAACTTCAGGACGTGAATGTCTAGGAGCTGAAAAATGTGCATTTGGCGCGGAATGTTTTGCAGTCAGAGCAAAAGCCAAGGCTCAAGCCTCAGATATAGTCGTAACTAATCACACACTACTTGCAATTGAGATTGTCGATTCACACCCAATTCTTCCGGAGCGAGATGCAGTTATTTTGGATGAGGCCCATGAATTTATGGATCGCACCACACAGGCGGTAACGGAAGAATTGACCGCAGGAAGAGTCACTCGTGCTGCGACCATGTTGCGCCGCAATATGCCAGGCAAGTTGGCAGAAACTTTCTATAAAGCGGGAGAAAATTTTGGCGAATCTCTCTCTGATTTCCTTCGTGAGTTCGCTGTCACGGGAGATGAAGAGAGGCGGCTGACTGAACTTCCCGATGCCCTATTCGCTCCAGTTAGAAAACTCAAAGAGGCCGCAGAGTCTGTGGTGAGCGCAATTAATGCCGATGAGACCATTATTGACCCAGATGCATTAGCCGAACGGGCTAGAGTTAAAGGCGCAATTAATGAAATTAAGACTACTTCGAGCAAGCTACTTAAATCTGGCGAAGGCAACGTGCTATGGATTGAGCCAAATTTCGCAACTCTTTATCTTGCTCCACTTGAAGTTTCGACAGTTCTAAGAGAAAACTTATTCTCCAAGTCCCCAGTAATTGCCACCAGCGCAACCCTTACTGTTGGAAATAGCTTTAATGCAATCTCGAAAAATCTTGGCATTTATGCGGACCCAGAGTTAGATGAAGGCAACGATAGCGATCTGTCATTTGTTCAAACGCTGGACGTTGGCTCACCATTTGATTTCGCCAATCAAGGAATGCTCTACCTTCCAAGAAATCTTCCTGAACCAGGAAGAGATGGTCCAAGCAAAGAGGCGCTAATTGAGCTTGGCGAACTTATCGACGCAGCCGGCGGTAGAACTCTGGCTCTCTTCTCATCATGGCGCGGAGTAGAGATGGCTGATGAGCATCTCAGGAGAGTGCTGGCGGAATTACCAATTCAAATAATTACTCAACGTAGAGGTGACAGCGCAGGAGCCTTAGTGGAACGTTTTGCAGAAGAACCAACATCGATACTCCTTGGAACTTTAAGTCTTTGGCAAGGAGTTGATGTTCCTGGACCATCTTGCACTTTGGTAGCTATCGATCGAATTCCATTTCCACGGCCTGACGATCCCGTGCTTTCTGCAAGAGCAAAAGAGATAGATGCCGCAGGTGGTTCTGGCTTTATGGAGGTTTCTTTACCAAGAGCCGCTCTTTTATTAGCCCAAGGCACTGGAAGACTCATTCGCTCCATTGATGACAGAGGAGTTGTAGCTATTTTAGATTCTCGAATTGTAACGAGAAGATACGGATCATTACTTTTAAATTCCATGCCGCCACTTTGGCGCACTAGCGACGGGCAAATCGTAAAGGAATCCTTGCGTAGGCTACATAATCAGTTTCAATGAATATTATCGATTAATAGTGCTTTTAATTTGGGCCAACTTCTTGAAAAACTTGGATGCAATTGTGTAGTCCCTACCTCGGAGAGTTTGAACCACTTTAAATCTAGCGTCTCATGATTCTTTTGAAAATCTCCTAATTCACCGTTAACTCTTGCAACAATCGTTTCATATCGCCAATCAACGTGGTCATCTAGATGGCTAAACATGGCTAATACGGATTTCGAATCAATACCAATCTCTTCAAAACTTTCTCGAAGCGCCGCATCTAGGGCGCTTTCATGCGAATCTCTCGCGCCACCCGGTATGCCCCAAGTGTCCCCGTTATGAACCCACGGCGCTCTGTGCTGCAGCAGAACTTCATCTTCTCGATATAGCAATAGTCCAGCGGCGCCGTGTTTGCCCCAGTGGCGGTCTCCGCATCTACATTCCACCCAACCATCGCCATCGCGTAACGCCATGCCGAGAAGTTTTGCACAAGTAATGGATATTTCTCTGGCGCTACTTCTGCAAAAAGTCTTTCAAAGTGGTCAACCACCTGCTCTCTTTAGAGCCTTGCGCCAGGAATTACACCCTAAAGTTTGTGAGGCAATTTTCTCGGGTAACATGACGGCGTGAAGATTGGCGTTCCGCGCGAGATTAAGAACAACGAATTTCGAGTTGCTTTAACCCCCGCAGGCGCACGCGAACTTGTTAGTAATGGGCACTCTGTCTTCATAGAAGCTGGAGCCGGACTTGGTTCGGCCATCAACGATCAAGATTTTGAGGGTGTTGGAGCAAAGATTGTCTCGACTGCTGATGAAATTTGGTCGAATTGCGAATTGATTCTTAAGGTTAAAGAACCTATCGCATCCGAATACTCTCGAATGCGCAGCGGTCAAGTTCTGTTTACTTACCTCCATCTAGCCGCATCTAAAGAATGTACAGATGCGCTACTGAAGAGCGGTACAACTGCAATCGCTTATGAAACTGTCGAGGTTAATGGAACGCTACCCCTTCTTGCTCCAATGAGCGAAGTTGCGGGTCGAATGGCTCCTCAAGTCGGAGCTGCTGCGCTACAGAAAAGCGCTGGCGGAAGGGGAGTTCTGTTAGGAGGGGTACCGGGCGTCGGCGCAGGAAGAGTTTTAGTAATCGGAGGAGGAACTGCTGGGTTAGCCGCGGCAACTATTGCTCATGGAATGCGCGCAAAAGTCACGGTGGTAGATACCAACCAGAAGCGGCTGCAGGAAATTGACCAGATCTTTGGCGGCTCAGTCACAACCTTAATGTCTAGTACTCATGTGATTGAGGAAGAGGCTCTGCAATCTGATTTAGTAATCGGAGCAGTTCTCATCCACGGCGCTAAAGCGCCAAAATTAATCAAGAATGATTTAGTTAAGCGAATGAAGCCAGGCTCAGTTCTTGTCGATATAGCAATCGATCAAGGGGGCTGTTTTGAAGATTCGCGCCCAACTACACATGCCGATCCGACCTTTAAAGTTCATAATTCGGTTTTCTACTGCGTAGCGAATATGCCGGGCGCGGTTCCATTTACTTCAACCTACGCTCTCTCAAATGCCACTCTGAAATACACACTTGCCCTCGCTAACCTCGGCTGGCGCGAAGCGCTGCGAGGGGATGCGGGTCTAGCCCTTGGTTTAAATATCCATGATGGAAAGATCTATTACGAGGCTGTTGGAGCTGCGCATGGAATCAAATCCCACAAGTGGACTTTTTGAGAAGGATTTTCTAAACTCTCCCCAGGTCATGAGTTCCAGTTCATAGCCCCGGCTAACTGGACGGCAACCCTCCACCACGGTGGGGTGCTCCGGGTGAAGACCAGGTCAACTGCAAGGCGCCGTTGACAAGCGTGGGTCTAAAAAAGACCCCCTAATCCCAGGGAGGGTTGTATGTCTACATTTTCTGTAAGTAATGCCGAATTCGAAACTCGCCAAATTCACGCAGGGCAAGTACCTGATCCAACAACTGGAGCAAGAGCGTTACCGATTTATCAGACCACGGCCTACCAGTTCCGTGACACAAAACATGCCGCTGATCTCTTTGGATTAGCTGAACTGGGAAATATTTATACCCGCATCATGAATCCAACTCAGGATGCGATTGAGCAGCGAATCGCCTCGCTTGAAGGAGGCGTAGCTTCTCTTCTTGTATCTTCCGGCTCGGCAGCAACTACTTTTTCAATTTTAAATGTGGCAGAAGCTGGCGACCATATAGTTTCTTCACCATCTCTTTACGGCGGAACATATAACTTATTTCACTATACGCTGCCCAAATTTGGCATCGAAGTCACATTTGTTGAAAACCCCGATGATCCGGAGAGTTGGAAAAAGGCAATAAAGCCAAACACTAAGGCTTTCTTTGGCGAGACGATAGCCAATCCGAAGAATGACATTCTTGATATCGAAACTGTCGCGAAAATCGCCCACGATTTTGGTGTTCCCCTTATTGTAGATAACACAGTTGCAACGCCATTCCTGATTCGTCCGATTGATTTCGGAGCAGATGTCGTAGTCCATTCAGCTACGAAATTCCTTTCGGGACATGGCAATGCGGTAGTCGGAGCAATCGTGGATGCTGGCCGGTTCGATTATGCAAAGTACCCAGATCGGTTTAAGAACTTCAATCAACCAGATCCAAGTTATCACGGGTTAATTTACGCTCAGGCATTAGGAGTTGGTTCTGCATTTGGTGCAAACCTCTCTTATATATTCAAAATTCGGCTAACGCTCCTTCGCGATATTGGAGCAGCCGTTGCACCTTTTAACGCTTGGCTTCTTGCTCAAGGTCTAGAGACGTTGAGTATTCGAATTGAACGCCATGTTGCCAATGCCAAAGCGATTGCAGAATGGCTTGAAAAACATCCACAAGTAGCGAAAGTGAATTATGCCTCGCTGCCTTCTTCGCCATGGAATGCGCTTGCCAAGAAATACTCGCCTAAAGGAAGCGGAGCGGTCCTCTCATTTGAAATTAAAGGAGGACTTGAAGCTGGAAAGAAATTTATTGAGGCGCTAAACATCTTCTCGCATGTAGCTAATATCGGAGATGTTCGTTCATTAGCAATTCATCCCGCCTCTACAACGCACTCACAGCTAACTCCTGAAGAACAATTAACAGCGGGAGTAACACCTGGATTGGTTCGGTTGAGTCTTGGTATCGAAAATATCGCCGACATCAAGGCGGATTTGGAGAGAGCCTTTTCGGCTGCAAAGTGAGCTCGTCGAAACATGAAGTGACCGGAGCCTGGTTGGAGCATCATCCGCCAGGCAATCGGTTGTTTTTGGATTTGGGAGATCTCGAACTTGAGTCCGGAGATGTGTTACCTCAAGTAAAGATTGCCTATCAAACGTGGGGAGAATTAAATTCAGATCGATCCAATGCAATCATAATAAATCACGCTTTAACCGGTTGGTCTGATGTGCCAGCTTGGTGGCCACAAATGGTCGGCCCCGGCTTACCCTTTGATACCGATAAATATTTCATAATCTGTCCAAATGTGATTGGCGGTTGCCAAGGTAGTACTGGACCTTCATCTATTGCGCCTGACGGAAAGCGTTGGGGTTCACGTTTTCCATTTCTTACAGTTAGGGATCTAGTTAGAGCTGAAGTAGAACTTTCAAACCGCCTTGGAATTAATCGATATTTGCTAGCAGTTGGACCATCACTAGGCGGAATGCGATCTCTAGAGTGGGCTGTTACTTATCCAGATCGTGTCTTGAGCGTATGTACGATTGGCTCTTCTGCAGTAGCTACTGGAGATCAAATTGGAGTTTGGAGTACCGAAATACACGCAATAAAAGCCGACCCAAACTTTCTGGGTGGCGATTATTACGAATCAGCAAAAGGGCCAATAGAAGGCATGGGAATAGCTCGCAAAATTGCTCATCTCTCCTATAGGACTGAATATGAGATGGACACTAGATTTGGAAGAGATCTCCAAGGTGATGGCTCCGGTCGCTTTGCTGTGACCTCATATCTAGATCATCAAGCCAACAAACTTGCCAAAAGATTTGACGCCAACACTTACATTTCACTTGAGACTGTAATGATGACCCACGACGTTGGTCGAGATCGCGGTGGCGTGGGAGCTGCTCTAGCCAAGGTCGAAGCTTCTATTGTCGTAGTCTCGATCGACACCGATCGACTTTTCCCACCGCGTCTGCAAGAGGAGATTGTGCATCTGACCCCGAAAGCTCTGCCGCTCCGCCAGATTTCCTCGCCATTTGGCCATGATGGATTCCTGATTGAAGTTGACCAGGTAGGACTAGCTGTGCGTGAGGCCCTCGAATTGGCCCTAGAACGGGCCTAAAAAGTGCTATTTAGGCTGTGGACAATTTATAATATAGCCATAGCCACCTAGTGGCAGAGAGCTAACAATCCGTTAGCAGAAAAGCAAAGGACAATTTGTGCCGCTATCTCGTGCGCCCAAAAAAGGCCAGAAGGCTTCATCGAAGAGCGCCGTGAAAAAAGCAAAGAGTAAAGATAAGAAAAAATCTGGTCCAAGACTTTTTCCAACTAAAGCAGAATTAGAAGCTATGAAGGCAGCTCGCGCTGCTGTAAAGAGTAAAGATGATAAACCTAAAGGGCCAAGACTCTTTCCTTCAAAAGCTGAATTAGAGGCGATGAAATCTGCTAGTAAATCTCCAGTTCTAGAAAAACCTCAGAGTAAAAAAGTCGTAAAGATTGATGGCGAAGAAGTTGAGCTTGAAGAAGTTGAATTAGAAGATTTAGAAAAACTAGTTGCGGAGACCGGTGAAGAGACTGGTGAGGCCCAATCCGATGTACGTGTGGTTAACCTAACCGAGGAAGCCAAGCAAGAAGAGGGCGAATTTACCCTCAAAGATTCAGAAGAAGATGACGCGCCTCCTCAAACGGTTTTAACCGCGGGCGCGACCGCAGACCCAGTGAAGGATTATTTAAAACAAATTGGCAGGGTCGCACTTCTCAACGCAGAATTAGAAGTAGAGCTAGCAATGCGTATTGAAGCTGGACTCTTCGCCGAAGAGAAACTTAATTCGGGGGAGAAGCTAGAGAGATCGAACCGTAGAGAGCTTGAATTGATTGCTCATGATGGCAGAATCGCTAAGAATCACCTTTTAGAAGCGAACTTACGTTTGGTGGTCTCACTTGCTAAGAGATATACCGGACGTGGAATGCTATTCCTCGACTTAATCCAAGAGGGAAATCTCGGCCTAATTCGCGCAGTCGAGAAATTTGATTACACCAAAGGTTACAAATTCTCGACGTATGCCACTTGGTGGATTCGCCAGGCAATTACTCGAGCCATGGCAGATCAAGCACGAACGATTCGTATTCCGGTTCATATGGTAGAAGTAATAAATAAATTAGCGCGAGTTCAGCGTCAGATGCTCCAAGATCTTGGTCGGGAGCCGACGCCGGAAGAATTGGCTAAAGAATTGGATATGACCCCAGAAAAGGTCGTGGAAGTCCAAAAATATGGACGAGAGCCAATTTCACTTCACACTCCGCTGGGAGAAGAAGGTGACTCTGAATTTGGCGATCTGATCGAAGATTCGGAAGCGATTGTTCCTGCAGATGCAGTCTCCTTCACATTGCTCCAAGAACAACTTCACTCCGTTTTAGATACCCTCTCAGAGCGCGAAGCGGGAGTCGTGGCTATGCGTTTTGGCTTAACTGATGGACAACCGAAGACATTGGATGAAATTGGAAAAGTTTACGGAGTCACTCGCGAACGAATTCGGCAAATTGAATCAAAGACGATGTCAAAATTGCGACACCCGTCGCGATCTCAAGTACTACGCGACTACCTAGACTAGGAGTTACAAATGGAAGAGCGGGCTAAAATCTTTGTTAAGCCAAATGGTTCAATAAGGGTAACCGGCAAAGTCGATTTCGTTGATAGCGAAGGAAAAATAGTAGATACAAAAGAGAATTTCTCACTCTGTCGTTGCGGTCATTCCAAAGAAAAACCATTCTGCGATGGATCGCACCGAGATGCTGGATTCCAAGGCTAATAACTCTCTCTGGGCTGATTCAAAAGAGAGATTTAAGGGTAAGTCCCTAGATTCAAATTTAGATTTTGATGTCGTAATTATTGGTGGTGGCTTTTCCGGTCTTTGGAGCGCATTTCATCTAAATGAGCTTGACCCTTCTCTTCGAATTGCTATTTTTGAAGCGCGCGAAATTGGCTTTGGTGCGAGTGGAAGAAATGGCGGTTGGGCTTCATCTGAATATCCCGTCTCCAAGAAGACTCTGACTCGTAAAATCGGAGCAACTTCAACCGAGAGGCTCTTCTCAGCCTTAAGCCAGTCCATTGATGAAATTGGTAAATTTGCAAAAAAATATTCGCCAAACTCAGGTTTTATAAAATCGGGAAGCCTCTATTTCGCTCGAAACGAAGGCCAATTAAGACGTCTAAGAGCCAAACCTGAGAGTGGAGAGTGGATTAGCAAAAAATCACTTGAAGAACTAATTGGAATTAATGGTGCGCTTGCCGGCAGATTCAACCCCGAGTGCGCAACCGTGCATCCCTACAACTTGTTACAAGGACTGGCGAAGTTTCTCAACAAAAAAGGAATTTCTATATTCACAAATTCCTTTGCAACGAGAGTGGATGGGGGAGTTCTGGCAAGAAGTTTCTTCATATCTGCTCCAGTTGTTGTCCAGGCTACCGAAGTTTATGGAGAGGCGAATCGAAGCTTTATTCCGCTCTACTCTCTAATGGTGGCAACTGAGCCGCTCACAAAGGCCACTTGGCGTGAAATCGGAAATACAGAGCGATTTACATTTGCAGAGAATTCCCATGTAATAAATTATGCGCAACGAACTATTGATAATCGCTTGGCAATTGGAGGAAGAGGAGCAACTTCACCATTTGGTTCGAGACTCCAAGATTCTCGTGAGTTTAACAAAAGCGTGCACCAGCGATTAATCGATCTAGCAAAGTCATGGTTCCCCATTCTTGAGAATGTGGAATTCACTCATAAATGGGGAGGTGCCGTTGCGATAACTCGCGATTGGGAGCCGTATCTCCAATTTGACCGGAAATCAGGATTTGGAAAACTTGGCGGATACGCTGGAGATGGCGTGACCATGAGTCATCTTGCTGGAAAAATTATGGCGCACGAAGTGCTTGAACTAGATTCTCCCCTTCGCAATCTTCATTTTGTAAATAAGCCCATAAGAAATTGGGAGCCAGAACCCATAAGATTTATCGGGGTAAATGCATTAATTTATCTAAGCACAATGTCAGACCGCGAGGAATCTCTGACTAATCGTCCAAGTAAATTGAATCGAATTATCGAGCCGGTGATCCTTCGATAAGACGGTCCGTCTCATCTTGAATGCGCTTCGCTGAGGCATTAAGACCTTCTTGGTATTTCTTGGCATGGTGACCACAAAAAAGTAACTCGAATCCGTTTGACATTACGGCACGTACATATGCTTGGGCGCCGCATCTATCGCAGCGGTCTAGCGCATTTAGTGGTGCGGTATCGAGGACTACGTTTTCGGTCATCATCCTGCCTTTCCTTAGGTCAGGGGAACATCAAACCATCTCAACTTTATTCCCCGCAGGATGAAATCTCTGAAATCGAAGATTTTCAGCCAAGAAAATTGCCGTAATCAGGTTTATGCATAAATTCACAGCAAATTCGGCGCGTAATCCCGGTATGCGGGAATTCGGGAGATACCCTTCCCAGTCGTGGTTGAAAACGATTCGCGGTCTGTTGAGAATAGTTACACCGCAAAAGATCTCTCAGTTCTCGAGGGACTCGATGCCGTCAGAAAACGTCCCGGCATGTACATCGGTTCTACCGATGGTCGAGGCCTCATGCACTGCCTTTGGGAAATTATCGATAACTCCGTGGACGAAGCTCTCGCGGGTCATTGTAAGAAAATTGAAATTAATTTAGAACGTGACGGCTCTATTGAAGTTCATGATGATGGACGAGGTATCCCGATTGATAAAGAGCCAAAGACCGGATTAACCGGCGTTGAAGTAGTCATGACCAAACTACACGCTGGTGGAAAATTTGGTGGCGGTTCATATGCGGCCACGGGGGGCTTACATGGAGTTGGTGCATCTGTAGTGAATGCACTTGCTTCGCGACTTGATGTTGAAGTGGATAGAGGCGGCAAGATTTATTGGATGTCATTTAAACGTGGTGTGGCTGGAATTTTTGATGGGGATGGCCCAAATGCAGATTTTAAAGCGCAATCGGGGTTACGTGTTATCGGGAAAGTATCATCCAAAATAACTGGCACCAGAATTAAATGGTGGGCGGATAAGCAGATATTCATCAAGGATTCCCAATACGATCTCGAGGAGATTTATGCTCGAGCGCGCCAGACTTCATACTTAGTTCCAGGGTTAACTCTGATTGTTAATGATAAGCGAACCAAAGATAAAACTAGCGAGAGCTTTATTCATAAAGGTGGCATCTCTGAGTATTGTAATTTTATTCAACCGGATTCGGCCGTAGGGGAAGTAATTCGACTGACCGGCAAAGGGCACTATCAAGAGACAGTCCCAGTACTTGACGATAAGGGTCATCTAGAGCCTAAAGATGTTGAGCGGGATATGGATGTAGATATCGCCATTCGCTGGGGAAATGGTTATGAAACAACGATTCGATCATTTGTAAACATCATTGCGACGCCTAAAGGCGGAACACACGTTCAGGGCTTTGAGCGGGGATTAACAAAATCTATCAATGAATTTTTGCGGAGTAGCGGAACGCTCAAAAAGAATGAGCCCGATGTAATTAAGGATGACATACTTGAAGGTCTAACTGGCGTGATAACTGTGCGCATGCAAGAACCGCAATTTGAAGGTCAAACTAAAGAAGTTTTAGGAACCCCGGCTGTAGCCAAAATAGTAAATCAAGTAGTTTCTGACGAACTAAAGAATTTCTTTACTTCAAACAAGAGAATTGATAAGGCAACTGGACGTCTAGTTTTGGAGAAAGTTGCAAACGCGGCCAGAACAAGAATTTCGACAAGAGCTCATAAAGAATTGCAACGTCGTAAAAATGCCTTGGAAAGCTCATCGTTACCCGCGAAATTATCGGATTGTAGATCGGAAGATGTTTCGCGAACTGAATTATTTATTGTTGAAGGTGAATCAGCACTTGGGACCACAAAAGCCGCTCGGAACTCGGAATACCAGGCAATCCTGCCAATTCGTGGAAAAATTTTGAATGTCCAAAAAGCGTCACTATCCCAAATGCTTGACAACGCAGAGTGCGCAGCCATTATCCAAGTAATCGGCGCAGGCTCAGGCAAATCATTCAACATAGAAGATGTGCGATATGGTCGAATCATTCTTATGTCTGATGCTGATGTCGATGGAGCTCATATTCGATGCCTTCTTCTCACCTTGATCTATAGATATATGCAGCCACTAATTACCGATGGACGAGTATTTGCCGCCATCCCGCCCTTGCATCGGATCGAGGTTCTTGGTTCAGGGGGCAAGAAGGGCGAGTTCCACTACACCTACTCTGATGATGAGATGAAAAAACGTCTTGCCGAATTAAAAAAGCAGGGTAAGAAATGGCGAGAGCCAATTCAGCGATACAAAGGCCTAGGTGAAATGGATGCAGATCAACTACGCGAGACAACTATGGACCCAGACCACCGCACATTGCGCCGGATCACAATTAGTGATGCCTCAGACGCTGAAAAACTATTTGAATTGTTGATGGGCAATGAGGTAGCGCCTCGTAAAGATTTTATTTCAGCAGCAGATGTTGATAGAGAGCGGATTGACGCTTAAAGAATTACAGTTTTGCGCGGAGTTGCAAACTTGGTTGAAACTTCCTTAAGCTCTTCTGAAACTTTTTTTCGTAGCGCTTCATCATTCTTCAGAAGCGTCGTCAACATGGAAATTTCACTCTTTAAACTTTTTTGTTCAGTTTCTAGCTCTACTTTTGACATTTTTGTGAGACGCCTAAGAGGCATATCGAGGATGTGATTGGCTTGTTCATCGGTTAGCTTAAAGGCCTTAATCAAAGCCGCTTTGGCAGAAGAGGCATCATCACTTCCTCGCACAATCTTCACCACTTTATCTATGTCCAAGATTGCCTTCAGAAGTCCATCAACTAGATTTAATCGATCCGAAGCTTTCGCTTTTCTAAATTTGGAGCGCCTGGTAACTACTTCAATACGATGGTCAATAAATACTTGCAGGAGCTCCTTTAATCCAAGAGTTCGCGGCTTGCCTCCGACAAGAGCAACTGCGTTGATAGAGAATGCATCCTCTATGGGTGATAGCCGGTAGAGATTCTCTAGAACTTTTTCCGGCTCGAAACCGTTCTTAACTTCAATTACAACTTTAGTTCCATTTTGGCCATCAGTTAGATCAATAATGTCAGATATCCCTTGAATCTTCTTTCCCTTCACAAGATCGCTTATACGCTCAACAATCTTCTCGGGACCGACGTTAAACGGTAATTCTGTAATTGTTATGCCTTGTTTTCTTGCTGAGACTTTTCCAATTTCAGATTTAGCTCTAACTTTAAAAGCGCCTTTTCCAGTTTGGTAGGCCTCGACCAATCCTTCTTTACCAATAAGTGTTCCTCCGGTCGGGAAATCCGGGCCAGGAATATGTTTCATCAATTGCTTGACTGTCGCGTTTGGATTTTCGATTAGGTGAATTGCGGCTGAGACAACTTCTACTAGGTTATGAGGAGCCATATTTGTTGCCATTCCAACTGCAATGCCAGTTGCGCCGTTTACCAATAGATTTGGAAAAGCGGCGGGAAGTACAGTCGGTTCGAGGATTTGCCCGTCGTAATTTGCACCAAAATCAACAGTATCTTCATCTACCTCATCCACCATTACTTGTGCCGCTGGAGCTAATCTCGCTTCGGTGTAGCGCATTGCAGCAGGCCCTGCATCGAGGGAGCCAAAATTTCCATGACCATCAATTTGTGGCAATCTCATCGAAAAAGGTTGCGCCATGCGAACAAGTGCGTCATAGATAGCGCCGTCACCATGAGGATGAAGTTTTCCCATCACTTCACCAACCACACGCGCGCTCTTAACGTGGCCACGATCAGGGCGTAATCCCATCTCTGACATTTGGTGCAGGATTCGACGCTGCACCGGCTTAAGTCCATCCCGAGCATCTGGAAGTGCACGTGAATAAATAACCGAGTATGCATACTCTAAAAATGAATCAGATAATTCATTCGAGACATCAATATCAACGATTTTGCCAGCAAATTCTCCGGGTTTAGGTCCGGTTTTGCTCTCGCGTTTTGCCACGGCGCGATTCTGCCAACCATGACCGCGGTTTCTAGGTATTGACGCTCGGTCTGGCCCCAATATTTGCCACACATTTAGCTGCAGTATCGCTTGCCGACTGAAGAGCTTTTTCGATATCTCGAGTAGTCAACCAACCTGCTATAAAACCAGCTGCAAATGCATCTCCTGCCCCCGTTGTATCAATTACATGTGCGGGTAGTGCTCTAACCGAATTGATAGCGCCCTGCCTAACTTTTGCCTTAGCTCCATCTTTTCCAAGTTTTATTACTGCGCATTTTGCATAACTAATTAGAAAATTCAACATATCTTCGACAGTGATACTTTGCGAGAGAAATCGCGCCTCTTCTTCATTTAGGAGTAGAAAGTCCACGCCTTGAATATTCTTGAGAAGCTTTTCACGACCATACCGTTTCATTAAACCAACAGAGGCGGGATCTAGAAAAGTAGTTCGCTCTTCACGCTTAGCTTTTTCGAGAATCTGTAGGGCAGTAGCAGATGTTTCCTCATCCAACAGTGAGTAGCCTGATAGGTAAAGAGCATCAAAGTCCGTGAGAGAAAAATCGCTAATAGATAATAAAGAGTTCGCTCCCCTTGAAGGGAACATGGTTCGCTCGCCATGTTCATCGACCAGTACGACCACCGTACCTGTGTTAAATCCGATTGCTTCAATATTTGCAACGTGAACAGATTGATTTCTCAATTCTGCAATGAAAGATTTACCAATCAGATCATCTCCGACATGACCGATAAAAGTCGTGTTAATTCCCAATGTAGCTGCCCATACCGATGTATTTGCTGCGGCACCACCACTTAAAATAGTTATGTTGGAGGAAGTATCGCTATTAAATTGAATATCTCCTTGATACTTCACGATGACATCAATCATGGCATCGCCTATACAGATAAGTTTCATCAGACAAGGAATGTTGATATTTGCGCGGCTAATTTGGCATTAGCTTTAATAATTTCAATATTTACCCTGAGAGATTCTCCTTGACTATTCTTATGGAAAAACTCGAGCAGAAATGGTGTTACGTCTTTACCTGATACGTTTTGAGTGATTGCAGTCTTCAGTCCGTTTTCAAGTAACTGTGCATGAAGTTTAGGATCCATCTGATTGATTACAGGATTTGCTACAACTAATCCTTTTTCAGTAATACCAGCAGATATCTGCTCTTTCCATAACTGAGCAATTTCCTCCGGAGTATTCAATTGATGTTCGATAGTAAATCCGCTATCGGCAAGATAGAAGCCCGGAAACTTTGAAGTCTGGTAACCAACGATTGGTACAGAGTTAGTTTCAAGTCGCTCTAAAGTTGCCGGGATATCAAGGATAGATTTTGCGCCCGCACATACAACTATTACTGGGATGCTGCTTAGTGAGTGTATATCTGCTGACTCGTCCCAGGTTTTTTCGGCGCCGCAGTGTACTCCTCCCAAGCCACCGGTTGCAAAAATTTGAATGTTTGCCAATCTGGCTATATGGGACGTGGCTGCAACTGTAGTAGCTGCACTACTTCCTTTAGCCAAATGAAATGGAATATCACGGATTGATGCTTTTGAAATGTCATCTCGACTTGCCAATTGCGACAATTCAGCATCTTCCATTCCAATATTTATTTCGCCATCAATAATTGCAATTGTGGCGGGAGTTGCTCCGTGTTTTCGTACAACATCTTGCACATCAAGTGCAACTTCTAAATTCTTCGGCCTAGGCAAGCCATGGGCAATAATTGTAGATTCGAGTGCGACTATCGGAGCTTTGGCCGCTAAGGCACTCTTGATTTCGTTCGAGTATCGGATCATCGAGGGGAAGATTACTGGAAAGATGGGTACATGGAATTAACTATCGGGGATGTTAGCGATTCCATTTTTGCCTCGCTTGGTGTCATAGGTTGCCGTAATGATTTGAAGATTCCGGTCCACCAGGGGTCCAGGGATTGCTTGGTCCTTATCGATGGACTCGGTAAGAATGCAATTGATCAATTTGGAGAAGAAAAAAAATTCCTAACAGATTTTGAATACGTTAGAACGCTATCCGCAACATTTCCGTCTACTACGGCAGCGAGCCTAACCACATTAGGCACCGGATTAACAGTTGGAAAACACGGCATGGTTGGTTACACAATGCGCGTTCCAAATAGCGGATATCCAGAGCGAATTCTAAATGCACTGAAATGGGACGAACGTGTAGATCCAGAGATCTGGCAACCAAATCCCACATTATTCCAGCGCGCGATGCGCTCTGATATATCAGTCAGCCATATAGCCGCAGTGCGATATGAAAATTCCGGATTTACGAGAGCGGCACTTAGAGGTGCGTACTATAGAAAATCTAATACGATAGAAGAGCAAATAAACGCAACTGTTGAAGCTTTAAGATCGCCAAGAAGTTTCGCTTATGTTTATCTGAATGATGTAGATGAGGCTTCACACGCCCACGGGCTGGGCTCTGAGAGATTTCTAAGAGCTTTAGAAAAAGTTGATTCGCTAATATCTGGATTGATTAAGGAACTACCTGCAGGTGTTCGGATATGGATCACCTCGGATCATGGAATGATCAATAAGAAAGAGCATGCTGTAATCGGGAAGAATAATGATCTACTAAAAGATGTTAACTTAATGGCGGGGGAGCCTAGAGTTCGCTATCTTTACGTCTCACCAGAAAATATTGAGAGAGTTGCCAAGAGATGGCTCGATTACTTTGGACCAAAAATTGATTTGAGAACACGTTCTGAGGCTATCTCGCAAAAACTTTTTGGCGATTCCGTATCATCAGAATTTATTGAGCGCATAGGAGATTTGATTGTGATTGCGAAAGAGGAGTTGATTTTGGTCGAACAAGAGCGAGAACAACTCCAAATTTCGATGGTTGGTCATCATGGTGGAATATCTAGAGAAGAAGTTGAAATACCCCTCTTATTATTTGAAACTTAGTTTTCAGTCTCTTCTTTTTTCTTGCTTCTACCGAACATTATGTCATCCCAAGATGGAATTGAGATTCGTCTGGTGACTCCATCTTGTTTGGCATCAACCGGAATCTCTTCAGGAGTTGGTTTATCTGTGCGAACCGCAACTAGCCTGGGCGGAGCTGGAGTTTCTCCTTCTGCGGGGAATAAGACACCGTGTTCAGGTGATGGCTCGGGTCTAGAAGGATGTTTTGTAGGTTCCTCACCGCAAATCCATTTTGCTCCGTCATCGGATGCGAGCAGAGTTCTTATATTTGCATCAAAAATCCAAACGGCTTGGCGAGATCCCTCACTTGCTGGATAGGTGAGCACTAGATGCCAGGCGCCATTCTCAAGGCGCCACGTATTCCAAGAAACTTGATTCATATTAACTCCAAGAGGTGCCAAGCGTGAGATAACTAAATCATGAAGATTAAGCGCCGAACCTTTTGGAGTCGACTTTTCGGCCTGCTCAATTATCCAGGCACGCTCTTGAAGAATGGGGCTGGCATACCTTTCAATTTTTTCAAGAGGTAATCCAGTTGCGCGCGATACTTCTTCAAAAGTCTCGCCCGCTCTTAATCTTGCTTGAATTTCTTTCACGGAAAATGTGGCAGCCTCGTCACGAACTGCACTTAACCTTCGATCAATAATGGAATTCTTTAAGACATCGGTTATGCGAACCTGGAAGGAATTGCCAAAATCATCTTCGAATTCAAGATATTCGCCATCATGCGAACGACCGGTAAATCTAAGTTCTGACACAGGGGTAGGTTGCCACAACAAACACTTAGTTTCAGGGAATTCAACTCGATTTCTCTGAAAACTTCATTTTCCATATGGCAAGAAATGGAAATAGAGAGGCCACAGATAGCGCCATACAGGTCAATGGAACAATAAATGCGACAGAGATGCCTTGCGTGTCAATAATGTAACCGGTTAGCGCAGGAGGTATTGCGCCTCCAAGGCTCAGAGCCGATATCGCCCATGCGAGTACTTCAGTTTTACGCTCTTCCGGTACGGAACGTTCTGCAAGTGCAAATCCAGAGGTAAGCAAAGGTGCTATGGCGAGTCCGTTGAGAAATAGCGAAACACTCAACAAAAGGAAATTCCCAGGCAAAATTACAGCTGTTACGTAAATTGGGATTGTCAGAACGAATAGAGCAATAATAGATTCTACAAATCTAATTGAGTCACTTCGCTTCCATTTTATAGAACCTATTGCTATCGCCGAGATTCCACTTCCTAAAGACCAGATTGCTACCAACAGCCCGCTAAATTCACGTTCGCCAAATTCATCGGCATAGCCAACTATAACTAGACCTGCAGCGCTGAAAAAAGATCCACATAGTACCAACGGAAGAAAAACTGCTTGGACTATTCTCTCTCTAATCAGCAGCGAGTGATCCGCATTTGGATCTCTCGGATGTGGTTTCGGTTCACTAGATTTTTGGCGTGAAAAAAGATAGGCGCCTGAAGCTACAAATAACATAGCGGCAAAAATTGCATATTCAGGAGCAAAAGTGGCAGCAAGTAAAGTTGCTAAGACAGGTCCTGAAGTAAAAATAACTTCGTCTACGAATGCCTCAAAAGAATAGGCTGTATCAGTAAGAACCTTATCCTTCTCTCCAATTGCATAAATCCATCTACGTCTTACCATTTGTCCGGAACCAATGACGAAAGACTCAAAAAGCAATGCACTGGTAAACCAAAGGATAGTTGGTGCGTCAGATTTCAATAAAATAACAAAAGCTGCCATGAAAAATATATGCAACGGAGCGGTAATCTTCAAAATTCGTGATTGTCCGTACTGATCTGCGGCTCTTGACCAAAGTGGTGCTGCAATAGAAATTACAATTGAAGCGGCCATCGATAACGCTCCAGCCATAGAATAGGAGTCAGTTTCTGCGACTACAAATAGAACCATAGCCAGATAGAGCATCGAAATCGGCAATCGAAGAATAAATGCAGCTAAAGAGAATTTCCAGCCACCGGGAACGCTAAAAAGTCTGCGGTAATTATGCTGCATTATGCAAAGTCTACTTGTGATTAGATTCCGTCATGACCGCGATAGTTGAATTACGCGATATTGCCGTAAAAATTGCCCAGGAAGCAGGCGATTTATTATTGAATCGACCCGATATTTTTGACCTCTCTGAAAAAAGCGGCGCTTTGGATTTTGCCACACAGATGGATCAGGCTAGTGAAAACTTAATTACAGAATTGATAAGAGAAATTCGGCCAAATGATTCGATTTTGGGCGAAGAGGGAGCGAACAAAACTGGAGAAAGTGAGTTTACTTGGGTTATTGACCCCATTGACGGAACAGTAAATTATCTTTACGGAGTTCCTGGCTGGTGTGTAAGTATTGCCGTTAAGCAAGGGGACATTGTGGTTGCTGGCGTCGTACATGCTCCGACTCTTGGGAAAACATGGAGTGCGGCCCGAAACCATGGTGCCGAATGCAATGGCTCAATCATCAAATGCAACGAAGCTATTCCACTTTCAAAGGCTTTAATCGGAACTGGTTTTTCTTATGATTTGCAATCAAGAGTTGTCCAAGGAGAAATTTTTAATCGGCTAATCACAAGAATTCGTGATTTTAGAAGACTTGGAGCATGTGCAGTAGATATTTGCATGGTTGCCTCCGGAATTCTCGACGCCTACTATGAAGCGGGCGTTTACGAATGGGATTTTGCTGCGGCTGGCTTGATCGCGCGCGAATCAGGCGCGAAGTTTCTCGCAGTGCCGGCAATCCCTAGCGGGTCGCAACACTTTGTTTTGGTAGCTGGCCCCTCACTTTATGGGGAATTAGGCCAGGAATTGATTTCAGATGGGCGCTGGATAAAGGCGATTTAGCGCTAAGAGGCGCCTTGTGGCAGGATACGCCGGTTAGCCCAAGCCCAACTTTAAGGAATCAGACATGAACGTTCTCGACGCGGTAGATGCAGCATCGCTCCGCAAAGATATTCCAAATTTTCGCCCCGGCGATGAATTAAAAGTTCATGTTCGAGTTATTGAAGGAAACAAGAGTCGAATCCAGGTTTTCCAAGGATTAGTAATTTCCAGAAAAGGGTCGGGCATTCGGGAAACCTTTACTGTTAGAAAAATATCTTACGGAGTGGGCGTTGAACGCGTTTTCCCAGTTCATGCTCCGGTAATTGAAAAAATTGAATTGGTTCGAAAGGGAGAGGTTCGCCGATCAAAGCTTTACTACTTGAGAGATCTTCGAGGTAAGGCTGCAAAGATTCGCGAGCGCAGAGGTGGAACAGATCTAGAGACCATCTACTCTGATAGCCCTTCTGAGATCTCAACTTCTGACTCTAAATTTGAAGAGCCAACAGCCTCAGAAGTTGTCGAAGCTCCATCCGAAATTACACCTGAATCCGAAGAGAAAACCCAAGCTTAAGTAATGGCCTCTCGCAAAGGCTCCACCCTTCGCGAACTCCCGATTCTGGTCGCATCAGCCTTAATTCTTTCCATAATTATAAAAACTTTTCTCATTCAGTTTTTCTATATTCCTTCGGGCTCTATGGAAAATACCTTGTTGGTAAATGATCGGGTTGGTGTAAACAAATTTGGGGCGCTTTTCAGTGAGGTAAAACGTGGAGATGTTGTGGTCTTTCGTGATCCAGCAGATTGGTTACCGCCTGCGACTGAAGAAAGTAAAGGCCTGGGAAAGGTAGTGAAGGATTCGCTTGTTTTTGTCGGAGTTCTTCCTGACCCAGCCAAGCAATTTTTGATTAAAAGAGTGATTGGGGTGGGTGGGGATCAAGTAGTTTGTTGTAACGCTGATGGCAAACTTGAGGTCAATGGTGTCGCCGTGAATGAGCCTTACATCTATCCCGGTGACGCTGCATCTGAGATGAAATTTGATGTCAAGGTTCCCAAAGATTTCGTATGGGTTATGGGTGATCACAGAGGCGCAAGCGCCGATTCACGATTTCATACCGACGACCCAAACAAAGGAATGGTGCCTTTGGACCGCGTAACAGGAAGAGCTGTAGTTGTTATCTGGCCTATCTCTAATTTGGGGATTATTGAACGTGGCTCTGAGTTGGCTAAAGTCCCAGTAGCTAAGTGATTGATAGAAAACTTCAAAAGGCGGGCATTAAGAGAATTGCCGGCGTCGATGAAGCTGGGCGCGGCGCTTGCGCAGGTCCACTTGTCGTTGCTGCCGTAATTCTTGAAGACTTAGATCATTCTTCGACTCTTGGAATAAGGGACTCTAAAGAATTATCTTTGGATGAACGGGAAGAGATTTTCCCCAAGATTTTGGAAAATGCAACCGCCTTTTCGGTAATCGAAATATCTCCTTTTGAAATTGATCAGAAAGGACTACATAAATGCAATATTGAAGGCATGAGAAGAGCTGTGACGTCTCTAACCGTTCGACCCGATTATGTTTTGACTGATGGTTATGAAATCCCCGGTCTAGACGTCTCTAATTTAGCCGTTTGGAAAGGCGATCAAGTTGCGCTCTCCATATCTGCAGCTTCCATTATTGCCAAGGTGCACCGAGACAGATTGATGGTAAAACTTGATCGAGAATATTCAGGCTACCGCCTTTCTGAACACAAAGGCTATGCCACGGCGGCGCATGAAGAAGCCATCAAGAAGTTAGGTGTCTCTAGTATCCACCGAAAAAGCTATTCAAATGTAGCTAAATATCTTTAATCCACAGATTACATATTCGATAGAAAACGTGGAAACCTTGAGTCTAGTTTGCGCTGATGGCGCGAAGTATGAGTGCATTAAAACTAGGCGAGACAGGGGAGCGCTCATCGAGGCGCCCTAGCCGCGGAAGGCAGAACAATCGCGGTTTTAGCATCCGGTATTTCAGTTACCTATCCAGCAGCGAATGAAAGACTATTCAAGGAAATCTTAGAAAACGGAGCATTGATATCTGAAGTAATGCCAAATGAGCGTGCCCGTCCAGAGAGATTTCTTACTAGAAACCGATTGATTGCCGCCATTTCTCGAGCCACTATTGTCGTCGAGGCAGCTTTTAGAAGTGGCTCTTTAAGAACGGCGCGAGACGCTGCAGAATTACTACGGATAGTTCTCGCCGTGCCTGGTCCAATTAATTCGCCCTCTAGTGATGGTTGTCATCGACTAATTGGGGAAAGGTGCGCTGAAATTGTTACCTCTGTGGCGGATGCGATGGAATTTCTCACCAATAAACCATGTACTCTTTGCTTAAATGCTTCATAAATCAGCCTTTATATCAATCGTGGGTCGACCCAATACTGGAAAATCAACGCTCTTAAACACCCTAGTTGGAAAAAAAATCTCAATAACTTCTCACCATCCCAATACGACGCGATTTGCGATTAGAGGAATCCTTACAGATAAGGACTATCAACTGATTTTCATCGACACACCTGGCTTACACAAAGCCAAAACTTCTCTTGGAACAACTTTAAATCAAGTCGTAGATACCAGCATCAAAGATGTGGATATCGTGATTCAATGCTTACCCGCAATTGAAGAAATTGGCTCTGGCGACCTTTATATCGCGCGGCAACTTTTGGGACAGAATTCAATTAAACGTATTTGCGTAATTACGATGGTAGATATGGCGAGCAAAGAGGTCTTGGCTAAACAATTAATTGCAGCTCAAGAATTAGCGGTCCAAGCCGGTTTTGCGTGGGATGAGATTGTCCCTGTCTCAGCATTGACGGATGAACAGATACAACTCTTAATTGATCTATTGGTAAAACATGCAGAAGTTGGACCCCCTTTCTACCCACCTGACATGCGCTCTGACCAAGATGAATTCATTACAGTTGCTGAACTAATTAGAGAATCTGCCATCTCAAATCTCAGAGAAGAGGTACCTCACTCAGTTGCAGTGGAAGTAGACGAGATACAGGAAAGAACTGGTAGAGAGCTTTTTGATATTCACGCCTCAATAATCGTTGAAAGAGATAGCCAGAAAGCAATACTTATTGGTAAAGGTGGATCCAATTTAAAGGAGATTGGAACGAGTGCTCGTATTGAAATAGAGAAGTTTCTCGGAAAAAAAGTTTTTCTAGCTCTTCATGTAAAAGTAATTGAGAATTGGCAAAAAGATACGAAAGCGCTTCAAAAATTGGGCTTCATTCAAGATTAAGCGGCGAAGGTTGCATTTTTTGGTTTTCGACTTGCGAAGAAAGATCCAACTAATACCAAAGGAAGTCCAACCAAAATGGCGAGTGTGATTGGCTCATCTAATAGAATTACTCCGAGAAGCACAGCAACTGCTGTATTTGGATAAACAACTAAAGAGGCTCTGGCTGGACCAATTTCATCTAAAACGATGAAGAACACCCAAAATGCAATTCCGCTACTAAGTACGCCGAGACCTATTGTTGCTAAAACTGCATTTAATGAAGGAGCTGTAAGTGGAGCATTAGCTAGTGCGAATGGTGCGAAAAGAAGCGCTGCGGCCGTCATAGCGATGCCGTTAATTGCCACACCAGGCACATCGGTTACTTTTCGAGAGATCATATTTGTGGCCCATGCATAAGCTGCGGCGGCAATAAGAACTTGGAGTAGGGCCCATGAATTATTGAAGTCTGAGACGCTTTCAATACCAACTATTAAAACAATACCTATCAAACCGATTGCGATCCCGATGATTCGAACTCGATGGGCAGCTGTTGAATCGCCGGTGTGATGAGCGAATAAAGTGGCCCATATTGGAACAGTTGCAACAAGGAGAGCGACCACGCCAGAGGAAAGGCTTCTTTGAGCGTTTGTGATTAAAGTCCAAGGAATAACCATTTCGAGAATGGCGTAAAAAAGAACATACTTCATATGAGGTCTTATATTTCGAAAAGCGCCTTGATGAATCGCGATAGGCACTAGAAGTGCCGCTCCTATAGCTAATCTAGAAAATACAATAACCGCAATCGACAATTCCTCTACTGCAACCTTCATGAAGAGATAAGGGATACCCCATAGCACTCCCACAAGTGAGAATAGAAGCCAGCTACGTCGCGACATTAAAGACTCCGATATAAATTAAGTGTTTGCGCCGCTACCTTATCCCAGCCAAATTCGGATATGGCGCGAATTCGGCCATTCTTACCTAAACTTTTCGCGAGATTTGAATCACTCATAACTTTCAAGATCCCCTCGCGTAGAGACTCTTCAAAATCTTCATCAATCTTGGAATGACTTATCAAGATTCCAGTTTCACCATCTTTAACAACTTCAGGTATGCCGCCGACCGCACTCGCAACTACTGCAGTCTCGCATGCCATCGCCTCGAGATTAACGATTCCGAGCGGTTCATACACAGAGGGACATACAAACAGTTCAGCATGGGTCAACAAAGAGATTAAGTCGTCTTGAGACAACATATCCTTTATCCAAACTACATTATTCCTCTCATTTTGAAGTTCTTGAATCAATATCTTAACTTCGTTAAATATTTGGGGTTCGTCAGCGCTAGTAGCGGCTATTACTAATGCAAAGTCCTTAGGTATTTCTCTCCAACTTCGGAGAAGATGAATTAAGCCTTTTTGGCGAGTAATGCGACCCACGAATATAGCGAATTTATTTTTAATACCAAATCGCTCGATAACTTCATTATTTTCAATTGGTCTAAAGACATTTGTATCTATGCCGTTTCGGATAGTAACAATGCGATCCTGGGATATCTTTGGGTACACCTTCAATATATCCGCACGGACTGCATCGCTTACCGAAATAATTTTCTGTGCACTTTCGTAAGAGGACTTTTCAATCCAACTTGAGATTTCATACCCTCCTGCGAGTTGGTCTGCTTTCCAAGGTCGTAATGGCTCTAACGAATGCGAGGTAACTACATGAGGAACATCAAAAAGTTTGGAGGCTAAGTAGCCAGCAAAATTGGCATACCAAGTGTGGGTGTGTACTAAATCAAAATTTCCTAAATTTCTTGCGATATCCATATCCAACAACAAAGTTTTTAATGCTACGTTCAGATTATTGAAAGGTGGATCTAATTCATATGCGTTGGCGTCGCCGCGCGCAGATCCAAAACAGTTGACATCAACTCGGACATCTGAAAACTTCTTGAGTGAATCAACCAAGTTTATGACGTGAACTCCGGCCCCTCCATAAACTTCAGGAGGCCATTCCCTAGTTACCATCGCAATAGATTTCAATTGACTATCCAGCGGCATTTGCCAAGAGTATCGTTCAGCCATGGCACGACTTGATCTTCCTCTCGGCATCGTCCTTGCAGGCGGCGAAGGAAAACGCTTAATGCCGTTGACAGCTGATCGCGCGAAACCCGCAGTTCCATTTGGCGGGGCCTACAGATTGGTTGATTTCGTTCTTTCAAATCTTGTTAATGCAGGTTTTTTGCGAATTGCTGTTCTAACTCAGTACAAGTCACACTCTTTAGATAGGCACATCACCACTACTTGGAGGATGTCGACTCTTCTGGGAAATTACATCACACCAGTACCGGCACAACAGAGATTAGGTCCGAGGTGGTACACGGGAAGTGCTGATGCGATTCTCCAGAATTTCAATCTAATTCAGGATGAAAATCCAAAACACATTCTAGTTTTTGGCGCAGATCACGTTTATAGAATGAATCCCGATCAAATGTATCAACAGCATCTCCAAACTGGAGCTGGAGTCACGGTAGCGGCAATAAGAGTCCCTCGGAAATCCGCGAGTGATTTTGGTGTAATTGAATTATCTGATGATGGACTTACTATAAAGGCGTTCCATGAAAAACCGGCTAATCCACCTGGCATGCCGGGAAATCCAGATTGGTCGCTAGTCTCGATGGGCAACTATATTTTTCGAAGAGACGCGCTTGAGAGTTCATTGTTAGAAGACTCTAAAGACATTGAGAGTAGGCATGATCTCGGTTCGAACATCATTCCCATGATGACGCGAGAGGGAGCGGCAAAAGCTTACGATTTTGCCAACAACATTGTTCCTGGCGAAACTGCAAGAGATAAGGGATATTGGCGCGATGTAGGAACAATCGATTCCTATTATGAGGCTCATATGGATTTGGTCTCAGTTCATCCAATTTTTAATCTTTATAATCGAAATTGGCCAATACTCACAAACCCACCCTCATTACCCCCAGCAAAATTCTCGGAGAATGGTCGAGCATTTGACTCAATAGTAGGTGCTGGATCAATTATTGCTGGCGGAGCTCTGAGCTCCACGGTTGCTTCTTATGACGTTCTTGTTGGGAAAGACTCAGTTATAGAAGGTTCAGTTCTAATGCCTTCCGTGCGAGTTGGAGATAAAGCAAAGATCCGAAATGCGATCTTAGATAAAAACGTTGTGGTAGAGCCTGGTGCCGAAATCGGTTTTGATTTGGAGAGGGATCGAGCACGATTTACAGTTTCCGAAGGTGGAATTATTGTCGTGGGTAAAGGTGAAGTGGTAACCGCCTAGATTTCTCCGGCAAGAAGACCTTTGATTACCTGGTCACCCCGACTTATAGTCTCCTCAAGATCCTTTAGTTTTTTCATCCCATTTAACTGTTGAAACATGCGATGGTTTTTCTTAAATAAATCACGATTTCTATACAAGTAATGCCAATAGAGAGTTGTGAATGGGCACGAATCTTCTTCAATCCTCGTCTTAGGGTTGTAAACGCAATCGCCGCAGTAATCTGACATTCTTGAAATGTAAGAGCCTCCAGCTATGTACGGCTTCGTCGACATTCTGCCTCCATCGGCATGCATACTCATCCCAATCACGTTAGGAACCATTACCCAATCCGTGGCATCTATAAAATTATTTCTCATCCAAATCAATAATTCGGCAGGAGCTACATCACAAAGCGCCGCGAGATTACTCAAAATCATTAGGCGTGGAATGTGATGCACCCATCCGCGTCGTTCCACACCAAAAATAGTCTCAGAAACACATTTCATCTTTGTGGATTCAGAATTCTCAAAAAGAGGTAGCAGTGGATTGTGTGAATTTAAAAAGTTGCTATCGCGGTAATCTTCTCCGAAATACCAATAGAGGCCGTTTATATATTCGCGCCAACCAATTATCTGTCTAATAAAGCCTTCACAAGAGGATAGAGGAATGTTTCCCTCTTCGAATTTCTTTAATACGAATTTTAAGATTTCGTCTGGCGTTAATAGACCAACATTCAAATAGGGGCTAAGGAGCGAGTGATGTAACGCCCATGATTTAACTGTCATGGCATCTTCGTAAGGTCCAAACTCTGCAAAAGATTCTCTAAGAAACTTATCCAGCTGGGCAAGAGCGGCTTTACGCGTGGTACCCCAAACTGTCTCTGCAATAGATCCAGTGAGATTTAGATTTTTCAGCTCGGCGATTACCTCATTGTCAATTAGATCTCTCTCGTGATTCGTATAACTTGGCCATCGGTAATCTGTTTTTGGTGGGGGTTCTCGATTCTCATCATCATAATTCCATCTTCCCCCTGATGGTTCGCAATCCGATACTAGAATTCCAAGTCGCTGCCTCTGCCAACGATAGAAATTCTCCATCTTTAAACTCTTCTGATTTTTTGACCATTCAGCAAAGAGTGCTCGAGGGGTCAAAAAGAAATCATTTGGTAAGAATCGCACTCCTATGTCAGCAAGAGATTTTGTCAATCGATACGAAGAAGGTTCTACCGAAATAACTTCATCATAATCTTTCGAGATTGATTGAATTCCAGAGGTGGTGTCATTTGATTTTAAATACTTTACTTCAAAGCCTTCAGCTTTTAGTTCTTCAGCAAAATGGCGCGCAGCTGACAATAAAAAGAAGAGACGCTGGCGGTTCCATCGAGCGCCATTTAGCATTCTTTGACTTTCGACAAAAACAACTGCGTGGGTTTCAGGTCGCGCGCCTACTAACGCTCCTTTATTTCGATTCAAATTGTCGTGTGCTACATAAATGAGAGTCTTGGCCATCACCAAAAGGGTAGTCCGACCTTGCTAGAATCGCGTGCTGGATCGATGATGATCACAAGCTCAAGAGTCGGAGATGTCTAATGCGGTTTGGTGTCCTTACTGGCGGTGGCGATTGCCCAGGTCTTAATGCGGTGATAAGAGCCGTAGTCCGAAAAGGTGAAAAAGAGTACGGATATGAATTCATAGGTTTCAGAGATGGCTGGAAAGGTCCGTTAGAGGGACTGACCATGCCACTTAATATCAAGGCAACCCGAGGAATACTCCCACGTGGCGGAACAATTCTTGGCTCATCGCGGACCAATCCTTTCAAAATCGAAAATGGCGTTGAAAGAATAAAAGAGAATTTATCAAAAATGAACGTTGATGCGCTTATTGCAATTGGCGGAGAGGACACATTAGGTGTTGCAACAAAACTCGACGCGCTCGGTGTGAAAGTAATTGGCGTTCCAAAGACAATTGACAATGATTTGAATAATACCGATTACACATTTGGATTTGATACCGCCGTAAATATTGCAGTTGAAGCCATCGACAGATTACACACGACAGCCGAATCACATCATCGCGCTCTAATTGTTGAAGTCATGGGAAGGCACGCAGGTTGGATTGCGTTGCATTCTGGAATGGCAGGGGGCGCTTCTTGTATTTTGATTCCAGAAGTTCCCTTTGATATTGAAAAAGTTTGCCAGTATGTAGAGTCCAGATTTGAACAATCTTATGCACCGATAATTGTTGTGGCGGAAGGTGCATTACCGAAAGATGGAACGATAGTAACCAAAGATGGATCGCTGGATGCTTTCGGACATGTAAAACTCTCCGGAATTGGAGAGTGGCTAGCTAAAGAAATTGAATCCAGAACCGGCACTGAAGCTAGAACTTCAATTTTGGGGCATATTCAAAGAGGTGGAACTCCAACCGCTTTTGATCGCGTACTGGCAACACGATTTGGAATTCACGCGATAACTGCAGCTCATGCAGGAGATTGGGGAAAGATGGTCGCACTACATGGCACCAAGATTGAGCGAGTACCTCTAGCTTCGGCAACTGAGAAGCTAAAAACGGTAGATCCAAGCCTTCTCGCAGAAGCCGAAGTCTTCTTTGGTTAATTCCATAGCAAGAATCCCTTCAACCTATCTACCCTTAAGCCATGAGTAATACCGTTGAGAGGCTCTTTGACAGCTCGCTAGCAATAGCGCAGCAACCGGCTTGGCCAGATCGTGACAAATTGGCTCAAGTTGCAACTGAACTTCGAACATTGCCTCCACTGGTTTTTGCTGGAGAATGCGACAATCTTAAAATCAAAATTGCGCAAGCAGCTTCAGGAGAGGCTTTCTGGTTACAAGGTGGCGATTGCGCTGAAACTTTTGCTGCTGCAACTGCCGATTCTATAAGAAATAGAATAAAGACAATTCTTCAAATGGCTGCCGTCCTTCAGTACGGAGCCAGCATGCCGGTAATCAAAGTTGGTCGAATGGCAGGTCAATTTGCAAAACCTCGTAGTAATGACACTGAGAAGCGTGGAGACATTGAACTGCCAGCTTATAGAGGTGATGCTGTAAACGATCTGCAATTTACGAAAGAGGCTCGAACTCCCGATCCATCTCGATTATTGAAGGTTTATCACACATCCTCCGCAACACTTAATTTAGTCAGGGCTTTTACTCAAGGCGGTTTCGCAGATTTACGACTTGTTCACGAATGGAACAAAGGCTTCATTCGCGATTCAGAGATTGGATCTCGATATGAAGCGCTTGCAAAAGAGATTGGCCGTGCACTCGAATTCATGAAATCGGCAGGCGTTAATCCTGAAGAGTTTAAGACGGTCGACTTTTACTCGTCGCATGAAGCTTTAATTCTTGAGTACGAAAAAGCACTAACGAGAATTGATTCAAGATCTGATCAACCTTATGACGTCTCAGCCCATTTCCTGTGGATCGGAGAACGTACCCGACAACTCAACGGAGCCCATATCGATTTTGCTAAGAAAATTCGGAATCCGATAGGCGTCAAAATTGGCCCAAAAACTTCACCTGAAGATGTTTTGGCTTTGATTGAAACTTTGAATCCGCAAGAGGAGCCTGGACGTTTAACTTTCATAACTCGAATGGGAGCAAAAAACATTCGCACTGCTTTGCCGCCGATTGTAGAAGCAGTGAAAAAAAGTGGCAGAAAAGTACTATGGGTTTGCGATCCAATGCATGGGAATACTTATGAAGCACCGACTGGCTTTAAGACTAGAAGTTTTGATGATGTAATGAATGAAGTTATGGGGTTCTTCGAGGTGCATCACAAACTTGATACCCACCCCGGAGGTATACACGTTGAGTTGACGGGTGATGATGTAACTGAGTGCGTTGGCGGTGGAATGGAAATTTCTCATGAAGATTTAGCCACCCGTTACGAGTCAGCCTGTGATCCAAGATTGAACCACACCCAATCTCTTGAGCTAGCCTTCCTCGTCGCCGAAAAATTAAGAGACGGAAAGCGGTAAAGGTTTTAGGCGTAGGGTAGGAGAGTGCTTACCCAATCAATTTACAAGACTCCTATAGGAAGTTTGTACTTGATCTCTCATGACCAGAAGCTCCTTGCTGCTGGCTTCTCCAGCTTCGCCAATTTAATTTCAAATCTTGATGAAAAGGATCGAGCAAATACTTTTAATACCCAGAAAAAGATTCCCGTAGTTTCAGATCTCTTAGATGATTATTTTGATGGTGATTTGAACGCGCTAGACGGAATTTCAGTAAGGCAACCAGGGGAGCGGTTTTCGCAGGCTGCTTGGCGTGCCATGCGCAAAGTTTTGCCGGGTAAATCGATTTCTTATGCGGAATTAGCAAAAAGAGCAGGTTCCCCAGATGCGGTGAGAGCTGCGGGAAGTGCCTGTGCGAGAAATCAGATTGCACTTGTAGTTCCATGTCATCGAATCGTAAAGACCGGCGGTGGTCTTGGTAATTACGCTTATGGTCTAAAAATCAAAGAGTGGCTACTTCGCCACGAAGGCACGCTTCAATAATTTCTGTAGTACTTGTGCTGCAAAATCTATTCCAGAATCGTCAATATCAAGATGAGTAACCATTCTTGCGTAAGTGGGCCCTAGCGCTCCCATCCAAACACCCTCCGCCCTAGCTTGAGCAACGAATTCTCCTGCTGAGATATTTGCGCCAAGAAGTTCGAGGCCCACAATATTTGTCGAAACTAGTTTCGGATCAATCACATTAGGAACTGCTTCATGGCAAACTTCAGCTAACCGCTTAGCTCTCCGGTGATCCTCTGCTAGCCGAGAAATATTATTTTCTATCGCATAAAGGCCGGCGGCGGCGATAATTCCAACTTGACGCATACCGCCTCCATAACGCTTCCGCCACACCCTTGCCTCAGCAACTCTCTCTTTTGAGGAAATCATCAGTGAACCAATAGGCGCACCTAATCCCTTGGAGAGACATACGCTCAGAGTTTCGAAATTTCTTCCATATTCAAATAATGGAACGCCACTAGCTACATGAGAATTCCAAATTCGGGCGCCATCTAAATGAAGTTTTATACCGTTTGGTTCCGCCCATTTTTTTAATGATTCAATCTCCTCAATATCTTGAACTGTTCCGCCCCCGAAATTATGCGTATTCTCTATCGAAATTGCCGTGGTGGAAACAAGATAGGGGCCGGAGTTTGGACGGGCGATTTCAATTACACGATGCGCAGAGAGTTTGCCGTAGAGATCACTCCAAGTTCTAGTTGTGATGCCGCTAAAAGCCGCCGCAGCCCCCAATTCAGCTCGAACAATATGTGAATTTACTTCGCAAATTAATTCTTCTCCAGGCTTAACTAAGGTTCTTATGCAAAGTTGATTCGCGAGTGAGCCTGAAGGTGTAAATACGGCAGCTTCTTTGCCAAATAAATTAGCCACTTTTTCTTCGAGTAAATTTACAGTGGGGTCATCTCCGTAAACATCATCACCAACTTTCGCCGTTGAGATTGCCTCTCGCATAGCCGGTGTTGGCTGGGTTACGGTATCTGAGCGTAGGTCAACAATCATGTTTGCAGTATGCCATCTTTAGGCGGCGAAACTCTAGGTTGGACAATCATTATCATCGCAATAAGAATCAAGGAACCTCCAATGAGGATTCGAAGGGTTAATGGTTCAAATCCCAGCAAGACTGAGAAAAAGGCCGCGAACACGACTTCGGTCGTAAGGATTACAGCAACTTTAACCGCTGAAATTCTTGCTTGCGACCAGGTTTGGATAATGAATGCGAGAAAAGTAGCAAATACTGCGGTGAAGGCAACGACGCTCCACGTTTGGATATCTGGCGGTGGAGTGAAGCCGGATATCGAGGCCGGAATTCCCGCAACAATCGCACAAGTTAAAAGCTGAACAAAAGTCAGAAGGTAAGTGTCAAAATTTTTGCTCCACCTACTTAGCAAAATAATGTGAATTGCAAAGAGGATTGCTGAGGCAAGAACGAATAATTCACCGACTCCAATTGACAAGCCAGAAATAGAAAGTACGCCAAGTCCGATTGTCGCTAATACAATGTAGAACCAAGCTAGAGGAGTTATGTGATCTCGAAAAACAATAAGCCCTATGAGCGGTGTAAAAACAACGTATAGACCAGTAACGAATCCTGTTATTGCTGGGGTGGTTCTCTCGAGGCCTAGAGTCTGAAAGATGTATCCAGCGCCAAGAGCAAATCCAGCAAGTGAGCCTCGAGATACTAACTTCCAACTCAACTTTGTGAAGATAGCCGGACGGACAAGAATCATTATCAGAGAGGCAAAAATAAATCTGCTGAAAAGAAAACTGAAGACGTCCTGTTGGTCTAAGATGTCTTTCATCCAAACAAACGAAATTCCCCAGACCGCGGCGACAGCCAGAAGTGCCCAAGGGGCAAGAAGCAGCATCTATTTCCTCATCTTCTTAAGCATTGATACTTCCCGACCATGTTCTGGTTCTTCGCCTGGTGTTTCTAATATTAAAGGAGCATTCACAATCGCAGGATGAGCGAGTAATTCCTGAAAAGGTAGTTTGCCTATCTCGCCTTCGCCTAAATTTTGATGACGGTCTTTTAGCGATCCGAGGACATCCATAGAGTCATTAGCGTGAATTAATTGAATTCTCTCTTCACCAACGACTTCTACAAGCAAGTCAATTGTTTTCGCCATTCCTCCTGGCGTCTTAATATCGTGGCCGGCAGCAAAGACATGGCAGGTATCGAGACAAACTCCTACTTTGGGGTGCCAATCCAATGCATCAAAATAGTGCTTTAAGTCATCCAGTTTTCTTACTAAAGATTGTCCTTGTCCCGCCGTAGGCTCAAGAAGTAACCAAGGATCATCATCCTTTAATCTATTTAGAATCGGCATTACGCCTTTTTTTATCTGTTGCCAAGCTTTCTTAACATGATTCTCGTCTACAGCTGAACCTGTATGGACGACTACACCCTTTGCGCCGATTTCGCGTCCTCGCCTTAGCGAATATTCCGTTGAGGAAAGTGAATTTTCATACGTACTTGTAGTAGGTGATCCTAAATTGATTAAGAAAGGAGCATGTACATAGGTCTCTATATCCAATTCTTCCGCTAGCTCTCTAAATTCTTGATCCGCTTCAAGATTGGGATTGGGCATTGCCCAACCTCTTGGGTTTGATGTAAAAACTTGAATTGCTTCTGCTTGAATAGTTTTCGCATATTCTATTGAACGTTTTGCCATGCCTCCAGAGGTTGGGACATGCGCACCAATTCGAGGCGGTCTCACGAGCTCACCCTACAGTGATAGTTACTTTTGAACCTCGTTTAACTTTTGTGCCTACCTTCGGCGAGATATTTGTAACAAATTTCTCCTTCTTTGTGCCAACTTTCTTGACATTAACTCTTAAGTTTTGATCTTCAAGAGCGGTAACGGCTTTAATCTCGCTCAATCCAAAAACATTTGGGATAAATACAAATTCTGTTCCTTTTGAAACCAACAAAGTTATTTGGCTTCCCTTATCAGCCGCGCCAGCGTTTGGACTTTGTGAGACCACGGCACCCGCAGGAAGATCTTCGCTGAAGACATACTTTGTATCTACTTCAAAACCATTTTCAGATAATTCATTTAAGGCTTGTTCACCGCTCTTGCCTTTGTAATCAACGATTTCTAACTTTTCTACACCTTTAGAAATGATGATAATCACATTGGATTCTGGTTTGACTCTTTCGCCCTCAGCAGGTGAGGATCTCATCACAAGGCCATTTGCAATCTCGCTAGAAAACTCTTCAGTTATCTCACTTACTACTAAATTGTTTTCTTCAAGCAACTTTTGCGCGGATTCCGGTGTCAATCCAATTAGATTCGGAATTAATATTCGTTCCTTGCCTTTAGATGTGAAAACTGTTACTTCTCCACCTTCGTCAACGCGACCACCACCGGCGGGATCGGACTTGATTATTCTCCCCTCCGGAATATCTTCATTAAATTCTTCGGTTCCGAGTTTTAAAGTTAGGCCTAGATTTGAAAGTACTTCTCTAGCTTCTTTAACAGTTGAGCCGGCAAGAGATGGCACAACAATTTTTGAACCAGGTCCGGCAAATGCATACCAACCAATACCGATAAGTGAGATCAATAGAGTGACAGCGATACGACGATTTCTTCGGACTCGATTCGAGACTCGCTTAGTCTTGCCCGTATTCTCTCGATTCACTTCGTTCTCACTCTCTTTTGGAGTTGATTTTGCTTCGCTTGATTTTCTTTTTCGTTCTCTTTCTTTGACGGGTTCCCGTAGAGGTGCGGGTGGAAGGTCTAATTCCAAGCTAAGTTGACGTTTGCGTGGATCAATCTTTTCAGAAAGCTTGCGCAATTCCTCAAGCAGTGCGGCTCCGTCTGCTGGTCGCTTATCCGGATCTATGTCGGTAGCTCTTAGCACCAGATCATCAACCTCAATCGGTATTCCGGGATTAACTGAAGATGGGGCGGGAACTCTCTCATTAACATGTCTGATAGCTATCTGTACTGGATCATCGCCTTGATAGGGCTTCTGACCAGTTAGTAATTCGAATAGAACAATTCCAAGTGAGTAGATATCGCTTCGAGCATCAGCAACACCGCGTTGCACTTGCTCTGGGGAAAGATAGGAAACGCTTCCCAAAATAACACTTGACTCGGCGGTCATTGTTGTCCCGAGTAACGCCCCTCTGGCCAATCCGAAATCTGCAATCTTTATTCTTCCTTCATTCGAAACCAAAATATTCTCAGGTTTGATATCACGATGCACAATTCCCAATCTATGCGCCGCTGATAGCGCACTTGCAACCGGAATAATCATTTGTAGCGCGTTAGAAATTGTTGCTGGACCTTGCTCGAACATGTAATCCCTGAGAGTTGCACCTTCAACCAACTCCATAACTATAAATACGCATGGAGTTCCACCTTGATTCCAGCCTTGGTCTAAAACTGAAACTATATTTGGGTGAGAGAGCGCGGCGGCCGCTTTGGCCTCCCTAATGAATCTCTCGACGAATTTCTCATCTTGAGCTAGATGAGGATGCATTATCTTTACCGCGATTGACCGATCCAAACGCAGGTCAGTTGCGGCATATATGGTTGCCATTCCTCCAGATGCAACTATCCGATTTAGCTTATATCGGCCATCAATTACTTCGCCGGTAAGGTCAGACACAAGAAGATTTTAGATGAAGAAGTTACCGTCAAAGCGGAAGGTGGCACAATCTCGGGTGTTTTCTAGTTCAAAATGCGACCGCTCTCGCTGTTGCCAGATTCTCATTTCATTCTCAAGATAATCGCCATCTCTCCGTAGCACTCTCTGTAAACCTACTTCTTGATCAATATCAATCCAAATAATTTGATCTAGATATTTGCGAGTTACTTTCTGGGCGCTTCCAACACCTTCCAGTAAATATAGACTCGCTTCTGGCAACCTCTCTAAATCCCCGAAATTCGAAGTTAGCCAATTGAATTTACGTATAGAAGCTTTTTTCCCTAGATGAAGCGGCCTCAAAATCTGATTCTCGAGAGTTCGCGTCAATGTATCTGTCAGAGCATTTTCCCAACCATCGTAGATATCGTCCATATGAATCGTATGCACATGACCCAATTTCCAACTATTACTAATTCGGGTAGCTAAAGTTGTTTTGCCGGCACCTGCCGGACCATCAATCGAGATCAAATAGAACTTCCAATTTAGCGGTGGCTTATCGACAACCACACTTAATAGTTCGTCTAGTGACTTGGCCAACGTGACCTGCTTCGCCAGCGAAATACCCCATAAATGGCAATTACAGTAAAAATCGAATAAAGCAAACTAGTGAAATAGAGATCTTGACGGAAATAATGCCAAGTCCCGAAGGTATCTATGAGAATCCACGCAATCCAAGTTTCATTTCGTTGCAAGACCATCAAAATCTGGGCGATAGCGCTTGACACAAGCAATAAAGAATCGGGCCAAGAAGCTGCTGCTCCAATATCTCCGAGAATAGGTGCCGAAGTTGTCCAGATAACTACGAGCGCAATGATCCAGATAGCCCGCTCGGACCAAGTCATTGATCGTGGCTCTACTCCGGTAGCTTTCCATCCGAATAAACCCCAGATTGCTGCAGCTATAAAAATTAACTGTAGAAGTGCACTAGCAAACAGGTCTACTTGCAAGAAGAAAATTCCGTAAAGAGTGCTACTTAAAATCCACCATGGCCAAGCTATACGAACTCCTCGGGCGCCAAGATAGACAGCAACTAGCGAAGTTAATACGGAGAGTAACTCGAGCAAAGTGACTTCGTAGCTCCATGCTTCAAAAATGATAGTCATTTGAATCCTTTCCAATTCGCATTATCAAACTGGTCCGACGGTCGACCCTAAGGTCCTCTCAGCCAACTTTTGGCTCCCGATTGAATGGAAGGTTAGCATAAGGCGTGCTCAAGTTCGCTTATTTTGCGATGCTCCTTTTTACAGTTGTGGGATCTTTCTGGCTTGAAATTTTTCTTAAAGTGGGAGTCTTGAGAAGGATGAAAAGGGCCATACTTTCAATTATCCCCACAGCGGTAATCTTCTTAATTTGGGATTACTACGCTGTCATTAAAGGACATTGGTGGTTCGATAAAAATCAAGTAGTTGGGATTTTTGGTCCAAGGGGAGTCCCATTAGAAGAATTTCTATTTTTCCTAGTTGTTCCTCTGGCATCTTTACTAACAATAGAAGCGGTTCGAACTCAGAAGCGGCACTGGAAATTTGGTGATGAATCGTGACCTATACCCAGCTTGCCCTTCTCTCGGTCCTAATCGTCATTTTGATAGATCTAGCCATTCTAAGAACTCGCTTAATTACAAGAAGAGGATTTTGGACGGCCTACGCGATCATTCTTTTCTTTCAATTGATAACAAATTGGTGGCTTACCTCCCGGGGCATTCTTACTTACAACGAATCGGTAATTACAGGATTAAGAATTGCATCTGCTCCGGCCGAGGATCTATTTTTTGGATTCTCGATGGTCACGCTAACCATGTCGCTTTGGATTTATTGGGGGCGTCGAGGCATTCAGCGCGACTAACGAGCTGCAACGGCCCGCGCCCAGGCTGGCAATGCCACTTTCAACCTACGGATCGTAGAAGTCTTAGCCCTCTTCTCAAACACTTGGTAATTTATTTCTTCTACCTCATCAACTATTCCACAGTACAGTTCGCTGGCCGCTTCAATACAGGGCTGAGAACTCTTTTCTAGATACTTTATTCCGTCTGATGCTTTACTTTGAAGTAGACGTACTCGTTCTATTTGAAATTCGATTGCTTTGCGTAATTCATCTGTTACTTTGCGTTGCTCCAACATATTACTATCGACACCAAATGCTTGTAACTCATCCTGAGGAAGATAAACGCGGCCGCGATCTAAGTCCTCACCTATATCACGGATAAAATTCGCAAGCTGAAATGCGATTCCGAGATTCTCTGCAGCGCTCTTAGATTCTTCTTTATAAGCACTATCAAAGCCCAATATCGGAAGCATCTGAAGTCCAATAACGGCGGCAGATCCATATACATACTCCATCAATGATTCATAGTTCGCGTATTCAGTAACTTCTAAGTCCATCGCCATAGAGTGTAGAAACGCTTCAAAATAGGCGATGGGAATATCAAAACGTTTTACGGTATCCACTAGAGCCATACCGATTTGATCGTCACTTTCGCCTCGGTTTATATCTTGAAGCATTCGCCAACTCCATTGCTCTAGTTCGTTTCGTCGCGAAGTCGAAGATCTATTTGAATCCATCGCGTCAACTATTTCATCTGCGTACCGAGCAAAGCCATAAAGCGAATGCACAAAGGGTCTCTTGGCTTTAGGTAAGAGCAAAGTTGCTAAGTAATAAGTTTTACCATGGAGTGAATTTAGACGCTTACACTCCGAATACGACTTCCTTAAGGTTGGATTAGTTATTCCAGCCGCAGAAAGTTCATCCACGTCTCGCTCCGAGAATTCTTTCAGCGGCTAATTTTCCAGAAATTATCACCATGGGAACGCCGACGCCTGGCTGTGTTCCGCTCCCAGTGAAAACTACATTCTCGAATCCACGCGCTAAATTGTTCGGTCTAAATGGTCCTGTTTGGGTAAAAGTATGCGCGCTCGCAAAGGGAGCTCCCATTTCAAGTCCCATCTTCTCCCATTCCAATGGAGTGGTGAGATGTTCAACTTCAATTGAATCTCCAAAACCCTCATACCCTCGCTCCTCCAAAACACGTACCATTTCATCGCGATAACGTGAAGATTCAGTTCTCCAATCAATACTCGCACTTAAGTTTGGTGTGGGGAACAAGATGTAGTAACTCTCTCGATCGGCTGGCGCTAAGGTGCTGTCATCTTTGCTTGGAACAGTCACCAAAAGACTGGGATCACTCATTAAACTCTTTTTTTCAATCAATTCCTCAAAAACTCCATCCCATGATTCTCCAAAATGGATATTGTGATGTGCGATATGCGAATACTTCTTTTTTGAACCAACTAAAAGAACTGCACAAGAAGGTGAGAATTCTAATTTCTTAAATCTACGAAGTGGTTTTTCAAGTAGCTCAGTATAAGCAACGGGTAAATCGGGATTTAAGATTACAACGTCACACTCAAATCGTCTGCCATCTTCCGTTATAGCGGCGACAACTCGCTTTCCCCGTTTTTCTAAATGAGCAACTTTAGAGTTGTAATGAATTTTTGCACCGTGCTTAGTCGCGATAGCAGCTAATGCGCGTGGGACCGCATGCATGCCACCCTTTGGAAAGAAGACTCCATTAACCGCATCCATGTATGCAATAACCGCATAGATGGCTAGCGCCTGTTGAGGTGAGACTCCGGCGTACATAGCTTGGAACGAGTAAATTCGCTGAGTTCGTGGATCCTTTAAGAACTGGGCAACTTTCGGCGCAAGTCTCCTAAAGCCTCCGATTGCAATCAATCTCGCCAAATTTGGCGTTAGTAAATCAAAGGGTGTGTCAATATTTTTATCAATAAAGTCATTCATTTCATACTTATACAGCTTAGTTACGAAATCAACATACTTTCTATAACCGGCAGCCTCATCGCTTCCAATAACTTTGGCAATCTCTACTTCCATTTCCTCGGTGTTTGAGTGCACGTCCAAAGTGCTGCCATCGCTATAAAAGGCTCGATAGAGTGGTTGGACCGGCATTAGTGTCAACCAATCAGTTAAATTTTCACCAACTGATGCCATGACATCTTCAATTAGCGAGGGCATAGTTAAAACAGTTGGGCCAGTGTCAAAGGCGTAACCGGATTTATTTAGAAGGCCATTTCTTCCCCCCGGAACCGCTTCGCGTTCTAAAATTGTTACTTCACGACCTTGTCCCAGCAATCTAATGGCAGCACTTAACCCTGCAAGTCCTGCTCCAACAATTACAACTTTGTCCGTTGGCCCAGTAACAGTGCGCATTTTGACTATTTCTCCCTCTGGGTTGCGGCCTTCGCCATATCCACAAGCAACTTTTTAATTTCATCCAGGCAAACTGACTTATCTAAATTTGCAACGGCCTTGTTAAAAAGTTCAGAGATTAGTCTCTCGCACTCTTCCATGGCTCCGCATCTTGAAATTACCTCTTGGATAGCAGCGATTTTAGAGCTCTCTACATTCTCATCTCCGAGTGATATCTCAAGGAGTCGTCGTTCCGATTCATTGCACTTCTCTAGGGTCAAGGCAATTAGAAGGGTTCGCTTTCCCTCTCGAATATCGTCGCCGCTTGGCTTACCTGTGACGTTCGGCTCACCAAAAATTCCCAAGAGATCATCGCGAAGTTGAAAAGCTTCACCGAGCGCTAGGCCAAAACTTGAAAAATCATCAATTAGAGTCGAATTAGCGCCAGCAAGGGCTGCGCCAAATTGCAGTGGCCTTTCAATTGAATACTTACCTGATTTTAGCTGTGCAATCTTGGACGAACGAACTTTATTCGATTCGCCTCTCGCACTTTCTAGAACATCTAAATATTGACCAGCCATTAACTCTTCGCGCATCTCATAAAAAATAGGTAGGGCTTGATTGAGTTGTGGTTGCTCAATTTCAGAGAGGTACAACAATTCATCGCTCCACGCTAAAGATAAATCTCCCAACAAAATGGCTACCGAAGCCCCATAATTCTCAGAACTTCCGACAAATTTAGAGTCTCTATGAAGATTCTGAAATTGGCGATGGATTGATTGCCGATTTCGGCGCGTATCTGAACCATCCATCAAATCATCATGTATGAGTGCACAAACATGAACTAACTCGAGGGCCGCACAGGCTCTCGCTATTTTTGGGCTGGCTATGCCACCTGCTCCCAAGAATCCGAGGTATGCAAAGGTAGGTCTAAATCTCTTCCCTCCATCCAAAATATATTCAGCTAATGATTTGGTTACTGGTTGGAGAAATTCATCGGTTCTATTGAGCTTTTCGGTTTTTCCCTTTACAAAGTCAGCAAGAACATCTTCAATTTCAATTCTGATGGAGTCTAAAGAGGTACCTGGCACGGCGTAACGGTACTCTCAACTCGTGAAGGCAAAGCCCTCTTTTTCCTTGGAATTTTTTCCGCCGCGAGATAGCGAGGGAGAGGAAAAACTTTGGAGAGCGCTCACCTCGCTCTCTGAAATCGAACCGGACTTTGTATCTGTTACATATGGCGCTGGCGGTAGCGCTCGAGACCGTACTGTAAAGGTCACGGGTGAAATCACATCGCGTACAGGCATCCGAACCGTTGCCCACCTAACTTGTGTAGGGTCAACAAAATCGGAATTGGAATCAATTCTCGATAGCTATCGCCACTCTGGAATCAAATCGATTCTCGCATTACGTGGAGATCCAGCGGGCGGGCCAAGCGCGGAATGGGTCCCTACGCCTGGGGGATTCGATCATTCAGATGAATTGGTTTCCCTGGCATACCAAAAAGATTTTGAAGTTGGAGTAGCTGCTTTCCCAGATGGACATCCTGCCTCTGCGAGCTTCGAAAGGGATCTCGAAGTATTGTTGGAAAAGGAGCGCCGCGGGGCGACATTTGCAACGACACAATTCTTCTTTTCAATTTCCAAATATAGAAAACTCAAAGATGCTCTTGTGTCAGCCGGTTCAAAGCTCTCTTTAATTGCGGGAATCTTGCCAATCACAAATTTTACTCAACTAAATCGCATGGCGCAATTGAGTGGCGCTGAAGTTCCCAAATTTATAGTGGAACAACTTGAACCGATTTCGGATAATCCAGAAATGGTTAAAGAAAAGGGTATTGAGATTGCAGCAAAACTTAGCGCTGAATTGTTAAAAGAAGATGCGCCGGGTCTCCATTTCTATACGATGAATTCAGCAAGCTCTACGATAGAAATTGTTAAGAGAATTGGATTGAGATGAGAATTGAAGTTTTCTATGAGAAATGGAGCGAACTTCATGGAGGCGCTCAAGTCAAGGGGATTGTTAAAGTATGGCTACATATAAGTTACTGGATGTCACGACCTATAGTGGCTCTTCGAGTAACCCCTAATTCACTCTCTTATATCTCAATCCTCGCTGGCGCAGCATTTTTACTCACAGCTAAGACTGATTGGGCAATAGTTCTCCTAGTTTTATCCTTACTTTTGGATGGAATTGATGGCTCAGTCGCAATACTCTGCGGAAAAATCACGAGATATGGAGCTCTTCTCGATTCAGTTGCCGATCGAATTGTAGAAGTTTTCTGGTTGCTAGGTCTGTTTGTAATAGGAGCGCCCTGGCAAGCCATACTTGTAATCTGGCTCGCATCTTATCTTCAGGAATATATGAGAGCTAGATCGAATAGCCTCGGAACCACTGAGATACTTATTGTTACTTGGTCTGAACGTCCGGTACGAGCCTCAATTATTTTTTTCGTATTGATTGCTCGGGCTCTTGAAATTGATTCAATGGATTTCACGCTTGGTGCTACCTATTTATTACTTACTTTACAAGTTTCTAGTGTTGTCAGGTTGTTTCTTGCTCTGAGATCGCATTTGCGACAATCTCTGCGCTAATAGCCACAAGCGGCAAGCCACCACCGGGATGTGCAGAACCGCCAACGCAATATAGGCCGCGAATCGGACTTCGATTCTTAGCTCTTAAGAAAGCGGAACGAGCCCCATTACTTGAAGGCCCATAAATCGAACCTCCCGGCGAGTTACTCTCGATTTCAAGATCATGAGGAGTTCTAATTTTCATGAATCTAATTCGGTCTCTTATTGAAATTCCTCGTTCTTCAATTTTAGTGAGAATATTTTCGGCGTACTCCTCTTTGAATCCAGGGCGATTCCAGTCAAATCCGTGCTTGGGGTCATGTAGGGGAGCATTGACCAAAACGAACCATGCTTCCGAATCTTTATTAGGAACTAAGGTTGGATCATCAGGATTACAGATGTAAATCGCAGGATCCACAGGTGGCGTTCCGTAACGAAATAACGAATCAAATTCGGCATCGTAATTTTCGGGGAATAAAACGGTGTGGTGGTTTAAATTAGATTTGCCATTCAGTGCCAATAAAAGGCTAAAACCAGAAAAAGATTTTGTGGAACGGTTGATTGATCTACGTTCAGACCGAGTTCGAATTCTAGAGACGCCGTTAGGTATAAGTTTGTTATATAGGATTTGAGAATCGATATTGGATACGACAATATCGGCTTCAACTATCTTGCCGTTATCTAGAATTACCCCATTAACTTGGCCGTTTAAGAGAGTTAGTTCCTTGACTGGAGAGTTTAGGTTTATTGATCCGCCCAGTTTTTGAAAACGCTCGGCGAGCGCAATTGGAAGCCGCCCTAACCCGCCTGGAACATGCCAAGCACCAAATGCTTCTTCGACGAATGCAATTGTTAACAGAACTGCGGGGGCCAGTCTTGGGTCGGAGCCAGAGTATGTTGCATATCTATCTATAATTTTGGAAATTTCTTGTCCAGCGCCGTATCTCTTAGTTAATTTGCGTAGCGAGAGCCATGGTGCGATCGTCCAAATATCACGTAGCAAATTCTTTCTTTTAAGTAAGGGTAGTAGTCCTCGTAACTCGCCTTCAATAAAATCTTCTCTGGAGGCATCCCACATCTTTTCAGCGCGCTTCAGTAATTTATCCCAAGTAAGTCCGTGGTCATTTCCTAGCGCTTTACATACTGAATCAACTACTCCTGAATGTGAAAGGTTTGGAAAATCAATTACTTTTCCGTTGGCAAACTGGTAGGTAAACGCTGGATCAACCGGGGTCAATTCAGTAATCAGATTTGTTGGACCACCAGTCTTTAAGAATAAGTCTCTATATACTGCCGGTAGCGTCAACAGTGAAGGTCCGATATCAAAGCCAAATCCCTCTATCCAGATGGTTCGGCATTTGCCTCCCACCTCATTACTGGCCTCAAAAATTTGAACCTCGTGGCCCAACTTCGCAAGTCTGGCCCCGCATGCCAAACCCGCCATACCAGCGCCAATAATCGCAATTTTTTTCGGCGAGGAGCTCTTTCTATGGTGCTTCATAGTGCGCGACCTCGCCATTGAAGTTTTCCACTCAACTTCAAATGGAATGAGTAGATAATTAAGAAAACCCAGATAATAATTGAGATTGGGTGGAGAAATGAACTCCATATTATGGATTGAGTTTTCCAAGCAGTTAGAAGTCGAGTAAAAATTACACCGAGTGATAACAGTGCAGCTTGAGAATTTCCAGAAATTGCATATAAGAAGGGCGCAATCGAAGTTAGGCCGAGGAAGGTAATCGCAGAAATAGCGCCGTAAATTGAACCAAAAGCGCGCCACTGAGACTTCGAGTAACCCTGCAGTAATTGACTAAAATTCGGGTACATCAGACACGTTGCACTTTCAGATCCATCAATCACGCTCCCTCGAAAGGCATGCATGCGCAATAATCTGGCCAGCTCTAAGTCATCTAGGACCTCATCACGAATCTTGGAGTGGCCACCAACCGCAAGATAAGCCGTACGTTTAACAATAAAGAATTGACCATTTGCAACAGCAGTTGAACGCCGAAGACTTTTTTCGTTGAGCCTTAAAGGCAAGGTAGAGAACCAAGACCATTGCAAAAGCGGTTGAACCAAAGCGCTAGGCAAATCCGCGGCTAATTGCTTTGGATAAGGAGAAAGGTAATCGAGACCAAGTTCCTCAAGTAGCGAAATTGAATCTGCTATTGCAGTTGGAGAAAGTCGCACATCTGCATCCAGGAAAATCAAATATTCTCCCTTAGAAGCTTGAGCAAGTTCCAACATTGCATAATTTTTTCCAAGCCAACCCGTTGGAAGCTGCTTCCCGATTTGTATCGAGAGTCGCGAATCTGTAATTTTCTGTAGAAGCTCAAGGGTGGAGTCCGTGGATTCATCATCTCGGACAATGACTTCAAATTTTGATAGGACTTTTTGATTTAAAGCCGAAGCGACAGACTCTTGAGCGTTTACTTCTTCATTTCGCATCGGAATAAGAATCGAAACTGAACTTGTAATTAATTTATTTGTCTTTTTCAGACTTCTTATGGAAAAAGAATTATAGATTGAAATTATAACTATTAGCAGAACTAAGACTGTCGATAACCAAAGGATAGCCGATTGAATCATTAATCACTGCGTCCAAATTTCACAGCTAAGAAATACCAAATTACAATTATTCCTAAAGCAAATCCACCGATTAGAGCTACGCCGGGCCGATCGAAGAAGAATACGTTTCCGATGATGCCACTTATCCAACTCCAGAATAGAAAAATTTCCGGTATGGCTCGGCTTACACCGATAGATCTTCGTTCCTTCTGGATGAATCGATCCAAGATAGCCATTAATCCCATCCCAGTTAGGAACCAACCAAAGGTGTTTGAGAGTGGAATTTCTGGCTGGAACGGAACAGTTCGCCCGGTAATTTCCCAGGTCCAGCGGCCAGCTGAAACCATTAATGGATCGAGAAATAAATCCCAGGACATTAATCCATAACCACCAACCAAGAAGACCCATTTTGGAGCAATTCGTCTTGCCGCAATGAACAGTGGATAAGTCATCATGATCCAGGCAAATGGAACGACTAAGGGAACGCCATAGATTTGAAATCCAAGAGTTCCAGAATATTCATAAGCGCCAAATGGCCAAGTAGTTCTAAAACCAATCTGCTCAATCGCTAAAGAGTAGGTAAAGGTAATCAGGAGAAATCGAATCGCAAACGTAAAACGATAAGCAAATAGTGCATGTAACAACATGGCACCTGCCGCCCAATAAACAAAAGCGATGGTAATTAATCGCAAAGGTTCATCATCTAGTAACGGGTATGAGATTTGAAGCCCAATAGCTACCGTCAAGACTGCGATCGAAATAGCACTTTGAATTGGCGTGATACGCCGCCTTAAGTCTCTTGGCGGCCGAAAATTACGTATCGACATGGGCTAAGTCTGCCCTAGTCTGTCTAGAATTCTCCGCTCGACTCAATTACCGCAAATCTGCTGAAAAGTTCTTCGGCATACCATTTTTCTCTAGCCGTTGCCGAGATCGCCTCTTGATGGGCAGCTCCTCGATAGGCAAATGTGCTGATTGAAAGTGGGTCTGACCAAATCGAAAAAGTTCCCTGTAGTCCAAGCGGGGCCTCTCCGATGCCAATAGCGCGAATTAAACCTGGAGCTGTTAGCAAACTAGTAGTTACCGGAGGAACTGCTCTCCAAAAAATAAAATTCTTTCTTAACTTAATACGTGCTCTGGTGATTGCGGCGACTCGGCCCTGCCATTCTCGGGGGTCGACCTCATGATTAAACGGCTTTTTCCTAGACCAGGTTCCATGAACCGAGATGCAACGCAGCGTTGCTGAGAATTTTGCAGTAGCTCGTTGATTCCAGGAATTAATTATTGAGGAATTTTCGAACTCACTCAACGATCCCTCATCGATTACTACAAGCAGTCCCCAACGGGTTGGATCAGCGTCGCGAGGAGTGAATGTCAATCCCTTACCTGTTCCTAACAACTTCCAGAATTTGATATTGCTATTTTTTTTCAAAGGTCTTCGGTCTAGCCACATTCTAAGTATCGCCCACATAAGAAGTCGCTTCGGGATGCTCCAGAAATAAATACGAGTAATCATTTTCTTAAGCTCGCGGTTTGGCGAATTGCGGCTACGACATCGTTAGGTGAATCCCACATAGGCGCATGACCGGTTTCAGGAAAAATTATCCACTTGGCATGCGACGGAGCAACTGAGCGCTCCTGACAATTTGTGGCGGGCAGGGTGCGGTCTGTATCTCCAAAAATTATAGTTACTGGAATTTCACTTGGTATTTTTCCGTCGAAACGTTTCATTAACATGCCGTCCCAGGCAGGGTAGTAACCATCCGCCCTTCCCATTGCTTCAACGGCATCTAGACAGAGTTGATAGGAAAAATCTCGCCATCTTGGACTCACGTCCCAAAATCCCAATGCGCGTGCCCACTCAAAATGGAGCGCGGTAGGAGCGACTCTCGCCGTGTATTTGGCAAGAAATCTCGCCAACGCAGTAGCGGGGTAGCGAACGTTGTAAGGGTGCAGCCAGAGACCAGCCGGAGCTAATCCGATGACAGAATTAATTCTAGATGGCGCTTGTGCAGCTAATTCAAGAGCAACCCAACCACCTAAAGAATTTCCACAAACATCAAAACTTCCAATTCCTAATTCGTCCATTTCGTTTAGCACATAGCGAGCAAGACTATTCGGGTCCATCGCCGAGCCTTCGAGGAGCGGCGTCTCACCATGTCCAGGTAAATCCACCGTGATTACTTTGAAATCTCTTATGAGTTCTGGCTTTATGGTTTTCCATGCGGAGCTGGCAGATCCCATTCCATGAATGAGAAGTAGCGGATCGCCATCGCCTTCAATTTGATGATTTAATCTCTGCATCAGTTACCAACCTGCTCAACTCTTCCTAAAGTTACTCTTTGCAATTCAGAGAAAGTAGTTGGGAAAACGGCATGAGGATGGCCAGCGGCAGCCCAAACCACATCGTAATCCGACAACGCTTTATCAATAACTATTTTCTCAGGCTTATTTAGCCAACCGATAGGAGCCACCCCGCCAACAGAATAACCAGAGAATTCTTTAACAAAATCGGCATCAGCTCTCGTGAGCTTTTCAACTGCAAAAAGTCGAGCTAGTAATTCAGTATCTACGCGATGGCGACCAGAAGTTATTACCAGAATTGGTTCTCCGTTGGGAAATTTGAAGACCAGAGAAGATGCAATCTGGCCAACTTCGATTCCAAGTGCAGTTGCTGCGTCAAGGGCTGTTCGAGCGCTTTCCGAAAGAATCTTGATCTCACCTTTTATGCCAAGTTCGGACATAGCCGATAGCGCGCGTCTAACCGCAGTTTTCTCAAGGATCCCTTCCATGGCTAAATCCTAAGTCCAGGTTTCTAGCAAAGTGAAAAAGGCAATTATAAAAACCGTACCAGCGAACCAACGTTTCAAAGTAACCGGCTGGAAGCGCATGCTTTGCTGCGCCGCTATTCGACTAATCAATAACGCAGAAACGGCGATTGTTATCGGCAACGACCATTGAACCTCGCCCCAATGCCTAGCGTGGGCAAAGAATCCGGTCAAAGTGTTTATCGTGATAATGAATAGAGAGGTACCAGCTGCTTTACTCGGAGAAACGTTGTAGAACAGTATGAGTATTGGTATCGCGACAAACCCACCTCCGATTCCAAATAAGCCGGTCATTGCCCCTATAAGTAAGGAGAGCGCCACTAGCGCAAGTACCGACATTCGCCGTTCTGGTCGTTGTGAAACTTGTTTCAATAACATAGAGATGCCTGCGCTAATAAGCACCAGCGAAAAACCTGTAAGAATCAAAGTTTCAGGTAGTTGAGGGAGAAAATACGCGCCGGCAAAATTTGTGGTTAAGCCAATGAACCAGATAACTAGTCCATCCCTAATCAGCACATCTCTATTTTTGAATTTTGACGTTAGACCAGATGCTGCGCCGGCAAAAACTATTAGTAGAGAAGCGGTAGTTGCTTGGACGGGAGTAAAGCCGAAGATGTATATAAGCATGGGAACTGCAATCATCGAACCACCTGCGCCGACCAATCCAAGAATTGATCCAATCGCAGCGCCGCATAAAGCGGCAATTAGAATTTCCATCACATAAAGATACCGGCCTTGGTATCGCTACCAAGGCCGGTATTTGGAGATGATTTAGAGGTTAAAGAATCCGTCAGTAATGCTTGGGCCAAAGTCGACTCCGGTGCCAACCATTACAAAGATAATTAGAGCTGCGCCAGCAAGTGAGAGATTTTTGAAGAAGTTTATGGTCTCACCCTGCTTGGCTTGCGCATCTTGGATCGTCCAGAAATCATGCATTTTGAATGCAGATAGAACTAGGAAGAGTGCAATGAGTATTGCGCCAAGGTCTGCGTATACGCCGAGAGCGATATATAGACCGCCGATAATTAGCATCAATCCAGTCACGATTACTGAGAGCTTAGGAGCTGGCACTTTCTTGAATTGAGCGTAGCCAGTCATCGCTTGCAACTTGGTGATGTGCGCGATTCCGGAGTTGATGAAGATCAGCGCAAATAGCACGCGACCGATGATTAAGACGATATCCATGTTTCCCTTTCGATTAAGCGGACTGAAAAAGCATAGGGCAGATAATTGAAAATTCAACTAATCTCGGGGTAAGACACGCATGGGTTGCAGTTAGTCGGTGGCTCTCGCTAAGGTTCGAACAAATGTTCGAAAGACCAAATATCTACCTATCCGGAGGCGAGCCAATCGAGTTCACCTTCCGCGGCAGGCGATTTCGCATCCATGCAGTTCTCTCTTCTTGGCGTGAGTCAGGGGCTTGGTGGAATCGAGCTAGCGATGGCTTCTATCGCCCAGATGATGGTTCTCGAATTCTCTGGCGAGTAGAAGCGGCTCCATTGGGCGCTATTTCAACTTTTGAAATTGAACGCGAGGAGATAACCGATCCAGCAAATCCAATCTGGCGAATCCGTCCTACATCTAGACCTGCTTGATAATGAGTTTTACCCATCTACACCTAGCAAGTGGCTACTCCTTTAAATATGGGACGAGCCTTCCGGAAGCGATGGTCGCTAAAGCTGTGGAGTTAAATATGAACTCGATAGCCTTAACAGATCGAGACACCTTAGCTGGCGCAATTAAATTTGCGGTTAGCTGTAAAGAGAATTCGATAGCTCCCATCATCGGAGTCGATATTGAGTATGAGAATCAATCTCGAATTACTTTGCTCGCAACTCCAGGTAACTGGCAATCTCTAATAAGAGTTATGACTGCGATTAAGAAATCAGGAACTGCCAACTACCAGCTTTTTGAGGCGAATCAAGAAAATACTAAAAATCTATTAGCGCTATTTGGCCCCAACTCAGATATAAGTAGATCAATCTCATCCCATAGAGAAGATAGAGCGTTAGCTATATTTAATAAAACTAGAGATATCTTCAAAGCACAAGCAATTGAGTGCGTATCCCACCTAGAAAAATCAGGATATAGATCCACTATCCATGCAGCTCGTATGCTCAGATTTGCCCGATCTAATGAAATTCCCGCTTTATTAACTAATGCCGTAAGAATGAAAGAGCGTAGCGATGCCCCCATCGCAGATATTCTCGATGCTTCTCGCAATCTATTGCCCCTTCATAAAAATGTAGTTGAGCGCAAAAATGCCGAAGCTTTTTTAAAAGATAGCAATGAAATGTTTCAAATAGCCGAAATAATTGCAAGAGCTGCCGGAGATATAGATGGCAGAAAACTGATCAGGACAACTCAGGAGTGGGCTCAATCAGCTCAATTGTCGACATCAGATGACATCGGAATTGGCTCTATACATCTTCCAGAACCATCCTTGTCGGGTGCCAGAAATCAGGTCGAGTTGTCGCGGATTCTTAAACAGCGCGCTTATTCTGGAATCTCTAGTAAATATCCAGAACCCTCAAGGCATAATCACTACGAAGTTTTAACAAGACTTGAGGAAGAGTTGGCAATCATCAATCAACTTGGCTATGAGTCATATTTCCTAACAGTCGCCGCTATAACCGATAAAGCTAGAGCAAGTGGGATAAGAGTTGCAGCTCGCGGTAGCGGCGCAGGATCGCTTATCTGTCACTTACTTGGGATATCTGGAGTTGAGCCACTTTCTCTTGGACTTTTGATGGAGCGCTTCTGTTCGCCTCTAAGAAATGCCCTTCCTGATATCGATATTGATGTCGAATCTGCTCGCCGACTTGAGATTTATGATCAAGTCTTCGCAAGTTATAAAGAGCGAACTGCGACAGTTGCCATGTTCGACACCTACAGGGCAAGACACGCAATTCGCGATGTTGGGGCTGCGTTATCGCTACCCCCAATGGAGATTGATTTAGTTGCAAAATCTTTGCCCCATATAAGAGCTAAAAATATTAGTAAATCACTTAATGAACTACCTGAATTGCGCAATCTAAATCTAGCTTCACCTATCTGGAAGATGGCCGTTGGATTAGCAGAACGACTAGATGGTCTTCCTCGAAATCTCGCTATGCATCCTTGCGCTGTAGTTCTCTCCGATCTATCTCTTTATGATCGTGCACCAGTTGAAAAAAATGCCAGCGGATACCCAATGATTCCCTGGGATAAAGATGATGTAGAAGTAATTGGGCTATTGAAGCTAGATATTCTCGGAGTCCGGATGCAGTCAAGCCTTGCTTACGCTGTAAAAGAGATAGAGCGAGTTGAGTTAAAAAAGATAGATATCGACGCAATACCTCTTGACGATGATTCAACTTTTGAATTGATTCGCTCAACTAATACCTTAGGGCTATTCCAGATTGAAAGCCCAGGACAACGCGAGCTTGTTGGGAAATTTGCTCCAGAAACTTTTACCGATTTAATAATCGATATTTCACTCTTCCGACCAGGTCCGATGAAGAGCGACATGATTACTCCATTTTTAAATGCTCGCCAAGGTTGGAAAGCGCGAGCGATAATTCACCAAGATTTAGAGCCGATCCTCCGTGAAACCGAGGGAGTGGTCGTATTCCATGAACAGGTAATAGAGATAATTGCTCGGCTAACTGGAGTTTCATTGGCGCAAGCCGATGAAAAGCGGCGCGCTCTTGGCGACCGAGAGGGCCAACAAGCGGTCTGCGATTGGTTCTTTCCGGCAGCCACTAAGTTGGGATATCCACTAAAAGTAGTAACTGAAGTCTGGGAAGTGTTACGCGCCTTCGCATCATTTGGTTTCTGTAAAGCGCATGCGGCCGCATTTGCTCTTCCTACTTATCAATCAGCTTGGCTGAAGCGGCACTATCCAGCAGCCTTCTTTGCTGGGATTCTCACCCATGAACCAGGTATGTACCCGAAGCGATTGATGTTAGATGAAGCTAGAAGATGCGGAGTGCCAATAGCCCCTTTAGATGTGAATTTATCTGATAAAACCTATCGAGTTGATTCCGGAGCTATTCGAGTATCTCTCAAAGATCTCTCTGGGATAACAGATGCCGAGATTGACTCCATAATTAACTCCAGACCATTTATAGATCTCCCAGATTTTGTAAATCGCTCGGGTTCTAGTAAGCCAACAGCAGAAGCTTTACTAATGGTAGGCGCTTTTGACTCGCTCTATGAAGGAAAGTTAAATCGCCGCGATCTGCTGCTCCACTTAAATGATTTGTATCGCTGGTCTCGCTCCAGCCAGAAAATCAGCATCGCTAGCTACCAACTTACATTCGATCTAACCCCAGCCTTAGAAAAGACTGGACTTCCTGATTTACAAAGAAACGAGCTAGTGGAAAATGAGATTACTTATTTAAATATGGATATTTCGCATCATATGATCGAGTTCTACTCAGAATTTTTAAATACCATAGGCGCAGTCCGTTCCGACCATCTTCGCCAACACAGATCAAATAGCGAGGTATTAGTAGCTGGAGTGAAAGTCGCTCTACAAACTCCTCCGATTCGCTCTGGAAAGCGAGTTATGTTCCTTACTTTAGACGATGGCTATGGGTGCAATGACTCTACTTTTTTTGAAGATGCTCAGAATAATTATGCAAAAGTTTTGAGAAGTTCCTCTCTCTTGCTAGTAAGGGGAGTCATCAGGCGCACTGGGCCGAGAGGCCTCTCACTGCGAGCCACGGGGGCCTGGGACCTATTTAGCGCTTACAACCAGTGGCGTAACCTCGCGGCTTGTGAGTGAAATGCAGCGCGAGACCTCAACGATTCTCCATGTCGATATGGATGCATTCTTCGCTTCCGTATCTCAACTCGACCACCCAGAACATAAAGGCAAGCCATTAGTTGTCGGCGCCGGAACACGGGGCGTGGTTCTCTCTGCGAATTATGAAGCTAGGAAATTCGGCATACGAGCCGCCATGCCAGTAATACAAGCACAACGGATGGCACCGACTGCAGTATTTATACCACCCGACCATGATCGATACTCAGAAGTTTCCCGAAGAGTGATGGAGATATTTTTCCAATTCACACCTTATGTGGAACCGCTTTCGTTGGATGAAGCCTTCCTAGATGTCAGCGGCGCCCTACGCATCTTTGGAAATGGGCGCAAGATCGCAACTCTAATTCGAGAGCGAGTTAGAAATGAAGAGAAAATTACATGCTCGGTTGGAATTGCATCATCCAAATTTATTGCAAAGCTAGCCTCTGGAAGGTGCAAACCAGATGGAATGCTCGAAATCCAGAGTGATCGAGTTTTAACATTTCTCCATCCGCTGCCCGTGACAGAGTTATGGGGCGTCGGGCCAAAAACTGGAGAGACTCTGAAACAACTTGGTTTAAGAACTGTTGCTGATATCGCTAATACTCCACTAAACACGCTAAAAAGAGCGCTAGGCGATAGCACAGGGGAGGCTCTCTACGAATTGGCTTGGGGTAGAGATTTTCGCGAAGTTGTTGTCGATGCTCCAGAGAAAAGTATTAGCGCCGCTGAAACTTTTTCTTACGACCTTGAAGATATTGGAGATATCGAACGTCAATTGTTACGTCTGGCCGAACGCGTTACCCAGCGGCTACGTGGGCGCTCGCTTAGAGCTCGCACAATTACGCTCAAGGTGCGCTTCTCCGACTTCACCAATCTCACCAAGTCGCGAACCATGCCTTTACCAATAAATGGAATGCGAGAAGTTTTTGAAATCTCCAGAGAGTTGTATAAATCTTTAAATTTAACTGGCTCACGAATCAGACTGCTTGGTATCGGGTTGGATCAACTAGTCGATGAAGGTGGCGCCGCCGAACAACTAGAGCTTGGAAGTCGTGAACGAGGTTGGCGAGAGGCCCAGATTGCAATCGATCGGGCTATTACTCGTTTTGGCCAAGGCTCGGTGCAACCGGCTCGACTCATTGAAGATAGCTCTCAGTGAGTTTGCAGGAGTTCATAACCGATTCGACTTTCGCTAGATAGCCCCGTCTACTATTCTCTGGTTATGCCACTATCCGATCATGAGAAACGCCTTCTTGCCGAGATGGAAGAGGCTCTCGCCGCAGATGATCCCCGGTTGATCTCGACCTTTAACGGTAAGACGCCAAATCGCTCCCGGGCCGTCATAGGTTTCTTATTGATAGTTGCTGGCCTTTTTGTGCTTCTGGCTGGCCTGATTGGCAAGACTCCTCTTCTTGGCGTTTTTGGCTTTGCTATTGCCTTGGGCGGAGCGGTATTGGCCCTCTCCAACCTTGGCGGATTGATGGCTCGTTCTAGCGCCCCGAGAAAAGGTTCAAAGTGGAGCGCCCGCTTTGAGGAGCGATGGGATCGAAGAAGCCCTGAATAGCCAGTAATGTCCTTTAAAAAGCCCGCTTCGGCGGGCTTTTTTCATTTCCGTAGCGATCTCCAAAGTAGATGGGCAAATGGAGTAAGGTGGTTGAAAATGGAGTAAAAGGGAGTAAAGTGGGGAATTGAGCGGGACGGGGGTCTCGCCACTTTGGGGAGGTTCAAATGTTTTTGGGTACCCATGAACCTCGTCTAGATGAAAAAGGGCGGTTGATCCTTCCCGCCAAGTTTCGCGATGAATTAGCGAGCGGACTTGTAATCACAAAAGGACAAGAGAGATGCCTTTATGTATTTCCCGGAAATGAATTTGCACGAATTACCGAACAACTTCGACAGGCGCCGTTAACTCAGAAGGCGGCACGTGACTACATGCGCGTGATGTTCGCCGGCGCACATGACGAGATTCCGGATAAACAAGGGCGAGTAATGATTCCAAATGGACTACGCGAATATGCAAATTTAGAGAGAGATTGCGTAGTTATTGGCGCAAATACCCGAGTTGAAATCTGGGATGCAAAATCTTGGAAGAGCTACCTCAAAGATCGCGAGAAAGGTTTCGCCGAAGTTTCAGAGGAGGTGTTCCCGGGGCTGTTTTAAGAGCTCCCTCCTCTCTGGCCACCGCCGACCTTCAGCCCGAGCGGCGCCTCTTCCCCGGTGCCGCTCGACCCCCAGCATCCGTCGGCCGGCGGTGACCAGAGAAGAGGGAATCAAAAACCAGGGTTGCTATGGAAATGAATCAAGTTCAACACGTTCCAGTGATGCTAGATCGTTGCGTAGCACTTTTGACACCCGCTTTAGAGAATCGAGAAGAAGCTGTAGTTGTTGATGCAACTATTGGATTGGGCGGTCACGCCGAAGCACTTCTTGAAAAATTTCCACACTTGCGTTTAATTGGTATTGATAGAGATGAGAGAGCGTTAGCAAGGTCTAGAGAACGTCTCTCCCAATTCGCTTCAAGGATTAATTTCATACACGCTGTTTACGACCAAATTCCAACACTTTTATCGGGAATGGGAATAAAAGGAGTAGCTGGGATCCTCTTTGATCTTGGCGTTTCCTCGCTACAAATAGATGACTTCGAGCGCGGCTTTTCGTACTCAAGATCTGCTCCACTTGATATGAGAATGGATAAATCGAGCGCATTAACTGCCTCAAATGTAATTAATGACTATTCACAGGAAGAATTAAGTTGGCTAATAAAGGCTTACGGCGAGGAAAAATTCGCCAATCGGATAGCTAAAAATATTGTGAAGGCTCGTGAATCTAGAAAAATAGAGAATACTGATGAATTAGTTGAAATAATCAAAGCTAGTATCCCTGCTCCCGCTCGCAGGTTGGGTGGAAATCCAGCCAAGCGCACATTCCAGGCAATAAGAATTGAAGTAAATCAAGAGTTAGAAATCTTAAAACGAGCGATCCCTCAAGCTATAAGTTGCATCGAACTTCACGGCCGAATGGTCGTAATGTCTTTCCAATCTCTTGAAGATCGAATCGTAAAACAGGCTTTTGCAGATGTTACGAAATCTAAATCTCCAGTTGGACTTCCAATTGAATTAAAAGAGCACAAGGCGAAATTCAGATTAGTTTTCAATGGCAGCGAAACTCCTGATGAATCAGAGATCTCTAGAAACCCTCGATCTCAATCGGTTCGTCTTCGAGCCATAGAACGGATAGCTATCTGATGGCGCTTTCATTAAACACATCGGTCTCTCGCCCTACGGTAAATCTTGTTGAAAAATCTTCGCGAGCGATTCTTAAGTTGGTCCCGGAACTTCGACCGGTTGCCGGTCAACGTGCAAGTGATCGTATTTTTTATGGCCTTATCGGAGCAATTCTTATAGTTGGACTTTTGGGACTTCTCGGAATAAATATCTTGTTGGGAAGTGATGCGGTTAAGATCAAGAACCTTAAATTGGAAGCTATCCAACTCGCTGAAGATCGCGAAGCTGCTCTAAGAGAGATAGCACGTATCTCAGACCCAGAGAACTTAGCTCGTAGAGCAAGTTCGCTTGGAATGATTGAAAATAATAAAATTAAGTTCATTTTTTTGCAGCCAGAAGCCGCGACGAAAGTTGGACAGTAAATGGCAACGGGATTATTCGAAAAGCGAATTCGATATCTTGTTGCCGTATCACTAGTTTTGTTAGTCACCTTCTCTATAAGACTTGTAGATGTCCAAGCTGTGAGAGCTGCTGGCTATGCAAATAAAGCCGATCTTGAATTGGCAAAGAAATCAATAATCTTGGCCCCCAGGGGATCTATTACTGATGTCAACGGTATTGAATTTGCCAGAAGCGTTACCGCTTACCGATTGCTCGTAGATCAAGCAATCATAGATTTTCCAGAAAAGCTAGCAACTATTGCGGCGCCAATTCTAAAAATGGATAAGGACTATTTAAAGAGCAAACTGATTGGCGAACGAAGATATGTTGTTATCAGTCAGAGCGTGCAACCGGCTGTTTGGAGAAAACTACAAGAAACGATTACTCAATATAATGATGAAGTCGCTAAGAAGGATGGGGGATTTGCCAATGAATTGGCTGGATTCTTCGCCGAACGCATTTACGCCCGTGAATATCCGCAAGGCGGGCTAGCAGCGGCAGTCATTGGATTTGTAAATCAATCTGGAGCAGGCGCTGCCGGACTTGAATACTCTTTAAATTCCACTCTGGCTGGTGTCAATGGTGAATATACCTATGCCAATGCAGCCGGCACCATAATCCCTGGAACCCAAAAAATAACCGTGGAAGAGAAGCGAGGCAACACAATCCGCTTGACCATAGATCGAGATATTCAATGGATTGCTCAGCGCGAAATTCGTAAAGCGGTTACAAAAGCTCGGGCGCAATCGGGAACTGTTATTGTCATGGATCCGGCTACTGGAGCAATTTTGGCTCACGCGACTTTTCCAACTTTCGAACCCGGAAAAACTAAGGGAGTAGATTCAAGGCGCTGGCAAAACCCATCCGTGCAGGAAGTTTATGAACCAGGATCTACTGGAAAAGTAATCACTTTTGCAGCCGCGATGGAGGAAGGCAAAGTCTCACCAGAGACAGTACTTACGGTTCCGGACAAGATTAAGCGATACGACAAAGTATTCCACGATCACGATCCTCATCCAGTTTTGAAACTTACTTTGACCGGCGCTTTAGCGCAATCAAGTAACGTGGCTTCGATAAAAGTTGGTGAGATGATTTCTCACGAGAAATTACATGACTACTTAAAAAAATTTGGTATTGCAAGTAAGACTGGCTCAGGTTTACCCGGCGAAGAATCGGGTAAATTACTAGAGGTCTCCCAATGGTCCGGTACTACTGCACCAACAGTCGCATTTGGCCAGGGTTACTCTTTGACGGCTATGCAGGCAACATCAGTATTTGCAACTATCGCAAACGACGGAGTGCGCGTTGCACCTACTTTAATCGCAGGTACTACCGATGCTGGTGGCAGATTTTCACCGAACGAAAATCAAAAAAGTGAACGCATAATCAGCTCTCAAACGGCATCGCAGTTGAGAGTGATGATGGAGAGCGTGGTCTCTAGTTCAGGAACTGCACCACAAGCTGCAATATCCGGATATCGAGTTGCTGGTAAAACCGGAACAGCGAGAAGAATTGATGATTCATGCGGTTGCTATAGAGGTTATACATCATCATTTATTGGTTTTGCCCCTGCAGAAAATCCTAAGTATGTAGCCAGTGTGACAATTCAAGATCCAAAAGGGGTTTACTACGGAGGCTATTTAGGTGGACCAGTTTTTCGCGAGGTGATGGGATTTGTTCTACGCGATCAGCGGATAGCTCCTTCGACTGAACGTACATTTAGCTACGCCCTGAATGCACGGGAATTGAAAAAGAAATCATGAGGCCGCTGCAGAAATTTTCGAAAAGGCTCACAGAGGTTGCTGATTTCCTAAAAGTAGATTTAGATCCGTCTCAAATAAATATTGAAATAAACGGTATATGTAGCGACTCGCGAAATATTCAAAAAGGCGATTTGTTTATTGCGATACCTGGGGAAAGCCATCATGGGATTGAATTCATTGACCAAGCAATTTCAAAGGGGGCTCGCGCGGTAATCTCTGATACAACAGGTTATGAGTTTGCACGAAGGAAAATCGCCTCGATCAGTATAGAGAACACCCAAGATTTACCAGTAACCCTTACCGATTGGTTTTATGACTTTCCTACAAAAAAGTTGATGCTTTTTGGAATTACTGGCACCAACGGAAAAACCACCACTACCTTTTTACTATCAGAATTATTTAAATACTCGGGTCTTAAAACGGGAATTATCGGCACAGTTGCTATCGAAATTGCTGGCAAGCAGAGTCCTGCTAAGAAGACCACACCTACTGGAGATGAAATTGTTTCAATCCTGGCAAGAATGCAAGAGTCCTCAGTTACTCATGTAGCTATTGAAGTAAGCAGCCACGCTCTATCTCAGAAGCGAGTATCAGGATTACATTTTGAGTCAGTCGGATTCACAAACCTTAGCCAAGACCACCTCGACTATCACGGAAATATGGAGAGCTACTTTCAAGCAAAACGCACTCTATTTACTGATAAATACGCAAAAAAAGCATTTATCAATATAGATAATGATTATGGTCGAAGGCTAGCGGGCGAAATTGAAATTGCACATAAGGCGTTCTCTCAAAGAGATAGCGCAGATTGGAATTTGAGGATTCTCAAAGAAAGCGGTCTCAATAAGGAAATTCAGATTTCTGGCCCAGGTGACAAAGTTATTGATTCCGAGTCCACCTTGATTGGTGAATTCAATTTTGAAAATCTGCTTCTCGCCGTCTCGATTGCGATTGAATCTGGACTCTATGTGGAAGAGGTTTCGCGTTCAATTCCCAAACTACAAGGCGCCCCAGGTCGCTTGCAGCTTGTAGTAGATCAACCGAATCACATCTATGTCGATTATGCCCACACCCCCGATGCTGTCTTGCGGGTTCTAAAAGCTGTTAGAAGCGTTAAAGCCAAACGGATCATCGGAGTTCTTGGATGTGGTGGCGATCGAGATCGAACCAAACGAAGCGCTATGGGCGCAGCTCTAAACAGTGGATGTGACTTGCCGATTTTTACAAGTGACAATCCCAGAAGTGAATCTCCAGAAAAAATTTTGGATGAAATGATTTCAGGTCTAAAGTTAAAAGATGGCGCGGAGATAATTATTGATCGAAGATCTGCCATCCGACGCGCTATCGAAATAGCAAAACCAGGCGACTTAATCATTGTTCTCGGCAAGGGTCATGAAACAGGTCAGGAAATACTTGGCAAATCAGAGCCTTTTGACGATCGGATCGAAATCATGGAAGCGATTGGTGCTAAATGATTCCCATGAAATCCGGTGAAATTGCCCGAATCATGGAGGGTAAAATTTTTGGCGATTCCGAAAATGTTATCTCCGGCAACTTTGAATTTGATTCACGCCAAATTCATAATGGGGATGTCTTCATAGCTCTTTTAGGTGAATCAAAGGACGGCCATGATTATGCGCCTGATGCTTTTGAGCGCGGAGCCAAACTTGCGATAACTTCAAAACCAGTCCATGGAGATCACATATTAGTTTCTGATGTACTACTCGCTATTTCGAAGCTTGCAAATCATCTAAGGCTGTCCCTCAAAGACCTTAAGGTTATAGGAATTACTGGCTCACAAGGTAAAACAACAACAAAAGATTTACTAAAATCTATACTCTCATTATCTGGTGAAACTATTGCGCCACCTGGCTCATACAACAATGAGATTGGCGTTCCAATTACACTCTTAAAAGCAAACACTAAAACTAGTTATTGCATACTCGAGATGGGGGCTCGCCATCAAGGTGATATTGCTAGGCTGACAGAAATTGCCCAGCCAAATGTTGGTATCGTCCTCAAAGTCGGTCTAGCTCATCTTGGTGAATTTGGATCTCGGGAGAATATTGCCCGGACCAAAGGCGAACTAATTCGGGGGCTAAAGAATGGCGAGACGGCGATATTGGGTACATACGATGAATTCACACCTAATATTGCATCTGGTTTAGATTTAAGAGTTCTTTATTTCGGCGAAAAGCCAGAGTGCGACGTTCGAGCAGCTGATATAGAGATAAAGGGCGGGTATGCCTCATTTGATCTTGTCACAAAGCAAGGACGAGAGCGTGTTGAATTACAAATTCTAGGAGCGCATCAAATAGCGAACGCCTTAGCAGCAGCGGCAGCTGCAATCTCATTGGGTCTAGATTTGCGATTAATCTCAGAAGGACTATCTCAACATACCGCTCAAAGTAAGTGGCGAATGGAATTGCACAAGAACCATGAGATTACGCTAATTAACGACTCGTATAACTCAAATCCCGAAAGCTGCAAGGCAGCAATACAAACTCTTCGTCAACTATCGCAAGAGAGCGGTGGACAATCTTGGGCGTTTTTGGGAAAGATGCATGAGTTAGGTTCCGAGTCGGATGTGCTTCATAAAGAAGTTGGCGAATACGCCCTAAGCGCCAATATAGATAATCTAATTGCAATTGGTGAATCATCATTTATTTCCAATTTATCAAATAGCAATACGATGACTGCATCAGTATTAGACTGGAGAGCAGCTACAGAATTTATCGCGAGAATCGAACCAGGCGATGTCGTACTGATTAAAGGCTCCAGAGCTGAAAATCTGGATCAATTAGCTAATGCCACGCTCGAATTTATAGAGAAGCGCCACTATGGTTCCAGTGGTGAAGGAGGAGAGCGGATATGAGAGGAATTCTTATCGCTGGCGCAACCGCCTTCTTGTTGAGTTTTGTGCTAACTCCAGTCTTCATTCAATTCCTAACACACAAAGGATTTGGGCAACAAATTCGCGAAGATGGTCCTAAGAGCCATTTAGTTAAGCATGGTACGCCGACTATGGGCGGCCTAGTCCTAATATTGACAGCAATTCTTGGATATCTAATTTCCCACCTATTAACAGAAGTTCCAATTTCGACATCAGCTGCTTTGGTATTTGGACTTGTTATAGCACTTGGCGCAGTTGGTTTTCTAGATGATTGGCTGAAAGTTTTCAAACAAAGATCGTTGGGGTTAAGAGCCAGAGAGAAGCTTTTTGGTCAAGCGCTCATAGCCGGAGTTTTTGGATATTTTGCTACTCAATTTCCTGATGAGTCCGGCAATACTCCCCGCTCGCTTTATCTTTCAACTGTGAGAGATACCGGAATAAAGATGGCTCTTATTCTGGTAATTGTATGGGCAATCATTTTGGTATTGAGTGCAAGTAACGGAGTAAATCTCACAGACGGTCTTGATGGTCTTGCAACTGGAGCAGCCATTATGTCTTTCTTGGCATTTATTTTGATTGGTGTCTGGAAATTTGGCCAAAGATGTGAAATTACAGTTTCGAATTGCTATGTCACTAGAGATCCCTTAGATATGGCGGTATTCGCCGCTGCCTTTGCTGGCGCCTGTGCCGGATTTCTCTGGTGGAATGCTTCGCCAGCACGCATATTTATGGGTGACACCGGAGCACTCGCTCTCGGAGGCGCGCTAGCTGGTCTGGCAATGACATTGAGAACTGAGTTACTTCTAATTCCGCTCGGTGGACTATTCGTGATAATCACTCTCTCGGTAATAATTCAAACTGGCTACTTCAAAATTTCGGGCGGAAAAAGAATCTTTAAGATGGCACCACTCCAGCACCATTTTGAATTATTGGGCTGGGGAGAGGTCACGATCGTAATTAGATTTTGGATAATTGCTGGCATATGTGTTGCGGCTGGGCTGGGGCTCTTCTATGCGCAGTGGGTTGGTGCATGAAGTTCCTAGAATCGCTAAAAGGAAGTCAAACATTGGTTTTCGGAGCCGGAGTAACTGGCACGGCAGCCGCCGATTTTTTAAGGGATTTTGGATCTGAGGTTCACGTAATAGACGAGAGAGAAGCAAACTCTAAAGTTGTGAAGAGTTTAGATGGAATCTCACTCTCCAAACAGAGAATCGCAGTAGTTTCACCTGGTTGGCGACTAGATAACCCTTTGGTGAGATTAGCGAAAGAAGCTGGTATTGAAATTCTTTCGGAAATTGATTTCGCTTGGCGTGTAAAAAATGAAATAAGACCCGAACAGATCTGGATCTCACTTACGGGCACTAATGGAAAAACAACTACGGTTCAGATGGCTGAAGCAATGTTGCTAGAAAGCGGGATAAGTGCAAAAGCTTGCGGCAACGTTGGTGATACTGCAATAGCTAATATAACCACATCTCAGTATTCTCATTTGATTATCGAACTATCTTCATTTCAACTTAGCTGGAGCTCAGCCGCAAAGTTCAAGGCATCTGCCCTTTTAAATATCGCAGAGGATCATATTGATTGGCACGGGTCATTCTCCGAATACGCCAAGGCAAAATTTCGAATTTCTCAAATGTGCGAAACTTTTATTGCAAACTTTGACGATCCCGAAGTAAATTCTGGACTCGGCCATATAAATAAACCAGCAATCACTTACACTCTCAAAACTCCATCTAAAGGCCAAATTGGATTAGTGGAGAATCTGATTGTTGATCGGGCTTTTGCGAAAGGTGATGCAGAAGTCATTTTCGAATTAACAGATGTAAGGCCAGCCATTCCTCATAATGTTTCCAACGCGATGGCGGCTTCAGGACTAGCACTTTCTGTGGGCGCAAGACCCGAAGCTATTTCATCAGCTTTGAGGTCATTCAACTTAGATCACCATAGGTTGGAAGTAGTGTTTGAAAAAGATGGCGTTAAGTGGGTGGATGATTCCAAAGCCACCAACCCTCACGCCGCAAAAGCAGCCCTATTCTCTCAAGAAAAAGCGATCTGGATTGCCGGCGGTCTCGCTAAGGGAGCCGATATGGAGGAATTAATTAAATCAACTTCAAATCGGATAAAGAGTGCAATCTTGATTGGAACGGATGCGCCGATTATCGCAGCGGCTTTAAGTGAATACGCTCCCCAGATTCCAGTAAAAATCTTGAATTTAGGGAAAACTGGAATTGAATTGATGAGAGAAGTAGTTCGACTAGCAAATGCCCAAGCAATTACTGGAGATACCGTCTTACTTGCTCCAGCCTGTGCCTCTATGGATCAATTCAAAGATTATGCAGATCGTGGCGAATGCTTTGCCAAGGCGATTAAGGAGGCTCTACATGTCTAGTAGAAGCGGAGTCGCAAAATCTCTTTTTGCAACGCCAGCATCTGCCTACTACATAATTCTCGGAACAGTTTCCATACTTTCAGTGTTTGGAGTTGTGATGGTATTAAGCGCATCCTCTGTCAGAGCGATGAATGAGTCTGGAAATTCTTTTGCAATCGCAATCCGACAGGTTTTTTATCTGGGAATCTCCATTTTTCTTGCTTGGCTCGCGATGAATTTGAAGGAACGCCTTTGGATTCCGCAGGCTCGGCTCGCCCTAATTGCTTCAGCTGTTTTCTTGCTCCTTCCTCAAGTTCCAGGCATTGGACGAAGCGTCGGCGGAAACACCAACTGGATTGAGTTTGCAGGATTTTCTCTACAGCCGAGTGAATTTGCGAAATTTGCGATGATTCTTTGGTGTGCTTTGATGATGAGAAACCTAAAAGATTTTGAGAATCCGCTTCCAAAACTTTTGCCAGGAATGGCCCTAGTTATGTTACTTATTCTTGTAGGTAAGGATCTTGGAACAGCTCTTGTTGTCGGAGGAATATTCCTCTCAATTATCTTCGTATCTGGAATTCAATTGAAAAAATTACTATTGCTGTCAGGCTTAATGATAGTAGGCGCTTTGATCTTGGTTGTATCAAATCAAACAAGAATCAATCGATTTGCGGCATTCTCAAATCCATTCTCGGAAGAAAATTACAAGAGCGCTGGGTGGCAACAGGCTCATAGCATCATGGGATTGGCTTCTGGCGGCGCATTCGGCACTGGTTTGGGCTCCGGGAAACAGAAGTGGGGCAGTTTGCCTGAAGCCCATACTGATTTCATTTTCTCAGTAATAGGTGAAGAGTTAGGTTTGCTTGGCACCCTTGCGGTGCTCTCACTTTACGCACTCCTAATCCTTGCTATCTTCAGGGTTGCCCTTCGCGCATTTAAGCCTTTTGATAAGTATGTTCTCGTCGGGATTGGTTCATGGATTGCTATTCAGGTTGTGATGAATATTGGAAGTGTTATCAGCATGATGCCGGTTGTAGGCGTAACCCTTCCATTTATCTCTTACGGCGGCTCTTCATTAATCGCAACTTTTCTTGCAATTGGGTATGTCTTAGGCGTTATGAAAAGAGATCCGGCAATAATCGAGGAAATTAGAAATCGCAGAGTGAAATAGCAGATGAAACGGAAAATTGTTTTTGCTGGCGGGGGTAGTGCGGGGCACGTAGAGCCTGCGCTCGCAGTAGCAGATGAGATTTCTAAATTACCCGGTGAATCGGAATGCATATTTCTTGGCACAGTAAATGGAATCGAGTCGAAACTGGTTCCTGCGCGAGGATATAAATTGATGCCAATTCCAAAAGTCGCCTTACCTCGGAAATTATCAGTTATTTCGTTTCTGTTTCCAATTAAATTCATAAATGCCGTGCGACATACTCGAAACTTGATTTCTCAGGCCGATATCTTAATTGGCTTCGGTGGTTACATTAGCGCTACCGCTTATCTTGCAGCTCGAACGAAATCGATCCCGATTTTGGTTCATGAAGCAAACGCAAAACCGGGTTGGGCAAATAGATTAGGTAGAAAATTTGCTGATGTCGTCGCCGTTAACTTTGCGAAAGTTAAGTTAATTTGGCCGGAAGCTATTTTGACGGGAATTCCGATACGCAGCGAAATTGCTAACCTGGCATTAACTGAAGATTTGAAGCGGAGTGAGCAAGTGAAGCGATTCGGGTTAGATTCCAATCGACCCATAGTTGCTGTATTTGGTGGTTCGCAAGGTTCGAGCCGAATCAACGCTGCTATCTCCGAATACTTAAGGAATCCGAGCTTGCCCGAAATTCAGATTATTCATGCGGTTGGACCAAATAATCCGCTTCCTGAGGCTCGAAATGGCTATCTACCGATGCCGTATTTCGATGATATGGCTGCAATCTATGCGATTGCCGATTGCCTTATTACGAGAAGTGGCGCGGTGACTTGTGCGGAATTACTTACAGTTGGGAAATTTGCAATTCTAGTTCCGCTGCCCCATGGTAACGGTGAGCAAACTGAAAATGCCTCCGAACTTGTGGAATCTGGAAATGCAGTTCAAGTATCGGATGACGAGTTTGATGGCAATTGGCTCCGCCAAAATCTCTCTCGAATCCTCGCAACCAAACAGCATCGACTCTCAACGGCCAAACGCAACATTAGCGCTGCGGCGGAAATTGCCCGGCTAGCAGATGAATTGATTCAAAAGAGAAAAAACGAGAATTTCAATGACAACTAATTGGGCAGCCAGAATTTCCAATATGTCTATCCACTTTGTGGGAATAGGCGGATCGGGGATGAGTGGAATCGCCAGAGTTATGGCGGCTCGCGGAGCACGAATTTCAGGAAGCGACCTCCATGACTCAACAACCTTGGAGAGTTTGCGGGCTTTAGATTTCAAAATTCAAATTGGTCATCACTCTAAAAATGTAGAGGGAGTGGACCTTGTAATTCGCTCTAGCGCAATTCCGGATTCAAATACCGAGCTAATCGCAGCAAATCAGCTAGGTATTCCGGTAATTGGTCGAGCAGAAGCGCTTGCGGCGCTTTTGATAGGCAAGAAATCTGTTGCTATTGCTGGCACTCACGGCAAGACAACAACTACTTCTATGTTGACGGTCGCACTACAGCGCTGCGGATTAGATCCCTCATTCGCAATCGGTGCCTCGATAAGAAACTCAGGCACGAATGCTCATCACGGAAATGGCGATATATTTGTTGTAGAAGCTGACGAGTCTGATGGTTCATTTACTAGATACCAACCAACTGGAGCGGTAATAACAAACATTGAATTAGACCATGTAGATAACTTCCAAAACATTGACCAAATTGATGAACTTTTCTCTGAATTTAGCAATACGGTTCAAGATTTTTTGGTTGTCTGTAGCGATGATTCGGGCATAAAGCGCTTGTTGCAAAAGATGACCGGATCAAAGTTGAAAGTAATTACATATGGAAGCGAATCAGAACCCAATCTCTTGCTAGATCGGATTTATCTGGCTCCCACTAGCTCTACAGCGCGCCTGACATTCAATGGACGAGTACTCGGAGAGATGAAGCTGGCAGTTCCGGGTCGACATAATTTATTCAATGCAGCGGCTGCGGTAGCTGTAGGCGTCGAACTTGGGGCTCCCATCAACAAACTCTTTGAAGGAATTGCCTCCTTTAGTGGCGCTCGCCGCAGATTTGAGATCCGCGGTGAGGAAAATGGCGTTACCGTTATTGATGATTACGGACATCACCCAACAGAAATTAGAGCAACTCTCGAGACCGCTCGTTCTTTTGCTGGTTCCGGAAGGGTGATAGTCATTTTCCAACCTCACAGATTTTCTCGCACCAAAGCATTTGCCGATGAATTTGCTCGGGAACTGAGAGTTGCTGATCACACATATCTTTTAGAGATATACCCGGCCGACGAGAATCCCATTGCTGGGGTTACATCCGCAGTAATAGCCCATCGAATGAATGCCGACAGCGTTACCTACGAACCTTCGATGCCCGATGTGATCTCTCAAGTAGTTACTAAAGCAAAGCCAGGAGATTTAATCATGACTCTAGGTGCTGGTGATGTTACCGCTCTAGCGCCACTCATTCTCGAGAACCTACAGAGAAAATAGATTGAAAAGAATAATTGCAGTACTTCTGTTTGCCGCAGCTACTTATATTTTAGGTTGGACAAATCTAATTGCAGTAAAGAGCTTTGAGATTATTGATGAGAACGAAGCGAGAAAGTCAATTATTGAGAATACTCTCGACTTAGCTACACAAGTTGGAAGGCCGATGGCACGAATTGATAGACGTGAACTAACGGGCAAATTGAAGAATTTGACCTGGGCAGACCAGGTTGACCTATCTAGAAATTTTGTTACAGGCAAAGTGACGGTAAGCGTGCTTCCTGAAGTCGTCTTGGCACAGTTGAATCCCAGTTGGACTGCCGCTCCTGGACAGGTGCCCTTTCTCGATGAGGATCTATCACTGATATCTGTGGCCCAGAATGAAGTCAATTTTCTAGAGAAGAGCCAATTATTTAAGGCGGACTCAGACCTTCCACTTATCAATTTGGGCAGCAACGATTCAGATTTGAAGTCGAATATTCGTGATCTGATCGGCAAATTAAAGCAGTGGACGATCGTTGGCATCAATGCGCCGGACGGGGGGAATATCGGTACAACTCTCATCCAAGGGAGTCGACAGTTAGATGTTTATTGGGGAAATGTAAATGAAATAGATTTAAAGCTTGAGGTATTGATGAGGTTGGTTGAGCTAAAAGAGAATCGAAAAGCGAAGAGTTTCGACCTTTCAAATCCACTCTCTCCAATCGTTAATTCAAATTGATATTTCCGTAGTAGATTTTTCGTGTCGGTGTTTGATACCTAACCTCTGCCAGCCTACTTTTGCGCGCACCATAAATTAGAACCCTAACTCTAAAGTTGAGAATTAGGGTCAGAGAGAGGCAGAAATGGCGACACCACAAAATTATTTGGCGGTTATTAAGGTCGTCGGCGTTGGCGGTGGCGGCGTAAATGCTGTCAATCGAATGATCGATGCTGGATTAAAAGGCGTTGAATTCATTGCGATAAACACTGATGCACAAGCCCTTCTAATGAGTGATGCTGATGTCAAATTAGATATTGGAAGAAAATTAACTCGCGGACTTGGCGCAGGTGCTAATCCTGAAATTGGGAAACAAGCTGCAATTGATCACACAGAGGAAATCGAAGAAGTTCTTCGTGGATCAGATATGGTTTTCGTAACTGCTGGCGAGGGTGGCGGAACTGGCACCGGAGGCGCACCGATAGTCGCAAGAATTGCTAAAACTGTTGGCGCTTTAACTGTCGGAGTTGTCACAAAGCCATTTAGCTTTGAGGGAAAGCGTAGAACTGCGCAAGCAGAAATTGGAATTGAAGAACTTCGAGAAGAAGTTGATACGTTGATCGTAATTCCGAATGATCGTTTACTTTCAATATCGGATAGATCAATATCGGCACCGGAGGCCTTCCGCACCGCCGATCAAGTTTTACTTTCTGGCGTACAAGGAATAACAGATTTAATTACGACACCTGGCCTTATCAATTTAGATTTCGCAGATGTAAAGAGTGTTATGGATGGCGCGGGTTCAGCACTTATGGGAATTGGCTCTGCGCGTGGCGAAGCGAGAGCTACTCGAGCTGCTGAATTGGCGATTTCTTCGCCGCTCTTGGAAGCATCCATTGAGGGCGCTCACGGAGTACTGCTTTCAATTGCCGGTGGCTCTGATTTAGGACTTTTTGAAATCAGTGAAGCTGCAGAATTGGTCGCAAAGTACGCTCATCCAGATGCCAACATCATCTTTGGAACTGTAATCGATGATTCATTAGGCGATGAGGTTAGGGTCACAGTTATAGCTGCCGGATTTGAAGGTGGAGTGCCTAAGCGCGTTTCAGTTCCTGTTCTAACTTCAGCTTCTTTGAATGGAAATGCCGATCCAATTCCATCAAACGATCCGATTTCAGTTGCTATGGAGACTCCTGAGCCAACGAGACGACGTATCACATTTGAAGAATTAGTAGCTGAAGATGATATCGACGTACCAGATTTTATGAAGTAGGAATGTCGAGGACGCTCTTTACCAATCGCTCCGGAGGGATAAGTACCGGCCCATTTGAATCGATGAATCTCGCGCTCCATGTGGGAGATTACGAAGGATCAGTCAAAGCCAATCGAGTGAAACTAGCTGGGGAGATTGGTCTTCCCACGGAAAAAATCTTTTACATGAATCAAGTCCACGGCAATCAAATTGCAATCATTGACGAGAAATCTGACCCAAATATCCCTGTTGTTGCTGATGGCTTGTACACAGAGCTTCGTAATGTAGCTCTAGTGACATTAGTTGCTGATTGTTCACCACTTTTAATTTCAAGTGATAAGGCAATTGCAGCGGTACATGTTGGTAGACGTGGCTTAGTCGCTGGTGTAGTTGAGGCTGTTATTGAAACTTTTGGAGAACATGGAATTTCTAATGAAGAGTTGAAAGCCGAAATTGGACCAGCAATCTGTAGGAGTTGTTACCAAGTTGATATAGATAGCTATCGAAGCGTTGTCTCATCGGAACCGGAAGCAGGCAGTGATGAAAATTTACGTTGTGTCGACATCTCAGCCGGAATTAGCGCAAAGTTGCGTAGATTTGGCGTAATTCATCGAACCTCAAATATCTGTGTTAGCCATACTCCAGGATACTTTTCCTATAGAAGAGATGGAGTTACTGGAAGGCAAGCAGGTGTAATTTGGATGACTTGAAACGGGAAACTGAGTTAGCCCGTAATTTGCAGGAAGTGAAATCTGAAATTCCTGCTGATGTGACTTTAATCGTAGTTACAAAAACCTTTCCGATATCGGATGTTGAAATCCTATATCGTCTTGGAGAGCGAAATTTTGGCGAAAATCGCGATGAGGAAGGGCGAGAAAAATCTAATTCAATTCCAAATGATGCGATTTGGCACTACCAAGGTCGCGTGCAAGGAAAGAAAATTAAATCCCTCGTTAATTGGAGTGATTACATTCACTCTTTAGAGGACCTGAGCCATGCGCGGAAGATTAATGAGATTGCGCAAGAGGTTGGCAAGATTCAGAAAGTTTTCCTTCAGATAAATTTAGATGAACAAGAGAGAGGAGATAGTCGCAGTGGAATTGATCCCAATGCCATGTCGGCATTTGTCTCAGAAATTATCTCGCTTAGCTCTATTGAAATTGTCGGCTTAATGGGCATTGCCCCGCTCAACAGAGATCCTCGACCAAGTTTTGAGAAGTTGGCGAAGCTATCTGTGGCGCTTCGCCAGATCGTGGCGAACGCCACCTATATTTCAGCCGGTATGAGTGGTGATTACAGGCAAGCCCTGGAGTTTGGAGCGACACATTTGCGAATCGGTAGTTCAATACTCGGAACGCGCTCGGGGAAAGTCTAAAATTACGGTATGTCGAGCGCCATTAGAAGAATGACCAATTACCTTGGTCTAACGGAGGATGATGGAAGTGCACAGGCTGCTTCTTCCGAGCGCCCTGCGGTTAAAGTTACTAGAACATCATCTCCTAAATTAAGCGTCGCCCAAAACGTTTCACCTCAAGCATCGCAACAGGGAACGATGGATCGCATCGTTACTATCACGCCTCGTTTTTACAGTGAAGCTCGCGCAATCGGTGAGTATTACCGCGAGGGCAATCCGGTAATTATGAACCTGAGCGATATGGAAGAGTCCGAGAGAAAACGTTTAATTGATTTTGCTTCGGGACTAGTTTTTGGACATGCCGGAACAATTGAACGAGTAACTTCAAAAGTTTTTCTCCTTACTCCGCCAAATGTGACTGTAAGTGGCGAAGAGAAGAGTGCAGCCGCTCAAGCAAGCCTTTTTAATCAAAGCTAATCTTGATCAATATAACTGGCTGGATAGTTCTTGCTCTAAATATATTTTTGCTTGCATTGTTTGCCAGGTTGATTCTGGACTACGTAAGGATGTTTCGCCCGGATTGGCGCCCACGTGGAATCTTGATGCCGCTAGCCGAAATCATTTATACGCTTACTGATCGTCCGCTCTCTTTTGTTCGCCGATTTGTTCCGCCTCTGAGATTGGGCCCAGTCGCCCTAGATCTCTCCTTCATTATTTTGTTCTTTGCAATTTCCATTCTGACCGGAATTCTTAGTTAATTCGAAGCTCTAGTTTCAAACCTAGTTCATCTTCTCCAAGAGAGAGTTCGGGGTGCAAATTCATCTCTACCGCTAATACCTCATCTTGAATATAACTTACTGCTGCGCTAATAGCGGAAATAAATTCTGATTTGCTATTCCATTTGATTCGAATTCGATCGCTTATGTCGAAGCCAGAACTCTTTCGTTCATCTTGAATAGCCCGAATCGCCTCGCGTACTACTCCTTTATCTATCAAACGTTGGTCAAGCGTGAGGTCTAGAGCCACGCTCTCCCCGGCATGGGAAGCGACCGACCAACCAGACCTTGGAGTCTCGGTGATAACTAGATCTGATTCAACGATGAGGTAGGTATCACCCTCAGCCTTTATTTCTAGTTCACCCTTGGATCTAATGGCGGCAACTAAATCTTCTGGATTGGCTTGTGCAATTGACTTAGCTATCACTTGCACGGCTGCTCCATATTTATTTCCTAAAGATTTGAAATTGGCTTTTATCGTAACGTCAACTAGCCCACTTCCCACTTCAGCCAAATCATCTAATTGTTCTACATTCAACTCGTCTGCAATCTGATCTTTCAACTCTGTGGGGAGATTTTTCCAACCTGAAGCAGAAATTAGGGCCCGCGAGAGGGGTTGTCTTACTTTAATTTGAGATTGGGCTCGTGCCGCACGTCCTAATTCGACGAGCCGTCTTGCGAGCGACACATTAGATGAAAGTGTCTGGTCCACGAGAGAATCATTTGAAGTTGGGAAATCGGCGAGATGAACCGAGAGAGGAAGTTTTGGATCTACTACGCGATTTAAAGATTGCCATACATGCTCGGTGATGAAAGGCACCATTGGCGCCATAAGTAAAGTTACGGTTTCAAGACAAGTGTGAAGGGTTGCAAGCGCCGCAGGGTCGCCCTCCCAGAATCGACGACGTGAACGTCGAACATACCAATTCGATAGATCATCAATGAATTGAGACAAGGCAGCTCCGGCGCCCTGGGAATCGAAATTCTCGTACGCATTATCTACTGCAGCAATAACGCTATTTAATTCGCTAAGAATCCATCGATCCATCATCGGTCGATCTTTAGTTGCGACTACAGTTTCCGGTGTAAAATCAGAAGCGCTCGCGTAGAGAGCTAAAAACGAAACGGTGTTCCAATACGTTAACAGGGTTTTTCTTACTACTTCAGAGATGATTTCGTGTCCAACTCTACGGGCGCTCCAAGGTGAGCCTGAGGCGAGCATGTACCAACGAACTGCATCAGCGCCATGTCGATTCATTAACGGCATTGGTTCTAAAACATTTCCAAGGTGCTTACTCATCTTTCGGCCATCTTTATCGAGAATATGCCCTAGACAGAGAACTGTCTTGTATGAAGATTGATCAAAAACCATAGTGCCAATGGCCATTAAGGTGTAAAACCAACCTCTAGTTTGGTCAATCGCTTCACAAATAAAATCCGCAGGGTAAGACTCTTTAAACTTTTCTTCCGAACCTATCTTGTGAGGATAACCCCATTGTGCGAAGGGCATGGCTCCTGAGTCGTACCAACAATCAATTACTTCGGGGGTACGTCTCATCAAACTCCTACAATTCGGACAACTAAAAACTATTTCATCTACATAAGGACGATGTAGTTCCAGCTCTTTTAAGTTCCGTCCCGCTAATTTAGAAAGTTCATCTCTAGATGAGATCGATTTTTCATGGCCAGCTTCGCAGCGCCAGATGGGGAGCGGGGTTCCCCAATATCGATTGCGAGATAACGCCCAATCAACATTGTTGTTTAGCCAATCGCCATAGCGGCCAGTTTTTATTGTTTCGGGATGCCAGTCGGTTGCTGAATTTTCTCGCAAAAGCTCATCTTTAATCTTGGTGGTTTTGATGTACCAAGATGGTTGTGCGTAATAAATCAGTGGAGTGTGACATCTCCAACAATGCGGGTAGGAGTGTTCGTATGGTTGTTGCTTGAAGAGATTTCCGCTCTCTTTGAGTGATTTAACAAGAGGTTTATCTGCCTCTTTAAAGAACATATCTCCAATTAGTGGCAATCCATTTTCAAAATGTCCACTTGCTGAAACTGGATTTACAACAGGCAAGCCATATTTTCGACAAGTTGCCAAATCGTCTGCTCCAAAAGCCGGTGATTGATGTACTAGCCCAGTGCCATCTTCGACGGTTACGTAATCGGCCAAAACAATGAAATGCGCCTCAGGTATATCCAGCATCTCAAATGGTCTCTTGTACCGAATATTCTCCAAATCTTTTCCGGAATACCGAGCTAATTCCTCGTAGTTTGCTCCCACAACGCCAACTAGTTGTTCGGCAACTACGAGTACTTCGGATTCCTGTTTCTCATTTGGTGCGGTTCGCACAACTAAATATGTAACTTCGGGATTTACCGCAATGGCGGTGTTAGAGACGAGGGTCCAAGGAGTCGTGGTCCAAACTAGGAAACTCGCATGAAGCTTTTTTAGGTCACCTGAAATTACCGGGAAGCGAACAAAGACCGATTGATCCGTAACGGTTTCGTATCCTTGAGCAAGTTCATGATCGGAAAGACCAGTTCCACACCTTGGACAGTACGGAGCTACTCGATGGTCTTGAACCAAGAGACCTTTTTTATGTATTTCAGAGAGCGACCACCAGACGCTTTCAATATATTCATCTGACATCGTCCAATATGCCTCATCAAAATCTACCCAGAAGCCCATTCGTTCTGTCATTTCAGTAAAAGCATTTACATGTCGTTGTACCGATTCACGACACTTAGCATTGAATTCGGCAATTCCAAATTTCTCGATGTCGCCTTTGCCAGAGAATCCCAATTCTTTTTCTACAGCAATTTCAACTGGGAGCCCATGACAGTCCCACCCTGCTTTTCGGATGACGTGCTTGCCCTTCATTGTGTGAAATCGTGGAAAGACATCTTTAAAGACTCGCGCCTCAATGTGATGAGTTCCAGGCATTCCATTTGCAGTTGGAGGCCCTTCATAAAAAGTCCAAGATTTTCCGCTACTGCGAGAAGTAACACTCCTATGAAAAATATTTTCGTCACGCCAAAAATCTAGAATTGATTTTTCAATGGCAGGAAGATCAATCTGAGGGCTAAGCGGCTGATATGTCGATTTGCCGGGCACAATTCCTCCGATTCGATCAAAATCTGATTTGGAGGGGCGATCAATGACCGCGGTGCCACCCACCTTGTCCATCTTTCGATGAACCGCTAACTTGCAGTCGGCTCTACTTGGCCTCTCGGCTCATTTCTTCCGACACGCTCTCGGGTGATAGCCCGGTCTCTGCGTATTCTTAAGCAAGTTCTCCAATTGTATTCCAAAGAACCGCGGCGAGTGGCAATTGGGCAGGCGAACCCCTAGCCTTCAGCGCTGTGCCTGCTAAAAAAACCTCGAAGAAAAGTCCACCTGCCAAGAAGCAGGTCTCGAAATCCAAGAAGGCTATTTCCAAAAAAGCGATAGCAAAAAAGCCCGTAGCGAAAAAGAGTGCAAAACCGCAGAAGAAGCCGGTATTGAAAACGGCAAAGAAAGCAGCGCCTTCAATAATTAAGGGGCAGCATAAGACCGCCCTAACCTCGAGCACGGCAAAAGGCGCAACAACAATCTCGGTCTACAAACCAGAAATAGAATCAAGCGACATTGCCGTCGTTGAAGAGAAGCGGTTGGTGCTTCCGCCTCCAATTCGCAAGGTTAAACCTGGAAAGAAACCGGCTCCGCTTAAACCGATAAAGGCGGCCCCGGCTCCACTAGTTGTAAACGAGGGCGCAGAAAATTGGACGGCACTTGAACTTAAGGCGATAAGAACTGGACTGGCAAAAGACCTAATTCGCTTGAAAGAAGAGTTGGCAGAAGTTGAAAGCGAAATGGATGCCTTAATTGAAGCATCAGGAGTTGGTGCCGGAGACGATCAAGCTGATGCCGGAACGAAAACTTTTGAACGTGAACATGAAATGTCATTGGTGTACAACGCACGAGATATGGTCTTACAAACTGAGCGCGCCTTAGAGCGGATCGACACGAAGACTTATGGCCGATGCGAAGATTGTGGAAACCCTATCGGGAAAGCCAGACTTAAAGTCTTTCCGCGCGCCACCTTATGTATGGTATGCAAGCAGAAAGAAGAGCGCCGCTGACTTCCTCGATCCAGATAAGGATCCGTCGATATTTTATTTTGGTTTCGACCGGAGTCTTCGGCTTAGATCTTGCAACGAAGAATTGGGCGGAAACTTATCTAAGATACCAACCTGATATAAAGGTCATAGGAGATTTTTTGAAACTCTCATATTCGACTAATTCGGGTGCAGCGTTTAATTTTTTAACCGAAGCAACAATCGTTCTCGCCACGCTGAAACTAGTGGTCGCTGGCCTGTTGGTCTATTTGGTACGCCAAATAACAAGTTTGCGTTGGGCGATTGCGATGGCGTTGCTTTTGGGTGGTGTAGTGGGCAATTTATTCGACAGAGTTTTCCGGCCACCTGGAGTTTGGCGTGGCGAGGTTATTGATTGGATTGAGCTGCCCAATTGGCCAACTTTTAATATCGCCGATAGTGCAATAGTTATTGCTGGAGTAAGCCTAGCCCTGCTAGCTACCTTCAACATTCCTTATCGTGACGACCGCGGTAGCCAAAAATCAGATGGAGTGGGTAAGTGACCAGCGAAAGCGAGCTCAGAATCGTTGAGATCACAGATGAACTAAATGGCGAACGAGCAGATGTAGCAGTTTCAAAATTATTGGAGGTCTCTCGCAGCGCAGCAGCCGATCTTCTTAACGCTGGGCGGGTCAAATTGGGCAAAACTCCTGTATCTAAATCTGATCGCGTAGTTGCTGGAAGGAAAATTGAAATTAATTTGCCTCAAGCAATTGATCCGCTGGATTTTACGAGGGTAACGAGTGAATCTATTCAAGTTGTCTACGAAGATGACGATGTGGTCGTAGTAGATAAGCCGGTTGGTACGGCTGCACACCCAAGTCCCGGTTGGCAAGGGCCCACAGTTCTCGGAGATCTCATCTCTCTTGGTTGCCAGATCTCAACATCGGGATCAGAAGAGAGAAAAGGAATTGTTCAGCGACTTGATGTAGGGACTTCAGGGTTAATGATGGTTGCTAAGAATGAAATCGCTTATCTCAACCTAAAAGATCAATTTAGAACAAGAAAGGTAGAGAAGGTTTACCACGCGTTAGTTCAGGGCCACATGGATCCACCTGAAGGTACGATTGATGCTCCAATCGGAAGACATCCGCGCGAAGATTATCGATTTGCAGTTGTGGCAGATGGAAAACCAAGCATCACCCATTTTGAGTTAATCGAATATCTTGCAAGCACGAGCTTGCTTAAAATCAAATTAGAGACTGGCCGAACCCACCAGATCAGGGTCCACTTCAACGCGCTTCGACATCCATTAGTGGGGGACCTTGCTTATGGCGCTGATCCAGTCCTTGCCGAACGTCTAGAGCTGCGCCGGCCTTGGCTCCACGCTATGGAATTAGCCTTCTTACAACCTACGAGTGGAACCCGAATTGCGCTTTCATCTCCATACCCCGCTGACTTGAAACGCGCCCTCTCGATTTTAACCGCATCGTCTTAGCCGGGTAGTAATCTCACCGCCCATGAGCAAGGGATTTGTGCATTTACATGTTCATACCGAGTACTCGATGCTCGATGGAGCGGCGCGGATCGATCAACTTGCAAAAGAGGTAAAGAATCAAGGTGGCAATGCCATCGCAATAACTGACCATGGAAATGTTTTTGGCGCCTTTGATTTTTATAAATCTATGCAATCTGAAGGCGTTAAGCCCATCATTGGTATCGAAGCGTATGTAGCGCCAGAATCAAGATTTGATAAGAAGCGCGTTAAGTGGGCAGACGGCGGAGAAGATGATGTCTCTGGTGGCGGTGCATACACTCACATGACAATTCTTGCTGAAAATAATCTCGGCTTATCGAATTTGTTCAAACTAGCTTCATTGGCTTCGCTAGAAGGTTTCTATTACAAACCCAGAGTTGATACCGAACTTCTCCAGAAATACTCAGCGGGTTTGATTGCTACTACGGGTTGCCCGGGTGGAGAGATTCAAACTAGATTGCGGATGGGCGCATACCAAGAGGCCCGAGCCGCAGCCGCAAAGTACCTTGAGATTTTTGGTTCCGGGAACTTTTACGTTGAACTGATGGACCATGGTCTTGAGATTGAACGTCGCGTCAAGGATGGATTACTTCAGCTTTCAAAAGATCTCGGAATCCCTCTTTTGGCCACAAATGACTTGCATTATGTGTACGCAGGTGACGCTCGTCATCATGAAGCAATCCTTTCAGTTGGCTCCGGAAGTACTCTTGCCGATCCAAAGAGATTCAAATTCGACAGCGATGAGTTTTATTTGAAAGATGCCGCGACTATGCGGCACTTATTTAGAGATGTTGAGATTGCATGCGATAACACGCTCTTGGTGGCCGAAAGGTGCAATGTAAAACTCCGTGAGAATGAAAATCTATTACCTAAGTTCCCGGTCCCTTCCGGAGAAGATGAAAACTCTTGGCTAGTAAAACAGGCGAAACTTGGCTTAGAAAAAAGACTCCCTAATCCCTCACTTGAGTATCAAAATCGGCTCGACTTTGAATTAGATGTTATGACCAAGATGGGATTTGCCGGTTATTTTCTCGTGGTTGCGGATTTAGTCTCACATGCACAATCTGTCGGTATCAGAGTTGGTCCTGGAAGAGGCTCGGCTGCCGGGTCATTAGTTTCATTTTCACTTGGCATCACAGCACTTGATCCGATAGAACACGGTTTACTTTTTGAACGTTTTCTAAACCCAGATCGCATCTCAATGCCGGACATTGATTTGGATTTTGACGAGCGTCGCCGTGGCGAGATGATTCGGTATGCCATCGATAAATATGGCGAAGATCGAGTAGCTCAAATAATTACCTTCAATACAATAAAATCCAAACAAGCCATCAAAGATGCCACGAGAGTGCTCGGTTACCCCTTTGCTATTGGCGATAAATTAACTAAAGCGCTACCTCCCTCAATTATGGGTAAAGATATTTCGCTCTCTGGAATATTTGATAAAGAGCATGAACGGTTTCAAGAAGCCCAAGAATTTCGAAATATTTACGAGGAAGATGCTGACGCAAGAATTATTGTTGATATGGCAAGAGGTATAGAAGGACTTAAGCGCCAACCTGGCGTCCACGCTGCGGGCGTAATACTTAGCAGAGACCCACTTCTCGATGTAATTCCGATTCATAGGCGCGATACTGATGGCGCCACCATTACTCAATTTGATATGAGTGCATGTGAAGCCACTGGTCTATTGAAGATGGACTTTCTCGGACTTCGAAATCTCTCAGTCCTTGATGATTGCATTGTAAATATCGAGAAGAATCAATCTAAAAAAATTGTTCTTGAAGAATTGGCGTTGTCGGACAAGAAAACATTCGAACTGCTCTCTAGAGGAGAAACTTTGGGGGTATTCCAACTTGATAGCGCGCCCATTCGAGCTCTGCTCCGCTCCATGGCCCCCGATGCGTTTGCTGATATATCTGCAGTAATCGCGCTTTATCGCCCGGGACCCATGGGGGTTAACGCACACAATGATTACGCCGATCGAAAGAATAAACGCAAGCGCATAGAACCAATTCATCCAGAACTGCTAGCTCCGCTAAGCGAAATTCTTGACGACACTTATGGATTAATCGTTTACCAAGAGCAGGTCATGGCAATCGCCCAAAAAGTTGCTGGCTTTTCACTCGCTCGCGCGGATCTTCTTCGAAAGGCAATGGGTAAGAAGAATAAAGAGATTCTAGATAAGGAGTATGTACATTTCGAAGCCGGAATGACAAAGAATGGTTTCTCTAGCGGCGCTATTGAGGAGCTATGGAGAACACTAATTCCTTTCTCGGATTACGCATTCAATCGGGCTCATAGCGCGGGGTACGGGGTAATTTCATTTTGGACGGCGTACTTGAAAGCAAATTATCCGACTGAATATATGGCTGCACTTCTTACTAGCGTCCAGAGTGATAAAGAGAAAACGGCTCTCTATCTGAGCGAATGTCGACGCATGGGAATAAAAGTTCTCGCTCCGGATGTAAATGAATCTGACGCTGAATACACCCCAAGGAGTAACGACATCCGATTTGGCCTGGCAGCAATTAGAAATGTTGGCGAAAATGTGGTCGCCTCAATAACGCGAAACCGAGAGGAAAAAGGTCGATTTGAATCTTTCGGAGACTTCCTCGCAAAAGTTGACGCCACCGTATGTAATAAAAAAACTATCGAATCTCTTATAAAAGCAGGGGCTTTTGACTCACTAGGACATACCCGACACGGTTTGATGAGCATCTATTTAGAAGCGATAGATTCGGTTTCTGAGGTTAAACGAGCCGAAGCAATCGGACAGTTCGATCTCTTTGGTGGAAATTCTCAAATCACCTCAGGGGTAGCTGGCGTAGCGCTAGATATTCCGACTCAAGAATGGGAGAAACCACTTCTCCTCTCATATGAAAGAGAAATGCTTGGACTTTACGTCTCAGATCACCCACTCTTGGGCGTAGAGCACGTATTACGAAATTCCCGAGATATCACGATAAGTCAATTGGTTGAAGAGAACGTTGCGCATGAAAGCGTCTTTACGATTGCCGGCCTAATCACAAATGTGCAACGAAAAGTGAGTAGACAAGGTTCAACTTGGGCAATCGTCACAATTGAAGACTTAGAGGGCTCCGTAGACGTTTTATTCTTCTCTAATTCCTATCAACAACATGCATTGAATTTGATAGAGGATCGGATTGTTTCTATTAGAGGACGAATAGATAAACGAGAAGAGGCGCTTAGAATCACGGCGATAGATCTCTCAATCCCTGACGTTAATCAAGCTCCAATTGGTCCGTACGTAATTCGCGTTGAAGCGGAACGCTGTACACCGCCGGTCGTCGACCGCATGAAGGAAATCCTCCGCTCTCACCCAGGAACAAGGGAGGTACATTTAAAAATAGAAGGAGGAATTAAAGAGACGACCTTCCGCCTGGATGATGGACTGCGGGTCACAGCCTCACCAAGTCTCAGCGCTGATCTCAAGAGCGTCTTAGGGCCTGACTGTCTCGTCTAAATTTCATACACGCATAGACTAAGATTTTCTTTAAACCTAGGAGATTACATGCCGAAAGAACCTCGCGAAAGAAACCGTGATAACCAGCCAAAAGGTGACACGCTCACAAGAAACTTAGTGCTTGGCATGGTTGGGCTAGTAGTGGTCTCAGGTGTAATTTTCACAGTGCTTGATAGACAATCTGCAAAGAAAACAGATTTTGATGTAGCGATCGAGAAAGTAGATGCCTCTAATAACGGTCCAATTTTAAACGCTTCAATAGACCCAGCTGATGATTTCGGAATCGCTTTCAATAAAGGAACTCTTCCAAGAATTGAAATTTGGGAGGATCCACAATGTCCATTCTGTAAAGACTTTGAAACAGAAATGGGAGATTACTTAGATGAAATCGTACGAAGCAACCAGGCCGAAGTCACTTATCGATTGACTTCCTTCCTCGGAAATGAATCGGCTCAAGCGGCTAATGCAGCTTTTTGTGCAGCTGATGAGGGACGCTTTCTGGATTACCACAAAGCAATTTACACAGTCCAAGGTCGTGAGGGTTCAGGCACTTACACGGTTGCGAATTTATTAGAAATCGGCAATCGCTTAGGGATAACTGCTGAGTCTTTTAATAGTTGCGTATCTGAGAATAAATACGCCGACCGGGCTAAAGCAGTTTATGACTCTATGCCCAAATACAATGTGAAGGGAACACCGACAGTCTTTATAAATGGGACTGTCTGGCAACGAAGTGGTGTTGAATTCAAATTGGATGAATTTAAAGCTGCGGTAGAGGCCGCTAAGTAGCTGGCGTGATTCCATCTCCCAGCCAATCTCTCATTGAGCTTGGGCCAATCACTATTCATTTTTATGCGCTGTGCATAATTACTGGAGTTGCAGTAGCCGTTTTCATTGGCAATAAGAGATATGTAAATAGTGGCGGCGCCTCAGGAGTTGTTGGCGATGTTGCCATCTACGCGGTTCCCGCCGGAATTATTGGCGGGCGTCTTTATCACGTCGCAACCTCGCCGCAACGCTATTTTGGTGAAGGCGGAAAGCCCATAGAGGCGCTATACATTTGGCAAGGCGGGCTCGGAATCTGGGGAGCCATCTCCCTGGGAACCTTAATTGCATATCTTGCATATCGCAAAATCAATAAGAATCAAGAGATTTCTTTTTCAATCTTTGCCGATGCGCTTGCTCCGGGTCTATTAATTGCACAAGCAATCGGACGCATCGGAAACTGGTTCAACATTGAGTTATTTGGAAGGCCACTTGATGCTTTTTGGGCATTGCAAGTTCCGCTACGTTATCGTCCAAGTGGATTCTCTCAATTTGAGACCTTTCATCCAACTTTTCTTTATGAATCTATCTGGTGCCTCCTAGCTGCATTAGTTATAGTCAAATGGAAAATTTTTAAAAATCTTAGAAGCGGTTCAGTTTTTATCTCTTACGTAGCGCTCTATTCACTAGGCAGACTTTGGATAGAGAGCTTACGAATTGATGATGCTAATCTGATATTTGGATTGAGATTGAATATCTGGACTAGCCTGGTGCTAATTGGAATTTCAATTCTGCTTCTTTGGAAACGGAATTTTCAGAGGCCGACAGCTTCAAAAATCAAGAATTAACCGCCGAAGAGATATTATCTCGGTATGGAAATTGCAGATCAACAAAATGGCGTAGAGGCCCATCGAGCCCATAGGGCGGGCTGGCTTCGCGCCGCAGTTCTTGGCTCAAACGATGGACTTGTTTCCACCGCATCGTTAATGATTGGGATTGTTAGCGCAGGTAAAAATGATCTGGTGATAACCGCTGGAATTGCAGCTATAGCCGCCGGCGCCATGTCAATGGCCGTTGGAGAGTATGTTTCGGTTAAATCACAGAATGATATTGAAAAATCAGATCGGGAACTTGAGATTCGCCAATTAGCGCAAGATCCAAAAGGTGAATTAGAGGAATTAACGCAAATTTATGAGACAAGAGGAATTTCTAGACATTTAGCCGAACAAGTTGCAAAAGAGCTTCATGACAAAGATGCACTTGCGGCTCACGTACGCGATGAATTAGGACATCATGAAGCTACTCGTGCTAGACCCATACAAGCGGCAGTAGCTTCGGCGTTAAGTTTTACTGCCGGAGGTTTAATTCCTTTCCTAGGCGCGTTTGCTCCAAGTCTTGGTGGAAAAGCGCTGTCGATTATTGCTACAACATTTGTTGGATTGATAATTGCTGGCGTGATTAGCGCGAAGACTGCTGGAGCAAGCGTTAGCAAGACAACTTTTAGAATTCTGACTGGTGGCGCGCTTGGAATGGCTATTACTGCTGGCGTTGGCCAACTCGCGCATATTTCTGGAATCTAAAGGATTTTTTTTAGCTTCAGCTACTTGATAGACTGGCGTCCAAGACACTGAAGTCTGTCATCGACTCTGAATTCGAGTGAGGTTCCTTTTGCGGAGAGCAAAAATAGTTTGCACGCTTGGTCCTGCCGTAAACACTGACTCGAAAATTGCCGAATTGATCTCAGCCGGAATGAATGTTGCGAGATTAAATCTCTCGCATGGCGAACAGAGCGAACATCTACAGAGAATGATGGCGGTAAGAAAGTCCGCAGAAAAAGCAGGCGTTGCCATTGCGATAATGGCAGATTTACAAGGGCCAAAGATTCGCCTAGGCAGATTTAAGGATGGCCCTCATAATCTAGGGGTAGGTGATTTACTTACAATAACGACGGATGATGTCGAAGGAACTAAAGATCTCGTAGGAACTACATATAAAGGTTTACCGGGTGATTGTAAGCCTGGAGATTTACTTTTAATTGATGATGGCCGAGTGGTCGTTGAAGTTACAAAAGTGGAGAAAAATTCTGTTCAAACTAAATGCAAAGAAGCAGGAGAAATTTCAAATAGCAAAGGGATTAACCTTCCTGGTGTCGCAGTTTCAGTTCCCGCAATGTCAGATAAAGATGAATCTGACTTGCGATGGGCACTGCGCTCGGGTGTCGATTTAATTGCGCTTTCTTTTGTTAGAAGTGCCGAAGATATCAAAGCGGTACAAGCGATAATGAAGGAAGAAGGAATCTCCCGACCAGTTATAGCCAAGATAGAAAAACCACAGGCAGTTGAAAATCTAGATTCAATTATTGAGGCGTTTGACGGAATTATGGTTGCCCGCGGAGACCTTGGTGTGGAAATGCCGATAGAAGAAATTCCATTAGTACAGAAGCGTTGTATTACGTTGGCCAGAGAGCAGGCGAAACCAGTAATTGTCGCAACTCAGATGCTTGATTCAATGATCACAAATTCCCGACCGACCCGAGCAGAAGCTACTGATTGCGCAAATGCGGTTTTAGATGGCGCAGATGCGCTTATGTTATCTGGCGAAACCAGTACCGGAAATTTCCCGATTGAGTCTGTACAGACCATGGCAAGAATTATTGAGAAGACTGAAACGGATGCCTTGCATCTAATTCCTCAATTACTTCATAATCCGCGAACTAAAGGTGGCGCAATAACTAAAGCGGCCTCTGAAGTCGGTCAAGTTATTGGCGCAAAGATGTTAGCTACATTTACAAAATCAGGTGACTCAGCACGACGTATGTCTCGATTGAGATCCCGCATCCCAATTGTGGCTTTGACTCCAGATGAAAATACATATCGTCAATTGGCCCTGACTTGGGGCGTGGAATCCATGCTGACACCGCTAGTTGAAACAACAGATCAAATGGTGAAGCAGGTCGATGCAATTCTCTTAAATACAAAAAGAGTTAACAAAGGTGAATCGATAATGATAGTTGCGGGATCTCCGCCTGGAATCCCCGGTTCAACTAATGCAATGCGAGTTCACAACATAGGCGATGCCGTTGGTGGCATCGCCCCGGCCTATCGCTAAACTTCCTCCGCGCCTCGGTACTCCAACGGTAGAGAGGACGGTCTCAAAAACCGTATAGTGTCGGTTCGAATCCGACTCGAGGCACAAAAAGGTCAAGTCATGGCTATCTCACGAATACTCATCGCCGAAGACGAAACTCTAATTCGCATGGATTTATCAGAAATGTTAAAAGAAGCGGGTTACCAAGTTGTCGGAGAGGCTACTGACGGCGTTGAGGCAATTGAATTAGCTAAGGAGTTAAAACCAGATTTAGCTATATTAGATGTGAAAATGCCAAAACTTGATGGAATTTCTGCAGCATCGGAGATCATCACAATCTGTCCGACCTTGATGTTGACTGCATTTAGCCAACGTGAATTGGTAGAACGAGCACGGGATGCTGGAGTTATGGGCTATGTGGTCAAACCTTTCACGATTGCAGATCTTGTTCCTGCAATTGAAATTGCATCTAGTCGATTTGTTGAGCTGAATACCTTAAGAGAGGAGATTGCCGACCTCACCGAGAGATTAGAAACTCGCAAATTACTAGATCGCGCTAAGGGCGTTCTAATGCAAACTCTTAAGCTCTCCGAAGTCCAGGCCTATCAGTGGATCCAGAAAACGGCCATGGACCAGAGAATTACCATGAAAGAATTGGCATTGGGAATACTTGACCCCAAACAAATTAGGAACGTTCCGCCAGAATCAAACAAGTAATTCTTGCAGTGCAGGTTCTCTCACCTTTATCGTTTGTTATCTCCACTTGATAACAACAGAGCGTTTTGCCAAGCGAGATTGCGGTAGCAACTCCAGTTACTAGTCCGCTCGTTGCAGATTTATGGTGCGTTGCATTTATATCGACACCCACGATTTTTCGTTTTGGGCCAGCATGCAGTTGAGTGCCGATAGAGCCAAGACTCTCAGCAAGCACAACGCTAGCTCCTCCGTGCAGAAGTCCAATTGGTTGAGTATTTCCTTCAACCGGCATGGTCGCGACTAATTTCTCTGGCGAAACTTCAAGAATTTCAATTCCTAGTTTCTGAGCTAGAGCGCCCCCGCCACGTTCTTGCAGTATCTTCATGAAATCAGTCATGCCCAGATTGTAGATGGATAGGAGAGCGCCATCTAGGATTGCGTTGACGATGAATCCACGTATTTTGCTAATTGATGGCCATTCGCTGGCATATCGAGCTTTCTATGCCCTTCCTGTAGAGAATTTCTCCACAAGTAGCGGACAACCAACTAATGCAATCTACGGGTTCGCTGCCATGCTAATTAATCTCATCAGAGACGAGAAACCAACACATGTAATTATTGCTTTTGACGTCTCTAGAAAAACCTTCAGAACTGAAGCCTTCCCTGAGTACAAAGCTAACCGGGCAGCCACTCCGGATGAGTTCAGATCGCAACTGTCATATATAAATGAACTCATTGAAGCGTTTCAAATTCCGAGTTTTGAGGCTCCAGGATTTGAAGCCGATGATGTAATTGCCTCAATTATTCAAAACTCACCTAAGAGTGCAGAAATACTCATATGCACTGGGGACCGAGACGCCTTTCAATTAATAACGAAAAATGTAACGGTTCTCTACCCTAAGAAGGGAGTTACCGATCTTTCTCGAATCACACCTGAAGTATTGATGGAACGATACGGGCTGACTCCCCAGCAATACCCAGATTACGCAGCCTTAAGAGGTGATCCCAGCGATAACTTGCCATCGATTCCAGGAGTGGGCGAGAAAACCGCAGCTAAATGGATCACTGAATATGGAAATTTATCGAATCTAATCAACCACATTTCTGAAGTTTCGGGGAAAGTTGGAGATTCACTCCGCGAAAACGTCAAGATTATCCAGAGAAATCGCGAACTTACTGAATTGAGAAAAGATGTCCCAATTCACCTCAAATTCGATGAACTGAGTTGGCGTGGTGTAAACCTAGAAAAAACTATGGCTCTATTTGAAAATCTTGAAATAAAGGCGCTTCGAGAGCGAGTCCAAGTTCTTGCAAATAGTGAATCGCAAGCGAGCTTAGCTAAAGACGAGAAAAAAGCTAGGGAAGATAAAACGAAAAAAGTTGACTGGAGAAATATTTCTGCAAAGGATTTCGTAGAAGCACTAGGCCAAGATCGTAAGGTTGCAGCTCTGACGGTAGGAGAGGTTTTGTATGCTGTAACTGATAACGGAACAGCGATTTCTACTCCGGTCAAATCAGGATTGCTCGATGGAAAAGAAGTAATCACACATGGTGGGAAGGATTTAGTAAAAGCTGAATTAGGTTGCAAAATCACATTTGACTCTGAAATCGCTGCTTATCTTATAAACCCAGGTACTAGGGATTTAGATTTGCCAGCAATAGTAAAAAAGTATTTGGGTTGGGAATCTCAACCTTCAAATCTAGATCTTTTTGCAGGTCCAATTGAGCCAAATCTTATACATTCACTTTACACATTAGAGGAATCACTAGTGAATGAAATGAAATCACGTGAACTTTATAGTCTCTTTGAAAAACTTGAAATGCCGACGATGGAGCTAATTGCACAAATGGAGAAGGTAGGGATTGGTGTAGATCAGAAGTATTTGAACGTTTTGCGAACCGAATTTTTAGAAATCGAGAGTGACGCGATTAAATCAGCGCATAGAGAAGCTGGAGAAGAATTCAACCTTTCATCCCCAAAGCAACTCCAAGTAATACTCTTCGAGAAATTGAAGCTTCCAAAAACCAAGCGAATAAAAACAGGTTTTAGTACCGATGCCGAATCTCTTGAATGGCTATTTCATACGACCAAGCATAAAGTTCTAGCAAATATATTGAAGACTCGTGAGTTCACAAAACTACGCACTACCGTAGAAGGATTAATTGAATGCGTAGGAAGTGATTCACGTATTCACACCAGTTTTCAACAAACTGTGACTGCGACTGGGCGACTGTCTTCAATTAATCCGAATCTACAGAATATTCCAATTCGAAGCGAAGAGGGTCGGCGAATCAGAGAAGCATTTGTCGCGATAAGTCCATTTAATCAATTAATGACGGCGGACTACAGTCAGATTGAAATGCGAATAATGGCTCATCTCTCTGAAGATGAAGGATTACTGAAAGCATTTGCAGAAGGGGAAGACCTGCATCGAACGGTGGCGGCACAAGTTTTTGGTGTGGCTGAAACTAAAGTAGATGAAGATATGCGCCGCCAGATCAAGGCCATGTCATATGGATTGGCTTACGGATTATCTTCATTTGGTTTGGCGCAACAATTAGATATCACACCGAACGAGGCCAGCGCACTGATGGATCGATATTTCTTGAGGTTCGGTGGAATCCAAAGCTATTTGAAAGACGTAGTCAGAATTGCTCGAGAAAAAGGATTTACTGAAACGATAATGGGAAGAAGGCGCTATCTCCCAGACTTGAGCCACGAAAATCGACAACGTCGGGAAGTTGCAGAACGAATGGCATTAAATGCACCGATTCAAGGTTCCGCAGCAGACATTATTAAGGAAGCTATGATCAGAGTTTCTGATGTAATAAAAGAAAAGAAAATGAAGTCGAGATTATTGCTACAAGTCCACGATGAATTGATTTTTGAAGTTGCCGTAAATGAGGAGTCGACTCTCGAGGAATTGGTGCGGATTGAGATGGGATCTGCATATCCATTGAAGGCGCCTCTTGATGTAAACGTTGGATTTGGCCGAAATTGGCACGAGGCAGCTCACTAAACAGTTCTACGAATTGACCCCAGAGCGACTAAGAAAGTACTCTTCGCATCCTTGCTTTGGGAGCTTGCATCGCCTAAGACCTAGTAGGAAATGCCCATTTGGAGTCGGCCCCATGCATGCCCTACTAGTTGCAGTAAAACTTGGAGAATCTTGTCCACTCAAATTTCAATAAATGATGTCGGTTCCGCCGCCGAATTTCTCGCAGCCATCGAAGGAACCATAAAGAATTTTAATGACGGAGATTTAGTCTCTGGAATTGTCGTCCAAGTAGACCGCGACGAAGTACTTCTTGATATCGGATACAAGACAGAAGGTGTTATCCCATCTCGGGAACTATCGATTCGAAATGATTTAGATCCAAGCGAGTTGGTAAAGATAGGTGAACGCATAGAAGCGTTAGTTCTTCAAAAAGAAGATAAAGAAGGACGACTAATCCTCTCTAAGAAGCGGGCTCAATATGAAAAAGCCTGGGGTGAAATTGAAGGTAAGAAAGAGCGTGATGAAGTTGTTGTTGGAACGGTAATTGAAGTAGTCAAAGGCGGTCTAATAGTCGACATCGGGCTCAGAGGATTCCTTCCTGCATCCCTAGTGGAGATGCGTCGAGTCCGAGACCTATCTCCATATATCGGCAAACAGGTTGAGGCGAGAATTATTGAACTCGATAAAAATCGTAACAATGTAGTTCTCTCGCGCCGCGCCTATCTCGAGCAGACTCAATCTGAATCTCGCACCACTTTCCTAAATCAACTTCAAAAAGGACAAGTTCGTACGGGCGTGGTTTCTTCAATAGTTAATTTCGGAGCTTTCGTAGATCTCGGGGGAGTGGATGGACTAGTTCACGTCTCTGAACTCTCTTGGCAACATATCGATCACCCCGGTGAAGTTGTAGAAGTGGGCGATGAGGTCACCGTAGAAGTCCTTGAGGTGGATTTTGAAAGAGAGCGAGTCTCACTTTCCTTGAAGGCGACGCAAGAAGATCCTTGGCAGGCTTTCGCTAGAACCCACACCATAAATCAAGTCGTACCAGGAGAAGTAACCAAGCTAGTACCGTTTGGTGCATTCATAAAGGTATTTGATGGAATTGAAGGCTTGGTTCATATTTCCGAACTTGCAGAACGACATGTAGAAATTCCGGAACAAGTTGTTCAAGTTGGAGATCAACTTTTTGTCAAAATTATTGATATCGATCTTGAGCGTCGTCGAATCTCACTTTCTCTTAAGCAGGCAAACGAAGGTCAGGATGTTCCTGTTGAAGCCTTTGACCCAACCCAATATGGCATGCCGGCTAGATATGATGAAAACGGTAACTTCATTTATCCAGAAGGCTTCGATCCACAAACTCAAGAGTGGCAACCAGGTTTTGAAGCGCAACGTGAAGCTTGGGAGCGACAGTATGCCGAGGCGCAAGCTCGATTCCTCGCGCATAAGAAACAGAAGTCGGAAGCACAAGCAGCAGATGCTGCTGCTGCCGCTTCTGCTCCTGCTCAAACTGATGAACCGACCGCCTAGAGGTGTTCTTACTAACCTCTAAATGATTTAGGAGTCGAGCCATGATCTCGATAGCTCTTACTGGTGGAATAGGTGCAGGAAAATCGCTGGTCGCTGAGTTGTTTGCTGAGCTGGGAGCAATATGCATTGACTCCGATCAACTTGCACGTGAAGTTGTTGAACGCGGAAAACCTGGTTTCGATGAGGTAGTTACGCGTTTTGGGGATGATATTTTGCTTGATGGCGAAATAGATCGTTCTAAGCTGGCAGCAATTGTTTTCAGAGACGTTGCTGCTCGCAGGGATTTAGAGAACATAATCCACCCAAGAGTTCGCGAATTAGCAACCAAGTTAACTTCTAGGGCGGGCGAAAACGCCGTTGTGATAAATGAGATTCCACTCCTCTTCGAAACTAAGGGCCAGGACAGGTTTGACCTAGTCATTACAGTTGAAGCTGATATTGATGAGCGACGCTCGCGTCTAATTGCCCGAGGACTTAAGAACTATGAAATTGATAAGCGGATCTCAGCCCAAGCAACGCGTGAAGAACGGGAATCGATCTCAGATTTCATCATTGAAAATGATGGTGATATTCCCGCATTAGAAAAGAAAGTCTTAAGTATCTGGGAAAACGAAATTAGGCCACGTTTAGCGAAATGAGCAGAGTTGCCACTTCCACACCGCGAGCCGATAAGCCCTTTAAGGTTATCAGCGAATTAACCCCTGCCGGAGATCAGCCAAATGCTATTGCCGAGCTAACGAAAAGAGTAGATCGAGATGAAAGTGACATAGTTTTACTTGGAGCGACGGGAACCGGTAAATCAGCAACTGTGGCTTGGCTGATAGAACAAGTACAAAGGCCAACTTTGGTACTTGCGCCAAATAAGACATTGGCTGCCCAATTGGCAAACGAATTTCGAGAATTAATGCCGGAAAATGCAGTTGAATATTTCGTTTCATATTACGACTACTATCAACCTGAAGCATATGTTCCACAAACTGACACCTTTATTGAAAAAGATGCCTCAGTAAATTCTGAGGTCGAAAGATTGCGCTACTCAGCAACTTATTCACTCTTGACAAGACGCGATGTGGTTGTGGTGGCAACAGTTTCTTGTATTTACGGACTTGGGACCCCGCAGGAATACATCGACCGAATGATTCGAATCGGAGTGGGAGATGCCATTGAAAGAAATAGACTTCTTCGAAATTTCGTTGAGATTCAATACAAGCGAAATGACGTAGCATTTGAAAGAGGAACATTTCGGGTTCGTGGGGATACGGTTGAGATTATCCCCGTTTATGAAGAGCTTGCGATTCGAATTGAGATGTTTGGCGATGAGATTGAAAGATTGACGACCTTAAATCCACTTACTGGCGAGATCGTAAGTGATGTAAAAGAGGTGTTTATCTTTCCTGCCACTCATTATTCAGCCGGCCCAGAAACCATGAAGCGAGCCATGGCAAATATTGAAATTGAACTAAGCGAGCGTCTAAAGGAATTAGAAAAACAGAATAAATTGTTGGAAGCGCAAAGATTGAGAATGCGAACCCAGTTCGACTTAGAGATGATGGCCCAACTTGGGTTCTGTTCGGGAATTGAGAATTATTCGAGGCATATAGATGGCCGGCTGCCAGGCAGCGCGCCTAGCTGCCTCTTAGATTATTTTCCTGAAGATTTTCTCTGCGTTATAGATGAATCGCACATTACTGTCCCTCAGATCGGTGCCATGTATGAGGGCGATGCATCTAGAAAACGAACTTTGGTAGAGCACGGATTCCGATTGCCAAGCGCCCTAGATAATCGTCCCCTCAAATTTAATGAATTCCTAGAGAGAACTCCTCAGAAAATATACCTCTCGGCAACTCCCGGCCCATATGAGTTGGAAAAATCCAATAATGAATATGTGGAGCAAGTCATTCGCCCAACAGGTTTGGTTGACCCTCGCATAATTGTAAAACCCACCAAGAATCAAATTGATGACTTGATGAATGAGATTAAATTACGAGCAGATCGCAATGAAAGAGTTCTAGTTACAACTCTTACAAAAAAGATGGCCGAAGATCTAACTGATTACTTTGCGAATAATGGAGTCCGAGTAAGATACTTGCATTCAGAAGTAGATACGTTGCGTAGAGTCGAATTACTTAGGGAATTACGTAAAGGTGAATATGATGTTCTAATTGGAATAAATCTGCTGCGCGAGGGCCTCGATCTCCCAGAAGTTTCTCTAGTATCCATCTTGGATGCAGATAAAGAGGGATTTTTACGTTCCACCAGATCACTTATCCAGACAATTGGGCGTGCAGCAAGAAACGTATCAGGCGAAGTTCATATGTATGCCGACAATCTCACTGACTCAATGCGTAATGCAATCGAAGAAACAAATCGGCGTCGGACCAAGCAAGAAAACTACAACCGAGATATGGGTATAGATCCAAAACCACTGCGCAAGCGCATCGCAGACATCACAGACCTAATTGAGCGTGAGAGCTTAGACACAGCAGAAGTTGTTGCCTCTAATGGGCGAGGAGTTAGCGAAACTCCGGTTGGCGTTCATGCGAAGTCGCTCGTAGCCTTACCTCGTACCGAACTTCTCGGATTAATAGATTCACTTACCGAGCAGATGCGAGGCGCGGCTGAACAATTGCAATTCGAGTTGGCGGCGAGGCTTCGTGACGAAATAAGGGAACTGAAAAAGGAGCTGCGCGGCATGGATGAGGCGGGGCATTAATGAGCACAGATCGCCTCATAGTGCGAGGAGCTCGGGAGCACAATTTAAAGAACGTTTCCTTGGATTTACCAAGGAATTCGCTGATCGTATTTACGGGCCTTTCAGGGTCCGGAAAATCGTCTCTCGCTTTCGACACGATATTCGCAGAAGGTCAGCGCCGCTACGTCGAATCACTCTCTGCATATGCTCGTCAATTTTTAGGCCAGATGGATAAACCAGATGTAGATTTTATTGAAGGACTTTCGCCAGCAGTTTCGATTGATCAAAAATCCACCAACCGTAATCCCAGATCCACTGTTGGAACTATCACAGAAGTATATGACTACCTTCGCCTCCTATTTTCGAGAGCCGGCAAACCTCATTGTCCAAAGTGTCGCAAGCCCATAACAAAACAGACTCCTCAAAATATAGTTGATCAAATTCTTGCGCTGCCAAAGGAAACTAGGTTTCAAGTCTTAGCTCCCATGATTCGATCTAGAAAAGGTGAGTTTGCAGATTTATTTAAAGATCTTCAGGCGCAAGGCTATGCGCGGGCTCGAGTTGACGGTGCAACTATTCAATTGAGCGATCCTCCTAAATTGAAAAAACAGGAGAAGCACACAATTGAAGTAGTAATCGATCGTCTTGTTGCAAAGCCAGATTCACAACAACGACTTACTGATTCAATTGAAACAGCTCTAAAACTCGCCAACGGAATTGTGACCTTGGAATTTGTAGATGCAAAAGGAAAAGAGGAAAAAGAGAGAACCTACAGTGAGTTGCTTGCCTGCCACGACTGTGGGATATCAATTCAAGAGATGGAGCCTCGTTCCTTTTCCTTCAATTCACCCTTTGGAGCTTGCCCGGAATGCAGCGGGATTGGCTCGAAATTAGAAGTTGACGAGGAATTGATAATTCCGGATGACAGTATCTCAATTAGTGAAGGTGCAATCGCTCCTTGGGCGGGAGGACAGAGCGCTGAATATTTCAACAACTTGCTTGAAGCGCTAGCAAAAGACATCAAGTTCTCCATGGAAATACCTTGGTCAAAACTATCCTCTAAGGCGAAAGCGGCGATACTCAACGGTTATGAATATGAAGTACATGTTAAGTATCGAAATAGGTATGGAAGAGTTAGAAGTTACTCCACCGGGTTTGAAGGAGTTATTCCATTTATCGAGAGGCGTCACGGAGAAACTGAGAGTGATTACAGCCGAGAAAAATATGAGGCTTATATGCGCGAGACTCCTTGTGCAGTCTGTAACGGGGCTCGGCTAAAGCCAGAAGTGCTAGCAGTTACTCTGGCCGAAAAGAATATCGCCGATATATGTGAACTCTCAATCGAGGAATGCGCTAAGTTTTTAAAAGAGATCAAACTGGGTTCTCGCGAAGCCAAGATTGCTGAAAGAGTAATGAAAGAAGTAAACGCCAGACTCGGATTTCTACTAGATGTTGGTTTGGAGTATTTAACTTTAGCTAGACCAGCTGCCTCACTTTCGGGCGGAGAAGCTCAACGAATTCGATTAGCAACTCAAATTGGTTCTGGACTAGTAGGCGTGCTATATGTTCTAGATGAACCCAGCATCGGGCTACATCAGCGAGATAATCGAAGACTGATAGAGACGCTCACGCACTTGCGAGATCTTGGTAATACCCTGATTGTTGTAGAGCACGATGAAGAGACAATTAGAACTTCTGATTGGATAGTGGATATTGGGCCAGGCGCAGGAGAACACGGCGGCGAGATCGTTGTCTCAGGAAATCTAGATGCATTAATTAATTCGAAGAAATCTATAACAGGGGCTTATATTTCTGGCAGAAGTCAGATTGCCACTCCGAAGAAGCGACGTCCTGTTGATCCTAAACGAAAACTTAAAGTCAAAGAAGCAAAAGAGAACAATCTAAAAAATATCGATGTTGAATTTCCATTGGGACTATTTATCTCTGTAACTGGAGTGAGTGGATCAGGTAAATCTACTTTAGTTAATGACATCCTTTATTCTGTCCTCGCAAATAAATTAAATGGCGCTCGGATCGTTCCTGGCCGACATCGAACGATTACCGGAATCGAGCAATTAGACAAGGTAGTACACGTTGACCAATCACCAATAGGTCGAACTCCGCGATCGAATCCAGCAACTTATACAGGAGTATTCGACAAAATACGTGCACTTTTCGCAGAAACCAGCGAGGCGAAAATTCGCGGCTATCAACAAGGGCGTTTTTCCTTCAATGTAAAAGGTGGAAGATGCGAAAACTGTGCAGGAGATGGCACGATCACAATTGAAATGAATTTCTTACCCGATGTCTATGTGCCATGCGAAGTCTGTCATGGCGCGCGTTACAACAGGGAAACATTAGAAGTTCATTACAAGGGAAAAACTATTGCAGAAGTGCTTGATATGCCGATTGAAAGAGCTACCGAATTCTTTGAATCAATCCCAGCAATTCATAGATTTCTGAAGACATTGTGTGATGTTGGATTAGGTTATGTCAGGCTTGGGCAATCTGCGCCAACGTTATCTGGAGGTGAAGCTCAGCGCGTAAAACTGGCTACCGAGCTCCAGCGGCGCTCCACCGGGAGAACAATTTATGTTTTGGATGAACCTACAACTGGATTACATTTTGAAGACGTAAGAAAACTCTTAGGTGTACTTCAACGCCTTGTGGATAGCGGCAATACAGTTGTTGTAATCGAGCACAATCTTGATGTAATTAAATGTGCGGATTGGATAATTGATTTAGGTCCAGAAGGTGGATCCGGAGGGGGTACTGTAATTGCTGAAGGAACTCCAGAGAGCGTAGCTAAGAATCCAAAGAGCTACACGGCAAAGTTTCTCTCACCCATATTGAAGAAGTAGTTACAGTGTCAGACCCTCAAAAGTACCGACCGACAGGTGTCCCTGATGAACCGGGGGTTTATAGATTTTTTGATGGCGCCGACAAAGTAATTTATGTGGGCAAAGCTAAATCTTTAAGAAATCGAATTAATTCATACTTCCAAAGTAATCTGCCTGAAAAAACTCACCGGATGGTGCATGCTGCGGAGAGAGTGGATTGGACTGTTGTAGAAAGTGAAGTAGCGGCTCTGCAACTTGAGTTTAATTGGATAAAGGAAGAGAACCCTCAATTTAATGTCCAGTTCAGGGATGATAAGTCGTATCCGTATTTGGCAATTAGTGTTAAAGAGGAAATTCCGAGAGTATTTGTAACTCGACGTCAAAAGCAGAAGGGGCTCAAGTATTTCGGTCCTTATGCGCATGCTTGGGCACTGCGCACCACATTTGATTTAATTCTAGATAGCTATCCAGTTCGATCGTGTTCGACAAGTAATTTTGAGAGAGCGCAGAAATCCAAGAGGCAGTGCCTCTTGGGAGATATCGGTAAATGTGCCGCACCCTGCGTTGGTCGAATATCTACCAAAGAACATCGAGATCTAGTGAATCGACTGATTGAATTTATGGAATCTGGAAATGAGGATCTTGAAAATCACTTAAGAGCGGAAATGGAGAGAGCATCTGCGGCTGAAGATTTCGAGAGAGCAGCCAAACTACGGGATAAATTACGAGGACTTGAGATTGCAAGTGAATCTAACGAAGCGGCGATTTCAGAGAATATTTCTGCAGACTTTATTGCAATTCATGAAGATATAACTCATTCGGCAGCATCAATTTTCCGAGTTAGGAAGGGGCGTATTGTCGGTTCTCGCGCCTGGATAATTGATCGGTCAAATATCGTTGAAGAGACTGACATAGCTAGCGCTGCTATAGAGATGATTTATCGCGATCTAGAAATACCAGCTGAGATTGAGATCAACTTATCGGTAACTGGACTATCAGAGCTTGAGCATTTCCTAGGCGAGCGCGCCGGACGACGAGTGAAATTGGCCCAGCCAACACGTGGCGAGAGATTAGAAATCCTTGAGGTTGTAAGACGAAATGCACAGCAGTCACTAATTCAATTCCTAAGTAAGCGTTCAAATGACGCTGCCGTTGCGGGTCGTGCGTTGGAAGAACTTGCCAATGCGCTTGAAATGGAAGAATTGCCACTTCGTATTGAATGTTTTGATATCTCAAATATTCAAGGCACATCGGTAGTCGCTTCCATGGTTGTTTTTGAAGATGGCCAACCAAAAAAGAGCGACTACCGAAGATTCGGGATTGAGGATAAAGAGAAATTTGATGACACGCGCGCCATGAATCATGTGGTCACAAGACGTTTTAGAAGGTATCTAGCGGAGAAGGATTTGGTTGATCTTGAAGGCGTGGCGAGGCCGAAATTCGCTTATCCACCTCAACTGCTAATTGTCGATGGAGGCAGAGGTCAAGTAAATGCCGCTGCTAGAGCTTTAGCTGATTTAGGAGTTACAAATGTAACTCTAGTTGGTTTGGCAAAACGCTTGGAGGAAATCTGGTTTCCTGATCGGGCCTACCCCATTATATTGCCGCGAAATAGCGAGGCGCTCTATTTGGTACAACGAATCCGCGACGAAGCTCATCGATTCGCTATTACTTTTCATCGGTCAAAGCGATCACGATTAATGCTCGAATCGCTATTGGATGAAATTGCAGGACTTGGCGAGAGTAGACGCGCCGCGCTTATGCAGCAGTACGGCTCAATTGCAGCCTTGCGAAAAGCTACAGCAGAGGAAATAGCAGCCATCCCCGGGATTGGCGCGAAGACTGCGGAGATAATCTTTAGTACTTTGCAAAATAATGAAACGAATCCTCATGTAGATGCTAGTACGGGCGAAATCATCGAACATCCTTGACAGAGATAGCATGATGTAGCCATGGCTCGAGATGTAGTAATCATTACCGGAATGAGCGGCGCTGGTCGATCGACTGTTGCTCACTCAATGGAGGATGCTGGGTGGTACGTAATAGACAATCTTCCTCCTCAACTTATTACATCCGTAATTAAGATGACCGAACATACTGAGGATTCAATCGCAGTTGTTATAGACGTTCGCGGCAGGCAATTTTTTGACGATCTTAATCGGTCACTTGCTGATGTGGCCGAAATCGGGGTCTCTAGAAAAATAGTTTTTGTTGACGCCTCAGATGAGGTATTAATTCGTAGATTCGAATCTTCCAGACGACCGCATCCCTTGCAGGGCAATGACAGAATCTTGGATGGCATAGATAGGGAGCGTGCAAAATTGAACGAACTGCGTGCTGGCGCAGACCTGATTGTTGATACATCCCAGCTCAATGTTCACCAGTTGGAGCGAAAAATCAATGAGCTATTTCATAGCAGTTCATTAGCAGCTCTTAAAGTGAATATCCTCTCTTTCGGTTATAAATATGGAATTCCTGCCGATGCTGATCTAGTAATGGACTGCCGATTTATTCCTAATCCACACTGGCAGCCTGCGTTAAGACCCAAGAATGGTCTAGATAAAGAGGTAAGTACTGCCGTATTGGAGGCCCCAGAAGTTCCAGAGTTTCTCAATCGATATATATCCATGTTTGAAAGTGTCGCAGCTGGATACCTGCGAGAGGGAAAGAAATTCATCACGCTGGCAATTGGCTGTACTGGCGGCAAACATCGCAGCGTTGCAATCGCCGAAGAATTAGCGCGGAGATTGAACGGCCAATCACTCACAAACGATGTTGAAGTTTCTGCTTACGCTATTCATAGAGATTTAGGTAGGGAACGTTGATTGCCCAGCCAAAGATCGTCTCGTTTGGCGGAGGTCACGGTCTTGCAGCAACTCTAAGTGCGCTGCGGACAATCACTAAAAATCTAACCGCAATCGTCACAGTTGCAGATAACGGCGGTTCAAGCGGCAGATTGCGAACTGAATTTAACTCGTTACCACCTGGAGATTTACGGATGGCGCTGGCCGCTCTCTGCGGCGATGACGAATGGGGTAGAAGTTGGGCAGATCTGATGCAATATCGATTTACATCTAACGGCGAATTAAATGGCCATGCTTTGGGAAACCTACTTCTTGCCGCGCTCTGGGATAGAGATGCGGACCCGATTGCCGGGCTTGAGCGCGTAGGTCAACTTCTAAAAGTTGTTGGTCGCGTGCTCCCGATGTCACGAGAACCGCTTGAAATCGAAGGGGCCTTCCAAACTCGGAAGGGAACTCTGGTGATTCGTGGCCAAAAAGAAGTAGCTCTCGCCAAGGGTTCGCTTGAAGATTTAAAGCTAATTCCAGGTGATGCAAAGCCAACTGATGAAGGCATAAATGCAATCGCCGAAGCTGATTTTCTAACAATCGGTCCTGGATCTTGGTTCTCAAGTGTTATGCCGCATCTAATTTTGGCGCCCCAGCGAAAAGCGATCTGCGAATCAAAGGCTCGCAGGATTTTGATACTCAATTTACCGGCTAATGAAATGCAGCCCCCAGAAGAGCTGGGCGGGATCGGAGCCGCTGATCACCTCGCGGTAATTCGCAAATTTGCACCTAATTTCAAATGTGATTTTGCTATCGCTGATGTGAGTATTCAAGGTGATGAGCTAGATGATTTGCAGGGAGCGACTGAGGAGATGGGCGGCAAACTGATCTCCCGCCAACTAGCCTTAAGCGACGGAAGCGATCAGCATGATCCGAAAAAATTAGCGCTCTGTTTTCGAGAAATTATGAGCAGTGAGGTGATTAGATAAGCCTTATGGCAATGACCGCTTCTGTCAAAGATGAATTGAGTCGGCTCTCAGTCTCCAAACCATGTTGTCGAAAGGCCGAAGTCTCATCAATCCTGCGCTTCGCTGGCGGACTCCATCTCACTGCTGGAAAGATAATGGTCGAAATTGAACTCGACACTGCTCAGGCTGCACGCAGAGTTCGAAAAGATATTGGCGATATCTACGGTCATGAATCAGACTTAGCTGTTATTAGCGCTGGCGGATTGCGAAAGGGAAGTCGCTATTTAGTCAGAGTTATAAAAGATGGAGAGGCGCTAGCGCGACAGACGGGTTTGGTCGATTCAAATTCAAGACCCGTGCGCGGACTACCGCCCCAAGTTGTATCGGCTGGCGTATGCGATGCGGAAGCTGCTTGGCGCGGCGCATTCTTGGCTCACGGCTCACTAACTGAACCTGGGCGATCATCGGCGCTAGAGATAACCTGCCCTGGCCCTGAGGCAGCGCTCGCTTTAGTTGGTTCTGCGCGTCGATTGGGGATCACAGCAAAAGCTCGAGAGGTCCGTGGCGTTGATCGTGTAGTAATCAGAGATGGAGATGCAATAGGCGTTCTATTAACAAGACTGGGCGCTCATGAAAGCGTTATGGCGTGGGAAGAGCGCAGGATGAGAAGAGAGGTTAGAGCAACTGCAAATCGACTTGCCAATTTTGACGATGCGAATCTACGAAGATCGGCCCGAGCCGCTGTTGCAGCGTCAGCCCGAGTACAACGTGCACTTGAAATTTTAGGCGATGAAATTCCAGGCCACCTTCGTGAAGCTGGAGAGTTGAGAATTAATCATGGTCAAGCAAGTTTAGAAGAGTTAGGTTCATTGGCATCGCCCCCAATGACAAAAGATGCGATCGCCGGAAGAATTCGCAGGTTGCTTGCAATGGCAGATAAGCGAGCCTCAGAATTAGGAATTCCGGATACCGAGGCTGGCTTAACACCTGATTTGCTTGGTTGACTACAGAAATCCAGTTAGCCAGCACTGATAGACTTCAGCCTTCGCCACGACGTTGTGGCTCAAGCTTCGTAAATTTTCTAATGATGAGGATTTTCAATGGTTAAGGTTGGAATTAATGGTTTCGGACGAATCGGCCGGAATTTTCTCAGAGCAGCTCTTGCCGCCAAAGCTCCAGTAGAGATAGTTGCCGTAAATGATTTAACCAGCATAGATACCCTTGCCCACCTGATTAAATACGACTCGATCCTGGGCAGGATTGATCAAGAAGTAAATTTTGATGATAACTCACTGACAATTGGCGGGAAAAAGATTCGAGTCTTTGCCGAAAAAGATCCCGCAGCTCTTCCGTGGTCCTCGGTAGGTGCTGACATTGTTATTGAATCTACTGGAAGGTTTACCAAAGCATCTGATGCCGCAAAGCATTTAAACGGAGGCGCAAAGAAAGTAGTTATTTCAGCTCCTGCCACAGATGAAGATGTGACCATTGTCTTGGGCGTAAATGAGGGTTCCTATGATCCTAAAAATCACAAAATAATTTCTAATGCATCCTGTACTACGAATTGCCTAGCTCCAATGGCGAAAGTTTTACATGAGAACTTCGGAATAGTTCGTGGATTTATGACTACCGTTCATGCTTACACGAATGACCAGGTGATTTTAGATTTTCCTCACAAAGATTTACGAAGAGCAAGATCTGCCGCAACTAATATCATTCCAACTTCGACTGGTGCCGCAAAAGCAATTGGATTAGTTCTACCAGAGTTAAAGGGCAAGCTAGATGGTTACGCATTGCGAGTACCAGTGCCTACCGGCTCAATCACAGATTTGACTGTAGAAGTTACAAAAGAAACTACAGCCGCAGAAGTAAATTCAGTTATGAAAGCGGCGGCCAATGGAGCGCTTAAAGGTATTTTGCGCTACACGGAGGATCCAATTGTTTCGACCGATATCGTGACCGATCCGCATTCAAGCATCTTTGACGCTGGAATAACCAAAGTAATTGGAAATCAAATCAAAGTTGCATCTTGGTATGACAATGAATGGGGTTATTCAAATCGGTTAGTAGATTTGATGTCCTTTATCGGAAAGTCTCTCTAACGCATTGCTTTCCGAATTTACCCCAAAACAAGTTGCTGGAAAAAGAGTTTTTCTTCGATGCGACTTAAATGTTCCACTTGATGGTGGCCGCATTACCGATGATGGTCGGATAAAAGCCTCGATTCCGACTATCAACTCGCTACTCTCAGAAGGTTGCGGAATCGTTATTTGCTCTCATTTAGGACGTCCCAAAGGTGAGGTAAAGAGAGATCTTTCGCTAGCGCCAGTCGCAATTCGCCTAGGTGAATTGCTTGGTAAGCCGGTGAAATTCATCCCAGAATCTGTAGGTGAATTTGCCGAAAAAGGCATCACCAATACGGCACCGGGCGAAATAACACTTCTCGAAAATATTCGATTCCATGCATCGGAAACTTCGAAGGACGAAAACGAACGATTTGAGTTAGCAAGAAAGCTTGCAAATGGCGTTGATTTTTATATCGGCGACGGATTTGGCGCAGTCCACAGAAAACATGCTTCAGTCTATGAACTTGCCAAACTACTCCCACATGCCGCAGGAAAACTAATCGCCGCTGAGGTTTCTGTGTTAAAGCAATTAATGGAGAATCCGAAGCCCCCTTATATGGTGGTACTTGGAGGCGCAAAAGTCTCTGACAAAATTGCCGTTATCAAGAATCTAATTGATCGGGTTGATCGTCTCGCCATCGGTGGCGGAATGGTATTTACCTTTTTAGCCGCGAAGGGATACGCCGTCGGTAAGTCTTTGCTCGACACAGAATCAATTCAGGTGGTTCGTGAGATTCTCAAACTGGCAGAAGCACGTAATGTCGAAGTAATTCTCCCAACAGATATTCTAGGAGCCAAAACATTTTCAAATGAACCGGCTCAACGCTTCTCTGTCGAATCCATCCCTGATGAAATTATGGGATTAGATATAGGTCCAGATAGCGCTACAAATTTCGCTAACCTAATTTCGACTTCTCACACAGTGTTCTGGAACGGCCCAATGGGGGTATTTGAGTTTCCAAACTTTGCTGGTGGAACAAAGGCGGTTGCTAAGGCGCTGACCGAGGTTAGTGGGCTCTCAGTTGTTGGCGGTGGCGATTCCGCAGCTGCTATTCGCGCGCTCGGTTTTCAAGATTCCCAATTTGGCTATGTCTCTACCGGCGGTGGCGCTTCTCTCGAGTATCTTGAGGGCAAGACACTCCCAGGCCTCGAAGCGTTGAGTAGTTAGGACAGAGAAGTGCGTCGTCCGTTAATAGCAGGAAATTGGAAGATGAATTTAAACCATTTGGAAGCGATAGCGGTAACCCAAAAACTCGCATATTCGCTTGAGGAGCGCGATTTTGACGCAGTCGATGTAGCAATCTTTCCACCATTTACAGATCTTCGATCGGTACAAACTTTAGTAGATGGTGATCGATTGAGAATTTTCTATGGCGCTCAGGATGTATCTCCTGAGAAATCAGGGGCGTTTACTGGCGATATCTCCGCAAGCATGCTGAAGAAGTTGGACTGCACCTATGTAATTGTTGGACATTCAGAACGGCGCGCAATACATGGTGAAAACGATGAAACTCTTAATCGGAAATTGCGTGCAGTAATCAGTAGCGAGATGCAACCCATTTTTTGCATAGGAGAAGCGCTTGAGATACGCGAAAGCGGCCAGCATGTCAGTTACGTAATTGAACAATTAAAGAGTGGTCTAAAGGGTTTACATAAACCAGATTTAAAGAAAATCATATTTGCATACGAACCGGTTTGGGCTATTGGAACCGGCAAGACCGCAACCCCTGAAGATGCTCAAGAAGTCTGTGCCGCAATCCGTAAGGAATTGATCAAGATAGGGAGTGAAGAGATTTCGCAAAATGCACGAATCCTCTACGGTGGTTCGGTTAAATCAGCGAATATTGTTGACATCATGAAGCAAGTGGATATAGACGGCGCGCTCGTTGGCGGAGCTAGCTTAGAGCCAGAGGAATTTGCTCGAATCTGCAAGTTCCATCGGGTCATTTAAGAGCACGGACGCGCTAAGATAGCGCTCTACAGGGAGGCTCCAAATTGGCATTAGCACTTTCAATTCTGCTCGTAATAACCAGCGTTTTGATGATTCTCTTGGTATTGCTTCACAAGGGTAAGGGAAGTGGATTATCAGATTTGTTTGGTGGGGGACTTTCATCAAGTTATGGTGGCTCATCTGTAGTGGAAAAGAATCTTGATCGAATCACAATTGTTGTCGGAGGACTTTGGTTTGCCTCAGTTATTGCACTTGGATTGGTTTTGAAGTAAGAACGATAAAATAGAAGTTAAGGCTTAGGAGGAGATCAATGGCTGGAGGAAGCGCAATACGAGGGTCGCGCGTTGGCGCTGGTCCTATGGGTGAAGCCGAACGCGGTGAGGCGATTGCCAGATTTAGAATCTCCTATTGGTGCTTAAATGGCCATGAAACAAAACCATCTTTTGCAGATGACGGCACAGTAGCTATCCCAGACGAGTGGGATTGCCCAAGATGCGGATTTCCAGCAGGTCGTGACAAGAACAATCCGCCATCGCCCTTGAAGAATGAGCCGTATAAAACTCACCTAGCTTATGTAAAGGAGCGTCGTACCGAAGCAGAAGCAAAAAAGATTCTCGAAGCTGCCTTGAAGAAATTAAGAGCCGACGAAGAAGATTAATTTTGTAGCGATTGAACTGCGCTCATCAATCGTTGAACGCCTCGATTACGGTCCATAAAGTGAATTCGAAAAATTGGTAACTTTCTTGATGCCAGTGCTTCAAAATCTCCAGCGGCTTGTGCCGAAATCAGCCTAGCAAAACCATAGCTCTCACCGGGAATAGAAAGATCGAAGCTATATTCGGTTGTTAATTGCAGAAAGATTCCTGTTGCTGGTCCACCTTTATGAAATTGTCCAGTCGAATGAAGAAATCGGGGACCCCAGCCAAAAGCTACTACACGATTAGAAAGAGCCGAAATTAGCTCTCTTAAAGGCTTAACTCGACTTGTTTTGCGATTTAAATAAGCCATTACAGAAATGTATTCACCCTTGCAAGCAAACAATTTCTCTAGGAAATCTTCAAGAGAAGATGCTGAAATATCCCCAAAGATTTTCAAATCATTATCCTCATAAATTAGGGGCGGATTTGTTGGTTCGCGTTTCAAAATAGCGCTGGTTCGTTCCTTGGACTCAGCGACATTCGGTTGATTGAATGGATCTACTTTAAGTAAGAAGCAGATGAGGGCCGTCGTCCATTCCCAGAAAATGAATTGAGCGCCAAGAGGCCCGGCAACTGATTTTGTATCCGACTTCGAAAAGGTAATGGAGTTCTGGCTTTTGTGAGCAACTACAACAGGTAGAACTCCTCGACCATTTTTACCTGTTGATTCGCCAATTAATTGTTCAATCCAATCTCCTAACCCTGGAAATGAATCTG